>DAOTYH010000025.1:0-59062 GCA_034435015.1 Anaerolineae bacterium | reverse complement strand
CCAACGCCGTGCCGATGACTATCTCGCCTGCTGTCACCACCAGCGCCCTCACTTGGCGCTGGGCATGCGTACCCCTGCTCAGGCCTTCGCGGAGTCGCATTTGATATGACACATTGCGATACTGACAGCCCGCTTTGGGAGATTCTCTCCTCCCTAGTCCGACTGATCAACAACGCGGATATGGAGTTCCTCCAACTGCTTCGGATCAACCGGGCTGGGCGCTCCTGCCATCAGGTCAGCGGCACGTTGTGTCTTTGGGAAGGCGATCACCTCGCGAATATTTGGCTCACCTGCCATGAGCATCACCAGCCGGTCAATGCCCGGTGCAATACCGCCGTGAGGCGGTGCGCCATACTCGAATGCTTCCAGCATATGTCCGAAGCGTTCGCGGGCTTGCTCAATATCCAGACCGATCAGGCGGAAGATAGTTTCCTGCACTGCCCGCTCGTGAATACGGATGCTTCCCCCGGCAACTTCATAGCCGTTGCACACGAGATCATATTGCTGGCTGTGAACTGCACCCGGATCGGTCTCTAGCAGATGAAGCTCCTCCAGTTTAGGCGAGGTAAACATGTGATGCGAAGGGTCCCAGCGTCCTTCCTCTTCATTCCATTCAAACAGCGGGAAATCAATGATCCAGCAAAAGCACATCTCGTCAGGCTTTGCCAGCCCCAGACGTCTACCAAGCTCGGTTCGCAAGGCTGACAACGCTTCATTCACTACCTGAGGAGTATCAGCCACCATCAGGATCAGATCGCCCGGACCTGCCTCCACAGACTCTACAAGTTGGCGCATGAGTTGCTCGCTGAAGAACTTAGCGATAGAAGATCGAACACCGCCGTCTGCTTCAATGGCGATAGTTGCCAGCCCGCTGGCGCCGACATCTTTGACGATCTCCTCCAGCTCCCCGATCTCTTTGCGGCTGTAGCCCGCACAACCCGGTGCTACCAGTGCTCGAACCTTGTTGCCTGCCGCCACCGCCTTGACGAAGACTTGGAAGTCACTCTGGGCTACAATCTCACTGACATCCTTCAGTTCAAGGCCAAACCGCAGATCAGGCCGATCTGTTCCAAAACGCTCCAGCGCCTCAGCGTAGGCCAAGCGTGGAAACGGCTTATGTGTCAGGCGCTTGTTAGAGACATTCTCGACAAGGCCGACCATCAGCCCTTCCACCAGATCAAGTATGTCCTCACGCTCGACAAAGCTCATCTCAAGGTCAAGCTGTGTGAACTCCGGCTGGCGATCACCCCGCTGATCTTCGTCCCGGAAACAGCGGGCTATTTGGAAGTACCGTTCATACCCCGCTACCATCAACAACTGCTTGAGCTGTTGGGGGCTTTGCGGGAGTGCATAAAAACAACCGGGATGCATCCGGCTGGGCACTAGATAGTCACGTGCACCCTCTGGCGTGCTTTTAAACAAGATTGGCGTCTCGATCTCAATGAATCCCCGCTCGCTCAGATAATTGCGGATAAAGCGGATTGCCTCATGCCGCAAAATGAGATTGCGTTGCATCCGTGCCCGCCGGAGGTCCAGATAACGATAACGCATCCTCACCTCCTCATTAGCCTCCTGCTCACCAGCTATCTCAATAGGAGGCGTCTTAGAGGGATTGAGGATTTTGACCTTCCGGGCCTGGACTTCAATCTCCCCGGTAGCCATCTTGGGGTTAACTGTCTCTGGAGACCGTGCACACACGACCCCTTCGATCTGGAGCACATACTCACTCCGTACTTCCTCAGCTACAGCATGAGCCTCAGGGGACTGGCTGGCGTCCACCACGACCTGTGTGATCCCCCAACGGTCACGCAGATCAATAAAGAGCAGGCGGCCATAGTCACGCCGCCGGTTAACCCAGCCGGCCAATTTGACCACTTGCCCTACATGTTGGACTCGCAACTCGCCGCAGGTGTGTGTTTTCAGCATCTGCTTCTCATCTCCTCAGCCTGGGTGAATGTCTAGATGAAGAAGCCGCCCGCTAAGTGGGGGCGGGCGGCTTGTACCTGATCTCGAGTGCACCTAAGCGGCTCTCGGTGCTATCAGTCTGCGCCCACCGAAGCCAGTCAAATAACGGTTGTTACGATTATTTGCAGGCAACCGCACATCTCTCACAGAGACCATACGGGGCAACCCCTCCCCTTAAGTTGCGCGGCATTTTAGCATGGGGACTGCCAGCGTGTCAAAATTCCTCGTTGCATCGAAGAGAGGGGGAAGTACTTTACGCACATCCCCCCTTATCTTAGCCCACACAATCAAGTCTCTAGCGGCCAAATGACATCTCGATCACACCCAGATCCGAGTCCACCGCATCAGACGGGACCTCCAGCCATGCATCCTCGCAGATGTAATTCGACTGGTAGATAAAGAAGGCTGAATACACCACACCTGTAGGAACCCCTATAAGCTCAAAGAACCCCGACTTATCTGTCTGGCCAGATGCTACGACCTTACTCATATCCAGCTCTGGCGCATTAAAGAACTGTCTGCACGTCACCCCTGGCATCAGTAATCCGAACGTACCTCCGGCCAACGGAACGCCTGAGTTACCATCCACTGCCTGCCCCGTCAGAGTGATCCCTCTGCCCTCCGCCTGACCACCAGCCCCGCCGCCGCTGGCATAGGAGATCGTGAGAGTATAGGGGTCTGAGGTACTGGCACCGCTGTAGGAGGCCACGGCGATCCAGTAACGGCCTGTACGAGGCGGGGAGAACTCAATGGTCTCTTCAGAGCGCGTACTCTCTGAGGACGCAATCACCTGACGCCCATCCAGCAGGAAGAGATCGTAGTCCGTCCCAAAGGGGCCGCTCAGGCTGGCCGAGATGGGCTGGGTATTAGAGACCTCAAAGAAATAGAAGTCAACATCATCCTGCCAGGAGATATAAGCCGTGATCGTCTCACCGGAAGCTACAGGCCCGGTAGCCTCCTCAAAGCTGTCATTGGGTTCATAAGGGTCCGGGTCACTACCGGGCGGGAGACTAGCCTGACCGGACGTTGCAGGCGCACCCGGATGCTGGCGGACTATTTCGAGCAGGTTGACAGGACGCAGAATGCCCAGCCCGCCGATTGTCACTCCCTCGCGCACATCCGGGTTCACCGCCGTAGGGATAGCTATCAACCTGCCATACAAGTCAACGGCTGTGCCGCCGCTGTTCCCGCTGGCAATAGCCGCATCTGTCTTGATGATCACTCGTTGTGATACACCACCCACTGTTGCGCTCTCAAAGCCGCTCACAGAGCCGGTTGTAAAGGTGATAGTCTCTCCCCCTACCCCCGGATAGCCAAAGATGTAAATTTTATCCCCAAGGCGCAACTGATCTGAATCTCCTATTTCAAGATAAGGCAGGTTAGTCGGGCTGACGGGATTCCCATTTATATCCGTGGTGATCTGCAAGATGGCTAGGTCAAGCTGTTCATCCGCGTAGGTGATCTCGGCAAAGTAACTTTCCTGAGGAGGCTGATCAGGGGTAACGGTCATCAAGATTTCCAACAAAGGCGCACCGCAGGCCACATGGCAGTTGGTGACGATCTCGCCCGTAGGAGAGATGATCGTCCCAGAACCCGACCACAGAGGCCGCAGGGCACCCCCCTGTTGCTGAACCGCAAGGATCTGCACAGAAGCCCGGCTAATCTGTTCTATCTGGTCAACGGTCAGCTCATCAGGCGGCCTGTCTGATGGCTGGCTGGACTGGGAGGGTGGTTGAATAACCTCCGCAGTAGGCTGTGGCTGAACAGGCTCTAATGCAGGTGATTCTGCCGCACCGGGCACATTGCAGGCCAGCGCAGCCAGAGCTATTACCGCAAAAGCTAACAATACTTTACGCATCTGGATGTCTCTCCTTGCTCAACCAGAGCCTTATGGCTGTTCAGCCTGAAAACGAACCGAGCGGAGAAGTTGACTATACTGGACTTGGCCTCTCTCAAATGAGCCTGGCTCAGCCTCATAGCGGAAGATATACAGGCGCGTTCCCGCTAGCACATAGGTCTCGATGCCATTGACCACGACAGGCTGGCCCGAGGCCTCAGTAGCATACCGATACTCCACCTGAATGGCAGGATTCCCATCAACCGTAAGATCATCCCGCCTGCTGGTCTGGGAATAGAGGAGGTTCTGATGCTCATGATTCGTCAACCGCTCAGCCACCAGAAAATCAAGTGTCGTCTCGCCTCGCAGCTTCTCAGTCATCACAGTGAGAGAAGGCTTGAATGTGCCCTCACCAAGCAGATCAATCAACGACACACTAGCCGCGCCGCCCGTCTGTACAGCCCACCGTGCCGGGTAGCGAAACACAACAGCCATATCGGCACTGTCATAGGCCCTCGTCTGGCCACGGGCAATCACACCCGCCCCCGCGCTGACCACCAGAGCCACAACCAACGCCCCGATCAACAGCCAGTCATAGCGGACGTGTATATCCCACGGCATATCTTTGGAGCGGGCATGTATCTGGATCGAAACGGTTTTTAGCTCGCCAGTGGCACGGCGAAGTGCCCGCCGGAAAAAGTAGAACAGGGTAACCCCGACGGCTAGAGCCAGCACTAGTGCGGCTCCTAGACTGTACCATGGGTTGAAGACCAAACTACGTGACAGCTCATCACTAGCCACTTGATATATGCCGTTCACCACTGTCACAATGGCCAGCCCCTGCGCCATCCAGCTAAGCTTCTTACCATCAATCTTGACACGCCCAATGTAGTACCCGCTGACTGCCCCCAGCACGCCATGCACAAGAGCGTTATCAACAGCCCGAATCGCCCCTGCCAGCGGGACAACTCCATTGACCCGCAACACAAAAGCAATGGTTAGAACGGTCGCAAAGCCCAAACCGGCGGCCAGCCCATAGACAATGCCATCCGGGTGACGGTCGAACTGATCAGTGCCAAGCACGACATAGCGTACCATGGCTACCTTGAACACTTCTTGGATCAATGAGATAGTGAACACGGTCAAGACCAGCCGCACAATGAGGTTGGAAAACTGACTGATCGTCTGGCTGGCAATCTGATCGGTCAGCGGGACAACAACAGCGGCGGCCAGCGCGCCAAAAATGAAGATGCGTGCTACCAGACGTTTAGGCTCTGGCTCTGAACGGTCTTGCTGGTAAAAGAAACCCAGCCAGATCAAGGCCGGCACCAGCGCTACAAACACGCCCAGCAAGAGGATACCGGTACTGTTGCCGGGGCGGGGGATCAGGGCACTGATCCCGATAAATAGCGCCAGTCCAATCAGTGTGATCAGGCTGGAGGCCCATACGCTTCGACGAAAAGCAACTTGTTCCTCCACCGCTCCTCCTGTTCCTTGCTATTACTTCCCCACAACAGGGCTGTGAACCAAGACATTCCCTACGAATAGCTAGATTACACTAGCTAATAAGCCACTGCAAGCCAAGAGAACTTTTTGACAGCCAGTTTATCTGTTTTTAGGATCAGGTCTGCCAACGCAAGGAGGGAAGCATTCATCACAAGATGGTCCGATTATTCCGGCCGAAGCACTTCATCCTGCCCGCCCTGACAGGCCTTGCCGCTCTATGGACGGCGTGTAGAGCATCGCCAGCCGCCACCCTGGCCCCTCTCACTCTCATTACCCCAACGGCAACAGCCACCTCCAGAAGCACCGCTATTCCCCTGCCCACCCTAACGCCAACGCCGAGTGCCACACCTGTATTCTCCCCTACCCCAACCTATGATCCTGGCCCGGCAGGCCAGATTCTACAGGCAGGTAATGCGAACTATGAGGCAGGAAACTTCATTGGCGCATTAAACGATTACTCCCTCGCAATCTTGGCTGATCCATCCTGCGCTGAGGCGTACTTCCGCCGAGCGCTGGCCTACATCCAGATTGGCAATCTAGAATCCGCCCTCGCAGACCTCAATACCTCGCTCCAACTTGATCCATATCGTCCCGCCGCCTACGTTGCCCGTGCTCAGGTCGAGATCGCCAGCGGAGACACAGACGGTGCTCTTGCTGATCTGGCACAGGCAGAGGCACTTGATCCCTATTACGGCGAAACCTATCTGGTACGAGGGAAGCTCTACCGACAGCTTGATCTGCCTGAAGGTGAAGCCACACGGGCGCTCACCGACCTCGACCGCGCTGTTATCCTGATGCCAGAACGAGCGGAGGCCTACTATGAACGGGCCTTGCTCTATCTAGAGATCGGACAGCCCCGTATGGCAGTCATTGATCTGAATGTAGCGCTGGCAGTTGATCCCCTCTATGCAGTAGCGTATGCGGCTCGCGGGCGGGCTCATGCCGCCCTTGGACAGCCACAGGAAGCTATCGCTGACTTCGAGGCCGCTCGTTCCATGGGGATAGAAGATGCTGACCTATTGACCCAACTAGGGCTGGCTTACATCCAGTCTGGACAGTACATCCAAGCGTTGGAAGTGTTGAACACTGCCGTTGAGCTTGCTCCCGCCAGCCCGGAAGCCCATCATGCACGGGGGTTGGCCCTGTTGTTCAACAGGCAATACTACATGTCGCTGGTGGAGGCAAACACAGCACTCAGCTTACGCCCGGATTACATTGAGGCACTCAGCCTGCGTGCCGCCGCCTATTTGAACCTGCGGCGCTGGCAGGATGCCATCTCAGACTACAGGCAGGCTTATGAACTCAACCCGGAATATGTAGATGCTCTGTATGGAATTGCTCAGGCCCAGATCGGGATGGGCCAGCTTGGGCAGGCCATCTTGACTCTGGAAATATACTTAGACACCGCCCCGCCAACCAACCCCAACATCCCGACAGCCTCTGCCTTACTAGACCTGTTACGGGCGCAGGTCGGTACAGCCACACCGCCGCCTGCAAACCGACCCAATTCTCCATAAGGAATAGGGGCATTAACTCCCTTGAGGAAGACTAGACAGATGAGGACTAGCCTCGCCCAGTAGTTTGCGGGTCAAAGTAATATCGGCCTCTATCTGGGCCACCAACGCCTCGACTCCCCCAAACCGCTGTTCGTCACGTAGCCGGGCGGCAAAATGGAGGGCCATCTGTTGGCCGTATAGATCGCCGGAGAAGTCCAGCACGTGTGCTTCAATAACCATATTGCTGGCCCCATCAAAAGTCGGACGTGAGCCAATGTTAATGACAGCCAGTTTTCGTTGCCCCGCAAATTCAGCCCAGCCTGAATAAACTCCCCGTGCAGGAATGGCCTGTTCCACTCTGACTTTGAGGTTAGCCGTCGGAAAGCCGATTGTGCGTCCCCGTTGCACACCATGAGTGACCTCACCGGGGACAACATACCATCGTCCCAGCAGTCGGGCCGCCTCAGCCACATCACCCTTTGCCAGCGCCTCGCGCACGCGACTACTGCTAATACGCTCGCCAGCAACATCCATCAGATCAACTACGCGCAATTCAAACCCTTTCAGCTCTGCCTGACGGCGCAGGAAGGCTACATCCCCTTCCCGCTTGTAGCCAAGCGCGAAGTCCGGGCCGACCCAAAGCTCAGCCATATTGAGAGACCTGATCAGCCCGTCCACAAAATCAGCCGCTCGTATCTGCCGGATGGCATCATCGAAAGGATGGGTGATCACCAGCTTAACACCCAGTTCAGAGAGCAAGGCGGCCTTAGCATCCGGCAGGGTGAGGTAAAAGCCTGGCCGAAAGCCGTGCAAGACCATTTTCGGGTGCGGAAAGAAGGTTAAAACCACTGGAATGAGGCCGGTCAGGCGGGCATGGTGAATAAGCTGGCCGATCAAGTGCCGATGCCCGCGATGAACTCCATCAAATGCGCCAATGGTTACAACGGATGCCTGTGAGAGATTGGCCTCGTCCAGTGATGTGATATGTCGCATGATAACTCAGCAGCCATTCTTCATTTTGGGAGTCAGGTCACTCGTCAGAACTTTCTTGGGAAGCCACAGCCCTCGTGCTGGATCACCTGACAGCACAGCCACAAAACGCCCTTCCTGATCATATGCCCGCCCTAGACCGGCCTCTACCTTACCCAGCGGCAAAGGCGCTCCGTTCAACAAGCGTTCCAGCCAGACCTCGTCAAGCATAATCCGGGGAGTGCCTTCCAGAGCCAGATCGGCGGGCAATAGGTATGATTGCCACGATCCATCCTGAAAGGCCTTCTGCAGAACAGGCCAATTGACTGCATCCTCTATCCTGAAACAGCCGCTGGCAGTACGTACCAAACCAGCCAGCATGGCCCCACAACCAATGACCTTTCCGAGATCATGCGCCAAACTGCGGATATAAGTACCAGCCGAACAGGTCACAGCGAGCTTCAAAAACGGCGGCCCAAAAGACAACACCTCCAGCCGCACGATCTCAACACGACGGGGGTGCAGGATGACTTCTTGTCCCGCCCGTGCACGGGCAAAAGCCGCTTTGCCCTTCACCTTCACCGCTGAATAAATGGGCGGCGTCTGCTCAATTTGCCCACGGAAGCGATCCAGCGCCGCCTCAATTTGCTCTGCCTTCAGATCAGAAGGGACTGGCCGACGGTCAACAACCTGCCCCTCAGCATCGTAGGTGTCTGTTGTGACCCCCAGCATCAGATCGGCTATATAGGTCTTATATGAGCCTGCCAGGTATTCGAGCAGGCGGGTTGCCTGCCCCAATGCCACTACCAGAACTCCCTGTGCCAGAGGGTCTAATGTGCCTCCATGACCTACACGCCGCTCCCTGCTTCCACGCCGCACTGCAACTACTATGTCGTGCGAGGTAGGGCCAGAAGGTTTATTGATGTTCAACAGCCCAAATGTCAAACAGTTTTTCCCCTTCTTACCCGATCTGCACGACCTGCTCTTTCAACAACTTCAGGACACGTTGTACTACTTCGTTCAAACTCCCCTCCACTGTGCAACCTGAGGCCGCGGGATGCCCTCCACCGCCTAACGCAAACGCAACCTGTGACACATCCAATCCGGGCCGCGCTCGGAAACTGATCTCTACCTTATTCTCCGGCAACTCAGTGAAGACCGCTGTAACCACAATCCCCTCTACAGAGAGAAGAAGGTTGGACAGCCCCGTATCCGACGGGCGGCCAATGTGTAGCTGTTTCTGCTCCTCTAAAGGAAGCTCAGCCCACAGAATGCCATCTTCCTGGCCCATGTGGGTAAGACCAATCCCCCACAGACGCAACAACTCAAGTGTGCGCCGGTTAAACACCCGCTCAGTAATAGTCTCCAAGTCTGCCCCTGCGGCAATCAGCCTTCCGGCCGTAGCAAATGTAGCCGGCGTTACGCTGGCAGTCGAGAAGCTACGGGTATCCCCTACCAATCCCGCCAGCAGACAGGCCGCTATCTCCTGAGAAAGGGGCAGGCCCAACCCGTCAAGAAGGAGCACCATGATCTCGGCTGTCGCCGCGCATTCGGGCAGGACCAGATTGACGGTTCCATAGCGGGTGTTCGTGATATGATGGTCAATGCTGATAATAGGTATCCCAGCCCCTATCAAGGGCTGGGATACTATTCCCAACCTTTCTGTATCACTGGCATCTACACCAATGAACAAATCCGCGCTGAAATGATCGGGCAACCGATCTTGAACCTCTGCGCTACCCGGCAGAAAGGCCAGCTTATCAGGCATAGGATCGTCACACAACAAGGCAACCTGCTTACCCATCGCCTGCAAGGCCAGCCCCAGCCCCAACAGCGAGCCAATCGCATCGGGGTCTGGAGAGACATGAGTAGCAACAGCGATTTGGTTCGATTGCCGAATCAACGCGACTACTTCATTGAGAGTCGAGTGTGTCATGCTCTGCGCTGTCTGCCTCTTCAACCGTTGGAGGAATATCTAAGGAGTCCAGAATCTTCTCGATATGCTCCGCCCTTGAGAGCGTTTCATCCCAGCGGAAGCGCAGTTCGGGCGTATGACGCAGATGGACCTGTGCCGCCAGCTCACGCCGCAGAAAACCAGTAGCGGCTTGCAAGCCCTTCATGACTTCTCCTCGCATCTCTTCACCCAACAACGAGTTGACATAGACAGTGGCATACATCAGCTCTCGGTCAATCTCAACATCCATGATGGTGAGACCTTGCAGGCGCGGATCGCGCACCTCAAGCTGGATCAGCCTGCTGAGTATCTCTTGTATCTGTTCGGCGACTCGTTGCTGTTTCTTGGTAGACATGTCCTCAGCTTCCAATCTGGTCAGATGTCAAAACTAACCGGTTTAGCGGACGCGCTCCCGGACTGTAAACTGGATCACATCACCAACCTGAAAATCTGCAAATCCTTCGACGTTAAGACCACACTCAAAGCCGGTACGCACTTCGCGCACGTCCTCCTGATAACGCTTCAAGGCAGACACACTCCCCTGAAAGATCACCTGGTGATTACGCAAGATACGCACCTGTGCATCACGCCGAGCCTCACCCTCGCGGACAAAGCATCCAGCGATATTCCCAACTTTCGATATTTTGAACACCTGCCGGACCTCAGCCACGCCTATCACCTTATCCTCGTAGACCGGTTCGAGCAGGCCTTCCAGTGCTTTTTCAACATCCTCTATTAGCTCATAGATGATGTCGTAGCGGCGGATGTCCACCCCCTCACTGTCAGCACGACGGCGGGCGGCTGTGTCTACATCCACCTGAAAGCCAATAATGATTGCATCGGAGGCAGAGGCCAGCATGACATCAGATTCCATCACATCGCCAACCTCAGCATGCAGGATGTTGACCTTCAGCTCAGAGTCTCCCTCTTTGACACTCAGTTTCTCCAGCGAGCTGATAATTGGCTCCAGCGATCCCTGTACGTCAGCTTTCACGATCAGATTAAGCTCTTTGGCCTCTCCAGCCTGAAAGCGGGCATATAGGTCTTCTAGTGTGAAAGGCTTGCGCTGTTGGGGCGTCTCGCGCTGGGCCTCAGCGCGGGCAGTAGCTATCTCACGGGCGACCTTCTCATTCTTAACCACCTCAAAGATCGTCCCTGCCTCCGGGACAAGATTCAACCCCATAACCCGTACCGGCGTTGAGGGGGGAGCTTCTTTGATTTCCTTCCCCTTCTCGTTAAACATCGCCTTGATGCGTCCAAAGGAGGTGCCTGCCAGCACGACATCTCCAACACGCAGAGTGCCATTCTGCACCAGCAAGGTCGCCATGACACCCCGACCCCGATCAATCTCAGCCTCAATCACAGTGCCGCCTGTCTTGCCCTCCGGGTTGGCCTTGATGTTTGAGTCATCGGCCACAAGGAGAATAGCCTCCAAGAGGTCATCCAGTCCCTCCCCCGTCTTGGCTGAGACAGGCACAACAATCGTATCGCCATCCCATTCATCAGGCACCAGGCCGGCCTCGGCCAGTTGCTGTTTCACACGATCAGGATTAGCATTCTGCTTATCGATCTTATTGAGGGCAACGATGACAGGAACTCTAGCCGCCTTGGCATGGGAGATTGCCTCGCGGGTCTGAGGCATTACCCCATCATCGGCGGCCACAACCAGTACAGCGATGTCCGCCCCCTGAGCGCCTCGCGCCCGCATGGCAGTAAACGCCTCATGGCCGGGCGTATCGAGAAAAGTGATCTTACGCCCTTCCAGCTCAACCTGATAGGCGCCAATATGCTGGGTAATACCGCCTGCCTCGCCCTCAGCCACGTGACTTGATCGTATCCGGTCAAGCAGACTGGTCTTGCCATGATCAACATGTCCTAAGATTGTCACAACCGGAGGGCGAGGGACTAGTTTCTTGGGGTCTTCTTCCTCATAAAACTGACGCCACGCCGGGGCCCCACCTTCTTGAGGAGCTGCCTCTTCGACAGGAGTCACCGGACGCGGCTCAAATCCCATCTCAGCGGCCACAATCGCCGCTGTCTCATAGTCAATTTGCTGGTTGATCGCGGCCATGATCCCATTGCTCATCAATTGCTTGATCACTTCAATGGGAGAGGCATTAAGCAAACCAGCCAAATCCCGTACTGTCAGATAATCAGGTATCTCGACTGCCTTTTGCCCTGTTGCTTCAGCCATGTGCACCTCCACATCATTCGGCTATCTCATTCAGGGAGTGTGCCCAGGAGCAACAAGAGCTACCAGGTTATCCTGGTCACACCCTGCCTATTTCTGGCATAGCCGCCTACTCATAGTTTGATCTCGTCTTGGGGCTTTAACTGTGCCCCATACGCGGCAATCAGCACGCGCTCTTCTTCCGTCAAAGTTGTCCGCAGAGCCTTATTTAACACATCGCTACGTGCCGCTTTAGCCCAGCATAAAGGATTGTTGCACAGATAAGCCCCGCGTCCATTCTGTTTGCCACTCGGATCAATCTTAACGCCCGCGTCGGGGGTCCGCACCAGCCGGATCAGTTCGCGCTTAGGCTTGACCTGCCGGCAAATCACACAGGTGCGCTGGGGAACATGCTTACGCCTGCTCATCACATCCCCGCCATTCGACTTCCACGAGTTGTATCAGCCTCTGGCACGGCTAGTTCTGCCCTACTCCTCTTCGCTGTCCCATTGCCCCCGCACACGCCCCGGCTTCCGCCGCCGCTTAGAGACGACCTGCCCTAGCTCCTCATCGTAGATCAGCTGGCGCCGCCGCTGTTTGGCCTTCTGGCGGCGTGCTATCTCGACCTCTTCTTTGGTCATCCCCTCATACTCATAGAGGTCTTCTTCATCCTCATCGCTGATCATCTGTTCCCTGATGGTCTCAGGCCTAATAGCTCCGATGCGGCGCTCCAACTGTTTCTCTCCAGCTTCCTCCTCAGAGGAGCGGGGCATTGCCATCTCAGGCTGTTGCTGGCCGGTCAACTGGGCAACGAGAGCGGCACGGCGGGCGCGGGCCAGCTCTTCATCTTCCGACCAACTGATTTCTTCCGTCTCCTCCGCAACATCCACAGGGCCGCCCACCACATCAGGCACTGGCTCAGGAGCTTGTTCAACCTCTGCTGTCAGCTCAAGCTCCTGCAGGGCTTCCAGTTGCACTTCCTCGAATTCCAGCACCGGTTCGGTCTCAACAGACTCGGCAACTGCCTCCGGTGACGGGAATTCGATTGTCTTCAGCATGTGTTCAACAGCTTCAAGCGCCTGACTGGTGAAGCCCGGTATGGACATAAACCGTCTTGGAGACAGCTCATACTGCTCCATGACTTCGCCCACCGTCGAGTAACCAGCCTCGCTCAGCAAGTTAAAGACGCGCAACGGCAAATCGGTATCCTCCAACGGATACTGATAAGCGACAGGCGGAATCTGCGCCCGGACAGCCTCTTGTCGTGCCCGCTGTTCCACCCGGTCAGCCTCGCGCAGCTCAAGCCGCCGCCCCTCCACCAAACGGATGAAGTCCACCAGAAGCTGATATTCCTCCGGCGTAACCGCGCGGTTGGCCGCTTTCTTCGCCATAATTGCCTCAACCTGCACGGTAAGACCAGCCTGCGCCTCAGCCAAATCGGCAAGCTGGGGTTCGCGAATGTGAATAAGAGCCTCTTGAGCCGCCTCAGTGATACTCTTGATGTCAATCCGCCAGCCTGTCAGTTTGGCCGCGAGGCGTGCGTTCTGGCCTTCACGCCCAATAGCCAGCGAGAGCTGATCATCTGGGACCACCACAGAGGCTGTACGTCCTTCCTCCGGGTCATCATCGAGAAAAACGCAACTGACACGGGCCGGGCTAAGCGCCTTAGAGATAAAGACCGCCTGGTCAGGACTCCACTCGATGACATCAATCTTCTCACCCAGCTCCTTAACGATGCTCTGAATACGCACTCCGCGCATCCCAACGCAGGCACCAACCGGGTCAGCCCCCTCCTGAAGTGCCGCTACAGCAACCTTTGAGCGCGCCCCCGGCTCACGTGCAATGCTCTTGATCTCCACAGTACCGTTATAGATTTCCGGCACCTCATATTCGAGCAAGCGGCGGAGCATATTGCGGTGCGTGCGGCTGACAATAATCTGAGGCCCCCGGTTTGACCTGCGAACATCCATGACGTAGGCGCGTATCCGATCATGTACCTTATACCGCTCACCAGGAACCTGCTGACTACGCGGGAGGATCGCTTCAGTGCGCCCTAGACCAATCGTCACCACGTCGCCGGAGTCGCTCTGTACTGTGCCAGTGACCAGGTCGCCAATGCGCTCTTGATACTCCTGATACTGGGCTTCTCGTTCCGCCTCACGCATACGCTGAAGGATAACCTGCTTAGCGTTCTGTGCCGCGATGCGCCCAAAATCTTTAGGAGTATTTTCGGCAATAACGGTCTCACCAAGCTGGACATCGGGCTTGATCTTGCGTGCCTCTTCCAGCGAGATCTCCGTCATAGGATTCTGGACTTCCTCAACAACTTCCTTTTCAACCCAGATGGTAGGAGTACCTGTCTTCTCATCAATACGCGCCTCGACATACTGGGCCGTGCCTGCCCCAACATTATGGCGATAGGCAGATACCAGCGCCGCCTTAAGTGCTTCTAGAATTACCTCGCGCGGTAATTTACGCAGTTCAGCAATTTCGTTGAAGGCCAGAATAAATTCGCTCTTCATTGCAACCGTGGCTCTCCAGCACTCTTTCCGACTTACTTGGATGATTGAGTTACCTTCGCCTGCGCCTCAAAAACGAAACGTGGGGGATGCCCACGTTTCGGAAGAACGCTATAAGAGGTCAAAGGCAACTCTAGTATATCACGCGCACCCCAAGTTAGCAACACGTTCTGGGTGTCATTTCGATCATCCCCCCCGCAAAAACTTGCCAGCGGGGTCAGGCCGCCATGACTTTAGGATTTTCATATAGTTTGCCCGCTCAAATGCGGCAGGCTCAGCTACATTCTTCTGGCTCATACTACCCTGCATCTGAACTACCGACTCATACTCGTGTTCGTGCATCCATGATTCCATCGCAGTCAGGATTTCTCCAATCCGCTGGATGCCGTTTCGCAACAGCTCAGAGGCCATCATGGTCACTTTTGCGCCTGCCATCAGACCTTTAAGCACATCTTCATGGGTATGAACGCCACTAGTAATGGCAAGGTCAACAGGTACACGGCCATACAGGATGGCAACCCATCGCAATGGAAGCTGTAACTCAGATGAACTGCTCAATGTCAGACGCGGCACTGGCTCTAGAGCCTCTAGATCAAGGTCGGGCTGGTAGAAACGGTTAAACAGGACCAACGCATTTGCCCCTGCCTCGGCCAAGCGGGCGGCCATGTTAGCTGTGGCGCTGAAATAGGGGCTGAGCTTAACTGCAACTGGTATACGAATGCTCTTCTTGACATCCCGTACAACATCCAGATACATCTGCTCGACCTCAGCACCAGTGATGGTCGTAGAGGTCGGGATGTAATAAATGTTCAGCTCCAGCGCATCAGCGCCAGCCTGCTCAATCTTATGAGCATACTCTATCCAGCCACCCGTAGAGACACCATTCAGGCTGCCAATGATCGGGATACCGACGGCCTGCTTGGCCTTCTGGATCAGCTCAAGATATTCCTCAGGCCCCACCCGATAATCGAGCGAATTCGGAAAGTAGCTTAGTGCCTCAGCAAAGCTGTCTGTGTTGTAAGTTAGAAAATGATCAAGCTGATAACTTTCCTGAATGATCTGCTCTTCAAACAGGGAATACATCACCACTGCCGCCGCCCCAGCATCCTCTAGACGACGGATGCCGTCCAAACTCTCAGACAGCGGCGACGCTGAGGGTACAATCGGGTTTTTTAACTTCATCCCCATATAGGTTGTGGACAGGTCCATTGTTTTGCTCCCTTGGGTGTTCAGCTATGAAGTGGTGGGGGCCTGGTTTATCACGCCCCCACCACTCCTCACATTGCCAGCGAGGAAATCCTAGTAGCCAATATCAAGTCCTGAGGCACTCCCTATACTAGACTTCAGCTTCAGCCTTGGCCTCAGGCTCATATGACATCTGAGCCAAATACTCGTATTTACGCCACCGCTCATTAACCGCCTGTTGCGCCTGTGCGAGCAACCGCTCGGCAACCTCCGGCTTGCTCTGGGCCAACATGCGATAGCGGGTCTCATTGTAGATGTAGTCCTTGAGCGGAATCTTGGGCGGCTTAGAGTCAAGTTGTAGCGGATTCTTGCCCTCAGCCTTGAGGGCGGGATTGTAACGATAGAGCGGCCAGAAGCCAGACTCGACCGCCAGCCTCTGCTGTTCCAGCCCCTTGACTGTATCAATACCATGCATGATGCAGTGGCTGTAGGCAATAACCAGAGACGGCCCATTGTATGCTTCCGCCTCCAGGATAGCCTTCACCGCCTGAATGTCGCTGGCCCCCATTGCGATCTGTGCCACATAGACCGTGCCATAGCTCATAGCCATCATACCAAGGTCTTTATTGGCAGTGGGTTTGCCGCCCGCCGCAAAACGAGCCACGGCCCCAAGCGGCGTTGCCTTGGATGCCTGACCGCCTGTATTGGAGTAGACCTCAGTATCCAGGACCAAGATATTGACATTGCGCCCGCTGGCAAGGACATGATCGAGACCGCCGTAACCAATGTCGTAAGCCCAGCCATCACCGCCGACAATCCAGACTGACTTCTTAACCAGCATGTCAGCAATGGCCAGCAGATTCTTCGCTACAGGGTCATCAACGCCAGCCAGCCGTGCTTTCAGCTCAGCGACACGCTCTCGTTGAGCAATGATCCCTTCTTCAGTGGACTGATCAGCATTCAGCAGGGCATCAGCCAGTTCTGACCCAATTTGGCCGCGCAGCAGAGTCACCAGTTCGCGGGCAAACTCTGACTGCTTATCAAGCGTCAGGCGCATTCCCATACCGAACTCGGCATTATCCTCGAACAGCGAGTTGCTCCAGCTTGGGCCTCGCCCCTCATGGTTAAAGGTCCACGGCGTAGTGGGTAGGTTACCGCCATAGATGCTTGAACAGCCAGTCGCATTAGCGACCAGCATCCGGTCGCCAAATAGCTGGCTGATCAGCTTCAGGTAAGGCGTTTCACCGCAACCAGCACACGCACCGGAGAACTCAAACAGAGGACGGAGCAACTGGAGGTTCTTGACATTGTTGAACTGTAACCCATCACTGCGTGGAATATCAGGCAGTGTTAGGAAGAAAGCCCAGTTCGCCCTCTCCTGCTCACGCAACGGAATCTGCGGGGCCATGTTGAGTGCCTTACGCCCCACCTGTGTCTTGTCCTTAGCCGGGCAAACCTCCACGCACAGCTCGCAACCCGTGCAATCTTCGACGGCCACCTGTAGCGTGTATTTCTTGTTAGGAAGCTCTTTCCACCGAGCATCAGTGTACTTGAAGGTAGGAGGTGCTCCAGCCAACGCACTCTCATCATATACTTTGGCCCGGATCACTGCATGCGGGCAGACCATCACGCACTTGCCGCACTGGATGCAAATATCCGGCTCCCAAACAGGCACTTCAAGCGCAATATTGCGCTTCTCCCACTGGGTTGTACCGCTGGGGAAGGTGCCATCTACTGGCATGGCGCTGACCGGCAACAGATCGCCTTCACCAGCAATAATGCGAGCCGTCACCTTCTGGACAAACTCAGGGGCCTCAGGAGGAACAACGGGCGGGATGTCAATCGTGCTGGTAACACGCCCAGGGACTTCGACTTCAAACAGATTGGCAAGTGTCTGATCAACAGCCTCAAAGTTCTTTTTGACAACCGCCTCGCCGCGTTTGCCATAGGTCTTCTCAATTGCCTTCTTGATCTGAGCAATAGCCTCGTCCCGCGGCAGAACACCGCTGATCGCAAAGAAGCAGGTCTGCATGATGGTGTTGATGCGTACACCCATGCCAGTCTTGTCAGCCACTGAGTAAGCGTCAATCACAAAGAACCGCAACCGCTTGGAGATGATCTGCTCCTGAATCCGCCTGGGCAGATGATCCCACACTTCATCCGGCCCATAGGGGCTATTGAGCAGGAAGGTAGCTCCTTCCTCAGCGGCCTCCAACACGTTATACCGTTCGACAAAACCGAACTGGTGCACCGCAACAAAGTTAGCCTTCCGAATCAGGTAAGTACTGCGGATCGGACGCGGGCCAAACCGAAGATGCGAGATCGTGCGTGCCCCTGACTTCTTGGAGTCGTACTCAAAGTAGCCCTGCGCATAGAAGGGGGTCTCTTCGCCAATGATCTTGATCGAGTTCTTGTTCGCGCCGACTGTGCCATCAGCGCCCAACCCCCAGAACATCGCACGCACGACATCCTTCGGCTCAGTGCTGAAGTTCGGATCGTAATCAATGCTTGTGCTTGTCACATCATCCACGATACCGACAGTAAAATGATTCTTGGGCTGGGCTTTGGCCATCTCATCGAAGACGCCCTTGACCATCGCCGGCGTGAATTCCTTCGACGAGAGGCCGTACCGGCCACCGATCACACGCGGCATCTGGGCGAAGGGGGCGATGCCACTGGCCATTCCTTCAGCAACAGCGGTGACAACATCCGTGTAGAGGGGTTCACCTATGCTGCCCGGCTCCTTAGTCCGATCAAGCACGGCAATTGTCCGGGTAGTCGGAGGCAGGGCCGCCATCAGATGCTCAACCGAGAAGGGACGGTACAGGCGCACCTTGATCACGCCTACCTTCTCGCCTTTGTCAGTCAGATATTCGACCGTTTCATGAGCAGTCTCACAACCCGACCCCATCAGGATAATGACACGCTCCGCATCGGGTGCACCAACGTAGTCGAACAGGTGGTAATGCCGCCCGACTATAGAAGCGAACTTATCCATCGTCTTCTGGACGATAGCTGGTGTAGCAAGATAGAAGGGATTCACTGTCTCACGGCCTTGGAAGTACACATCCGGGTTCTGGGCTGTGCCCCGAATCATAGGCCGGTCAGGGGTGAGAGCACGCTCACGATGGGCACGCACCAGTTCCTCATCAATCATGGCACGGATGTCATCATCCGAGAGCCGTTCGATCTTCATGACCTCATGCGAGGTACGGAAGCCATCGAAGATATGCAAGAAAGGCACACGGGCCTCTAAGGTGCTGGCCTGCGCAATTAACGCCAGGTCCATCACCTCCTGGCTTGAGTTGGAGAACAACATGGCCCACCCCGTACTGCGGGCCGCCATCACGTCACTGTGATCACCAAAGATAGACAGTGCATGTGTAGCTAATGAACGAGCCGCAATATGGAAGACGGTGCTGGTCAGCTCACCAGCGATTTTGAACATGTTGGGGATCATCAGCAACAAGCCCTGGCTGGCCGTAAAGGTGGTAGTCAGGGAGCCGCTTTGGAGCGCCCCATGCACCGCCCCGGCGGCGCCGCCTTCTGACTGCATCTCAACAACAAGCGGCACAGTGCCCCAGATATTCTTCTGCCCCTGAGCGGCCCAGTCATCGGCAAACTCCCCCATTGGGGAGGACGGAGTGATCGGGTAAATAGCGATCACCTCATTAGTCTTGTACGCAATGTAAGCCGCCGCTTCATTGCCATCTATAGTCACCAAGCTCCGAGACAAGGTAATACCCTCCTGATTCACTGAGAAATTAGGCTGTCGCCAAGCTATCCCTCTGGCCGGCCTAACAAGACGTTGACGACTGTCTGCTGACCGTTATCACTCGGCAGACAAGACCAGCCCCGCCGCAAGCGCGGAAGGCCCGGCTGGACTACCCCCTCTCCCCGGAATGCAGGTCCAGGCGGGCATATGACAGGGGGGTCCGCTTGAAGAATAGTAGGCTTGGCGTAGACCCTGTAGTGATGATCATCATCATCGAGTTTGGACAAATGTTACCACCAAGTTCCCAAACTTGCAGTTCCTTTTTTCACAATTTGCAGTATGACAACTGGCGCAGTGGGTTGGGATTTTTAACACTGGTAACTCACTGGGGGGCTAGTCTACGATTAAACCAAAGTGTGACATTGGGGCGCGAGTTGCCGCCTGTTCTTGCTGGGAATGAGGAGAAAGCCTTTTTATGGCAAAGGGGATCATTTTTATCGATCAGGAACGCTGCAAGGGATGCGGGCTGTGCCCTACCGTATGCCCGCAGAAGGTGATTGCCCTAGACGAGACAAAACTTAACGACAAGGGCTATCACCCGGCAATGCTGGTTGACCCTGAAGGCAAATGTACTGGCTGTGCAATCTGCGCGGTCATCTGTCCTGACGTGTGCATCACGGTATATCGCGAGGCTCCGGCTTCGCGACGTGCCGTGGCCGCCTGAGGCAAGGAGCCTGCAAGTCATGGCAAAAGAAATGCTTAAAGGGAATGTAGCTATCGCTGAAGCCGCTGTTCGCGCCGGCCTTGAAGCCTATTTCGGTTACCCCATCACCCCACAAACCGAACTCCTAGAACACCTCTCCCAGCGCATGATCGAAGAAGGGCGCGTCTTCCTGCAGGCAGAAAGCGAAGTGGCCGCTATCAACATGGTCTATGGCGCGGCTTGCACTGGCAAGCGCGTCATGACTTCTACCTCCAGCCCTGGCTTCAGTCTGATGCAGGAAGGCCTCTCATATATTGCGGGGTCTGAATTGCCCTGCGTGGTGGTAGATATTATGCGCGGAGGGCCAGGGCTGGGGAACATTCTTCCCTCCCAGGGGGATTATTTTCAGGTCACCCGCTCCGCAGGCCATGGTGACTTCCACCCCATCGTGCTGGCGCCGGCCACAGTGCAGGAAGCCGCCGATCTGACCGTGTTGGCCTTTGATCTGGCGGACAAGTACCGCCACATTGTCCTGATCGTGGCGGATGGGAACGTTGGCCAAATGATGGAACCTGCCGAGATGCCCCCCATGATGCCGATCAAGAGGGAGCCGCCCGACTGGGCACTCACCGGCGCAAAGGGACGCCCCAAGCGCCTGATCTCTTCTATCTATCTCAAGGGTGAAGAAGAAGAGGCTTATAACCTCAAGATACAGGAACGCCTCAAGCAGATCAAGCAGAACGAACAGCGCTGGGTCGAATATGCTACAGAGGATGCCTCCCTGCTGGTAATCGGGTATGGCACGGCAGGCCGCATCGCCTACAGCGCTGTTGAGGCCGCCCGCGAAAAGGGTCTGAAGGTTGGGTTGCTGCGCCCCCTGACACTATGGCCCTTCCCGGAAGATCGTATCTCGGAACTGGCAGATAACGTAGACGGCTGTCTGGTTGTTGAGATGAACGCCGGTCAGATGCTTGAAGATGTTCGTCTGGCCGTCGGGGGGCAGATACCGGTCAGCTTCTATGGGCGAATGGGCGGTATCATACCCATGCCAGACGAGATCTTGGAAGCTATCGAAGAAGCTTACCAGCGGCTCAGTGTCAGCAAGCCAATGTGATGGAGGAGGAATTGTTACATGACAGCCTTGCCTGTTGCTCCACCCGAAGGAATGGAACTGGTCTATAAGCGGCCCGAGTCGCTGTCCGAGGTATACACCCACTATTGTCCAGGGTGCACTCATGGTATCGCGCATCGCCTGCTGGCTGAGGCATTGGACGAACTAGATATCCGGGAACGCACTATTCTGGTTGCCCCGGTTGGATGTTCTGTTTTTGCCTACCACTACTTCGAGACAGACGGCTGTGAGGCGGCGCATGGCCGTGCTCCTGCAATGGCAACCGGTATCAAGCGCTCATTACCTGACAGCATTGTTGTAACCTATCAGGGTGACGGTGATCTGGCCGCTATCGGCACAGCTGAGATTATCCATGCCGCCGCACGGGGCGAGAACATTACCACCATCTTCATCAACAATGCCATCTACGGCATGACCGGCGGACAAATGGCTCCTACCACGTTGCCGGGTCAGAAGACCACCTCGTCTCCTTTTGGACGTGATGTCGAGATCGCCGGCTTCCCGATCCGCATGAGCGAACTAGTGGCCCAACTGAATGGTGCCGCTTACGTGGTACGCCGCTCACTCCACGATGTCGCTAACATCCGCAAGGCCAAGAAAGCCATTCTGACAGCACTTAAAGTCCAACTGAATGGGCTGGGCTTCAGCATGGTGGAGTTGCTGTCAAGTTGCCCGACCAACTGGGGCTTTCCCCCCGAAAAAGCTCTGGAATGGATCGAGACCAACATGGTGCCCTACTTCCCATTGGGCGACTATAAGGTCCTAGACGCGGTCAAAGACCTCGAAAAGACAGGCAGGTAGAACCAATGCAAGAGGAGTTTCTGTTCGCCGGTTTTGGCGGGCAAGGCGTGATGTTTGCAGGCCAACTGCTGGCCTACGCCGCCATGGATGAAGGCCGGGAGGTCACATGGATACCATCCTACGGCCCGGAGATGCGCGGCGGGACAGCCCACTGTTACGTCGTGATCAGCGACAAGCCGATTGGCTCTCCCATTGTCAGGTATCCACGGGTCGTTATAGCCTTCAACAACCCTTCATTCGAGAAATACGAGCCGCTTGCCGCGCCGGGGGGGTTGCTGGCTTATAATGCCTCACTGGTACTGCGCGAAAGCCAGCGCACAGATATTGCCAAACTGGCTGTGCCGGCTACCGCGCTGGCTGATGAGTTAGGAGAGCTACGGCTGGCCAACGTCATCATGCTGGGCGCTCTGATGACCGCCCACCCCACCCTGCCCTTAGAAGCGATTGAACGTGCGCTGGAGAGCCATCTTCCCGCGCATCGCCGCTCCTTGCTTGAACTTAACCTGAAAGCGCTGGCGCGAGGAGCAGATTACGTCAACAGCCTTGTCGGCGCTGTCGGGATATAAGACTGGATTATCGGACCCGCGCATCACCTGAAGGCCTCGCCTCCTTACATTGCGCTTGGCTTATATGGCAGGTGATGCGCGGGCTGGATGAGTTCACCCAAAAGCACACCAAGCCTTACATAGGTACGCCCTTGTGCTCAGGGCGGCCTTTCTTTTCCGGACTGGCATCACAGCTCCGCTTGACTATACTTACCCTCGCTGAAGATACATCCACAGGAGCAGTTATGCCTGCTAACCCTTCCGCTACGACCGATCCGCGCCTGCCAAGCCCCTCTGCGCTTGCCGTTCGGACAAGCATTCTTGGCGACGGGGAGAAGTCGTGGGTCGAGCTTCAGGATATGTTGCCGCATCCCGCCACTGGCGTTGCCCCCGATCTGGCGATTGTGAACGCCGCGCGGGTATCCTTTCTCGGCGAGAGCAAAGGGCCAGATAAGGATAAGAAGCTTCTGCTATACCTGCTCAAACACCGCCACACCACGCCTTTTGAACAGGTTGAGTTCAAGTTCCGCGTCCGTGCGCCGGTAGTGGTATGGTGGCAATGGGTACGGCACAGAACATGGCATTTCAACTTCCAGTCGGGCCGCTACACCCCATTTGAAGAAGGAGATTTCTACCTTCCACGCGAGTGGCGCAGGCAGAGCGAGTCGAACAAGCAAGGGAGCGAAGGGACACTTGACACTCCCGCCAGCGACCGCCTGAGCCGCGAGCTGGCCGCCTTCACCGAGCAGGCTTTTGGGCTTTACCAACAAGCGCTCGCTCAGGGTGTAGCCAAAGAACAGGCCCGCCTGTTTCTTCCGGGCTGGGTCAGCTACTATATTGCCGTATGCAAGGTAGATGCCTGGAATCTGATGCACTTTCTACGTTTACGAATGTCACCTGAAGCCCAGTGGGAAATCCGCCAATATGCTCTGGCTGTGCACGCCATCTTCAGCGAGAAACTCCCGTGGACATCCGAAGCTTTCGACTTGTACCTGAACCCGCTGACCTCTTCTTCTCCACTGGCCTGATAAACTCATCGTCCTGATCTAGAGAGGTTATGATGACAGACACGCTCATCTCCCGTGATGATATGCTTCTGGAGATCAACCCTGATAATGGGATTATGAGTATCCGTCTGGGACCAGCCGCATTGGCAGGAAGAACACAGGCACAGATCACCTCGACTGACAAGCGGGCCTGCACGCTGATCGGCGAGAAGATTGAGGCCCTCTCCCAGAAAACTATCACCGATGTTCATGGCACGGGCAGACAACTGTCAGCCCATTTCGCCCCCCATCCCTCCGGGCTGGCACTCGTCTTAGAGTCTGCCATCTATGAGGCTCACCCCCTCATCGCTCTGCGTGTCGGCCTGATCAACAACAACGACCAGACAGTCAACGTCCACAGGCTGACCCCCCTCACCACCACTGACCTGCACTTGGGAGCCGGCCCATTGGATGGCTGGGTGAATGGCTACCATTCATGGAGCTACACAGGGCATGTGCCTCATAACCGCCGTCAGCCCCGCACTGCCTTGGGATTTCTGACATGGCCCTACGGGCACAACTCGACCACCTCCCTGCCCCGCGAAGCAGGCCGCTATGTCGGGGAAGAGGTCGCCGCACTGGTAGATGGAGACAGACAGGCTCTGGTGGCAGGCTTCATTGGTCTGGCTGATCAATTTGGGCAGGTGTACGCTGACGGACGCCCTGGTCATCAGGCATTGACCCTGCAAACAACGGCTGATGGTGTGCCGCTTGACCCCGGCGAGATATTATGGGGGGAATGGGCTGTCCTGTACTACCTCAAACTGCCCCACCCTGACCCGCTCGGCATCTACGCTGAGGCCGTAACCCGCCTGACACCGGGCCGAGTATCAGCCACTGCCCCTCTGCCAGGGTGGTCTAGCTGGTACCAGTTCTTCGACAAAGTAACTGCCGAGGACATGGCCCGCAACCAGCGCGCGTTGTGCGAATGGCGCGACCGATTGCCGCTCCATCTGATCCAGCTCGATGACGGCTATCAGCCGGCTTGGGGCGATTGGCTGGAACACAACACCAAGTTTCCACAGGGCGTCCCCTGTTGGGCTGATTCGGTCCGTGCCGACGGTTTCGAGCCGGGCCTATGGCTCAGCCCCTTCACCGTTGATCGGTGGGCACAGCTCTACCGTGAGCATCCTGAAGCCGTACTACGCGACGCTCGCGGCAAACCAGTACACGGCGGCATTCGGATTGACCGTGCCTTACATTGGCTCTATGGTCTTGACCCCACCTATCCCATCACGCAGGATCACGTCCGGCGAAGCATCGAGACCATTGTCCACGAGTGGAACATCCGCTACCTGAAGCTGGACTTCCTCTATTGTGGAGCACTGCCCGGACGCCGTTACAACCCCAAGCGGACCCGCGCACAAGCCCTGCGAGACGGCCTGAAGCTGATACGCGAAACAGCCGGAGAGGAGGTGAAGATCGTTGGTTGCGGCTGTCCGCTTGGCCCGGCTATCGGGCTGGTGGACATCATGCGGGTAGGAGAAGATGTCGCGCCTCACTGGAGGCCCAAACTGTTTGGCCTGGAACGCCCCTTCCGGGATGATCCACACATGCCCTCTGCCCGTAACAGTATTGGTAACTCGATCCGCCGCATGTGGACACATCGCCGTTTCTGGTGGCTGGACGCCGACAATCTGATGGTACGGGAACAACAGGAACTCACCCCTGCCGAAGTCCAGTCGCTTGTGGCTGCTATTGCACTGACAGGTAGTCATCTGATGACCAGCGACGACCTGCCTTCCCTCTCGGAAGAGCGGTTGTGCTGGGCGGCCAGCCTCCTGCCGCTGATACAGGGAAAAGGGGAGGTGCCTAGTCTCCTCTCCGACCCCATGCCCGATACAGTGATCCAGCGCCTGAGTGGCCCTGTTGGTTCATGGGTAGTGGCAGGGTTGTTCAATTGGGAAGATCATCCTGCCGAGCGAACAGTCCCACTGACTGAGCTGGGGCTTCCCGCTGACAGCTCAACGCTAGTCTGCGACTTCTGGGGACATCGGGTAAATCTTGTGCAGAATATCCTGCATACGGGGATGATCCCGCCCCATGGGGTAGCGCTCTATGCCTTGCGCCCTGTTGTTGCCGGCCCTCAATTTGCCGGCAGTGATGTGCATATCAGCATGGGCGGCGAGATCAGCGGCTGGCAGATCGACAACTCTGGGTTACATTGCACTGTCAGTTTGGGCCGCAAAGCGAGCGGCACACTCTGGCTCAAACTGCCTCAAGCAGTACACAGCGCACTCTGTAATGGTCAGGCTATATCTGTCACGCCTCTGGAGACGCAAGG
This sequence comes from Anaerolineae bacterium, assembly GCA_034435015.1. Taxonomy (GTDB): domain Bacteria; phylum Chloroflexota; class Anaerolineae; order Aggregatilineales; family UBA3940; genus DAOTYH01. Next base: position 33,235 of record DAOTYH010000025.1, on the reverse strand, counting down.
CCTGTACGCAGTATCGGTCTCTCTAAGTGGAGAGGCCCGGATACACATCAAATGGGAATAAAAAACGGGGCAGGCCCGACAGCCGCCCCGGCTATTTCGATACAAACCCAGCCAATCCCGACTTTAGGCTGACAGCCCTACCGATTCTGTACCCCCTGCCGCGCCGCTGCCAGATCAACAATGGTGTTGATCAACCGGTCATAACTCCAGCCAGCCGCCTTTGCCTCAACACATAGGTCGCTGTAAGTAGGGTTCAAGCCCGGCAGTGGATTGACTTCCAGAATGTAAGGTTTGTTCCCGTGATCCTCATCGAGGCGGAAGTCCACTCTGGCCACATCCTTACACCCTGTCACACGGAACACCCCTGCCGCCAGCATGTACAGTTCCTGTTGCATGGCCGGTTCTAGGGGCGCGGGGCAAAGGTAATGGAAGTCCTCTGCTAGTTCTACTTTAATTCGGTTCGTATATATGCCCGCCTCTGAGGGATCATAAGCGCCCATATCTACTTCCAGAATAGGGAAGAAGGTGAGGGTATCAGGCAACGGCCCTAAGGCAACACGGTCATTGAGCCGGCGGGCGCTGGTAGGCTTGAGATTTCCCACCATCCCAACGGTCAACTCACGCCCCCTGACATAGTGCTCACACAGGATCGGCTGGTTATAACGCCTGAGCTGCTTTTCTACCTGTTCACGCAATTGGCCTACCGAATATACGATGCTCTCTGGGCTGACTCCAACGCTGGTTCCCTCTCGACTCGGCTTAACAAAGAGGGGATACCGTAACTCACCATGTTCGTCCACCAAGTCTTCATCAATTGGCTCATCGGCCTGCTCAAAGACCTGGAACTCAGGAGTCGGCAATCCATGGTAATACAGAATGCGCTTGGTCATAGACTTGTCCAGCGCCAGTGCCAGCGTCAGCACCTTGCTCCCTGTATAGGGAATACGCAACATCTCCAACAGAGCCGGAATCTGTGCCTCGCGCCCATCGCCGAAATGCCCCTCTGCAATGTTAAACACCAGGTCGGGCTGGAAATCAATCAATCGTTGCACAATATCAAAAGGAGGGCGAACATTTGCCTCAAAGAAGGCGGCTTCGTGGCCGCCATGCCTCAGCGCAGTAAGGATCGCGTCTATTGTCTCAGCACTGTCTAGATCGTCCCATTGATCAACCGGCATCCCCTCCCAAGTTGGGGCATTCATCTTGAGATTCGCAAGCAGTGCGATTCTCATCCTCTTTCTACAGGACCTCCTCCGTTTACTTCGATAAAAATGACCCAACCCCCGGCGCAACTGAGGGTTGGACGGTCAATTCCAACACTAGCCGGCACTACCTGCCCCCTATCCAGCGTGACTACATCCAAGGCACTGGGTGAATATTCAACTGCGGCTTCCCGCCTGCGCTCGCAGTTGTTGAATCTGTGCCCGGATCGCCGCCCGCTCGGTAAGCGCCTGACCGACCGGCCCAGCCAATTGATCTTGATAGCCGCTCTCGAAGCCGCTGAACTTGACCAATGTATCGTTGGCCGGCTTGATCACCCCATCCGAAATCGGCTTCAGCAGGATGCCAGACAGACTCAGGTTTTCGTTTTCGCCAAACCAGTCAGCCAGCGGGTTAAGCACCCCCGTATTGATCCCGTCAATCAAGGTCGGCAGGCTACTGATCACAGACTGCATGGCTTCCATACCGGCACGGGCCTTTTCGCCCGCCCCAAACGGCAGTCTACCCAACACCCATAGTACGAAGTTGGCAATCATCTCAGTATACGGCTCGACCGGCTCAACAGCCCGCTGGACCTGTTGCCCCAGCCACTCCAGCGCATCTGCCAGTGCGCTTACTTGTTGCTGCAACCAGCGGATACCCGCCTGCGGGCCAGGCAACGACCGGGTGAAGCTCTCTAGTGCATCCCGCGCAGTCACAAGACCGTTTCGCAGTAAGCCGGTAGCCCCCAGCACGCCAGCCAGCAGCCCCCCGACAACACTTAACCCTGTTTCCAACAGATCATCTAATCCAATGTCATCCAGCGATTGCCATAAGGCATTCAATGCCTGCGCCTGTTCAAGCTGGGGACGAAGCTGTTCCAGCTCAGCGTTTGCATTGTGCAGATCACTGATCAGCTGATCACGTTCGGCAGTCACGGAGGCTAGCTCATATTCAAGCTGGGTAATACGCTCCACCAGCGCCGCCACATCGGTCGCCCCTCCCTCTGCGCTGATCTGAGCGCCATTTGGAAGGATGACAACTGCCGGGTTACGCCGTGATTGACTCCACACAACCGCCGCACCGCCTCCCAGCGCCAGCGCTGCGACCCCGCCCAATGCCAGCCGCGTGATCAGCCGCCTCCGCCCGACATCATATTCCTCTTCAATCGTCCCTGCCTGTGTTTGACCCTGCTCTTTTTCATCTGGGATAGGAGGCAATGAGAGGAGAGTCTCACCACTGAATTCGGCGATAATTTCCCCCTCGATGATATCTTCCTCTTTTTTCTCAACCCGCTCACGGCGGTCCTTATCCGACATTTGACACACTCCTTGCCCAAGCTAGCGGGCTACCGCTTGCGGTAATATCCCAACCGCCTGAGCGCACGCTCATCCTTACGCCAGTTTTTCAACACCTTCACCCACAATTCCAGATAAACCCGTGTCCCTAGCATAGCTTCTATCTCCGGTCGGGCCATCTGGCCCAGCTTCTTCAGCATTTGGCCCTGCTTGCCAATCAGAATGCCCTTCTGGCTCTCCTTTTCAACATAGATGGTAGCGGCAATGTAGGTCATCTGCTCGCTGCGTTCCTTAAACTGGTCAACCTGCACGGCCACCGCATGGGGTACTTCTTCCTCAAACAACAGCATGACCTTCTCACGGACGATCTCAGCCACATTGTCACGCAGGAGGGTATCCGTTAACTGGTCAGGCGGATAATAACGCGGCCCCGGCGGCAACAGTTGAATGATCATCTCCAATAGTTGGTCGCGGTTATCTCCCCGCGTCGCACTGAACAGAATCTCATGGGCGCCGGGCAAGAGTGCCCGGTAAGCGCTGGCATGGATTTCAGCCTGACCGGGGCCAATCAGGTCGCTCTTGTTCATGGCCAGAATGACCGGCGTGCCTTGTTGCTGGCGGATCAGCCGCGCGATCATCTCGTCAGCAGGGGCCGGCATCTCCGAGATATCCACCAGAAACAAGATCACATCAGCATCTGGGATAGCCTCCGAGGCCACCTCGACCATGTATTCACCCAGTTTAGTACGTGCCTCATGGATGCCCGGTGTATCTACGAAGATGATCTGGGCATGGGGCAACGTCAGGATGCCAAGCTGCCGCTCACGAGTCGTCTGCGGTTTAGGCGAGACAATAGCAACCTTCTCCCCTAGAAAGGCATTCATCAGCGTTGATTTGCCCACATTCGGCCTGCCGATCACCGCCACAAAACCGGCACGGTGATCGGGCGGCAAATCGTCAGAAAGAGGTACCTCAGAAGGCTCATCTGGTGAGTAGGACATCATGCTTCCAACCGAAAGGGGTTAAAGTCTGTGCCAATGTCATAATAGTCTTCGTGCTCGGCCCGCTTGAGCAATGCCACGATCTGGTACGTCACCGGCGTCATGATCGTTTCGACCCCCACCTTGAAGATGTAATTGGTGACAATCAGCGTCAGCGCAACAGACCATGGGAACACACCAAACAGACACGCAATCACAACAAACAGGGTTGAGTCAACCCCCTCCCCCACCAGCGTAGAGCCAATGGTGCGCATCCATAGATAGCGTCCCTGCGACCAGACCTTCATCTTGGCAAGTACAAAGCTGTTCGAGAACTCCCCGGCAAAGTACGCCACAAGGCTGGCCACCACGATCCCGCCGCTGGAAACTCCCCCCAAAATCGCATCATAGCTGGCCTGCCCGGCATAATTCTGCCACTGTTCTTCACCCGGCATACGGCCTACCAGCCATAGAGTAGCCGACATCAACGCCGCCGCACCAAATCCCGCCCAGATCACACGGCGTGAGCGCCGATAGCCATATACCTCAGTCAGCACATCGCCGAAAATATAGCTGATCGGGAACAGCAACGTCCCAGCATCAAACGCCAGCCTTAAAGAACCCAGGCTGATACCCCAATCCACAATCTTGGCGGAAGAAGCGATATTGCTGACCAGCAGGACAGTCACAAACAACGCCAAGATCAGGTCATAATACCGGAAGGGCTGGCGCGGGTCACGCCCTTGTGTCACATCGCCGCTGTAGGCAGTCATGCTTCGAAATCCGGATGGGGGCCTTCCCCGAAAGCCCTCACTTCAAAGGTAAAATTATGCTCGTCACGTTTGGCGGCCTTCACCCGCATGAACTCAACGTAACCGTAGTCAGGGTTGAACTTAAGTTCAATTGCATCTTCGCCCATGCCGCTGGCAGGCAGAACTTTAGTCAGCATGTCGCGTGCCCATGCAAACGCGCCCGGCACAGAAAACAGCCAGTAATCCGAGCCGGCCTTGATCTCATGCCATTCATCTTCCCACAGGTGCCACAGCCTGCCCTGTGTGAAGGTCAGATCATGATCGCCAAAGCGGTTAAGCTCTGCGCCAATGTAAGCTATGTGTAACCAGTAGTCCTGAACACGGCGTGATCGCCATCGCTCGATGCCTGCGATCAATTCTTGCAGATTGCTACTCATCATCTACCTTGCCTTGATGGATGCCCCGTTCAACATGTCCATTATACTATCTAATCCCTCCAGAAGGCGCGGTCCCAGAAGTCCACGCACCTCTCTAATTGGAGACAACTCAAGGTAATACCTCCGCTACCCACTCCGGGAGGCGATTCAGCAAGCTCTGATTGATCTGGTAACATGGCACAGCCTGTTGCAACAGGCCAGGCACAAGACTGTCATCTGCCAGCTTTGCCCAGCCTAGGGCGGCCTCATCTACCCACACTGCCATATCCAGCCGGGCCAATGGCCGAAGGGCTTCGAGATGAATATACACATAGGCTTCCAGAGGCGCGGCCAAGTCTAGCTGTTTGAGAAACAGATCAGCCCGCCGCCCTGTTGAAACCCGCCGCCCTATCACATCCGCACGTGGAAAAGCATCTCCCCTTTGGATCATAAACTCTAGTGCCGCCCGGCCATGATACATTCTGCGGAAGTCATCTACTACGAGTTGCGGCAACAGGGAATCCCGCTCATACAGGAAGGGCAGTGCATAGCAGACAACCATCCTCCCGCTGTGGATCACTTCCCCGGGTAAACTATCGGACGGAGCATCTCTTACAAGTACAACTCTCGGACGCCCTTCCAATTGGATTAGAATCCCTTCCACATCATCTGACGGCGGAGGTGAAAGCTCCATACTCTCCTCCCACTACCGGGCAAAGTAGGCTAGTGCCAGCCGGACTCGTTCCTCGATGTCCTCCGGTGCGTCGCGCGGAATGGATTGGAGCGCCATCTGCGCTTCAACTATGCTGTACCCCAACGAGGTCAGCGCCGCGATGACTTCGGTGTCAAGCTGAGAGACAGCCGCTAAGCCTGCCGGCATTGCCTCTGGCAAAAGCTTGCCTTTGAGTTCGAGCACGATCTTCTGGGCCATCTTCTTGCCAAGGCCCGGCACACGCGCGATCACCTCCGGCTCATCACGGTGGATTGCGTTGGCAAGCATCTCCGGTGAGAGCACACCCAGCACAGAGAGAGCCAGCCGCGGGCCGATCCCCTGTACAGTCTGAAGCAGATCGAATACTGTCCGTTCCTCTTCATGCAAAAAGCCATACAGGGTCAATGAATCCTCGCGTACTACTAAGCGGGTTTGTAACTCGACCGGTTGCCCGACATCCGGCAATAAAGAGAGCACACTGGCCGGCACATATACCTCAAGCCCCACCCCCCCGACCTGCACAATGATAGGGTTCTCACGCCCCTTTTGAAGCACGCCATAGAGTGTTGCGATCATGGAACACAACCCTGTTAGATAGATTTCTCTCCCTAATGATAGCTGTTTTCTGCCTTGCTGACAGAGGCAAAAGTAACTTCTTCTCTGAGCTAGTAGCACGAGACTTGCTGTGCCTTTGCTAAGCGAGGCCGCCGCGTGCTACAATTCAGATGACCCTCTGATAATTCGACATGAACATCCCAACTTGGAGGTTTCCTGTGAGAGGCTGGGCCAAGCAGTTTGCGCTGATTTTCTTTGTAGGCTTGATCGCGCTGGCAATGGCACTGGCCTACAGCAGTATCACAACTGGCAGCCTGCTGGGAAGCAACCCATTGCTGGCCGCGCTACGTGCCTTCGGCATTGGCTTCATGGCTAATGGCCTAGTATTATGGATCGCCCTACGGCGCGATGAGGGAGGCAAGCCCGAACTGAACCCCTTGCTGGGCCTGCTGATCTTGATTGGCTCTATCCTGCTTGCATTAGGAGTACTCTTCCCGGCCAGCTTCCTCAGTACGCCGCTCAGCCTGAGCGGTTTAAGCATGAGTCTGGCCGCGCTGTTCATTGGCACTCTTGCCATGCTGGTTGCCCCCGCTTATCCACGACCTGTGACAACCAAGTGGCCGGAGGGCGGCGAGGAACATCCCAACCCGCATATCCCTGCCGTTGACCTCCATCTTCCGAATGAGCATCCGGTTGAGCCGCAGGACTTGACCCGCATTGAGGGCATCGGCCCTAAGATTGAAAGGGCACTGAATGAGGCCGGCATTACGACCTATCTCGAAGTTGCTAAGACCTCGCCCGAACGGCTGAAGGAAATCCTAGAGGCGGCTCATCTCAAAGCACCAGTGGACACAAGTAGCTGGCCTCGGCAGGCTGAACTAGCCGCCAAAGGCGACTGGGAAGGGCTAAAAGCTCTACAGGAAAGCCTCATTGCAGGACGTATGGCTCACAAGAAGGAATAAACATAAAGCTATTTTTGTTACCTTTTTCGCCAGAGGAGGCAGCAATATATGCGTAAGAAAGTGACGGTAGTAGGGGCGGGCAACGTCGGCGCAACGACTGCCCACTGGATCGCCAGCAAAGAACTGGCCGATGTGGTCCTTGTGGACATTATAGAGGGGATGCCACAGGGCAAGGCGCTCGACCTGCTGGAGGCAGGCCCCATTGAGGGCTTCGACCTCAAGATTATTGGCACAAATGATTACGCCGACACCGCCGATTCGGATGTTGTCGTGATCACAGCCGGTGTGCCGCGCAAGAAAGACCCTGTGACCGGTCAGTACACCAGCCGTGACGAGCTGGTGAAGATCAACCAGAAGATTGTGGGCGAGGTTGTTAGGAAGATAGTCGAGTTTTCCCCCAACGCTATTCTGGTAGTCGTCTCTAACCCGCTGGACGCCATGTGCCATGTTGCTCTGCATGAAAGCGGCTTTCCGCCGCACCGCGTGATCGGGCAATCTGGCGTTCTGGATACAGCCCGCTATAAGGCTTTCATCGCCGCCGAGCTGGATGTGTCAGTCGAAGATGTCAGCGGCATGGTTCTAGGCGGTCACGGGGACACAATGGTCCCCCTGCCCCATCATACCTCAGTGGCCGGCATACCCATCTTAGAGCTGATGTCCCGCGAAAAACTTGATGCCATCATCCAGCGCACACGTGACGGCGGTGGAGAGATCGTGAAGTTGGTCGGAGTCAGCGCATGGTACGCACCTGCTTCCGCAGTAACCAGCATGGTCGAGGCCATCCTCAAAGACAAGAAACGGGTGATCCCCTGCGCCGCTTACCTGCAAGGGGAATATGGCTACAACAAACTGTTTATCGGAGTACCATGCGTGATTGGCGCCAACGGTATTGAGCGCGTGATTGAAATGAAGCTGGGGCCAGAAGAGAAGGCCATGCTTGACCACTCTGCCGAGGCTGTGCGCAGTGTAGTTAAAGTGCTGGGATATGAAGAATAGCCCTGCACTTTCGGCATAACCCATGTAAGCAACCCGCCGCCCGTGTAAGGCGGCGGGGATTTTTCACCCCTGAGAGGATAGACAGACCTTATGAACCGTGCTGTTGATCTTACACAGGGCATCGCCTACGTCGTTACAGACTTGCACGGAGAGTGGTCACCCTACGTCTGTTACCGCGACCACTTCCTTGACCTGTATCAGCAAGGCAAAGCCGACATCCTGCTCTTCCTCGGTGATGTAATCCATGGTTACGGACCAGAGGAGACGGACTATTCACTGGCCATTGTGCTGGACATCATGCAGTTGCAGGCAGAACTTGGCCCCCAGTCCGTGATCATGCTGTTGGGAAACCATGAACTGCCGCATATTTACGGTATCACGCTGGCTAAAGGAGATATAAGCCTGACCCCTCGTTTTGAGCACCGACTGGGTAACCATCGCTTTGAGGTGATCGAGTTTCTGAAAAGGTTGCCTTTCGTAGCCCGGACGGCTGGCGGAACGATGCTCATGCATTCGGGAGCCACCGAAAGTGCCGCCACACCAGAGTCAGCCCAATTCCTGCTCTCTTTTTCCCATCAGGCCCTGCTGGACGAGGTTGCCGCATTACTCACCCGTCATGATACAGCTTCGGTGTTACAAACTTACCTGCACATAGACGCGCAGGAGTATGACCGGCTGGCCCGCCATTACCTCGCTGTCACCGGCCCGGACGACCCCCGTTACCTCGATCTACTGCGCGGGCTTATTATCACTCATCTCAACGAGTGGCCGCTGGTGTGGGATTTCTTCTTCAACCGCTGTGAAATGCAACTTACGCCCATAGCCTACAGGGCAATACTGACTCGCTTCCTTGAAGTCTTCTCGACACCTCAGATGCCCCAGCGGGTACTGGTCACCGGCCACATTCCGGTACAAGGCGGTTTCGAGATCGTCATGGAGCAGCACTTGCGCATCGCAAGTTGGGCACATGCCACCCCCAAAGAAGCAGGTTGTTACCTCCTCTTTGATGTCGCCCGCCCCGTAGAGAGGGCAACCGACCTGTTGCCCTTTGTCTATCGGATACCCTTATAGCTGGAAGGGCGCTCTTCGCTTATTGATCGTCAGGGGAAAAGGTGTTTATCGGATCACGGCAGGTGCATGCCTCGCGGTATTCATCACCTCTCACCAGCGAGCCGTCATACTCCGTGCCAAAGGAATAGGCCTGCCAGCCATTGAAATTAAGCGGGGGCTGAGACACAGTCAGCAGGCACTGACTGCAATCCGCAGAAATCCACTCGCCATTGTAACGCCGTCCAATATGAAGATGGGTTGCCCAGCTAACTCCTCCTTCACAGGACGGATGCGCTATCGGGTCGCCCTGTCTGACCCGCTGGCCGGCTACCACTTGACGATCTACGCTGGAAAGATGCAGGTAGAAGATTGTCCACCCTGTGCCTTCAAAGCCATCTCCATCCAAATCTAGGATGACGATACCGTATTCACTGCGGGCAATTACCCCATCTGCGACAGCGCGCACCCAGTTGTCGGGCACTTCACACCCTTCGATCTCGCCAGCGGGCACAAAGTCCAGAGCCGCCCACGGACTGCTCGATCCCCAGCCGCCATGCGGGCCGCCGGTGTAATACCACGTCTCATTATCTGCCCACGGGAAATCCAATGCAGGCTGTGTCAAGTCAATGGGGATCAGCGGCTCAACAGCATACTGAAATGGATCGCCAAACAGGGTGACATAAGTGGCAAAAAATCCGGTATGCGATATAGCTGTCAGCCACTGGTCAGCAGTACGTGTCTGCGAGAGGAGCACTTGAACACCTGCGGTCCCAGCGTTAATGGTAGGATCGAGTGCCGCGCGGGTGCCATCCGCCAACAAAGTCGCCGCCAGGCCGCGCTGACGCCAGCCGTAGTATCCTGTCTGAAGCATCTTGCCCGCCCAGTCAAGCTGACGATAGAGGCCGTAAATCTGGGTAGGGCGCTCGTCATAGTTCATCGGGTAGAGGGCCGCTGTCTCAGAGATCATTGGTTGGCTGATCCAGCCCGTTTCATACTCAAGCAGTGCCAGCAACAACCGGGGATTGATGCTTTGCTCTAACGCTACCCGTTCCACAATCTCTGGTCCACTCCATAGGCGGCCATCCAGATACTCAGTGTAGACAGCCAGATAACTGTTCCGTCCCTGCAAGAAATCCGCCACACGAAACCCATATACGCTGGGTCCATAAACCATCTCGCTGTCAGGGATGATCTTAAAAGGCAGTCCGACCGTCTGAGTAGCGAGTGGTATTACCAATGCCTGACCAACTGACAACATATCCTCGTCAGGCAGATTGTTAGCTCTGACGATGGCATCAACCGCAACGCCATAGTAACCAGCGATCACGCTCAATGTCTCGCCACGCTGGACAATATGTACCTGATCCTGTGCAGGGTCAACAATAGCTGTGCGGGTAGGATCAGGGGTTGGAATAAATGTAGGAGTTGGAACAAGGCTTGGATCAACAGGCAGACTGGAAGGGGGAGGCAGGACAACACCGCCGCTCTCCCCGCCGCCCCCCTGCTGAATGAAAGGTGTAGCCGTAACCAGCACAATATAACTGCGATTGGGAGCACAGGAAACAAGCCACACAACCGCCACAAGTGCCAGCGGGAAAGTGAAACGTAACCGATGAGTCATCCGAACTACTTCCAGTTTCCTTGAGGACTCAATGCTCTTGTCAACAGCGGGAGCGATACCTCATAACGCCATGTCACATTGAAATGACCGCCTTCGTACTCCTCGTACACGTGGGACACACTATACTGTTCCAACAGCCGATGCAGACGGCGGGCACCCAAGAAGAGATTATACTCGTCCCGCGTACCGCAGTCGAAGTAGAGGGCACGCAAACTCTGTAGAGCCTCGATACGGCCAACAGCCAATCTGACAGGGTCAAAAGTCAGCCAGCGATCCCAGACTTCACTGCGTATCTCACCCGTGTACAAGTCGAAAGGGAGATCGAATCCATACTCGTTAGCGGAACTGGGCGAATAGCAGGCACTCATCGCAATCAAATTCAGGGCACTCCACCAATCCCGGCTCTTCTCACGCCCCTCACCAATACTCTCAAGGAAGGCTGGTATTCCGCCTGCCCCCTCCAGAGCACGGATTGCACCAGGGATGTCTGGCCAGTAGCAGAACTCGAAGGCCATATCACCGCTGTGGCTGGCCGCCGCGCCAAAATGCTCTGGGTGTTGCAGGGCCAGCCAGAGAGCACCGAAGCCGCCGCTACTGTAACCCAGCACGCCCCGATGTTCCCGTCCGGGCAGGGTACGAAGCTGGCTGTCAAGGAAAGGGATCAGCTCTTCAAGCAGATAATCCTCGTAGCGGCCCGTAGCTGTCGAATTGACATACTGACTCCCGCCATAACGTGTGAAGCAGTCAGGGAAGGCGAGTATGGCAGGCAATGCTTTCCCCTCGCGCACCAGACGATCCATGCGCTGGACAATGTTTTCATCCCACGGCTGAAGGTTGAAGAATCGCTCGCCCCAGCTAGTGAAGGGGGCCAGCACCCAGATAACCGGAAATCGGCGGGATGTGTCAGTATGATAGGAGGGCGGAAGATAGACGGGCAAAGAACGAGCGGCAGGGTCACCCAGAGGGTTTCCGGCCAGAACACGCGACTCATGTTCAAGGTAGACGATCTGTCTTCGATCCATCCCGCTGTTTATCCCTGTCGGGCAAACCACTCCTCGCACAAGATGGCCATCAACAGCACATCATGGTAACGTCCCTCGCGGAAAAGAGCCTGCCTCCGAACTCCTTCGTGCACGAAGCCGATCTTCTCATAGGCACGAACAGCGCGTTGATTGAAAGCGAACACCTCTAACTGAACACGATTGAGATTTAGCTCCTGAAAGGCGAACCGCAGGAGCACCTGCGTCGCATCCGTGCCGAATCCCTTCCCCCAGCAATCTTTGTCGCCAATGGCTATACCAAAGGTTGCATAACGGTTCTTAGGGCTGATGTCAAACAGTCCACAGCTTCCAATCAACCGTCCATCTGCCAGCAGACGAATAGCAAAGAAGAAATTCTCTTTGCCCCTGACAGCACGCTCATACCATTCGTCCTCTGCCTCGTCCGTGATGGGGACAGCCGTCTCCGGGACAAGCAGTCTGAAGAATTCATAATCACGAAACCACTGCCGAAAGAGAGGCAGATCATCACGTTGAAGCTGGGTCAGCCGTACTAGTTCTCCCTCAAAAGGATTCATCTCGTCTCCGCTGGCGCTGACGCGGGAACTACCGGCAGGGGCAAATGTTCTGCCGCAAGCACACGCTCTAGAGCGGCAATACTGACCTCCAGCATGTCAGGGGACGGCTCACGGGTAGTCAGCCGCTGAAGTGCTAGTTGCGGCATGACCAGTAAACGTGCCAGCGGATTTCGGATATAGCGTGCTAAAAGGCGAATGTATTCGTAGGCGACACCAGCGATGACTGGGATCAAGACCACGCGGGAGAGCAGACGAATAAAAATAGGGGGGCGGCCCAGAAGAGAGAACAAGATCACTGAAACCACCACCACAACCAACAGGAAACCTGTCCCACAGCGAGGGTGAGCCAGCGGATAACGGGCAACTGACTCAGGCGTAAGCGGAGCGCCATCCTCATAGGCATTGATGGTCTTATGCTCAGCACCGTGATAGGCAAAGACACGCTGAATCTCTGGGATGCGTCCAATGGCCCAGATGTAGCCGATCACCAGCATCAGCCGAATGAAGCCCTCGATCAGATTGCCGGCGAGCGGCGAGATCACGCCCATTAACCGATGAAGCCCATCAGCCACAGCGGCAGGAAGCAAAAAGAACAGACCAATCGCAATCGCAAATGAGATGATAAATGTCGCTCCCGCTACCGGCCCCTTGAACTCGACCTCCTCGCCGACTGCCACGCTGGCAGAAAAGTTTAAGGCGCGCATGCCCAGCCCCAGCGAATCCCATAACATTCCCAGCCCTCGCACAAATGGGATGCGGCTCCAGATGCCATTATAGAGCGGAGAGGTGATCGGCTCTTCATGAAGCACGATCCGGCCATCAGGTCCGCGAACGGCAACCGCCATGCCCCGGCTCCCGCGCATCATGACACCTTCAAGAACTGCCTGCCCGCCATAGTTAAAACGTTGCCCCATGACAGCTCACTTTCCCCCAACAACATTCACTAAAGGCACAGTCAACTACGCCCCTCGCTCAATACTTGAAGACTTCCGCATTGTAGCGACAAGGATGACTGGCCGCAAATGGATGGTTTCACTCCCCTGACAAGCGCTGGTAACGAGAGGAATGCAAATGAGCGATTGCCACAGCCAGCGCATCAGCGGCATCATCCGGGCGGGGGATCGAGTCAAGGCGGAGGAGCAGGCGCACCATCTCCTGTACCTGTACCTTAGAAGCATCACCATACCCTGCCACGGCCTGTTTGACTGACGCTGGTGTATATTCCGCTATCGGTATCCCGCAGTCCGCCAAAGCTAGAATGACTACCCCCCGCGCCTGCCCGACATTCATAGCAGTCGTCACGTTGCGGCCAAATAGGAGTTTCTCGATGCCGGCACTTGCAGGCTGATATTGCTCGATCAGAGCATATACACCACGATAGATTTGTTGCAACCGGGCCGGCACAGGACTGTCCGCAGGGGTAGTAATCACCCCATAGGCGACTGCTTCGATTTCACCATCAGGCCGCTCCTGTACCAACCCGTACCCTGTGATTGCGATCCCCGGATCAATCCCTAAAATCAGCACCTTTGCCTCCAGCCCTGCAACAGAAACGAAGAGGCGGACGAGTCAAACAAACTACGTCCGCCCTGTCGCATTACTGGCAAATCTGCTTCAGCGGGTTGCTCAACCAGCCTGTGCTTCAAACGAACGCATCAACTCATCCGTCACGTTCAGGTTTGAATAGACCGTCTGTGTATCATCGAGGTCTTCGAGCTGTTCGATCAGGTGCATGACCTTCAAGGCGCTCTCTGGGTCCAGATCAATACTGGCCTTGGGAACCCAATCCAGACGGGCATCGTCGATCGAAATGCCAGCACCGCGCAGGGCTTCTTGCACAGCCTGAAGACTCTCGCGCGGCGTATAGACCTCGATCAGGTCTTCACCATCCACCACATCCTCGGCCCCGGCTTCAGCCGCCACCATGAACACTTCATCGTAGCTATGCTTGTCTGCGGGAACGGTGATATAACCCTTCTGCTCAAACTGCCAGCTCACCGATCCCGGCTCCGCCATATTGCCCCCCATACGGCTGAGCATGTGCTTGACCTCAGCCAATGTACGGTTACGATTGTCAGTAGCTACTTCGACCAACAGAGCCACCCCGTTGGGGGCATACGCTTCATAGACGATCTCCTCAAACTGGGCACTATCCTTTGCGTCACCAGTAGCACGCTTGATAGCACGTTCGATGTTCTCTTTGGGCATGTTAGCGGCCCTGGCCCGCTCAACAGCCAGACGCAACGCAAAGTTTGCCTCTGGATCAGCTCCCTGCCGTGCGGCTATGGTGATCTCGCGGCCCAGCCGGGTGAAAATCTTGCCGCGCTTGGCGTCATTGGCGCCTTTCTTCCGTTTAATGGTTGACCATTTGCTATGACCGGACATCTTCCATCCTTACGGGGCACCCACTTGTGTGGTACACACGACACACGCCTTTGTCACGCGCCCCGCCCTCCTTCTCTAAAGGCGATTATACCATGCGTCAGATCAGCCATACAAGAACATCACCGACTCCGGTGAAGCCAAGCCTGCCCTGTTAAGTTTCATGCAAATTTCATGAAGCTTCACGCAAACTCATTATGACTTATGTTACACTGTTCCTAGACTCTGGAAAAGAGTTCTCATCCCTATCCTCACCCCATTGAAGAACGCGGTGCTTTATGACGCCCCATCATATCGCAACCGCGTCCTTCGTTTTTTAGCCTATTCCGCCGCCGATAGGTGCTTTCCTGCAAAAGCGTGGTATTATTCACCCCATTCAGGCAAAGGCGATGAGCAAAGCATCGTTGAGCGAATGTGTGACTGACGTTACACTAACTGGCTCAATGATGCACCATTTTTAATTGCAACAATGGGGGGATGATGGAAATCTTACAATCTCATCCGGAATTAGAGGCGCTGGGGTTCAGAAACCTGAACCAGGTTTACTGGCAACTTCATACGCCTCAGCTTTACGAACAGGCTGTCCGCCGTCAGGAGGGATTTATTGCCCACCTAGGGCCGCTGGTAGTACGAACAGGTGATCACACCGGGCGTTCACCCAACGACAAATTCATTGTGAAGGACGAAACCACCGAAAACGACATCTGGTGGAACAAGATCAACCAACCCTTCAGCCCGGAGCAATTCGACGATCTGTACCACAAAGTGCTGGCCTACTTTCAGGGCAAGAACCTCTTCGTGCAGAACTGTTTTGTTGGAGCTGATCCGCATTATCGAATGCCCCTACGGGTAATAACTGAGACGGCATGGCATAGCCTGTTTACCCGTAATATGTTCATCCGGCCTCAGCCGGAGGAGCTTGAAGGCTTCATACCCGGCTTCACCGTTATTCATGCTCCTAACTTCCATGCCATGCCGGAAGTAGATGGCACTAAATCTACGGTGTTTATCCTGATCAATTTCAGCAAGCGGATGGTGCTGATCGGCGGCACAAGCTATGCCGGCGAGATCAAGAAGTCCGTCTTTAGCGTATTTAACTATCTGCTGCCCAAGCAGGGCGTTCTGTCTATGCATTGTTCCGCCAACATGGGCGAATCGGACGACGTGGCTCTCTACTTTGGACTCTCTGGCACGGGCAAAACCACCTTATCTGCTGACACTTCCCGCACTCTGATTGGGGATGATGAACATGGCTGGAGTGAGCAGGGGATATTCAACTTCGAAGGCGGATGCTACGCCAAGACTATTCGGCTTTCACCAACTGGCGAGCCGGAGATCTATCAGGCTACCCGCCGTTTCGGGACTATCCTTGAGAATGTCGCGATGGACATGAACAGCCGCCGTCTAAATCTGGACGATGCGACCTTCACTGAGAATACACGTGCCTCATACCCTATCAACTACATTCCAAATGCAACCCGCAGTGGAATGGGCGGGCATCCGAAGAACATCATCTTCCTGACTGCTGATGCCTTCGGTGTGTTGCCGCCGATCAGCAGGTTGACCACCGAGCAGGCCCTCTATCACTTCCTGAGCGGTTACACAGCCAAAGTGGCTGGCACAGAAAAAGGGTTAGGACAAGAGCCGCAAGCCACCTTCAGCGCCTGCTTTGGTGCGCCCTTCCTGCCGTTGCCTCCCAGAGAATATGCCCGTCTGCTAGGCGAGAAGATTCAGAAACACAATGTAGCGGTATGGCTGGTCAACACAGGCTGGACAGGCGGCCCGTTTGGAACAGGGCATCGCATCGAACTACGCTACACCCGCGCCATGATCCACGCCATCTTGGATGGGGCACTTAGTATGGTCGAGATGCACCCCGATCCGATTTTTGGGCTGTATGTACCTGACTACTGCCCTAATGTGCCGGATGAGATACTCCAACCCCGCCAGACATGGAGTGATCCGGAAGCCTACGATCTTAAGGCTCGTGAACTGGCCAGCCTGTTTGCTGAGAACTTCAAGCAATATGAGTCGGAGGTTACACAGGAGATCGTGGCCGCCAGCCCAAAGCTATAGAACATTAAATGAAAAGCGGGGGCATCTTGGGGATGCCCCCGCTGGCACTTCTCATCCCTTAGAAAGACAATACCTCACCAACGCCCCAGAACGGCAATAGCACCCAGAGCCAGCACCGGCCCGACAATAGCGCCCGGCCAGCCGATCAGATGTTGCCCCAAATAGGCAGGGCCTGCCAGCCCGAAGGCCGCATAGACCACTGCCCCTAGAACTGCCGGCAACCATGCCGGGCGCGAACGGTAGCCGACCCACCGTAGAGCGTCCTCACACCATGATCCCACACTCACCATGGCGAAAATGAAAAAGGTAGGGATCATACCAAATAACACGCCTAGCAGGAAGAATGGCGCCCGGATGATTGTCCACAAGGTTTTCACGTCTCACTCCGCCTCGTTCAACTAGACCTTTATTCCACTATAATCTCGGTCTCTATCTGCGTCAAGAACCCGCCGGTATCTCTAGCTCAGCTTGTAAAGCTTCAGGACTTACCACTGGCAAGCGGCAGGTGAAGTGCCGGCACACGTAGGCAGTTGCCGCCCCATCCACCTGATCACGATCAGCCAGCAACGGGATCAGACGTGCCGCTTCTTTATCGTCAGGTCTACGCAGGGCCACTACCTGATTGGGGCGGAATGGCTTACGGACGATTTCAAGCAGGGCTGACATATCCTCCGAGGAAGGATCGCCCACCAGTGCAATCTCGTGCGGTTCACTCAGAACGAAATCGAGCTGTGAAGCAAGGTAAGAGAAAGCGGTCGGGTATGCCCCCATCGCTGGCGCAAGACGCGCCAGAATACGCACAGCACGTTCACGCCAGTCGGGGCGATCCGCAAGGATCGCCATACGAATCAGCACCGCTACTGCGCTGGATGTACCAGCGGGGATGGCATTGTCAGTCAGACTTTGAGGGCGTGCGATCAAACCTTCGTGATCGGAAGCGGTATCAAAGAAGCCAGCTTCCTCATCCCAGAATAGATCAACCATTTGCTCCGTCAACCCTAATGCCTCTTTGAACCAACGTATGTCAAATGTAGTCTGATACAGTTCGATCAGACCTTCTGTAATGAAAGCGTAATCTTCCAGATAGGCATTATGCCGGGCCTGCCCATCTTTGAATGACCGCAACAGACGCCCATCGCGGCGCATCTCACGCAGGATGAAATCCGCCGATCGGATGGCTAGATCAAGAAAGTCAGGCCTCCCCAGCACATGTGATGCCTGTGCCAGACTATCTATCATGAGGCCGTTCCACGCCGTCAGCACTTTCTCGTCACGTCCGGGGGGGATGCGCTTCTCCCGCCGCTCGAACAGACGTGCCCGCGCCTTCTCCACTTCAGCCAGCAGTTCGTCAACGCTTAGATCGTGCCGCGCGGCAACCGCCTCAGGAGGTTCAGGGACCCACAGAATATAGCGCCCCTCGAAATTAGGCCCCAGCCTGATGCCCCAGTAGTCAAGCACAGCCTCAGCGTCTATAGTGCTGTCAAGCGCCGCTCGAAGCTCCGCTTCCTCCCAGATGAAATACTTGCCCTCATGCCCCTCGCTGTCAGCATCCTGGGCGCTGTAGAAGCCGCCCTCAGTGCTGGTCATCTCACGCCGTATATACTCTACCGTCTCTTCTACCACGCGCCGGTAACGCGGCTCTCCTGTGACCTGATAGGCATAGAGATAAGGACGAAGTAACAGTGCGTTGTCATACAGCATCTTTTCGAAGTGGGGAACAAGCCACTGCTCATCAACCGAGTAACGGTGAAAGCCGCCCCCCAGTTGATCGTATATTCCGCCCCATGCCATCCGATCCAGTGTATGAGTCGCCATCTCCAGTGCCTGTTGCCAGCCAAAACGCCGGTAAAGACGCAATAATAACTCCAGTGTCATGGCCGGCGGGAACTTAGGTCGGTCGCCAAAACCTCCATTGCGGCTGTCATACTGCTTGACAAGCTCGTAGAAGATGACCCGGAACACTTCCGATTCAGGAAGCTGAACCTCCCCTTCCGAGAGCGAAAGAGAACGGCTAAGCATGTCGGTCAGGCCGGCGGCATCGCGCTCAAGGAGGGAGCGATTTTCACGGAAGACTTGCTCCACACGCCGCAACACCTGCAAAAAAGACGGCATCCCATATCGAGGTTCTTTAGGATAGTAAGTCCCGCCATAGAAGGGACGTCCGTCTGGCAACAGCCACACCGACATTGGCCAGCCGCCCCCGCCGGTGATAGCCTGCACCGCGTTCATGTAGAGACTGTCTACGTCGGGCCGTTCCTCGCGATCAACTTTGATGTTGATGAAATGCTCGTTGAGGAAAGCGGCGGTTTCCTCATCTTCAAACGACTCGTGGGCCATCACATGGCACCAGTGACAGGCTGAATAGCCTACACTGAGAAAGATTGGTTTATCCTCCGCTTTGGCACGGGCAAATGCTTCCTCACCCCACGGATACCAATCCACAGGGTTATCTTTGTGCTGAAGCAAGTAAGGGCTAGTCTCATGGGCCAGACGGTTAGGCATAGGTGTTTCCATCCGGGCTATCTAGAACTTGTTGTTACTAGATGAGTATAGCGAATTAAACTTACAGATGCCTTCTTAAAAAACCCTCTTACCTGCCCCGTTCTCCTCCATTTTGGACAATCCCTCTGATCCCTCCTACAATAGAGGCGTATTTGCTAAGAATACGACTTAACCTCTCACCCTGCTGTGAGCAACAAACAGGATGTTAAATCACTATGTCTACATCGGAACTCGATCAATTGTGCATTAACACCATCCGCTTTCTGGCTGTTGACGCTGTCCAGAAGGCTAACTCCGGCCATCCCGGTATGCCTATGGGCGCGGCTACCATGGCCTATACGCTCTGGACACGCCACCTGAAACATAATCCCCGTAACCCGAAATGGCCCGACCGAGATCGCTTCATTCTATCTGGCGGGCATGGTTCAATGCTGTTGTACGCTTTGCTCCACCTGACGGGCTATGACGTGTCGCTTGATGAGATCAAGCGCTTTCGGCAGTGGGGAAGTATTACACCCGGCCACCCGGAGTACGGCCTGACTCCCGGCGTCGAGGTGACCACTGGCCCGCTAGGACAAGGATTCGCCAACGGCGTTGGTATGGCAATCGCTGAGCGTTTCCTTGCAGAACGCTTCAACACACCCCGCCACCTGATGGTAGATCACTACATCTATGCGATTGTCACCGATGGCGACTTGGAAGAGGGTGTCGCCTCAGAGGCGGCTTCTTATGCCGGCACACAGCGGCTTGGCAAGCTGATCTACCTGTACGACGACAACGGTATCAGCATTGAGGGTGATACCGACACCACCTTCAACGAGGACGTCGGGGCGCGCTTCCGGGCCTATGGATGGCAGGTAATTGGGCCGATAGACGGCAATGACGTTGAAGCAATTGACGAAGCCATCTGGGAAGCACGCCGTGACCTCGATCATCCTTCGCTGATCATCTGCCGTACCATTATCGGTTACGGTAGTCCCAACAAGGCTAACACAGGTAGCGCACATGGAGAACCACTGGGCAAGGACGAAGTCCGTCTGACCAAGGAAAATCTGGGGTGGCCGCTGGAGCCAGAGTTTTACATACCTGATGAGGCCCTTCAGGTGTTCCGACAGGCCATAGATCGGGGCATGGCTTGGGAAGCAGAATGGCAGGGACGGCTCAAGTCCTTTCAGTCTGATTCGGTTGAAAAGGCTGTCGAGTTCGAACGGATGCTCAGCGGCGATCTGCCGGATGGATGGGTACTGGCCTTGCCAGTCTTTGACCCTGCCGAAGGGGGTATTGCAACCCGCGCCGCCAGCGGCAAAGTGCTGAACAGCCTGTTTGAACTCCTGCCCGATTTGGTGGGCGGCTCTGCCGACCTCGCCCCTAGCACCAACACATGGATCAAGGCATCCGGCAGGTTCGGCTGGGACGCGGGTGGGCATAACCTTCAATTTGGAGTCCGCGAACATGCTATGGGGGCCATGGCGTTAGGGATGGCCCACCATGGCGGGGTGATTCCTTACACTGCCACTTTCCTCGTCTTCTCAGACTACATGCGTCCTCCTATCCGGCTGGCCGCACTCTCACACCAGCGCGTGATCTTTATCTTCACGCATGACAGCATTGGCTTAGGCGAGGATGGCCCAACTCACCAGCCAGTTGAGCAACTGGCCGCTTTACGAGCTATCCCTGGGCTGTGGGTCATCCGTCCTGCCGATGCTAATGAGACCGCAGAAGCATGGCGGCAGGCCCTGATGCATCGTGACGGCCCCACTGCACTGGTGTTATCCCGCCAGAAGCTCCCCATTCTGGATCGCAAACGACTTGCTCCTGCTTCCGAACTGGCCAAGGGCGCTTATGTGCTACTGGACACGACCGGCAAGCCAGACCTGATCTTGATCGGCACCGGCTCGGAGGTCCATCTGGCACTGGGCGCCGCTGATGCGCTGGCTCAAGAAGGCATCAAAGCACGCGTCGTATCTATGCCCTGCTGGGAGCTGTTCGAGATGCAGTCACAGGCATACCGCGATTCGGTATTGCCCCCTGATGTGCCAGCCCGTCTGGCCATCGAAGCGGGTGTCACACTGGGCTGGCACAAGTATGTGGGTGAGCATGGCGGCATACTTGGCCTAGACAGATTTGGCGCTTCCGCTCCGGGTGACGTGGTCTTTCGCGAGCTTGGCTTCTCAGTAGAGAATGTGGTCTCGCGGGCAAAAGCGCTGTTGGATAAATAAAGCTATACATATGCGTTCAGCCGCCAGCAGTTAAGCTTGCAGACTGGCTGGCGGCTGAACCTCAGGAGGGGAGAGGCATCTATGCGTGTGGTCATTGGAGCTGATCATGCGGGCTTTGAACTCAAAGAACTGCTGAAGCCATACATTGCCGAACTGGGACATGAGGTCATAGACGTAGGTGCTCACACCTTTGAGCCGACCGACGATTACCCGGACTTTGGGCGTGCGGTCGGCGAAGCCGTTGCACAGGGCAAAGGGGAAAGAGGCATCCTCGTCTGCGGAAGCGGCGTGGGCGCCAGCATTGCGGCCAACAAAGTGCGCGGCGTTCGGGCGGCGATCTGCCACGACAGCTATTCGGCTCGTCAGGGGGTTGAACACGACGATATGAACGTGCTCACCCTAGGGGGACGTGTCATCGGAACAGATTTGGCCAGAGAGCTGGTGCGGGTTTACCTTGAGGCACATTTCAGCCGCGAGGAACGACACCTGCGCCGTGTTGGTAAGATTGCGGCAATCGAAGCGGAGTATTGCGGCAATGAGCAGTAGCAACTTGCGTGTTCACTATGGCAGTACGAACGTCGAGCAGGCAGTCCGCGCCCGCCTGCGCTGGTGGGACGATCAAGGCATTTCCCAGCGCATCTGGAAACATGATCCTGCGCTCTGGACGGATGATCCAGCCGGGCAAGATGAGATCATCAAGCGTATGGGCTGGATGGATGCACCGGAGATCATGGCCGGCAAAGTAGAGGAGATGACGGCCTTTGCAAAGGAAATCTGCCAAGCAGGGTTTACTCATACCGTCCTGCTGGGGATGGGAGGCAGTAGCCTTGCGCCTGAGGTCTATGCGCTGGTGATCGGCGAGAAGCAAGGATTCCCCCAATTGCGCGTCCTCGATTCCACTGATCCCGGCGCGATAGCAGACGTTGAGGCTTGGTGCAACCTTGAGACAACTCTCTTCATCGTTGCCAGCAAGAGCGGCGGCACAATTGAGACCCGTACTCAAGCAGACTATTTCTACGAGCGGGTACGTTCTCTGAAGGGCGAGCGCGCTGGTGAGAACTTCATCGCCATCACCGATCCGGGGACGGGGCTGGAAGCGGAAGCAAAAGCGAAGGGCTACCGCCGCATCTTCCCCGGCCTTCCCAGTATCGGGGGGCGATACTCAGCCTTCAGTCCATTTGGGCTGATCCCGGCGGCCCTCATGGGGATAGATGTAGGTGCTGTGCTGGCAAGAAGCCGTCTTGCGATGAGTGACTGCGGGCCGGATGTGTCTGCCGCTGAAAACCCCGGTGTATTGTTAGGTATCCTGCTGGGCGAGTTTGCCTTAGCGGGGCGCGATAAAGTCACGTTTTTGCTACCAGAACGGTGGGCCAGCTTCGCCAACTGGGCAGAACAGTTGATTGCTGAAAGCACTGGCAAACAGGGTAAGGGAATCCTGCCCGTCGCGCTGGAAGCGCCCGGCTCTCCCCAAGCATACAGCGACGACCGGCTATTTATAACCGTTGGTATACCCAACATGGATGAGCCAGAACTGGAACATAACCTGCTCATGCTGGAGAAGGCTGGTCATCCTGTCGTCCGTATTCCCCTGCAGGCAATGGATGATCTGGGGTATGAATATTACCGTTGGGCTTTTGCTGTTCCGGCGGCTAGTGTGCTACTTCGCATCAACCCCTTTGACCAACCCAACGTGCAAGAGAGCAAGGCCAATACAGAACGTATGCTGAAAGTGTATGAGGAGCAGGGTGTTCTGCCTGAACTGCCCTCCGTCCTTAACGAAGGCGGGCTTCGGGTCTACGGGCAAGTTTCCGGCGGCAACCTTGCGGCGGCGTTGCGGGCATTCCTTGAACAGGTCAGGAAGGGGGATTATATCGCCTTACAAGCCTACCTGACGCCCCATTCCGAGACATGGGAAGCGATGCAGTCCCTACGGCTGTTCATTCGCGATACACTCAAGGTAGCGACCACACTGGCCTATGGCCCGCGCTTCCTGCACAGCACAGGACAGCTCCACAAGGGCGGTGCGCCAAATGGGGTCTTCATCCAGTTTACCAGTGACCGTACGCCGGAGCTGGCGATTCCCGGCCGGCCTTACACCTTTGGGACACTGATTGATGCTCAGGCACTGGGCGACTGGCAGGCCCTCACTGCACGTGGTCTGCGTGCATTACGAATACATCTGGGCGCGGATGTGGCAGGTAATCTGGCGCGTCTGAAAGATGCATTCAACGAGGCCATGGGATAAGTGAATATTGGAATGGCAGTTGAAGTACCAGCGAGAGAGGAGCAAGTATCACCATGAAACTAGCAATGGTGGGTCTGGGCAAAATGGGGATGGGGCTTGCCCGAAGACTAGTAGCCGGCGGGCATCAGGTTGTTGGTTTCAGCAGGACACCCGATACAGTTCGCGAGGCTGAGGGATATGGTGTGATTCCAGCCTTTTCACTGGAGGAAGCAGTAAATAAGCTGGACACCAGCCCTCGCATTGTGTGGCTCATGTTACCTGCCGGTGAGACCATCTCAACGACGCTTCAGCAACTCGTTGCTCTGCTGGGCGAGGGTGATATTGTCGTCGAAGGCGGCAACTCGCACTATAAGCAATCCATCGAGCGGGCAACTATGTTACGCTACAAAGGTATTCATATGCTCGATGCAGGCGTGAGCGGCGGCATCTGGGGGTTGAAAAACGGCTTCAACCTGATGATCGGCGGCGATGAGAACGCCTATGAGACGTTAGTTCCTATCTTCGAAGCACTTGCCCCGCCGGGCGGATACCAACGTGTCGGCCCCAGCGGAGCCGGGCATTTCGCCAAGATGGTCCACAACGGGATCGAATATGGCATGATGGAAGCGATTGCCGAAGGGTTTGAAATACTGGCCGCCAAGGAGGAATTCGGGTTTGATCTGGAGGCGCTCAGCCGTCTATGGATGAATGGGAGTGTCATTCGTTCGTGGTTGCTTGAATTGACAGGCAACGTCCTAGAAGAGGACCCCGCTCTTGACTGGGTTGAACCATACGTAGTTGACTCTGGAGAAGGCCGCTGGACGGTAATAGAAGCGATTGATCTGGATGTGCCATTGCCTGTCATCACGCTGGCCCTCCAGATGCGCTTTCGCTCACGGCAAGACAACAGTTATGCCGCGCGACTGCTGGCGGCACTACGGAACCAGTTTGGCGGCCATGCGGTCCGCCGCCGGGAGGAAAATCTATGACGGGTTGGCAGTCATGGGGAGGTAACAGACATGATTCATGACCGTCCGAATCAGGTCCGCCTCTCAGAACCCGCCTCCCTGGTTATCTTCGGGGCCAGCGGCGATCTGACGGTGCGTAAGCTTCTGCCGGCTCTGTTCAATTTGGCTCAGCAGGGGCGCCTGCCGGATGCCTTCAACATTGTTGGCTTTGCCCGCCGCCCATGGAGTCAGGAAGAGTTCCGTGCTCGGATGTATGACGGCATCAGGCAGTTCAGCGCTGGCCTACCGGTAGGGGAATCTTCTTCAGCATGGGAGAGCTTTGCGCAACGCATCCATTATGTACAGGGCAGTTTCGATGCGCCTGAGTCTTTCGCAGAACTAGATCGCTTTCTGCTCAATCTGGCGTCCAGCCGCCAGATGCCTGACAATCGCCTGTACTATCTGGCGGCGCCGCCCCAGTCCTATGACGAGATTGTAGAGAACTTAGGTTGCGTCCATATGGCGGAAGAGACATCCGGCTGGCGGCGGATCGTGGTTGAAAAGCCGTTTGGCACTGATCTAGCTTCAGCCCAGCATTTGAATAAAGAATTGCACAACTGCTTCAAGGAAGAACAGGTTTACCGTATTGATCACTACCTCGGCAAAGAGACTGTTCAGAATATTTTGGTACTGCGTTTCGCCAACGCTATTTTCGAGCCGATCTGGAATCGCCGCTACGTGGATCACGTCCAGATCAGCGTAGCCGAAACGGTTGGGGTAGGAAGCCGCGCCGGATACTATGATCAGGCCGGCATCGTGCGAGACATTTTCCAGAATCACATCCTACAGATTCTAACGCTGGTGGCAATGGAACCCCCCATTGCCTTTGAAGCGGATGCCATTCGCGATGAGAAGGTGAAGGTGTTACGGGCTTTACGCCCCATCAGGCTAGAGGAAAGTGCCACTCATACGGTACGCGCTCAGTATGGAGCAGGAAACATAGACGGCCAGCTCGTCCCCGGCTACTGTGAGGAGCCGGGCGTTGCCCCTGACTCTCAGACTCCCACCTACGCGGCTATCAAGTGGTATCTGGATAACTGGCGCTGGCAGGGCGTTCCGTTCTATGTCCGCTCCGGCAAACGCATGCCCTCGCGTGTCACAGAGGTATCTATTCACTTCAAGCGGCCCCCGCTCCTGCTGTTCAAGGCGGTCAACGATGAAGAGTTGCGGGCCAATGTGTTAGTCGTGCGCATCCAGCCTGACGAAGGTATCTCGCTGTGTTTTGAAGCCAAGTTGCCCGGCCAGGGGATGATGCGCAGCTCTGTCACAATGGACTTTACTTACAGCAAGGCATTCGGTGCGGCCGCTACGCCGGATGCCTATGAACGCCTGCTGTTGGATGCACTGCTTGGCGATGCCACGTTATTCACCCGCAGTGATGAGATCGAGTGGGCATGGCGGCAGATAGACCCAATCCTGAGCGGCTGGCAAAGTGAGTATGCCCCGCCGCTCGAAAGCTATGCGGCTGGAACATGGGGGCCGCGCGGGGCTGAGGAACTTCTTGAACGCGATGGCCGCCGCTGGCGGCAATGAAGTGGAGAGAAAATGAGTGAGATAATCAGGCTTGCTGATGCAGAAGCGGTCGCCCACGAAGCGGCTCGCCGCTGGGTAGAAATCGCCCAAGCGGCAGTCGCTGAACGGGGTGCCTTCCGGATTGCGCTGTCCGGTGGAAACACGCCGCGCCGGCTGTATGAGCTGATGGCCTCAGCGCCTTGGCGTGATCAGGCCCCGTGGCCACAGACTTTTGTATTTTGGGGAGACGAACGCCGAGTGCCGCCCAGCCATCCTGACAGCGATTACCGAATGGCCCGCGAAACACTGCTTGATCATGTCCCCGTTCCCCCCGATCACATTTTCCGGATGCTCGGCGAAGAATTAGCCAATAGCGCCAAGCAGGATTATGAAGAGAAGCTTCGACGGCACTTCGGGTTGAGGGCAGGCGAATGGCCGCGCTTTGATATGATCCTTCTGGGACTTGGCAAGGATGGACACATCGCATCCATCTTCCCCGGCACACGGGCCGTCAGCGATCTCTCCAATATGGTAGTCGTGTATGAAGTCCCTCAGCTTCGATCCGAGCGTATGACGCTCACCTTCCCGGTGATCAACCATGCCCGCAACATTATCTTCCTGGTTACTGGAGAGGAGAAAGCGCCTGCACTAGCCGCTGTCTTTGGAGACGTGCAGAAACCCAGCACTTTTCCGGCTCAGGGAGTCCAGCCGGTTGACGGCTCGCTTGTCTGGCTCGTGGATGAGGCCGCCGCCTCCCTGCTGAAGAAGTAAGCCTGCTTATGGGGGAGGCGGGATTATAGAGAGCCGGGATTCTGTGCTCTGTACCGGCCCTCCCAAAGCATGAGTCTCATGGAACAAATCAGCAACTTCACTACAGTCTTCCTGGGCATCTTCATTGAGGCGGCGCCTTTTCTGTTACTGGGGACACTCGCTTCAGGCCTCGTCGAAGTCTTTGTCAGCCGGGAGGATCTCCTGCGTCTCATTCCACGCCGTGCGCTCCCCGCGACGCTAGTCGGCGGCATGATGGGGTTGGCTTTTCCAGTATGCGAATGCGGTGTTGTACCGTTGACACGGCGGCTGGTCAAAAAGGGAATGCCGCTCTCAGCAGGGATTGCCTTCCTGCTGGCCGCCCCTATTATTAACCCGATTGTGCTGGCAAGCACCTTCGCGGCCTACGGCTGGGGGAACATTCTAGCCGCTCGTTTCGTACTAGCCTTAGTTGTTTCGTTGAGCGTCGGGCTGATCTTCTCACTGAACAAGGCCCCGTCCAGCCTGTTGCGCCCAGAGGCGCTCACCCCGCTCGCCAGCGGGACAGGGGGAGAAACAACGCATTCCTCGGAATCTCTCCGTGTCCGCCTGCAACAAGCACTTCGTATTGCCGGCGATGAGTTCTTCGAGATGGGACGCTATTTGGTAATTGGTTCGGCACTGGCGGCCTTAATGCAGACACTCGTTCCTCAGCGTGTCTTGCTGGCTGTAGGGTCTGGGCCGTTGGTTTCTGTTCTCGTCATGCAGGCCATGGCTTTCATCCTGTCGGTTTGCTCAACGGTAGATGCCTTCCTGTCGCTGGCCTTCGTTAACACATTCACCACCGGTTCGATTCTGGCCTTTCTTGTCTTCGGACCCATGGTAGATATCAAGAGCACACTTCTGTTTCTGAGTATCTTCAAACGCAAGGTTGTGCTTTATCTGATCTTGTTGCCTTTTCTGATGGTCACATTGCTGGCTGTGTTCATTAACTTAAATGTTGCTTGGTGAGGGGGAAAGATGATACCAGCACGCACATCCGATCACTTGAAGGCGCTGGTACTGATATTGATGGCGATCTTTTTCGCCGAGAAACTCGCCAGCGGCAAACTCTACTTCTACATCGGACC
Source organism: Anaerolineae bacterium (assembly GCA_034435015.1). Lineage (GTDB taxonomy): Bacteria > Chloroflexota > Anaerolineae > Aggregatilineales > UBA3940 > DAOTYH01. The sequence continues at coordinate 5,318 of DAOTYH010000025.1, read as the reverse complement.
ACGTTTTGTATGGCTGTCGGTGCTGGCGATTGCTCTTTTTATCATGCTGGCAGGCGCCTATAACTTGGTCGGAAAACAGAAGGCTGATGCCCTTTCAGACCAACCCGCCCATGAACATGACCATCACCCTGCAGAACACGGGAGAGTTTCAATCTGGCCGCTTGTCATTGTGGCGATGCCGCTTGTGCTGGGCACACTGATACCGGCACGACCGCTGGGAGCCAGTGCGATTTCAAGCCGGGGTGTCACAACAGATATAGCAACGACTACTAACACATCCCCTACCCGCCTGACTATCGTCGCCGGTGAACGTAACGTGCTTGACTGGGTACGTGTCATGAGCGAAAATCCAGACCCTGCCGCACTGGACGGACAGGAAGCGGATGTGATTGGGTTCGTCTATCGGGATGCCCGATTTGCAGAGGATCAATTTATGGCGGCCCGTTTTACAATCACTTGCTGTGTAGCTGACGCTCTGGCAGTAGGAATTGTAGTACAGGACAGCCATGCCGGGCGGTACCCCGCTGACTCATGGGTACGTGTTCAGGGTACTTTCGAGCAGGGAATGCTAGACGGCACGCCTATCCCTGTTCTGATAGCCGATCAGATCACTCCTATCCAGCCGCCGGAGCAACCTTATCTCTACCCATGACGTTCAACCTTGACCCCTTCGACCGCATTGTGCTGATCAGTATGACTGTGCTGATTGGCCTGATCGCCCTAGTGGTCACACTAGGCGATCATACGGGAGTCCCGATCCGATCCATCTCACCTGAGGACGGCTCGACCCCTCCTATGACAGCCGCTGTACAGATCACATTTGGCCAGCAGATGAACACATCCAGCGTCGAGGAGCGCTTTTCGATCCAGCCCGAAGTAGCGGGAAGTTTTAAATGGGAAGGCAATACTCTAACCTTCCGGCCCGACCGCCCATTCTCGCCCCAGCAAACTTATACCGTCACCCTAGAGGCAGGGGCGCAGAGCATCAGCGGACGGCTCACACGGCACACTGTGAGCTGGACATTTACGCCGCGTACGCCGGGAGTGCTTTATCTCGCGCCAGCGGATGCGGCAGTGCGCGGCTTATGGCTTATGCCGGGTGACAGTGATTCGCCGCGCGAAATATACACGCCAGAGTATGGCGTCTATGACTTTGCCCTCAGCCCGGACGGGACGCTGATTGCACTTTCAGCCTATGATGCTGACATGGCAACCAACCTCTGGCTGGTTGGCATATCCGGCAGGAATGCCCGCCAGATCATCACCTGCGCACCGGGCCTATGCTCCGAACCCGCCTGGTCGCCGGATGGCAGTCTGTTGGCCTACAGCCGGCAGGAGCTGACAGCGGCAGGGACACAGGGGGCAAGCCGCATCTGGTTGTATGATTTGGCAACCGGTGAGACATCTCCGGTGTTTCAGGACACCCAGATACTGGGCTTCAGCCCCGCTTGGAGTCCCGACGGGAGATGGCTGGCCCTTTTTGACGCCAGCCTTGGCAGTATCCGCCTGCTTGATCGAAACAGCGGGGAGTCAACCTTGATCCCAAGCCAGATGGGTGAGGTCGGGTCGTTCTCACCAGACAGCCAGATGATGGCCTATGTAGACATCCGGCGGGTGGGACAGCAGTTTTACCCGCAGGTCTGGCTGGCGGAATTGGACAGCCCGGCGGGACTGCGTCCGCTGGTAGAAGACGCCGAGGAGGATCAATCGCCGGCGTGGTCGCCTGACGGTCAGTGGATCGCCTTTGGCCGCCGCCGCCTTGATCGTCAGGGAGGATTTGCCAGTCAACTTATGCTGTATAACGTCGTATCAGGTGAGTTACATCAGATCACCCGCGACCCGGACTACAACAACTCACGTTTCGAGTGGGACCCGGCTGGTCAGCGTATTCTCTTCCAGCGATACGATCTGAGCGCAACACCAGCCCAAGCCCAGCTTTGGATGTATAATTTAGATACAAATAGTTTGATTTTGGCGGTCAATAACGCTTTGGGCGGGAAGTGGTTTCCATAAAGTATTTTTAATGAGGAGGACATGTGATGGGCGGGGAGAGAGAAAGGCAAAGAACAGCTCTTTTTTTGATCTTGGGGCTGGGTGTGATGACAGGCTGTATTATGATCGCCATGATAGGGTACGTCGCTGGAGACAGAATAGCTTCGTTTCTTGGTCTTGATTCGTCAGAAGAAGCCCTGTCCGGACCCGCCATACCGGTTGGCCAGCCGGCGCCCGACTTCACAGCCTATACACTTAACGGGGAGGCGATCACCTTGAGCGACCTGCGCGGGACGCCTGTAGCCGTCAACTTCTGGGCAACCTGGTGCCCAGACTGCCGCAGGGAAATCCCCCTTCTGGAAGAGATTGCCAGCCGATACGCGGATGAGGGGTTAGTGTTTCTGGCTGTTGATGTCGCTGAACCGATCAGCGTGGTACAGCCATTTGTAGAGCAGAACAACATGTCCTTGACTGTTCTACTTGACCCCCAAGGAGAAATAGGTAATCTTTACCAGATATGGGCCTATCCGACCACTGTCTGGGTGGATGCAGAGGGGATTGTCCAATACGTACAACTGGGCAACATGACTGCTGAATTAGCTGATCGTTACATGGCTGAACTGCTCAGCGAATAGTAAGGTGAGCACGACATGTCATCATGCCAGAGCATTACCAGCTTAGCCTGGCTATTACATGACCCTCACTGTTTTGCTTGATCCTGACGAGTCGATCAGCGAACTCTACGGGGTATGGGCCTATCCGGCGACTGGCTGGATAGACGAGGATGGCATGATGGCAAATACGCATGCGGGCAACCTGACCAATGAGTTAGTTGATTCATACATGGCCGAGACGATGGGACAATGAGTCATAGTCAAAAGTCAACGATTCGAGCAAGGCGCTTAGCACGGCGCAGAAAGACTGGACTGTGGATTCTGCTGGGCGGAGGTGCACTGCTGGGCGGATTGATGGCCCTATTGATCGTGGTCAGCGGTGGGGCTACAGGGAGGGACTCCCGCGCTCCCACGCCCGTCCCTGACCGCGCCGCTGTCGGTCAGCCTGCCCCAGATTTCACTGCCTTCACGCCTGATAATCAGGAAATCAGCTTAAGCGGCCTGCGCGGCTCACCCGTTGCAGTGAACTTCTGGGCAACTTGGTGCGGCCCCTGCCGGGTCGAGATGCCGGTTCTTCAGAGAGCCACTGAGCGCTATGCTGAGGAAGGATTGGTGATACTGGCTGTCAACGGCGGCGAATCAGCAGGCATCGTACAAGCCTATATGGACGCGCTAGGACTGACTTTTCCGGCCTTACTTGATCCGGACGGTGCGATTGTTGAGCAGTACGGCATACAGGCTTTCCCCACCACCATCTGGATTGACAGCCAGGGGGTTATACAGGCCAAACATCTAGGCCCCTTGAGTAGTGACCTAATTGACAGCTATATGGCTGACCTGTTGGGAACTCCTACCCCATCCCCCTAACAGGGTTCTCCATTCAATGTAACAACCAGACGCGATGCTGTATATTTGGCTTTGCAATCTATCGGCAAAGCTGATACCTTTATTATACATACTTCTGACTTATTGGTAGCCTATTAACGAGAGGTCAATCTGTGCTGGATTTCAACAGGGTACACTATACGATGAAAAGCAAGCCCCCTTTCGCCGATCTTTCTGATGAGCCGCTATTAAACATCAAGGCGGTAGCACAAGCCACCGGCATCGAACCTGTGACTTTACGTGCATGGGAGCGCCGATACGGTGTCCCTAAGCCGGGCCGCGCGGATCAGGGCTACCGCCTGTACTCAGAACGGGAGGTCGCCATCCTTCAGTGGCTCAAATCTAAAGTTGACGAGGGTGTGAGTATTAAGCGGGCAGTGGCAATGCTGCACCGCCTGACTGACCAGCATCCCCAAGAGCCAGCATTAGCCCCTCTGTTTGCTGGGACACAGGGGAACTTTGAAGCCGGTATAGATGAATTGGTGGCGGCTGTCCATGACTTTGACTCCGAACGAGCCCAGCAGGTCATGATGCAGGCCTTTGCGCTTTTCCCGGTTGAGGATGTCTGCCTGAAGTTACTGTTACCAACACTGGCACGTATTGGCGAACAGTGGCGGGCGGCAGAAGCCAGCTTGCAAGTTGAGCATTTTGCCACTCATCTTATCCGGCAACGACTGCTGGCCTTGATGGCAACTTTGCCGCCGCCCTCCCTCAGTGGGCGCGTGGTGGCAGGTTGTGCACCGGGCGACTGGCATGAGATGGGGATACTGGTTCTCTCTCTTCTTCTCCGGAGGCAAGGCTGGGATGTCATTTACTTGGGCCAAGCAGTAGGGCTGTCCGAGCTGGGAGATACCCTTTCCGCCATTAGGCCAGACGGCGTGATACTCAGCTCAAGCTGTTTCCAGACGGTCAGGCATTTACCGGCGGTTGCTGAGCTGATCATACACACCTCAGGCGGGCGAATCTGGTTTGCTTACGGCGGGTCTCTGTTCGGGCGGATTCCTCACCTGAGCGGACGAATGCCGGGCATCTTTCTGGGCAGCACACTGGATGAAGCCCTGCACCGCACAAGCAACCTGCTTTCGGGAACATGGCGGCCTGAGCCGAACAAACCATCCGGCCCCACACCAGCAACACTCACACTGCTTGAGGTTCTGGATACCGCCATGCCATCCCTAACCGGTGACTTAAGCCGCCTCCTGCTGAGCGTCACCTCGCTCACCCCAGACGCGAGTGCTGAGATGGCCTCTGAACAACTGGCGGCACTGATGGCCGCCATCCAGTTCGAGATGCCCGAGTTGCTGTTAGCACCCGCTAATCTGCTGGAAGGGGCATTGAAAGCTCAGGGGATCAGTGAAGACCAGCTTAGAAGCATTTTTGAGCGTTATGTTCCCCCTGATTTGATGCAGGGTGTAGAGCCTCTGCTGGGATACCTTTAGAAGTCGGGGAGTGCTCAAAAGGGTGGACATGGTGTTAACGGGTCAGGCGATTTTAGCCCTTCATATCCATTCTGTTAGCCACTCCCGTGCACGGGAGTGGCTAACAGAATGGATATATGCAATAATAGTGTCATGCAATGTCCAAAATGCAGCAACCAGAAGCAACAGGTCAAATCAGGGCGGACCGAAGTCGGGAGTCAACGCTACAAATGCAAGGCCTGCCGGATATCGCTACACGCCCAATCCTAAGCGGCATGGATACAGCGATGAAGCACGAATGCAAGCCGTACGGATGTACGTTGATGGGATGAATCTGCGGCGGATAGCCCGACACCTGGGTGTGAACCATCAGAGTGTGGCCAACTGGGTCAAAGCCTATGCCGCTCAG
>DAOTYH010000024.1:0-35556 GCA_034435015.1 Anaerolineae bacterium | reverse complement strand
TGGCTCTAGCCCAACGCCGTGCCGATGACTATCCCGCCTATTATCACCACCAGCGCCCTCACTTGGCGCTGGGCATGCGTACCCCTGCTCAGGCCTTCGCGGAGTCGCATTTGATATGACACATTGCGCTCCCTTGACAACCCGGCTGAACTCTGGTAAATTGTTGACTAACAATTCAATAGGGAATGACGTAGAGCCGGACTAGTAAGCGCCAGAGCGGCGTTCAGAGAGCCGCCGGGTGGTGTGAAGGGGGTACGAGCGCAGGCGCTGAATGGACCGGGGAGTTGCCGGGGCGAACGCGCGACAAGTAGCCCTTGCCGGAGACGCCGCCGTTATCAGGGCGCAGGATATGCTGGTATCCGCAAGAGTGAAGCTGGCCTCTTTGAACCCTGTGCATCACCACGGGGTTTTCTGTTTCAGGGCAGGCTGGCTTAACAGGGGTGGCACCACGGGCAATCGGCTCGTCCCTTCTTTGAGGGACGGGCCTTTTTTATATCTCATGAGCAACGGTTGAGGGAGGATATGACACCCAAGAAAGGACGTATTTTGACGGGCGACCGGCCTACCGGCAAGCTCCATCTGGGGCATTATGTCGGCACGTTGGCTAACCGGGTGAAACTTCAGGAACAGTATGATATGTTCCTGCTGGTAGCCGACTACCACTCGCTGACTACGCACCCGGATAAGGAAGACGTGCTTGCCACGCGCCAGAACGCGCTGGATGTGGTGCTGGATAACTATGCGGCGGGAATTGACCCCGACAAGGTGACGCACTACCTCCAGTCTGATGTGCCGGAGACCGCAGAGCTGACTTTGCTCTTTTCGATGCTGGTGACAGTGCCGCGTTTACAGCGCGTCCCCACGCTCAAGGATGTCATGCAGAACTTGCACATCGAAGAGCCGTCAGCAGGGTTGCTGAATTATCCAGTTCTGCAGGCCGCCGACATTCTGATCGTCAAGGGGGAACTGGTGCCGGTTGGCAAAGATCAGGCCAGCCACATCGAAGTGACCCGCGAGATCGCCCGCCGCTTCAATGACCGCTTTGGCGAGGTCTTCCCAGAGCCGGAGGCTCTGATCCCCGCCGATACGCCCACGCTGGTTGGCACGGATGGTCAGGCCAAGATGAGTAAGTCGCTGGGCAACGCCATTATGCTCTCCGATGACGCTGAGACGGTGCGTAAGAAAGTCATGAGTATGTACACCGATCCTAAGCGTATCCATGCAACTGATCCCGGCACTGTTGAGGGCAACCCGGTCTTCATCTACCATGACCTGTTCAACCCGGATAAGGAGCAGGTAGAGGATTTTAAAGAGCGCTATCGGGCAGGCAAGGTGGGAGACGTAGAAGTCAAGAAGGCGCTGGCGAAAGCGCTCAATGAGTTTCTTGACCCAATCCGCGAACGGCGGCGCTTTCTAGAGGAACGCCCCGACGACCTGATTGACATCCTACGCAAGGGCGCACAACGTGCGCGGCCCATCGCACAGGAGACAGTCGCACAGGCCCGCGAGGCTATGGGCCTGACCAGCCCCATCACTGAACGGGTGATCGATCTGTATCGGTAGAAGACAGGGCTTGGCACTGCCTGAAAGGAGGATTGACAGCCGTCACGCAGGTGACTCCGGCAACCGATCAGCGAGCGATCAGGATGATGCGCAGGTCCTCATCGCAAGCTGTGAGGCCTGAAACCGTCAGCACGTCAGGTTCAATAGGCATAGTGGAGGAGTCATCATGACAAACGGCAACCATATCCGTAAGTTCGTTCTGTCGGAGCGCGACATCCCGCAGGTGTGGTACAACATTCAGGCTGACCTGCCTGTGCCGCCCCCGCCGGTATTGCATCCTGCTACCGGCAGGCCGGTAGGGCCGGATGACCTCGCGCCGCTGTTCCCGATGGCGCTGATCCTTCAGGAGGTCAGTCAGGAACAATATGTCGAGATACCGGAGCCGGTACGCGACGCCTACCGACTCTACCGCCCCACGCCGCTGATCCGCGCGCGCGGGCTGGAGAAGGCGCTCGATACACCGGCCCGCATCTACTACAAGTATGAAGGTGTCAGCCCGGCTGGCAGTCACAAGCTCAACACGGCTATTGCGCAGGCCTACTACAACAAGGTTGAAGGCACACGGCGGCTGACAACCGAGACCGGCGCCGGGCAGTGGGGTTCAGCACTGGCCATGGCCTGTGCCTTCTTCGGGCTGGAGTGCAAGGTCTACATGGTGCGTGTGAGCTACAATCAGAAACCCTACCGCCGTGCCCTGATCGAGACCTTCGGTGCTCAAGTGACACCCAGCCCCAGCAACGAGACCAACGCGGGGCGGGCTGTTTTGGCACAGCACCCTGACTCGTCTGGTTCGCTGGGTATTGCCATCTCAGAGGCAGTTGAGGACGCCGTCACCACGCCCGGTACTAAGTACAGCCTGGGCAGTGTCCTCAACCATGTTCTGATGCATCAGACGGTGATCGGGCTGGAAGCCATTAAACAGATCGATCTAGCTGAGGATTACCCTGATGTTGTGATCGGTTGTGTGGGCGGCGGCTCTAACTTCAGCGGGCTGGCCTTCCCCTTTGTGGGGCGCAAACTGCGCGGCGAGTCAGATATGCGCATTGTGGCTGTCGAGCCGGCCTCCTGCCCCAGCCTGACAAGGGGCAAGTATGCTTACGATTTCGGTGACACAGCTCATCTGACTCCGCTGGTCAAGATGCATACGCTGGGCAGTACCTTTATCCCTCCTGCCATTCATGCGGGCGGATTGCGTTATCATGGGATGGCGCCGCTGGTCAGCCACCTTGTGAAGCTCGGCCAGATCGAGGCAGTGGCGGTCCAACAGCTCGACGCCTTTACGGCAGGGGTGCAGTTTGCCCGCAGTGAGGGGATCGTCCCGGCCCCAGAATCCAACCATGCCATTGCGGTTGCTATTCAAGAGGCCCTGCGTTGCAAAGAGGAAGGCGTAGGGCGCACCATCCTGTTTAACCTGAGCGGACATGGACACTTCGACATGCAGGCTTACTCGGACTATTTCGCTGGCAGGCTGGAGAACTTCGAGTATCCGGCAGAGGAGATCGCCATGGCGCTGGCCGGCCTGCCGCCGGTAGAAGAGGAGGTCGCCGCCGATTGAAGAGAGGCTGGCCTCTCAGGGGCGGCTCAGACGGGCCGCCCCTGTTTCACTTTGATCTGCCCCATCAGCCGTCTGACTCCTTCTGCGGTAACGGCCAGCCCTGTTCCCTCAATCAACGCCACGACCGGCCATAGCGGCAGGTAGTGTCTCTGCCAGCCAAACGGCACGCTGATCAACGAGCCGATCACCGTCACCCCCAGCCAGATCAGAACCAACCCCTGTACAGCCCTCTGCGCCTGCTCGGCAGGCTTGTATATGACCAGCCAAGCCAACCCTGCCGCGAAGGCCGCGATCAGCCCGGCCCGTGCCCACGCCGGGCGGTGCCAGCCGGACAGCGGAGATGCTTCATACCGGGCGATCTGATCGCCGATCCAGCTCTGCCACTCGGCGTCTTCGTAGTAGATCGGCACAGCCCAGAAAACTTGCTCGGTCAGCGCTCTGACGCGCTCGCCGACCGACTCCAGTTGGCCGTGAACCTGCGCCTCATCGGCGGTGATCTGCCGGCGGGTGCGGATAGCGTCCTCAAGGCGGGCCAGCGGGTCGCGCCAGTAATAGGGCGACAGCGTAAACACCACTGCCAGCGCGATGGCGGCTACTGCGGCGGCCTCCGTCACAGAGCGGGTCAGGGCCGCCCGCCAGTTTGTACGCCAGTCCTGATTCACGATCAGCGCCAATGCCACTGCTAAGGCCGTCATGCCGCCGGGCATCTTTGAGGCAACGGTGCAACCAGTCAGCAGTCCAATCCCAACCCACCAGCCGAGCTGACCCCAGCGTGAGGGCGGCCTGTCGGAGGCCCGCCGGATCAGGCAGGCCGCTGTCAGCACCAAGGTTAACCCGCTGAAGCCAAGCAGAGGCCCCTCTGCCTGGGCGCGGCGGACGCTCAGCAGATAGACCGGCTCTGAGGCAAGCAGTGCTGTTGCCAATATGGCCGCCGCCGGCCTGCCCGTCTGCCGGGCTAGAATCCCCACCGCGATCACCCCCAGTGCTCCCATCAAGGCCGGCAACCAGCGTGAGGCGATCAACAATCCCTCGGAGGGGATGGCGCCGCGCTGGGCGTTCCAGTCCCAGCTTCCACCCCATGCCCAGTAGGTGGGGAGGTCGGCATCCGAGTAGCCTGCCATCCGCCATGACAGGCTGATCAGGTAATGAGCCAATGGTAAGTCAAGCTGGCGGGTGGCCTGTGTAGGCGGATCGGGGGGGTTCTCGCTGTGCAATAATTTGGAGAGGTCGTGGTCCACAAACAGATACTGGAAATCATGGCTCATGTGGATGCGGGTGCTCTCGTCGCCATGGTAGGGGACTAGTGTGATCCCGCCTGCCACATAGGCGATCAGCGCCAATGCATAGACTCCCCACAACACCCGACGCAAAGCTGGATGGAGCGGCATTTTTATTCCCCCTCCGCGTTGTTGCCGTGCAGAAGCCATGGCCCCACTACGGCCATATCGCCACTGCCGTCGGCCAGCAGGATGGTACGGCCTTCCTGATTGTCCACTACGGCCACCCGAACCCAGTATAGGCCGGGGTTCTCAACCGGGTCAGGGATGGCGAAGCGGTAAGTCTGCCGCACTGTGTCGCCGGCCTGCCACAGCTCGCTGGGGTAGAGAGTCCCCCCCAGCCAAACATCGGCCCCTGTGATCCACAGGTAAGGGCTTTCCGGCCCCAGTTGGACAGCGGCCCGGTAGCGCCGGTCTAGGTCATTGTCGGTGTGCCAATAGAGCGTCAACTCGATGGTCTGGCCGGGGTACAGTTCGGCGGGCATTCCCTCATATCCAACCAGATGAAGGCTGTTCTGGTAGGCTACGTCTATGACCTGGACGGAGGAGGGCAGTTCCCCCGTCAAGCGAGGGTTGCCGAAGGCAGGCTGGAGCGTGCGCCATGGAATCAGGGCGGCAAAGATCAGTGCCAGCCCAGCCAGCGCCGCCAGCGCCCATCGCCCTGCCCGCCAGCGCCCCCACTGCGACAGCCCAACGGCGGCCAGCACCCCAATAGCGGGCAAGCTGGGGAACAACAGCCGCCCGTAGGGCGCTCCGGTCGCCACAGCCCAGCGCACGAGGGATGCGGCGTTCATGGCAAGGTACACGCTCAGGATCACCAGCCCGCACCTTGTGGCGGCAGGCCATTGAGTCAGCTCACCGCCGGGCAGGACAGCCGCGATCAGGCCTGCCAATGCCGCCAGTAACACCCCTCCGACGGCTGTGTAATAGGACGGCTCGACGGACAGTTGTGTCCAGCCAAAGGTGGCTGAGTAGGTTCGCAGGATAGCCAGCACATCCCCCCATGTGAAGCTCTCCAGCGGAACTTGGGCGGCAAAGTGGGGCGCAAAGCCCAGCGGATCGTTGAATAGGATCGCGTTGCGGGCATACCACCATCCGCCGACAGCCAGCGCCGCCGCAACAAAGGCAACGCTGTCGCCTGCCGCTTTGGCCCATCGCCGGCCTCCATGGTGACTCTGACATAAGACGGCCAACAACCCTGATGGGAGCATCAGCAACGCGCTCTGCTTGGTCAACAGGCCCAGCCCGACCAGCCCCCCGATCAGCGCCCAGCCATACCACTTCCCGCCTTTGCGCATGGCCCGCAATGACAACACGAAGAAGACAGCACCCAGCGCAATGATCAGGCTGTCGTTGGTGACGCTGGCCGAAAGGGAGATAAACTGAGGGGTGAGGGCAACGAAGGCGACTGCCCCCAGCCCCAGCCAGCGGTGATCGGGGAACAGGCCGCGGGCTAACGTGTAGATGCAGATCAGAGTCACCGCACCCAGCCCCAGCGAAAACAGCCGTAATGTGTAGACCGCCCGGACAGTGCCGCTACGGGCGAGCGTCTCCTCAGCCCAGCGGTGGGCATAGAAGTTCTTGTTATCGGGGTCATTGCCTGCCGTTAGTCCGTAGCCGGCCTCCCAACTGGGGTTGGGGACAAGCAGATAGGGCAGGTCGTCCATCGGCGTCCAGAAAGTGAGCAGTGCGCCCAGCGTGTGATAGAGCGGCGGGGCGTAATAGAGCGGCGGCTCGTGATAGCGCAGTGCCTCAGCGATCTCGCTCCCGCTGGAGAAAGGGTGCTCCGGCACGACCGGCGGCGGCAGTTTTCTGTACAGGCTGAGATAGCGGATGACGCCAAGATGAGAGGACTCGTCAGGAGCCTCGAACACTGGCGTCATGAGGCCGTACACGATGCCCAGCGCCATGAAGAGGAGAATCAGTGCCGCCAGCAGATAATGGGCAGTGGAGTCACTGATCGGCAAGGGAGAGGATTGGCTGGCCATATAAGGCTCCTGCTCTGCTGAGGGTAGGGGCGGTGAGCCGCACTGCACCCTATATTATCTCAGAAAGATGCCCTCTTCCACCTTTAGGGGAGGAGTAGTTAAGGAGAGGCAGGGCCGGTTATGTCTTCGTCCCGCTAAACTTGTCATTAGTGCCTTTACCATTACAATAAAGCCGATACATTATAGCGAAGAAGTTTCTGGAGCATTCATGCAGTTGCCACCCCAAAGACCATTCCGCCGCGAAGTACTGACTTGGGAGGACGTGGATAAGCTCGTCCAGATACTGGTAGGCCAGCTTCGCAACGCGGGTTCATTTGACGCCATGCTGATCGTCACGCGCGGCGGGATCATCCCCGGCGGCCTGCTGGCTGAGGCGCTCGATATGCGTCAGGTGCTGACAGCCGCTGTCCGCTTTCCGGCGGGGGTAGAGAGCAAGCCGCTGGCCGCTTGGCCAGACTTTGTCCAATTTCCGGATGATCTGTTGTTGACGGGCCGCCATACCCTGATTGTGGATGATGTATGGGGAAGCGGACGTACCATCACCGCGGTACGGGGGCGGGTAGAAGCGGCAGGGGGCAAGCCGGCTACCTGTGTGATGCACTTTAACCCCTACCGCTCCCTGTTCACGAACGCAAAACCGGACTTTTACGGCGCTGTCACCGACGCGTGGATTATTTATCCGTGGGAAATAGACCGGGGGGTGGATCGGCTTCCATCGGCGCCAGTTGGTTTTCAATAGGGATGGGTGAGAAATGATCTCTGAGGATGCGTTACTGGTAGGGATTGCCGTTGTCTTATCGCTGATGGGGCTGGTTGTGACTTACTTCATTGGATCAGAAGTCGTCCGGATCGTGCGTGATTTCTTCGAGCGCCTGCCCGACAGCTCCGCGCCGCCTGCGAGGAAGCGCCGTCTTCCGTCTGATCGGCATGGCACAGGGCCGCTTGGTCCACTGCCGGAAGGCCGTGATCGATCAGAACAGAGTCGGATGGCTGTCGAGCGGATGATCGAGTATTTTGAAAGTGAGTCCGAGACGCCGCTCGATGGGGGAAAAGAATAAGCCTTTGTCTGGGGAAGCAGGGCGCAGGGAAAGCTGGGTGAATCAGCGGGGCACGTCTTTACGTGCCCCCTGTTTTATTCATGCCGCGTTCTGGGCGCTGTCGGGCAGGTCGTCCAGCGCCTCAAGCGATGAAAACGCTTCCGGCTGGGCGGACGGGGCTGTCTTGTCCAGCAGGAGAGACTCATCCCGATCCGGCATATCGGGTGCCTGCTCTGACTCTGGTGCGGCGCTTTCCGGCATGGCCTCTTCTGAGACGGCTGGGCGGGCGATTTGAGGGAGATCGAGGCCGCGCTGGGTAAACCCGATACGTTTGCGCTCAGGTTCGATGCGGACGATCTTCATAGTCACCTTATCGCCCCGCTTGACATACGAATAAGGCTCTTTGAGAGTGCCGTCGGCCATCTCGGTGACATGCAGAAGGCCTTCGATCCCGTCCGGCAGGACGACAAAGGCGCCGAAATCTACCACGTTGCTGACCGTCCCCTCGACGATCTGGTCAACCTGATAGGTCTGCTCGACGACATCCCACGGGTCAGGGATGGTCTGCCTCAAGCTGAGCGCAATGCGCTGATTCTCTTCATCCAGCTCCAGCACATACACTTTGATCTCATCGCCTACCTTGACGGCGTCAGCGGGATGGGGGACGCGATGCCATGCCAACTCAGAAACATGGATCAAGCCGTCTGCCCCGCCAATATCTACGAACACGCCGAAATCACGGATGCCCGTCACGCGGCCTGTCACCACATCACCCACACGTAACTCGCTTAACAGGCGCTTTTTCTGAATCTGACGCCACTCGCGCTGGGCTTCACGTTGTGACAGGATCAGCCGCCGCCGGCCCCGGTTGACCTCAATCACCTTGAGGCCGATAGTCTGGCCGATCATGGCTTCCATCGCCTTACGGCGTTCTGCTCCAGCCAGCCCCTGCGGCACGTCAAGCATATGCGATACCGGCACAAACCCTTCGAGGCGGCCAAAGCGAACCAGCAGACCGCCCTTGTTGTAGCCGGTCACCTCCGTCTCAATAACCTCACCGCTTTCGAGCAGACTCTGTGCCCGTTCCCAGTCCTGGCCTTGCAAGCCTAGATTGAGTGAGACGATCAGATTGCCGTCCCGGTCGCTGGGGTTAAGGATGTAAACCGGCACGGTCTGCCCGACCTGAAGCGACTTAAGAACCTGAGGCGGCAGACGCTCGATGTCATGAGCGGGAACAATGCCGTCGCGCTTGACGCCCAGGTCAACGACGATCTCGTCAGGCCTGATCTGGAGAATTTCGGCCTCACGGATGTCACCGCGTGCTGGCTGATCGAACTCGTAAAAGCTATCAAGCAGATCGCCAAAGTCCTGATTCTCTTCGTCATTACCGTCTACAAACATCCCGGTCTCTTACCGCCTCCCCTCACCGTTTAACCTGTGCCGCGCCTTTCCGGGTGATGATAGTGTGCCTAGTGCTGTTATAAGCTGGCAGACAGGTTACCTTGAGTATAGCTGATAGGATAATAGGCGTCAATTAAGCAAATACTCTTCTACAAAACAAAGAAGGAGCGATCACACAGACCGCCCCTTCTTTATCATTCTCAGACGTATCTTTGGAATCTGCTTCATCCGGCGGCGATAGACTGGCGCACGTAGGCCAGGGCCTCATCCAGCGTGGGGAAAACCTGTGCCTCCAGCCCGCCGTATTGGGCCTGCTTCAGCGCCTTGGCGGCCAGAGAAAACAACTCAAAAGTTGTGACTACAACGATCTGTTTGAGATTGGGATGTCTCAGGACGGCTCGACTGCTCTTCGTCAGTGTGGCCATGCTCATTACGATATCACTGAAGCTGACTTTGACGTTGGTTAAATCTATGATGAGATAGAGCGGCTGGCCGCTTGCATCCAGCAATTGGAGCATCCGCTCATTATCAACCGGGACGTCCTTGGCGGCACTGAAGGTGGCGGGGTCAGGCCTGTTCAGCATGATAGGTTCGCCCGGTAAAAGGGTGATTTCAGTTTTGGTCGTCATCTTTGTTTGCCCTCCTCAAAGATAATAACGGACACAGGAAAAAATTATAGGTGAAAGAGCTTGTCCAGAGTCAGGAATAAACCTTACAACCTCATAACAGTGCGGTAAAGGGCCGCGCTGTTATGAGGTAAGAGCTTGCGGGGATTCGGCTGTTTGAGTAGAAAGGTACTCTACATTTACCCCTTAGCGATAGACTGGCGCACGTAGGCCAGGGCCTCATCCAGCGTGGGGAAAACCTGTGCCTCCAGCCCGCCGTATTGGGCCTGCTTCAGCGCCTTGGCGGCCAGAGAAAACAGCTCAAGAGTTGTGACTACAACAAGCTGTTTGAGATTGGGATGTCTCAGGACGGCTCGACTGCTCTTCGTCAGTGTGGCCATGCCCATTACGACATCACTGAAGCTGAGTTTGATATTGGTTAAATCCATGATGAGATAGAGCGGCTGGCCGCTTGCATCCAGCAATTGGAGCATACGCTCGTTGTCAACTGGGGCGTCCTTGGCGAGACTGAAGGCGGCGTCAGGCCTGTTCAGCATGATAGGTTCGCCCGGCAAAAGGGTAATTTCGGTCGTCATCCTTGTTTGCCCTCCTCAAAGATAATGGCGGACACAGGAAGAGGCTTGCTCCCGGTCAATCTGCCTCTCTGACAAAATTATAGGTGGAAGAGCTTGTCTAGAGTCAGGAAAGTCCTTACAGCCTCTTTATCCCTTAGCGGTGGACTGGCGCACGTAGGCCAGGGCCTCATCCAGCGTGGGGAAGGTCCTGGCCATCACCTCGCCATATTGGGACTGCCCCAGTGCTTTGGCTCCCAGCGAGAGCATGTCGGAGGTTGTGACAGCGACAATTTGCTTGATGCTGGGATGCTTGAAAACAGCCATGTCCCCTCTGGTGAGGGCGGCCATACCGCTCACCATATCGCTGAAGCTTATCTTGATGTCGGCCGCATCAATGATCAGGTAATGGGGTTCGCCAACCGCATCCAAGAGTTCAAACAGACGGGCGTTACTGGCCGCCGCGTCTCTGGCAACGCTGAAAGTGCTGTAAAGCTTCGTCAGAATGATGGGTTCCCCCGGCAGGGGGGTTATTTCAAATGACATCGGATTATGCTCCCTGGGCCGTCAATATAAAACAGTTTGGAAGTATTATACCACTCAAACACCAGGCCGATCTTCACAATACCATAACAGCGCGGTGAAGGGCCGCGCTGTTATGATCAGAAACTATCTCTCGTGAGGTACAAGCGTCAGCCGTTTCTATTCTGCTGGGTTGAGTACCCGCCCCATGAACAAAATGGTATGGGTCTGATTGTCAAGGATGAAGTAGATGAAGGGGTGATCGAGCCGAATCTCAACCGGCTCTTCAGCAGGGGCAGACGCTGCTTCCATGATCACAGCGGTTGCGGCGGCGGCTTCCGTGCCCTGCTCATCTACCTTGATGAATGCCTTGTGGATCACATCCGAGATGAAGAGGGGCGGCAGGCCGAGCGGTTCAACGATGCCGGTGAAGTCCGCCGAGACAGGGTCAAAGGCATCCTGCATCCCCAACTGGGTCAAGGCATCCGTCAGGCTGAAGCCGGCCTCATGCTCCCAGCGCGGCATGGTCAGGATGACCTCCCCGCCTTTTAGATTCCTTTCAACTTCTTCCAGCATAGCGGCGTCGAAAGCGCCCTCGAAATCCGCGAATTGGCCCTGGGCAGGCATGATGATCAGCATGGCGGCTTGCCCCCCCTCGTAGGGGAGCGAGACTGCCGTGTAGCCTTCATTCTGTGTATAGAAGAAAAAGCCTGTCTGGTTCATCATGGGCACGGTGACAGTGCTCCCGTCCAACAAGGTGAAGGGGCCGTCGGCGGTGTTTTCTTCCTCGAACTGAGAAGCCCACGCCCCGAAGAAGTAGATGGCATTGGTCAGCACCAAGCGCGTATCCGGGCTGATGGTGCCGGGGGCAAGCAGATCGCGGATGCGCTGTTCAGTCTGCTCGGCTACCCAGTCATTGATCGTCTGGCGGGATGCCTCAGGATCGTGGATGAAATCGGCCAAGTACAGGCCCGCTCCAAAGTTCTGTGCCAGCAGGTCAAGGTAGCCGGTGTTAAAAGGATAGTCAATCTGCCCCCATACGGCGTTGGCAATGTTCAGCCGGAAGGGCTGTTCTCCCTCGGCGGGCGCGTTCTGGTTCAGGCTGGCCAGATGGAGGTCAAGGGCGTTGAAGGCGGCATACAGGCGTTCGTCCGGCAGGTTGAAGTGCAGTGCGTTGGCCATCTGCGTGCGGGTGTCGCCGCGTGCCCCGCCGTAGGCCATCACCAGCGCCAGAGAGATGCTGTACGGCGAGAGGATCAGATTGCCCTCTTCGGATGAGGACAAGACACGGTACAGGTCAAGGGCAAAGCTGTTGTTGCCTGCTACCAGCTCGGACAGATCAGGTTCGCTTACGGCGGGTACGGTCTCACGCGGGAGGGTGGATTGGGCTACTTCCAGCAGGGCAGGCCGGCTGGCTGAGGCGGTTGGCGGTGCCTCACCTTCGGGGGTGGAAGGTTGGGGTGCTGATAGACCTCCCTCACAAGCGATCAGTAACAGGCTCATCAGAATAAGAGGGATGGCTACTGCCAGTGTGCGGTGTACATGATGCATGAACATCGTTTCCTCCTTTAGGCTCCAGCAAGTGTCTCTGCTGAGAAGCGGATGGCTTTAATATTAGGACGAAGAGATAAGAGGATAAGTTCCCCAAGCGAAGCATTGCATCTCCTCGGAGCGGCTGATACACTCATTGTACAATGTTTGTATAACAAGGGGCTGCTGATTCATGAAACGAACGAGCCGTGTTATTCTGATCATCCTTGTTGCCCTCGTGGTGCTTGTGGTGGCAGGGCCGTTTCTCGTGCCTGTGCCGCCGCTGGACTCCGTGCCGGCAGAGGAGCTGGCCTACCCGGACAGCCGCTTCATTGAGCTGAGCTTCGACGGCGTGCAGAACCTGACCGTCCATTATGAGGAACAGGGGCAGGGCGAGCGAACCTTTGTGCTCTTGCATGGATTTGCCGCCAGCAGTTTTTCGTGGCGCGAGGTTATGAGACCGCTGGCGGCGTATGGGCGCGTGATCGCGCTGGACTGGATACCCTACGGCTTGACAGAACGTCCACGGCCGGGCACGTGGTCGGGGGAGACGAATCCATACAGCCGGGCGGCGCAGGTTGACCTGACTATCGCCCTGATGGACGCGCTGGGGGTGGAGCGTGCCATTCTGGTTGGCAACTCTGCCGGCGGGGCTATTGCTATGCAGACCTTTCTGGAGCACCCAGAACGGGTCGAGGCCTTGATCCTGGTGGACCCGGCGGCCTTCCTGCCGCCGGAGCCGGGGACGGAGCAGGCGGGCAGGCGCGGGGAGGGCGGCCTGTTGCGCAGTCCGTTGATCCGGTGGCTGGCCGACACCCCCCAGATGGATCGTCTAGGGCCGTTGTTGATGCGGAGCATTCGGAATTGGGGAGTTGATTTTGGGCGTTCGGCATGGCACAACCCTGACCTCCTCACAGAGGCAGTGTGGGACGGCTACCTGCGCCCTCTGCGTTCGCCAGACTGGGATGTCGGGCTGTGGGAGGCGGTCAAAGCGTCGGCCTCCGATTCGCTCGATCTCTCCCAGCATCTTGGCGAGTTTACCCTGCCTGTGCTGGTTGTTACGGGGGATGATGATCGTATCGTGCCGACTGATAACAGCATTCGGCTGGCAGGACTGTTGCCGGATGCATCGCTGGCTGTCATTCCGAATGCAGGCCATGTGCCGCACGAAGAACAGCCGGAAGCCTTCATGCAGGCAGTGGAGCAGTTTCTAGTTGAGAATGATTTCTAACCGCTTAGCCGGCTGGCAAGGCGGCCTGATAGGAGAGGGTTGAAATGCCAAGAGTATCTGTCAATACACCTGCGCCGGATTTTGCTCTGGTTGACTGGCAGGGCCGGGCTGTGCGCCTGTCAGATTTCCGGGGGCAGAAGCATGTTGTTTTGGTCTTTAACCGCGGATTCATTTGACCATTCTGCCGTGCGCATATGGCGCAGTTGCGCCAAGATTATGAGAAGTTCACCGCGCTGGACGCAGAAATTATAGTGATCGGGCCGGAGGGCGCAGATGCCTTCCAGAACTACTGGCAACGGGAGGGACTGCCCTTCTTGGGTTTGCCTGATCCCGATCACAGCGTGTTGAAGCTGTACGGGCAGGAGGTTAACTTGTTCAAGCTGGGGCGGATGCCTGCGCAGGCTATTGTGGATAAGCAGGGGCAGGTGCGATTCATCCACTATGGCCATTCAATGAGCGACATTCCATCCAATAACGAGGTCCTGAGCCTGCTGGAGGAATTGAGCCGTCAGTAGGGCTGATATACAATCGAGGGGGCGGGACATATCCCTGCCCCCTTGTGATTCCTCATCAGCGAAAGGAGATCGTTGAGATGCCTGAACTGCCTGACCGTTCCACTGTGATCCTGTTCACCAGAGAGGGAATGGGCGATGCCCCTGCTGAGCTTCAGCACAAGCTGGCTGGTATCTATCTTAATTTGCTCAATGAGCATGATTTGCTTCCTAACGCAATTTGCTTTTACGCCGACGGCGTCAAGCTGACTGTGGAGGGCTCGCCGGTGCTGGAGCAACTCCGGGCGCTGGAAGCCAAAGGAGTTCGGTTGGTTATCTGCCAGACCTGCCTGAACTTCTACGGCCTAATTGACAAGGTGCAGGTGGGCATTGTAGGCGGTATGACCGACATCATTGAGGCACAGTGGCGGGCCAATAAGATCATTGCCCTATGAGTGTTCCTAGGAACGCGGCGTGCCGCGTTCTCGCGTGAGCCGCTGAGCACAGGCAAAGCCCGCCGGTGCTTGCCTGCGGGCTTTGCTATAAACTGCCGCAACGGGCACGGAACAACTCCTCTTGCCCGCAACGGTGTTTGATTCCCCTTGTATCAGTGTCCTCACTATACTTACCTCTGACAAAAGATGGGTTACCTTTCCGCCAGCCTGCAATGGAGATGGGTATTTCTTCTTATTCTTGCCTCTTAGGGTTCATGCTATAATGCCCCCTAGCAGTCAGGCTCTAGCGGAAGGACGTTCTGGTTATGAAACTGCGCTTTGGGACAGTGGGCGCACCCAAAGGCTCACCTCAAACTGGTACACCTGCCGCCATCGCCTACGCCCGTCAGATCGGGCTTGATGCGCTGGAGATCGCATGGGTGCACAGCGTTCAGGCGAAGGATGAGTCGTGCCTGCAAATGCAGGCCGCCGCCCGTGAACACGATATACGGCTGAGCGTCCACGCACCGTACTACATTAACCTCAACAGCCAAACCTCTGATCTGATGGCAAAAAGCGATGAGCGTTTGCTGACCGCCGCCCGCAAAGGGTATCTGGCAGGGGCAACCGAGATTGTTTTTCATCCCGGCTCGTATCATGGTCAGCCGCCTGAGCAGGTCTATGAGCGGATCAAGCAGAAACTGATCGAGCTTCAGAACAGCCTGCACAGCGAGGGAGTAACGGTCACGCTGTGCCCGGAGACGACGGGCAAGAGCGCCATGTTTGGCACACTGGAAGAAGTGCTAAGGCTCAGCCGGGAAGTAGAGGGCGTCGCTCCCTGCATTGACATCGCCCATCTGCACGCCCGCCGGGGGGATGGGTCTTTGAACAGCTACGATGAGTTCGCTGAGATGTTCGGACTCATCCGGCGTGAGCTGGGTGAAGCCAGCTTGAGTAACCTGCACTTCCACCTGTCGGGTATTGAATATGGCCCTAAAGGGGAGAAAAACCACCTGATTCTGGAAGAGTCCGATCTGGCATGGCGTCAGTTTTTGCAGGCCTGTGTGGATTTTGGGGTAGGGGGAGTCATGTTGTTTGAAAGCCCCAATCTGGAAGAGGATGCCCTGCTGGCTCAGTCTGCTTACCGTGAAATGGCAGGCGGTGAAGCCGCGTAGAACGAGAATAACGAGGAAACAACAATGTCTAATCGGCCTGACCCGACCGCTTTTGCGGATATGAGTTACATTCTGGCTTTTGTGTCGGCCTTCATTCTGCTGTTGACCTTCGCGTTGGGGTTTATCCATACCACTTTCTTTGCGACGCTTCAGCAGGTGATCATCTGGTTTGCGCTGGTCAGCGGCGGCATCGGGGCGTTCTTGGCCTATGCCGCCCGCAGTGATTTCAAGCGCTATTCCGGCTCCCCTGATGCGAAACGGAAGGCGCGGGTCGGGTGGCGCGTTAACCTTGCCACACTGGTCTTTATGCTCCTCTATGTGCTGGCTTTTGTGGTGGTCAGAGCCGGCCTGTTTGGCTTCGGAGCATAGCCTAGCGAGTGCCGCGAATTTCAAACTCAGGGTCCGAAGGCTTGCTTTAACTGAGGAGGTTTGCGCTCGTGGAACTGTTCCGCTTTGATCCTGGCAGTGCCGTGCCGCTGGAAGGCGGCGCCAATGCGATGTTTGTCCCAATCCGGCGCGGCGACCGCATGACGGCCATGCTGCTTCAGCTCGACAGGCGCGGTGATACCGGCAAGCGCGAGGTGCCGGCGGATGTCATGCTGGTGACCCTCTCTGGTGAGGGGCGGATACGCTCTGGAGGGCACATCGCCGATCTTAAACCCGGTGATGTATGCCTCCTGCCCGGCGGCATTATGCATCAAATCTGGACATCCGACAGCCAGTTGCAGGTTGTGTTGGTGACGTTGCCCAGAATCGGAAGCGGGGCATGAGTTTATGCTCATGCCCCGCCAATGGCAAATCATCAGATGGACAGCCTCTCAGACTGTCTGGGCGGCGAATTCCTGACGCTTGGCCTCAATCGCGGCCAGCAGTGCCTCGAATGAGTCGGCGAAGGCCTTGACCCCCTCGCGCAACAATTGATCGGTAGCGGCGTCAATGTCAATGCCGATAGCGGCCAGGTCCTTCATCACCTGCCGCGCCCCTTCGATGTCTTTCTCCAGCGTGTCGGCTACGATGCCGTGATCGGCGAAGGCGGCGATGGTATGGGGCGGCGCTGTGTTAACTGTGTGCGGCCCGATCAATTCCTCAACGTAGATCACATCGCGGTAGGCCGGATTCTTGGTGCTGGTGCTGGCCCATAGCGGGCGCTGTATCTGCGCTCCTTTGGCTTTCAGCCTTTCAAAACGCTGTGAGCCGAAGGTGTTCTTGAACAGTTCGTAGGCCAGCTTGGTATTGGCAATAGCGGCCTTGCCTAGCAGTCCGTGCAGATGAGCCTGCTCTGCCGGGTCATTTGAGGCGGCGATGCGCTGTTCAAGGATTTTGTCTACCAGCGTGTCAAGGCGGCTGACGAAGAACGATGCCACTGAGGCGATTCCCTCTAATGGCTGGCCAGCCTGCTCGCGCCGCTCCAGCCCTGCCATGAAGGCTTCCATGACGCGCCCGTACATCTTCAGGCTGAAGATCAGCGTGACGTTGATGTTCAGGCCGGCGGCCAAGCAGGCCTCAATGGCGGGTAATCCCTCTGGCGTGGCCGGTATCTTGATCATCACGTTGGGGCGGTCAACCCACTCAAACAGACGCTGGGCTTCTTCGATTGTCCCGTGCGTATCATGAGCCAGCAGAGGGGAAACCTCCAGGCTGACATAGCCGTCCAGTTTGTTTGTCCGCTCATAGACTGGGCGCAGGATGTCGGCGGCCCGCTGGATGTCTGAGACGGCCAACGCCTCGTAGATTTCTTTAGCGCTTTTGCCCTGAAGGGCGAGGGTGCGCAGATCAGCGTCGTAAGTGGCACTGCCGGCAATGGCCTGTTTGAAGATGCTGGGGTTGGAGGTCATCCCTAGAATGCCGTCCTCTACCAGCTTCTGTATCTCACCTGAGTCGAGCAAATCACGGGCGATGTTGTCATACCACAGGCTCTGTCCATGTTGCTGAAGGGTGAGGAATTTCTCTTGCATGGTGCTAATCTCTCCCACGAACTTCATACTTAGGAAAGCGTACTCGGTTAAGAGAGATTATAGCGCAGTGTGAGGAAGAGGAACATCAAGGCATTGATGGGATCATACTATGAGGTGTCGCCAAGGGATGAGAGTTTCCTGTTCCAGCCACCTTGACCTCTGCCTGCGTGCAGGGGTACACTCCAATCATGGTTGAATATACCGACCTAGACGCCCTCCATGCTGATCTTCGTCAGTGCCGGCGGTGTGCCGAGGCTGGTTACCGCATCGAGTCCCAGCCGATCTTTTCCGGCTCGCAGTCGGCACGCCTGATGGTGATCGGGCAGGCGCCCGGCGTGGTTGAAGCTGAGCTGGGCAGGCCGTTTGGCGGGGATGCTGGACGGCGGTTGTTCCGCTGGCTGGAACGGGCAGGCTGGGATGAAAAGACCTTCCGCGCCGCCTGCTACATGACTAGTGTGACCAAATGCTTTCCCGGCAGGCGTGGGTCGGGAGAGGGCGACCGCGTGCCGTCTGTCGCTGAGCAAAAGCTATGCCGCTCGTGGCTGGAGGGAGAGCTGGCTCTCGTCCGGCCAGAGGTCATTGTGCCGGTGGGCAGTCTGGCGGCCCGCCTGTTCTTCCCGCCGGAGAGCAGGCTGGAGGACATTGTCGGCGACTTAGTGGTAGATTCCGAAGGGCGGTACATTGTCCCACTGCCGCATCCTTCGGGCGCGTCGCGCTGGTTGAATAATCCGCGTCATGTAGGGCGTGTGGAGCGAGCTATCTTCCAACTAAGAATGCTTAAGGCTGACCTGAAGTTATAGCCAGCGTTGCTGGCAGACCAAGTTGTAGAACAGGCAAGGTAGCAAGTCTATGCAAGAAAGTTTGGGTAGTCTGGCATCCTCGCCAGAGTTTCCGTCAGAACCTGAGGCATCGGCTGTGCCGGCGCCGAGTCCGCCTGCGTTGGGGCGCTGGCTTTTGGCGGTGACGTTATTCAGCACGTACCTGCCTTTGCAGATCGTGGCGGCTATTCCGCCGGTGATTGTGGCACTGATGTCTTATGGGCCGCTCAATACGGAGGCTGACTTGGCACGCGCGTTGGAGCGGTTCATCGACTCGGAGGAGGCGCTCTGGATTACCATTGGGTCGGCATCAGTTGCGGCAGTAGTGACCATCGTGGTAGCGTGGGCGTGGCCCTGGATATGGCGTCTGTTTGCACCAGCCACACACTTCAGCCTGGCGGACTGGCTGGGGTGGAACAAACCCCGCTGGATCAAGACATGGATGGTCCCGCTGATCACACTGCCTTTCCTGCTGGTGGTGGTGATCGGGGTAAGCTTGACAAGCGGCCCTACAGAGGTAGATGTCCAGATACAGCTCTTCAGTACAACCGGCCTTCAGATCGTCTCTGGTTTGGTGGTCAGTACGATTGTCCCGTTGGCTGAGGAGTTGGTCTTCCGCGGGGCGTTGTACAATGCCCTGTTGCGCTCCCCCCGTGAAGGTGAACCCCGCTGGAGGCGGCATGTTGTGCCCTTCGTGGTTGTCAGCCTGCTGTTTGGAGGGGCACATCTGCTGGCGGGGTTTGCTACGTTTGCGGCGATTGTCCAGATCGTGATCCTCTCCACTTATCTGACTGCTTTACGTGCGGTCAGCGGCTCAATGCGGCCCAGCCTGATAGCGCATATGGTCTGGAATATGGCTGGGGCGATGGCGCTGATTCTGGTCAACACGGTGCCGGGCCTGAAGATGTAGCCTTATCTCTCATGACTCCGCACTTGGAGCAAAGCGTGTGGTAGAAGAAAGTCTCTCCTTTGCCTCCCGGCGCTCGCCGGTGTATGCCTCTCATGGGATGGTGGCATCCAGTCAGCCGCTTGCTACTATGGCAGGGGTGGAAATCTTGATGCAGGGGGGCAATGCCGCTGATGCCGCTGTTGCGGTGGCGGCGGCGCTGAATGTCACTGAACCGACCAGCACAGGTCTAGGAGGGGATTGTTTTGCGCTGTTCTACGACAGCAGTACCGGCAAGGTCACTGCCCTGAATGGATCGGGGCGTGCTCCTGCCGCCCTGACGCTCGACCTGTTGCGGGAGCAGGGCTTCGGCGCAGAATTGCCGCCCTTCCATGTCCATACCGTCACCGTGCCTGGGGCTTGCGCGGGCTGGTGTGATCTGATCGAACGGCACGGCACACTTGAATTGTCGAACATCCTTGCTCCGGCTGTTCGGCTGGCCGAAGAAGGATTTCCCGTGGCGCCGCTGACAGCCTACTACTGGGAGCGGGGAGCGAGGAGACAGCTTGCCAGCGCGCCCGGCGGGCGTGCTCTGACACTTGACGGGCGGGGGCCGCGTGCCGGTGAGGTTTTCCGCAATCCAGCGTTGGCGCGGACACTGCGGATCATTGCAGAGGGCGGCAAGGAAGCATTCTATCAGGGGGAGATTGGTGCTCGGATCGCACGGGCGGTACAGGCGGCTGGCGGTGTCATGACGGAGGAGGACCTCGCGGCCCATACCTCAACGTGGGAAGAGCCGATCAGTACGGTCTATCAGGGAATGAGGGTCTATGAGTGCCCGCCTAACGGGCAAGGCCTTGTGGCGCTGATAGCGCTTAATATCCTCTCCAGCTTTGACCTGCCCGGAGAGGCACTTTCGGCGGAGCGCCTGCACCTGATCATCGAGTCACTGCGGCTGGCCTTTGCTGACGCGCGTCACTATGTGGCCGATCCGGCCTTTAACCCCGCCCCGCTGGGTGAACTGCTCAGCCCTGCCTATGCAGTACAGCGGGCCGCCCTGATTGACCGTCAGCGTGCTACTCTCGATCAGGGGCATGGGATACCGCCGGCGGGGACTGATACGGTCTATTTCAGCGTGGTAGATGGGCAGGGTAACGCTTGTTCGTTTATCAACAGCAACTATATGGGCTTTGGGACGGGCATTGTGCCGGAGGGGACAGGCTTCTCGCTTCAGAATCGAGGCCATAATTTCTCGCTTGACCCGCAACACCCAAACGCGCTGATGCCCCGCAAACGGCCTTACCATACCATTATCCCTGCGATGGCGGTGCGTGAGGCAGACGGCTCGCTGTATGCCAGCTTGGGCGTGATGGGCGGCTTTATGCAGCCGCAGGGGCATGTACAGGTCATTGTCGGTATGGTGAATGACAGGCTGGACCCGCAGGCCGTACTCGACCGCCCGCGTGTGTGCATTGAGGATGGCACCGCCGGTGGGGCGGTGGCACTCGAAGAGGGCATCCCGGCTGAGGTCGTCTCGCGTCTGTCGGCAATGGGGCATCCGGTGCGGGTGGTCAGCGGGCATGAGCGGGCCTTGTTTGGCCGGGGGCAGATCATCACCCGCGACCCGGACAGCGGGGTGCTGTGCGGCGGAAGCGACCCGCGTGCGGATGGGTGCGCAATCGGCTGGTGATTTCCCTTTCTGTAGGCTTTGGGGTAAAGTAGCGGTATTGAAACTGGGAATCACTACCCTTGGAGGATACCATGATTACCCTGACTGAGGCCCTGCGGAGCGTGATCTATCCGTTGCTGGAGTTGGCCGGCTACCTGTTGCGCCCCATTGGGGCGCTGGGAGTCGGGATGGTGGCAGGCGTTGTGTTACTCCATACGTTGTTGCACAAGCAACAGGTACGCTTCTTTGGCCCGCTGATCTTCTTTGGTGTGGCGGCTCTGATCCTTGTGCCCGCCTTTAGCCCCGGTTGGAGCGGCGCAGGGACACTGGGCATGCTGGGGATCGGTCTGTTTGTGGGCTACATGTTCCTGATGCGCGGCCAGAAGCCTGCTGAAGCCGAAAAGGAAGAAGACAAGAAGCCGTAGGTTTTTTACACCGCCAGTTCAAAAATAGCGTTGTATGAGTGAGCCGCCTGATTCACAGAATCCATCTGAACTGACACACAGGCAGAAGCCTGTAACACGCCCCCTCTCCCCCTTGCCCGGCTTGGAAGAAGGTGTGCAGGGCGGGCAGGGCGCAGGTGTTACGCATCGTCCGCCTGCCACCGTCCTGCAAAAAGCGGGAGGCGGCAGGCTGGACCGGCGGCCCGAACCGCCGCCCCGACCGGGGGATGAGACGGCACAGGTACGCCTGATCCCGCGAACAGCCCAGCCGCCGCCTTGGCGGGTAATCTTCCAGACTGCTGAACCTCCTGCCACTATTGGCCTGGATGTGCGCCAGCAAGTGGTCATTGGGCGGGCTGACCCGGAGGGCACACGCCGCCCTGACCTCGATCTGACACCCTATCTGACTGCCGAACATGGTGTCTCGCGCCGCCATGCTGAATTAGTGCCTGCGCCAGAGGGCCTGTATCTGAGTGATCTGGGCAGTACCAATGGAACATGGGTCAACGGGCAATATCTGGAGCCGGGTGTACGCTACCGGCTGATGCCTGGTGACCGCGTTGATCTAGGCCTGTTGCGGCTGATTGTGCGGACAGTGGCACTCGGCAGACGGGCTGGGAAGGAAGAGTAGGCGGCCTCCTCTTGCTCTGCTTGTCCTCTCGGTTGCCTTGCCCGTCAGGACAGGTACAATTTTCCCTGTGGTAGATGAAAGCAATTTATCTGAAGCGGTAGCCGCCCTGAAGCGTGCCGTGCGAGTGGTGGTTTCAAGCGGGGCGGGCATGTCAAAAGAAAGCGGCATCCCGACCTTCCGCGATGCGCTGGAGGGGTTGTGGGCCAGATATGACCCGGCGGAGCTTGCCACGCCGGAGGCATTTCAGCGCAACCCTGACCTGGTCTGGGCGTGGTACATCGAACGGTCGGAGAAACTGTGTACAGTTCAGCCCCATGCCGGCCATTATGCCATTGCTGAACTGGAAGGGTTGATCCCTGAGGTGGTCGTGTTGACCCAGAACGTGGATGGATTACATGTCCGCGCTGGAAGTCGTGATGTGGTGGAACTGCATGGCAACCTTGAGCGTTTCAAATGTTCGGCAGATTGTCGGGGCAGGCCGACCGTGATTGATTTGAGCACCATTTCGTACAGCAAGGATCATGCTCCGCCCTGTCCCTACTGCGGCGCACGGGTGCGTCCTGATGTGGTGTGGTTTGGGGAGCTGTTGCCTCCTGAGGCCGTTGAGCGCGCCTTTGAAGAGGCGAGGCGGTGTCAGGTGATGCTGGTCGTTGGCACATCGGGGGCAGTACAGCCGGCGGCCTCATTGCCGGTTGAGGCGCGGCGGGCGGGGGCAGTGGTGATTGAGGTTAACCCGGCGCCAAGCTTTATCACGCCGACGGCTCATATCTTCTTACAGGGCACAGCGGGGACGGTGCTCCCGCGGCTGGTAGCGGCATTGCGGGCAGAGCAGGAAGAAAGCCCATAGAAGGATCGGCACGATGGGGAGAAGAACGGTCGGCATGATGAGCAGGCTGGCAGTTGTAATGCTGTTGCTGGCAGGCTGTTCCGGCCCAGAGGGCGGCGATGCCCAAGGCAGTAAGCCGGCAACACCGGCAGTGCCAATCAATACCCCGACCCTTGAGCCGACAGCTACGGCCACTCTGCCGCCTCCGACGATAATGCCCTCGCCGACTCTTTCCCCTGTCCCTCCGACCAGCACGTTAGCCCCCGAACTGAGCCTGTGGACAGTTCCTGCCGGCACGCCTCCACGCGCCGGTTCGTTTGATGTGTATCTTGGTCAGCCAGATGCCAGTGGTAATCAGGTTTTGCGCTGGCTGGACGTGTCCACCCGTCAAGTAGTCACTGAGATCAGGGACCTTAGCCTGCCCGCCGGTGAGGCCGTCCGGGCCGGGCAGTATGTTTATCTGGTCTGGACCGGCAATCTGCCGATGCGGATTAACACGGCGGGTGCGGCCGATCTGCTGGAGTTTGCTCTGCCGCCTGCCAGTGCTGAGGTCTACCAGCTTCTCCCCAGTGCCAATGGTCATTGGCTTAGCTGGGTTTATGGTTATCAGGGCATGTTTTCCTTCTTTGTATCTGATCCGGATGGCGGCGGGGTGCGGCTGGCGGCTGTTTTGCAGGCTCAGCCTGATGACACCATCCGCTTGCTCCGGCTGACCAACGACGGACGTACCCTGTTCTTTGACCATCGCCCTGCCGCTGTTACCGATACCACGCTTTTTCATGGCTTCTATGATCTGTATGCCCTTGACACAGCCAGCGGGGTGATCAGCCAATTGCCTGGAGAACCTGCCTGCGGGCAGGGGCTGGTCTGCGATGCCCATATCTCACCGGACGGCGCTTATCTGGTGCGGGCACTGCCGCCTGCCACCGCCGGCGCTCCGATTGTGGTCACTAATCTGGTCACAGGGGCGGTAGTGGGGCGTTTCAGGCCGATAGATATACCGGCAGGGGCGGCTTTCGAGCTGGGTTATCCGTTCCTGACGCCGGGCGGCGAGCTGGTCTTCATGGAGGCTTATGGCCCGCCGGGGCTGGAAACTTATCTGCTGGGGTGGGCTAACTTGGTTACGGGTGAACAGCGCCTGATCGCTAATCTGGGCAGTAACCGGCATCGCCCGCTGGGGTGGGCTGGAGATGGATTCACCTTGTTGACCACGCGCGAACCCGCCTTTTATGACACATGGCAGATTAACATCCGCGACGGGCAGACGCGCCAGATCGCCGCAATGCTGTTTCTGGGGCATATTGACGTCCCTGTCACTAACCCTTGAGACTTGACAGCAGTCGTCAATCATCCGTAGCAAATCTAGAGGGAGTGTAGAAAGGGTGTGTGCATGAGTGAGCCGGCCTTGTACAAGTACCTTATTCTGGGGGCAGGCCGTCAGGGGACGGCGGCCGCTTATGATCTGGCCCGCTTTGGCGATGCGGCGCAGGTGATCTTGGCGGATATTCATGAGGAGGCCGCCCAGCGGTCTGCGGCACGGGTCAATGCACTGGCAGGGCGGGAAGTGGCACAGGCGATTCAGTTGGATGTCACTGACAAGGAGGCTCTCAAGAGAGCCTTAGCAGGCATGACAGCGGCGCTTAGCGCTGTGCCTTACTACTACAATCAGGATATTACCCGTGCGGCTGTTGAGATGGGTGTGCATCTGTGTGATATGGGCGGCAACACAGATGTTGTGATGGCTCAACTGGCAATGGATGAAGCGGCCAGACGAGCAGGCGTCAGCATCGTCCCGGACTGCGGGATGGGGCCGGGGCTGGTCGGGACAATGGGGGTCTATGCCATCGAACTGCTGGATGAGGCTCGTGAGCTGTACCTCTATGATGGAGGATTGCCCCAAGACCCTCAGCCGCCGTGGAATTATCAGGTCACATTTAACATCAATGGCCTGACTAACGAATATGATGGGCAGGCAGTCTTTCTGCGGGACGGCAAGGTGACGCTGGTGGACACACTCTCCGAGTGTGAGATAATAGACCTGCCGCCGCTGGGGCGCTTTGAGGCATTTGTCGGCTCTGGCGGCACGTCCACCTTGCCGTGGACATATGAAGGCAAGCTGGAGAGGCTGGAGAACCGTATCCTGCGCTACCCTGGTCACTGTGAGTGGTTCCGGGCCTTCAAGCAACTGGGGCTGTTCAAGGAGCAGCCGATTCGGGTGGGCGATCAGATGGTCAGCCCGCGTCAGGTCTTCCATGCCTTGCTGGAGCCGCAGATCACCGCCCCTCAGATCAGGGACATCTGCATCATACGCGCCAAGGCAGTCGGCAAGAAGGATGGCAAAGACACGATTGTTCTCGTTGATCTGGTTGATCGCTACGATGAGCAGACTGGTTTCACCTCGATGGAGCGTCTGACCGGCTGGCACTGTGCGATCATGATGGGCTTTCAGGCGCGGGGGGTCGTCCGCCATGGCGGTGTTCCAATGGAGACAGCGGTCAAAGCCAGTGTGTTCATGGAGGAGGTACGCCGCAGGGGTATTCAGTTTGAGGTGCGTTATGAGCAGGCAGGCGGCGGGTAAGGATCGTCGAGCGGGCGTCATGGTGGGACAGGCAGGGCATAGGTAGAATAGAATCTCATGGCTGATCAGTTACGTGTTCTGCCGCTGATACGGCCCCGCTGGGCGCAAGTGACACATCCTGTCTATCGTCTGGAGAGACAGCGCCGAGAGCGTATCCGGTCATTGGCGGGTTTAAACCAGAAATTTATGCCGGTGCTGTTTGGGATGTGCGGCGGCCTGTGCCTGCTGTTTGTTATACTGGGCCTGTCCGCCAGGGGCTGGGCGTGGGGAAGCTGGTGGGAGCAGTTTGAACATCTTGCTCGAAACAGTTTAGGTTTCACTCTATTGGCTCTGCTTTTTGTCCAACTGATCGCCGGGATGGTAGTCAATATTGTGACGGTTGCTCAGGCCGCCCCTCTGATCGGCGGTGAGGTTGAACTACGAAGCTGGGGGTTGCTGAGGGTTACGACCGTCCCATTGCATGAAATTATTTTTGCCAAGTTTGCCGCGGCAGTGCGTCATTTGCGTTCCTTGCTGACCGGCTTGCTGATCCTGCGGGGGATCAGCCTTGTGACAGGGATACTGTTGTTTGCCTACGTGGTGCTCAGGGACATATTCTACTCGTTCTCCCCTGCTGACTGGCAGAGGTTCTGGGGGGATGGGCTGTGGTTTCCTGCATTGCTGGCCCTGTGTGCAGGGGTGATCTTCTTTGCCGCTCAGCCTGGTGTGCAGGTCTTGCTCAATACAGCGCTGGGGATGCTGGCTTCGGCGTTCTCACGCTCGCGCGGGCAGGCGGTGGGGCTGGGGCTGGCCGCGCGGCTGGTTCTCTGGATAGCCTCGATTCTGAGCGACTTTGTGTTGATTTATGGGTTGACCTTCCTCTTTTCCAACTGGCTGGAACCGCGTTATGCAACGCTCGAAGCTTTCCGTAACCAGCCTGCCCCGACAACCCAGCAGGCGGTGTGGGCTGTCAGCCTGGCCATATTTGGTTACCTGCTTGCAGTGATGCTGTGGCAGGCTGGTTTCATTCTGACAGCACTTGGCCTGATACAGCGCCGCGCCCGCTCCATAGGACCGTGATCTATGTCTGAGACGACGGCCTTGCCGCACACACGGCCAAAGCGCCGGCACTGGCTGAGTCTGGTATTGCGGTGGAAGACGGTTCGGATTGGCTGTCTGCCGGCCACGCTTTTGCTGGCCGGGCTGATGCTGGTATTTTTCAATGCCGTCTCATTTAACAACGTACCGTACTGGGTTGCCTCTCCACGCGCCTATGTGATCGGGGGGAGGCTGGTGCTCAGCGTCGGGGTGCTGATGGGGTTGCAGGCAGTCGGTACATGGATGCTTGGCCTGATCGCGGCCAGCAAAGGGGGGAACGCCGTCTCCGGGCAGGGGGAACTGCTCCAACAGAGGTTGATAATCAGCCGCCGCCGAATGTCATTTCTGGCGTGGGCGGTGATTCTCTTGAGGCTGGGTGTGGTGGTTGTGCTGATCATGACGGCGATCTATGCCTTCACACCCTTACTTGGCCCGCCCCTCCGGTGGGATACGACAACCTTCGTCCGTGCGGTTTTCAGGAGATGGCCGTTGCCTGTTGCACTGACAATAGTGGTTGTCTTGACCCACTGGCTGATTGGGCCGCTGTTGCGGATGCGCTACAGCACAGCGCTTGGTGTGCTGGCGGCAACATGGGCCAAACAGCCTGCCGACCGCTCTTTGCTGGCACTGACTGCACGGCTGGGAGCGGGGCTGGCTGGCTATCTGGCGATTGTGTGGGGCGGGGGGCTGATCTGGTTGATCGTCCTCACCATCATGGACCCTTCCTACTATTCCGTCTCACGCTTTGCTGGCCGACCCTCTGCACTCTCCCCTTCAAGCCCTGAGGTGCTGACAGCCTGTCTGATCATCTGCGTGCTGGTGCTGGTGATCATGGCCGGGCAGGTGTTCCTGCCGCAGGTGTATGTTCGGATGGCCCGGCGGCGGCTTAGGCGCACTGCCCCTCGTGAGACGCTGTCAGGCACGTTGTAACCTCATCTTTGAGGAGACTCCCTGTTGATGGCTGAACTTCCGCTGGTCTCTGTAATCATTCCTAACTGGAATGGCCTGAAATACCTGCCGGTTTGCCTGCAGGCGCTCCGGTCGCAGACTTATCCTCGCCTAGAAGTGATCGTTGCTGACAATGCCTCTACCGATGGGTCGCAGGCATTTGTCGCCGCCCGCTATCCAGAGGTGCGGCTGATTGAGCTTTCGGAGAATCAGGGTTTTGCCGGGGCATGCAACGCTGGCATACAAGCCGCGCAGGGAGATATTGTGATCCTGCTCAACAATGACACAGAGGCCGCGCCTGATTGGGTGTCAGAGGTAGTGGCCGCTTTCGAGCGTCATCCAGAAGCGGGGTCAGTGGCCAGCAAGATGCTGCTCTACGACCGGCGCGATACGCTCCACACAGCCGGTGACTTCTACCGTGTGGACGGCATCCCCGGCAACCGGGGGGTGTGGCAGTCGGATGGAGAGCGGTACAATAGCGAGGAATATGTCTTCAGTGCGTGCGGCGGCTCGGCGGCTTACCGGCGGGCTATGCTTGATCAGGTGGGTTTGCTGGATGAGGATTTCTTCTTCTCGTCTGAGGATGTGGACCTTGGCTGGCGGGCGCAACTGATGGGCTGGCGCTGTGTATATGCCCCTAGAGCAGTGGTTTATCACATGCTTTCGGCTACCGGCGGCGGTGCGACGGCCAGCTTTTACAATGGACGTAACTTTATCTGGCTGATCGCCAAGAATTATCCGGGAGAGCTGTGGCGCAAATACTGGCGTCAAATCATCCGGGCGCAGGCACGGCAGGCATGGGAGGCACTGCGTGCGTGGCGGGGGGAGGCGGCTCGCGCAACCTTGCGCGGGATGGCAGTCGGCCTGTGGACGTTGCCGCGGGTTCTGCGCAAGCGCAGGGCGATTCAGGCCAAACGGACTGTGTCAATAGAATATCTTGAAACCATCCTGTGGCCGGCTGAAACATAACACTACCCTCGCCGGCAGGAGTTGCTGATTGTGTTTTGCTCAGCGGCGCAGGAGACCGAGCCTTCTGTTATCCTGAACTTGTGATAGAGGACCTTATGGCTGATCCGGCAGATAAGCCGCGTTTGAGCATTATCATACCGGCTTACAATGAAGAGAAGCGCCTGCCCAAAAGCCTTGAGCAGGTAGCGGCATTTGTGGCGGCTCAGGACTACCCTATTGAAGTGATTGTGGTCAACAACAACAGCCGTGATACGACTGCTCAGGTCGCGCAGGACTTTGCGGCCCGTCATCCCTATACACGGGTGATTGATGAACCGCGTCAGGGGAAGGGAGCCGCCGTCCGGACTGGGATCATGGCCGGGCAGGGCGAGTATCTCATGGTATGTGATGCTGATTTCTCGATGCCGGTTGAAGAGATCGCCAAGTTTATGCCGCCGGCCCTGAGCGGATATGATGTGGCTATTGCCAGCCGTGAAGCGCCGGGGGCACGCCGCATCGGCGAACCGCACTATCGTCACCTGATGGGGCGGGTGTTCAACTTCATTGTGCGGACTCTGGCAATCCCGCGCATACAGGATACACAGTGCGGGTTCAAGGCCTTCCGGCGCGAAGTGGCACGGGATATTTTCTCCGTTCAAACCATTGACGGCTGGGGATTTGATGTTGAAGTGCTGTTTGTGGCGCTCAAGCGCGGCTACAAGCTGGTTGAGGTCCCGATCACGTGGTACTACATGCCGCAGAGCCGCATCAACCCGATCCGGGCCTCCTTCGAGATGCTGAGTGAGGTTCTGCGTGTCCGGCTGAACGGCTGGCGCGGCCTGTATGACAGGAAGCACTGATGAATGTGCCGCATCCTGCGCCAGGGCTGGCCTATGAACATGCTTTTTCTG
This sequence comes from Anaerolineae bacterium, assembly GCA_034435015.1. Taxonomy (GTDB): domain Bacteria; phylum Chloroflexota; class Anaerolineae; order Aggregatilineales; family UBA3940; genus DAOTYH01. The sequence continues at coordinate 6,485 of DAOTYH010000024.1, read as the reverse complement.
GACGCGGGTTGACGCTGGTCGCGGGCCTTGATGAAGCGGGGCGCGGCGCATGGGCTGGGCCGGTCTCGGCGGGAGCGGTCATTCTGCCGCTGGAGCGCCGTGAGCTGCAAACCGTGTTGAAAGAGGTGCGCGACAGCAAACTATGTTCTGCCCTTCAGCGTGACAGACTGTTCGACATGATCCGGTCGGTAGCGCTGGCGGTAGGGGTGGGGATAGGTTCGGTTGAGGAGATCGAGGAGCTGGGAATCGTGCAGGCCTCGCTGTTGGCCATGCGGCGGGCGTTGGATGCCTTGCCGATCAGGCCGCAGGCTCTGCTGATTGACGGCGGGTATATGCGGTTGAGGGAGGTTGGCCTGCCGCAGACGAGTCTGGTTAGAGGTGAATGGCACTCGTTGAGCATCGCGGCGGCCAGCATCATTGCCAAAGTCTCACGGGATCGGCTGATGATGGAGCTTGATGCTGAGTATCCCGGCTACGGCTTTGCGCATCATAAGGGCTATGGCACGCCTCAGCATCAGCTAGCCCTGAGGGAGCTTGGCCCCTGTGCTGTTCACCGGCGATCCTTCAAACCTATCCAGCGGGCAAGCTGGCGCGAAATGGGTAACAGATGAAAATCGCACTGGTACATGACTGGCTGAACCAGCTTGGCGGAGCAGAAAATGTGCTGGAGGTGCTGGTGAGGATGTACCCTGATGCACCGCTGTATACCTCCATCTATGCGCCGGATAAAATGCCCGCCGCTTACCGTGAGTGGGACATCCATGTGACATGGATGGACAACCTGCCGGGTATTCATGATCATCACCAGCCCTACCTGCCGCTTTATCCGTTGGCCTTTGAGCGCCTTGATCTGAGCGGTTACGAAGTTATTTTGTCAAACAAGAGCGGCTTCTGTCATGGCGTGCAAAAAGGAGGGGCGCTTCATATCTGCTACTGCCTGACGCCGACGCGCTATGTGTGGCAGTACAACACATATGTTGAACAGGAAAGGGTGCCGCCAAGTGCCGCCGCTATCTTGAGGCCGGTGATCCGCCTGCTCAGACGCTGGGACTATGAGGCGGCCCAGCACGTGGATCATTTCATTGCCATCTCATCGGAGATTCAACAGCGTATCGCCCGGTTCTATCGGCGGAGTTCGGTTATCATTTATCCGCCTGTGGAAGTCGGGCGTTACCAGCCTGTCAGCCGGCCTGATGACTACTACCTGGTTGTGTCGCGTCTGATCCCTTACAAACGTGTTGATCTGGCGGTGCAGGCCTGCTCCCGGCTGGGCTTGCCGCTTCTGATTGCTGGAGACGGGCGGGACCGCGGGCGTCTAGAGGCAATGGCGGGGCCGACGGTACAGTTTCTAGGCCGTGTGCCTGTCTCGGATTTGCCTGACTTGATGGCTCGTTGCAAGGCGTTTATCTTCCCTGGTCTGGAAGATTTCGGTATTGCGCCGGTTGAGGCGCAGGCGGCAGGCCGTCCAGTGATCGCTTTCCGGGGGGGCGGGGCGCTTGACACTGTGATCGAAGGGGAAACAGGCCTGTTCTTTGAGGAGCAAACAGTCGAGAGTTTGTGCCGGGCATTGCAACGCTTTCAGGACTTGACCTTCGATCCGGCACGTTGCCGTGCCAGTGCTTCACGTTTTGATCGCGCTGTGTTCGAGCGGGAGGTGGCGGCTTTTGTCGAGGCGCGGTACGATGAGCGGAACAAAAAGCATCAACCCTTCGGATAGTCCAGCGGGCAAGCGGGTACAGATACATTGGCCGTGTGGGATGGGCAAGTGAGAAGGATGGGCGAATGGAACTACGTGGGCTTTGGAAAATCGTGCGGCGGCGCTGGTGGCTGATCGCATTGCCTGCGCTGGCCGCGTTGGCTTATGCCGTTTACGGCTACCTGAAGGTCCCGCCTGCCGGCGGCTATTCGACCAGCATTCACTTTACGGCGGCCCAGCCCCCTCGTGGGGGTGACACTCTCTATGAGGACACACGTTATTACCCATGGCTGGCCTCTGAGTATGTGGTCAATGCTTTGACTGATTGGGTGCGGACAAACAGCTTTGCACGGGAGGTCAGCGCTGTGCTGGCGGCAGAGGGACGGGACATACCAGCGTGGGCCATTCAGGGAAACCTTGCGGTTGATAACGCACGCAGTGTCATGGTACTGACGCTCAATTGGAACAATCCGGACGATTTGCAGGCTATCGCTGAAGCGGCCTCTACTGTGCTGAAAGAGCGTAGTACGGATTACTTCCCCCAGTTTGGTGAGGAAGAGGTTCGTGTCATCGCACTGGATGAGCCGGTCATCGGGCCAGTGCCTCCCTCCATCACAGCCCGCCTGAATCCCCTGATCCGCTTTGGGCTGGGGCTGGCGGCAGGGGCGGCATTGGCTTTTCTGGTGGAGTATCTCGACCCAACCCTGCATGAGCGGGCCGAAGTAGAACGGATGGGCCTGCCTGTGCTGGCGGAAGTCCCGCCTGAGCGTGGCCGGCCAAAAGGGTGAAGTCTGACAAGAGGATGGAGGAGATATGCAGTTAAGGGCTTACTGGCGAGTCTTGCGGCGGCGCGGCTGGATCATGCTGTTGCTGGCGTTCATCACGGCTGTGGCGGCCTTTGTGTTCAGCCTCATCATGGAGGAGCGCGCTCCCGTCTATAAGTCAACGATCAACATTCTGGTTCAGCCTGCCCGAACGGATTTCGGTCAGGCACAGGCCGCGAAGACATTGCTCCGTTCGTATGTGGCATGGATGGACAGCAACTACCGCGCGCGAGATGTGATTGATGCCCTCCAGCTTGACATGACGCCGGAGGAATTGCGAAGTGACGTGGCCTTTGCCAGCGATGACTCGCGGCTGGTGATACAACTCGAAGTGGAGAACCCTGACGGCGATGTGGCCAACGATATTGCCCGTGAGTGGGCTAATCTGTTTGTCCAGTGGCGCAATGTAGAAAACCAGAAGGTGCGCATGGAAGACCGCATTGACGCCCAGATCATTGACGACCCGCGCTACGTGCTGGAGTTTCCTAATACCAAGGTCAACACCATTGCCGGTGCAATGCTGGGCTTCCTAGTCGGCCTGGCCATTGTGTTTGTGCTGGAATACATCGAGGCCGGCGTTATTCGGACACGTGAAGATGTGGATCGCTTTATCGGACTGCCGGTTCTGGGAGCGATTCCGCCGGTGGAGAATTAATCGAAACGAGGGCTGAGTATGACACAAGCAAATCTGGTCACACTGACTAATCCGCGCTCTCCGGCCAGCGAGGCGTACCGCACGTTGCGCACCAACCTGATTTTCTCCAGCCTGAAGGAGCCACTGCATACGCTGGTTGTCACCAGCCCGGCCCCAGAGGAAGGTAAGAGTATTACGCTGGCCAATCTGGCGGTGACGATGGCGCAGGGCGGCAAGAAGACTATCCTTGTGGATTGCGATCTGCGCCGCCCCCATCAACATACCATCTGGGGCGTGGCTCAGGAGCCGGGCCTGACCAGCATGGTGCTGGAGGGGTTGAGTGCGCCGCCTCTGCAGGATGTGGGAGTCGAGGACCTAAGCCTGCTGACCAGCGGCCCACTGCCGCCCAACCCTGCTGACCTGCTTGGCTCTCCTCAAATGGATGCGATTGTCGAACGGCTGAAGGCTCAGGCCGATATGGTGTTGTTTGACGCCCCGCCGGTGATCGCGGTGACGGATGCGGCACTCTTGGCCGCCAAGCTGGATGGAGTACTGCTGGTCTTCCGTGCAGGGGGGACACACCGCGACCATGCTGAACAGGCTAAGGAGTTGCTCGAAAGGCTCAATGTGCGTATTGTAGGGGTAGTGATCGCTAACGCACAGGTAGATGCCCAGATGGGCAGTTACTACGGCTAGGTAGGGGTGGCGGGGAAACCCCTACTCAATGATCTAGGAGGGGTTATAAATGATGCCGCCCGGACTCTATGCGCGTGTGCATTATCTTGATCGTCTCACGCTCAAGGCGATGAAAGCGCTTGTCCGCGCCAGTACTGTCGTCTTCCTGCCGGTAGGGATGCTGGAGGAGCATGGGAATCACCTGCCGCTGGGCACCGATACGTTTGCTGTTGATGGGCTGACGCAAGCCGCCGCCGCATGGCTGCTGGAGAACGACCCTCAGCTCCACGTGTTGCTGGCTCCTACCATCCCCTATGGAATTGATCCGATTGAAACGCGGCGGCAAGAGCTTTTCACGCAAGCGGGAGGGGTGTGGATCAGCCGTGAGACGCTCAAAAGCCTTGTGACCGACATCGCTGAGCATTTAATCCGCTATGGGTTTCGCTATATTTTCCCGATCAGTTTTCATGGCGGGCCTGATCAGTGCCTGGTGCTGGCGGAGGTGTGCAGTGAGATACGTACCCGCCATCCGGGGGTGGTGATGTATGAGCCAATCGGGTATGTGTTGGCTGGTGCTGAACAGGATGTTTCGCCGGGGCTGGCAACACTGCTAGGCCGTCCCCTGACCCCTAAAGAGGAAGTGGCACTCAGCGGAAGCATCCATGCCTCGATGTTTGAGACTTCGCTCATGTTGTATTTGGCGCCAGAGATGGTGGATCCGTCTTATAAATTGTTGCGCACGCTTGAGTGGCATCAGCTCTACCAGATGCCGGATTGGCCGGGCTACATTGGCGCGGCCCCTGCCCATGCCGACGCCGAGATTGGCGGGGCGGTGTTGCGCTGGCGCGGTGTGCGTACTGCCGCGCTGATCCGGCGGGCAATGGATGGGGAGGACCTGTCGTCCTTACCGCGCCACCCTAAGTGGCTGGCAGAAGAGGCGGAAGCCCTCGGCATCAGTGAGGCGCCGCATCTGGAGTTGCCTGCTGACCACAGCCCAACGGTGGATTCCAAACCGGTGATGTTCATCCCTCAGAACAAACTGGATGAGTTGGCCGCCCAGCGAGAAGCAGATGAAGACGAAGAGGACTTGGAAGATACGGAGGTTGACCTGTCCCCGCCGGCAGAATCGAAACCGGCCCAAGAGCAGGCAACGCCTCCCTCATCGGCGTTTGAAACCAAGCCAAGCTTCCGCCCTTCAGGTGCAGATGATCCAACGCACAGCGATTAAGTGGAACAGGGGGTGAGATGCCAGATTGCCCCCTTGAGGATGTACAAAATAAGTAGATAAGCCAACAGGAGACTCTAGTGAAGGGCTTGATCCTATCCGGCGGAAAAGGAACCCGCCTGTATCCCCTGACTTATACCCGTGCCAAACAGTTGATCCCTGTAGCTAACAAGCCCGTTCTTTTTCGTGTGATTGAGGCGATCCGCGATGCCGGTATCACAGACATTGGCATTGTGATCGGTGATACCGGCCCGGAGATACGCGAAGCCGTGGGCGATGGTGAACGCTGGGGGGTGCGTGTGACGTACATCCCTCAGGAAGCCCCGCTGGGGCTGGCTCATGCCGTCAAGATTTCACGTGATTTTCTCGGTGATGAGCGCTTTGTGATGTTTCTAGGCGACAACGTGATTCAGGGCGGCATCAGCCCCTTGATCCGCCAGTTTGCCGCAAGCGACTGGAACAGCCAGATCGTGCTGAAGGAAGTGCCTGATCCGCAACATTTCGGCGTGGCGGAACTGAACGGCGATGGACAGATCAAGCGGCTGATCGAGAAACCCAAAGACCCGCCCTCTAATCTGGCGCTGGTGGGCATCTATATGTTTGACCACCATGTGTTTGAAGCAGTGGAAGCCATTCAGCCTTCGTGGCGGGGCGAGCTGGAGATCACCGATGCCATTCAATGGCTGGTGACCAAGGGCTACCGAGTCTATCCTTACATCCACAAAGGCTGGTGGATTGATACGGGCAAGCCCTCTGATATGCTCGACGCCAATGCCCATGTGCTGGAGGAACTGGCACCGGCAGTGCTGGGGACGGTAGATGCCGCTTCACAGGTGGATTCTCGTGTCACAATTGAGGCGGGCGCACAGGTCATCAACAGCGTCATTCGCGGGCCTAGCATCATTGGCGAGAATACCCGCATCGTCAACAGCTACATTGGGCCGTTCACCAGCATCTACCATGACGTGGTGATCGAGGACAGCGAGCTGGAGCACTGCATCGTGCTGGAGCACAGCCGCATCGTGGCTATCCCGATCCGTATTCAGGACAGCCTGATTGGCCGGTATGCTACGCTGGAGCGCGACGCGGATCACAAACCGTCGGCACTTAAAATCAACCTGGGCGATCACAGCCGGATAAGCCTGCCGTAGTACACGCAGGCGTGGCGGAAAACATGCCGAGTCTGTCAGCCGGCTTAGAGTATAATCATGGGGGCGACCTCTGGCCGCTCCCATTTCTATCTTTTTTGACTTGAGGATAGCTGTCTGTGAAAGACTTGCTTGGACGTCTAGCTGAACGGCTGGGCTTGAAACGAACCCAGGTTGAACGTACAGCTATGCTGTTTGACGAAGGGAACACTGTTCCCTTCGTTGCCCGTTACCGGAAGGAGGTCACCGGCGGGCTGGATGAAGCTGTACTGGCTGAGTTCCG
>DAOTYH010000023.1:0-45671 GCA_034435015.1 Anaerolineae bacterium | reverse complement strand
GCGGGGGCGGGGCCGCCGAAGCCGGCTGGGCAGGCGGCTGAGCCGTCGGGGCCGGGGCGGCAACTTGGGCCGCGGCAGGGCGGCGCACCTGCCGATAGACGATATACAGGCCCAGCGTCAGCGCGATCAGCGCCCAGTTTGTGCCGCTCGGAAACCAGATTGACAGCACCGCCGCACCCGCAAACCCGATTGCGATCCACAGCGCCCAATCCAGCCGCCGCACTGCGATCCACAGGATTCCAAACACCAGCGCCAGCGTGGCGTTCAGGATCACGAAGAAGGCGTTACTGCTGATCTGAAACAGCGAGAGCAGGATCAGCATCCCCGCGCCGAACAGGCTCAGCACCCCGGCTGGGATGAGCGCCCACCAGTGACTGCGGTTGACAATGAACACCAGCCAGAACGGCAAGGCCGCCGCCAGCAGGGCAAAGGCGGCCAGCATCGGCGGGCTGACGGGAAGCATGGTCAGCGCTGTCAGTGCGGCACCGGCCAGCAGGATGTAGGCCGGGATGAGCGCCCACCACTTCCGGCGGTCGCCGACAAACACGGCCAGAAAAGGCACAGCCGTCTCAACCGCCGCGGTGACAGCAATCAACTGCGGCGGAATCTGGAGGCCGATCACCATCAGCAGGATGGCCATAGCCAGAAAAATCCACGCCGTGAGCAGTGCCCACCATGCCTGAGGATGGGCGATCCGCCAGCCCAGAAAGGGCAATGCAACCGCCGCTACGCCTGCGGCAATCAGCGGCTGGAGGGGGCCTTCGTAGCGGATGAGGCCCGTGTTGAAGCCCAAGAAGATCAACCCGGCAAAGATCAACAGCCCGGCCCATACCCACGCTAAAAATGAACGGACACCGTCTGGTGATGCACCTGACATAGAACCTGCCTCCATTCCGCCTGCTCGAAGCTCACGCGAAAGATGCTCCTCTTATTGTGATGATCGGCGTGATTCGTGCAATCAGCGGCTTGTTGTGTATCCGCACCGACAGGCTGTACGCCGCGCGAAAACCGGCTGAAGGCACAGCCTGTCGAAGGCGGAGAATGGCCGCTAGACCATAGGCGGCTGTTGGGGCTTGTCAGCTTCCGGGCCGGTGCGGGGGGTGTCGGGGGCTGTCGTCTTGCCGCCGCCCACGAACTGCCGCGCCAGCAGGAAGAGACCCGCCGCGATCAGGACAGCCGGGATGACATAGGTCACCACCGACCCCATCATGAAGGCCAGGCCGATCATGGCCATAATCCCGCCGGGGATGAGCGCCCACCAGTTGGCACGGTTGCGCAGAAAGACAACGATGAACGGCAGGGCAATGGCGAACATGATGTACGTCACAAGCAGGTTATCATCCATGCGGCCTGCGGAAGCAAGGAAGACGAACATGCCAATAGCAAACATGATGTAAGCCGGGATGAGCGCCCACCAGTGAGCACGGTTGCGCAGATAGACATACAGGAACGGCAGGCCAATTGCAAACATGATCAGCATGGCGACAATTTCGCCCTCAAGACTGGTGGTGCTGAGCAGGATAAGACCGGCGATGACCTCCATGATGTAGAAGGGGATGAGCGCCCACCACTGTTGCTGGTTGACCAGATAAACCGCCAAAAAGATGACACCAGCCCCGGCAAAGCCAAGCGCGACCACCAGCGCGGTGAGGTCAAAGTTAAACAACTGGTTGGCCAGAAACAGCAGTCCTAACATGATCAGTGCGCCGCCCCACAACCAGTTCAGGCTGTGCCCGCGGTTTTCGGGTTGTTTCTCCATTTTTAAGCTCCTCAGTCAATAGGTTTTTGTCCTGTCATAATCTACGTAAAAGGGGGGCTTAAGTTCCGAGATTGGTTGTATTGTGTTATTTTTCACATTTGAACAGCTTTTCTTGTTCCCCTTGAGCGGCGTGTTATAATGTGTGCCGCACGCCGCCGGCCTGTATGTCCGTCTGGCCCGTGTTGAACGTCCGCCCCACAGCGTCCTGTGGAGTATGTGATGTAAGTGATCAATGGTCATCCTGCGCCTTATCCCCCCTTACTGGATGCTGACTGCCTGTCTAGGCTTAGTACTGGCATCCTGCGGCGCACCTTCAGTCAACAGCACACCCTCCTTAGGAGACCTGACCTCTTTCGATACTCCTTCTCCTGCCGCTTCGCTGACACCCTCCCCTGCCCCCACCGCCCGCCCGCAGACGGCGCTGTCTCCCTTTGACATCTGGGTTGTGGCCGAGGGACTGAACAGTGATGCTGTGCTGGGCGTCTCGCCGGATGGCAGTGCGTTGACGCTGGCGCGCCTGCCGCTCAACGAGGGCCAGCATGCCTCAGATGTGGTTGCCGCCCGAAATGGGTGCTGTCTGGCCTATCTGGTGTGGGACGGGTCAGGCCAGCACGGCGCGGCTGTCTGGAATCTGAGCGGGCCGAATGCCCGGCTGGCGGCCCAGCCCCTGCCCGGCTATCGGATCATGGCGATCTTCCTTTCGGATGACGGCTCGGCGCTGGCCTGCGTGCAGGTCCAAAAAGGCGCCTCGCTGGAAGAGGCCGACTGGCGGCTGGACAGTGTGCCGTCCGAGGGCGGGCAACCGACCCTGCTGGTCAACCGCGAGGCCGCTGGGGGCGTTTACCCGCTGATACCGTTTGCATGGCCTGCCGGCGGGCCGCTCCTGCTCAACGCGGCGGCCCCCGATCATACCTCGCAGGGCATTTTCGCCGTTAACCCGGCCTCCGGCGAGGGGAGAGTGCTTGTCCAGACTGGCGGCAGTATGGTGAGCATGCCTGCCCTGTCCCCCTCCGGCTCACTGCTGGCGTATCTGACTCATGAAGGGGAGGAGGGAGGGACAGCCAGCCAGCGCACAGTTCCTAATGCGGTGCGGGTGTTTGATCTGCGCCTGGATACGAGCTTCACGATCCCCGCGCCGGCAGGGCAGGCCGTCTACGGGATGCGCTGGCATCCGGACAGCCAGCGTCTGCTCCTCGATCTGGTCACCCTGCCGACTGACGATGCCGGCCTGCCGCCCCAGTTCTGGGCGCTGGCGCCGCTCGATCAACCCCCGCCGTGGCCTCAGAGCGAAACAGGGCCGGAGCGTCAAGACCTGTTTGATTATGAAGTGCTGGGCGACGGGGTCGCCTATACTACCCTGCCGGCCAGCGGCCAGTGGCAGTTGTACGTACTGCCTGAAGTCGGCGGCACTCAGCCGTTAATTGTCATCCCACTCGAATTGATTGCGCAGGAGTCGGCTGCTCCGGCCATCATTCGTGTACCCTACCTGTCAAACCCGTGAGCCACCTATGACTAGGAGCAGAGTATCTATGCTGAAGAACTTCTTTGAACCTCAATCAGTCGCCGTGATTGGCGCTTCCAGAGAGCCGGGCAAGCTCGGCTATCTGGTCGTTAACAACCTGATCGAAGGGGGCTACGCCGCCGCCCATCCGGTTTACCCGATCAACCCCAAGGCGGATGAGATACTGGGCCTCAAGGCGTACCCTAATGTCTCTGCCGTGCCGGGCGAGATTGACCTGGTTGTGATCACCATCCCTTACAAGTTCGTCCCGGATGCCATCCGTGAGTGCGGCGAGAAGGGCATCAAGGCGGCAGTGGTCATCACCGCCGGCTTCCGCGAGGCGGGACATGAAGGGCTGGAGCGTGAGCGCGAGGTGCTGGCCATCGCCAAGCAGTATGGAATGCGCATTATCGGCCCCAACTGCTTGGGCGTGATTGACACCTACACGCCGCTCAACGCCTCTTTCTCAGCCGGCACGCCGCCCAAGGGGCCTATGAACTTCATGTCCCAGTCAGGTGCGCTGGGAACTGCCGTGCTCGACTGGGCGTTGGCAGGGCGGCTGGGCTTCGCCAAGTTTGTCAGCCTCGGCAACAAGGCTGACGTGAGTGAGATCGATCTGCTGGAGGAATGGGCCGACGACCCCAACGCTAACGTGCTGATGGCTTACATTGAGGGCGTGCCGGACGGCCAGAAGTTCGTCGAGGTAGCCCGCCGTGTCAGCCGGAAGAAACCTATCGTGGCCGTCAAGTCGGGCGTGACGCAGGCCGGTTCGCGGGCTGTGTCTTCGCACACTGGTTCGCTGGCCGGCTCAGAGCAGGCTTACACAGCGGCGTTCAAGCAGGCCGGCATCCTGCGGGCTGAGACGATGGAAGGCATGTTTGACTACTCGCTGGCCTTCGCCTATCAACCCCTGCCCAAAGGCGACCGGATCGCCATCATCACCAATGCCGGCGGCCCCGGCATTCTGGCCACTGACGCCATCGAGAAGTGCGGGCTGAAGGTCGCCCGTTTTGAGCAGGAGACGATCCAGAAACTACAGGATTACCTGCCCGACGCGGCCTCTGCGGCCAACCCGGTGGACGTGCTGGGAGACGCCGTCGCTGACCGGTATCAGTATGCGATTGACCTCGTCTCGAAAGACCCAAACGTAGATGCCATGCTGGTCATCCTGACGCCGCAGGCCATGACCGACATCGAGGGGACGGCGCGGGCGGTGGCCGATCTGTCCGACCGATCCGACATCCCCGTGCTGGCCTGCTTCATGGGCGAGGCGCGTACCGAAGCCGGCGTCAAGATTCTGACTCAGCGCAATGTGCCGAACTATCCCTTCCCGGAGCGGGCGGTGGCGGCGCTCCATGCGATGGTGACCTACAGCCGGATCAAGGAACGTCCTTTGCCCGCCTTCGAGCGCCTGAACGCGGACACTGCCGCCGTTAAGGCCGTGCTGGACAAGGTGCGCAGTGAAGGGCGCAACACGGTAGGCGATTTCGAGGCACGTGCCATTCTGGAGGCCTACGGCCTGCGCATCCCGCGCTCTGAGCTGGCCAAAGACGCCGATGAGGCGGCCCGCATCGCCGCTGAGATCGGTTTCCCGGTGGTGCTGAAGATCACCTCGCCTGATATCCTGCACAAGACCGATGTGGGCGGCGTCAAGGTGGGGCTTCAAAGCCCGGCTGATGTGCGCGATGCCTTTGACTTGATCGTCTACCGCGCGGGCCGTTACGTGCCGGGCGCCCGGATATGGGGCTGTGTGGTGCAGGAGATGACCCCCAAGGGCCTTGAGGTGCTGGTCGGCATGAACCGCGACCCGCAGTTTGGCCCCCTGGTGACGTTTGCGCTGGGCGGCATCTACGTCGAGGTGTTGAAAGACGCTACCTTCCGGGTAGCCCCCTTCTCACGTGAAGAGGCGTGGGAGATGCTCAACGAAATCCGCGCCCGTAAGCTGTTGGACGGCGTGCGCGGCGCTCCGCCGGTGGACAAAGAAGCTGTCGTCGAAGCGCTGTTGCGGATCGGACAACTGGTTCAGGACTTTCCTGAAATTGTCGAGTTAGATATTAACCCGCTCATGGTCTTTGAACAGGGACAGGGCGCCGCCGCTATTGATATGCGGTTAGTGCTAAAATAGTAGCGGGTGGTCGTCAGCTATCGAATGCCTCAACCATCGCTCAGGGAGAGAAAAACGAATGAAAGCCCTCTATATCACATCTATTGAGAATTGGTCTGGCAAGACAGCCATTTGCCTTGCAATCGGTAAGCGGCTGCAGGCAGAGGGGTATAAGGTAGGCTACCTCAAACCTGTCAGCTATCAGCCTGCCCAGCTTGAAGGGCATGTTGTGGATGAGGATGCCACGTTTGTCAGGAATGTCCTGTCGCTGGATGTGCCGCCATGGGACCTCTCGCCGGTGGTGGTGACCCCAAACATCCCGCCTGAGTGCCTCGAGGAAGAGGATGAATGCCAGTTGCGCGGCCAGATTCAAGAGGCGTTTAACCGCCATGCCGCCGGCAAGGATGTCATCCTGCTGGAGGGGGGCGCCAGCCTCCGCGAGGGGTATGTTTTGAATCTGTCGCCTGCTATGGTGGCCGAGATGCTCGATGCCCCTGTGCTGGTGGTTGTCAAGTATCACGGGCGGATGCAGATCATGGATGATGCCCTGACAGCCCGCTTCCGTCTAGGCGACCGCCTGCTGGGCGTGATCTTCAACCGCGTGCCTGAACAGGAGATGGACTTCATCCACAAGCGTGCTATCCCCTTCCTCGCCCAGCGTGGGGTGCAGGTGCTGGGTGCTCTGCCGGAACGCGCCCAGCTTTCTGCCATCAGCGTCGGTGAGCTGGCCGAGTCGCTGAGTGCCAAGTTCATCACCGGTGAGGGTCGCAAAGATGCCCTGATCGAGTCGCTGATGGTGGGGGCGATGGGTGCTCAGGAAGCCCTCTCCCGTTTCCGTGTTCATCAGAACAAGGCGGTCATCACCGGCGGCGACCGCACGGACATCCAGTTGGCGGCGCTGGACACGTCAACCGTCTGCCTGGTGCTGACCGGCAATCTGCGCCCTGCTGTTGAGGTCGTGGAACGCGCGGCTGAACGGGGCGTGGCGATTTTGGTTGTCCCGACCAACACGATGGAGACTGTCGAGGCAATTGACCGCATCTACGGCAAGACCCGCCTAGGTCAGGCCGAGAAGCTGGCCCACTTCGAAGCGCTCATGGCACAAAACGTGGATTACAAGCAGTTATTCAGCCTGCTGGGGCTGTAAATGAAGGGAAAAAACAGGGGGGCGTCCCATGCGGGATGCCCCCCTGAGCGATCCTGCCAAGAGCGATCTCACAACCCCCACAATGTCATCGCCAGCTCGATGAGGTTTTCCATCACGTAGTCAGGCCGGTGAGGGGATTTCCGCAAATCCTCGCGTTTGGTCTCTCCGCTCAAGACCAGAACGGTGACGATGCCGTGCGCCCCCATGGCTACATCGGTGTACAGCCGGTCGCCGACCATGCACAGGGCGCCGGCAGGCTGGCCGGTCTTGCGCTCCAGAGCCTCAATGATGGGGCGGTTGGGCTTGCCGACGATCAAGTCGGGCCGCCGCCCGGTTGAAGCTTCCACAAAGGCGATCATCGCGCCCGCATCGGGCATAAAGCCGCCGCCTTCGATGGGGCAATTCAGATCGGCATGGGTGGCAATGTACGGCAGGCCGGCGCGTACCAAATCGCATAGGCGCCACAACCGGTTGTAGGTCAGGGTGGTGTCGAACCCCAGCACGACAAAATCCGGCTCATCCTCGACCAGCTCAAAGCCGTGCTGACGAAACTCGTCTTGCAGGTCGGGTGTGCCCATCAGGAAAATACGGGCGCCCGGCTTCTGATCCGCCAGCATGAGCGCGGCGGCCTCACCGGATGTAAAGACCCGCTCATCGGGGATGTCCAGCCCCATAGCACGGAGCTTCTGGGCGTAGAACGCGCGGTTGTGAGAGGAGTTGTTGGTCAGAAAGAGGTAGTCTGTCCCGCGCCTGTCCAGCACACTGATCAAGTCGTGAGCGCCCGGCAGAAGGGAATTGCCCAGATAGAATGTGCCGTCCATATCCAGCAGGAAACAACGGACTTGGGCCAGGCGCTTCGGATCGGGGGAGGGCGGATTGTTCAAGGAAGTATCTCTAGGGTTGATGGTGGGCCCGGCAGGATTCGAACCTGCGACCAACCGGTTATGAGCCGGCCGCTCTGACCGCTGAGCTACAGGCCCCCAGAGCGGGCAACGGGATTCGAACCCGTAACAACAGCTTGGAAGGCTGATGTGTTACCATTACACCATGCCCGCGTTCTAACCGCATTTTACCGCTAATCCGGCCTGAGGACAACCCCTTGAAACAGAACCAGCGGGCACATTCTGAGGCCGCCGCTATGAGGGCACTGCCTCCGGCAAAAGAGGACGGCGGAGAGGGAGGAACTCTCCGCCGTCACAATGAGGAGGAAGCGGGGTCATTCCTCCTTCTCCAGGAATTCTTGCAGATGCGCAAAAGTCGTTGCGATGCCCTCCGGACGCAGGGCGTAGCGGCGCTCTTTGCCGGCCCCCACCATGACCTGGACCAGCCCGGCCAGCCGCAGTACGTGCAGATGATGAATCACGGTCGGGGCACGAAGCCGCAGGCGGCGGGAAAGCTGGGAGGGGGAAAGCGGCTGTTCATGAAAGAGGTAGCGCAGAATGCGCAGGCGGGTTGAGTCTGAAAGGGCCTTCAGAGGACGCATCAGCCCGTCTGGTGCGTCGCCGGGCACCAGCGAAGCATCCGGCGGGCGCGCTCCGAAGACCAGTAACACCCGCTCCGGGCTGATCTGCCGGTAAAATACCAGCGGCGTGCTCCAGAACGAAGGGGCAAAAACCCATTCAGGCACATGAGACAGGTTCTCGAACTGCACACCCTGTGAAAGTTCGTGGACCAGCAGGGGCAGTTCCATCTGCTCGGCCAGACGCTGGGCGCGGGCCAGCGCTTCGGTGAGGGCGGGGGAAATACGCCGTTCCTCTTCGGCAAAGAAAACCTCGTAGTAGGCCTGTAAAGCGCTCAGATACCGCTCGCCAAACTCCTCTGGAGAGGCCCACCAGCCCAGCATCTTCTCGACCTGTTCCGCAGACAGGACACCCTTCTCATGCTGGCGGATGGCCGCCCGCGCGGCGTCTACATCGGCTTTGTGCCATGTGCGGCGTTCATAGACAGACTGTACAATATCCCGCAGAGTGGGGAAGTCTTCGCCCGGCAGAAATAAGGCAGGCAGGCGGTCTGCCGGGCGAAGTTGCTTCAAAACCTGTAAGGCGGTTAGGCCGTCTTTGGGGGCAGGCAGGCTCAAGACCCACTCCAGCGGGACCTCCAGAAAAGCCCCCAACTGTTCGAGGAATTCACGTTCCGGGCCGGGCAGGCGGGAGCGCATCCCCGCCGCCCATGAGGCTCGCAGGTTGTATTCTTCGGGCTGGTGCATGACCACAAGGCTGATGAACAGGTCGTAGGCTGTGCCGCAGTCCCAAATGAGGCGTGAGGGCATGGTCCATCTCCCCTTTCCTGTGGCCCAGCCGTGCCGAGGTCTGCCGGCGGACGAAGAACACCCTGCGCCAAAGTGCACCTTAGACCTTACGAAGCCGCCGGCTGGATTTCACCGCCCTCAAGACGCTCGGCGGTGCTCACCAGCAGAGTCCCTGCTTGACGGAGTGCCTGACCGACCTGCCGCGCCGCCCAGCCGGCCTGCCCGGTACGGGAGGGGGCGGCGGGCTGTGCCGTCTCAGGGCTTTCCAGCAATTCCTGCCGGCGGTTTTCGGCCAAGCTTGACCACACCAGATAATCCTGAGGTATTTCGTTCTGATACATTTTAGTCCTTCTCCTGACACAATGCCTGCACTCGATAGACGCACGATGACTAGATATAAACTAATTCAACATCTATTAACTAGATAATTATCTAACAACTTAAAGTATATCTAATCGGCCAGTCCTTGTCAAGAGGCGCTATTCAGAAAACGGCATTTCTATTTGACCGTCAGGCTCATTCTGACTACGATCTGAGTACATTTCATACCTGTACTGAGGGAGAGAAGAGAGGGGAGAAGCAGATGAAATCTGAGAGGCAGGGTAGTGAATTGGTAGAGAATAATAGTGATGTGATTGTGATTAAGAAGTCGTGGGTAGTGACCGGTGCAGTGGGGCTGGCCCTTTTTATCCTTGGGGGGGTGTTGGGCTACGTTCTGGCCGACGCTGTTTTTCAGCGGAATGCCGCGCAGGCCCGGCTCGATGCGGCTCCCATTCCGGCGCAGGGGGGTGTTCAACAGCCGACCGCTCTCCCTCAGCGCGTTCAGGTGAGCGACGGCGGCGACCCGGCCATCGGCCCGGCGGACGCTCCCGTGACCATCGTGGAGTTCAGCGACTTTCAGTGCCCGTACTGCAAGACGTTCCGCGATCAGACGCTGGATGCCCTGCTGGAGCGGTACGGCGATCAGGTGCGGTTTGTCTTCCGTGATTTCCCGCTTAACCAGATTCATCCCTTTGCTCAGAAGGCCGCTGAGGCCTCCGAATGCGCCAATGAGCAAGGGCAGTACTGGGAGATGCATGACCTGCTGTTTGCCAACTCGCCTAACCTGAGCGAAGATGCCCTAAAGAGCTTTGCTGAACAGTTAGGGCTTGACACGGAGCAGTTCAACGAATGTCTGGACAGCGGCAGATACGCCGATGAGGTGACCGCCGACCTCCAGGAGGGGATGTCGTACGGGGTCACAGGCACACCGACCTTTTTCATCAACGGGATACGGCTGATCGGTGCACAGCCGCTGGCTAACTTTCAGGCCATCATTGATCAGGAGCTTGCGGCGCGCTGAGCATCAGGACAACGCGGCGCGGCCTTGTGCCCTGACTGACAGACGATGTCCCAACCGCCTCAAACACCTCCAACACCACGGCGCGGCCTGATCGGTTGGCTGTCGGCACGGCAGGTTGAGCTGATCAGCGGGGCTGTTCTGTTAGCAGGGGCGGCGGCGATGGCGGCCCTCTTTGTGCCGCGTCACCTGGACCGCAGTTTCCTAATCTACCGGTATGCCCGGAATCTCGCCGGGGGGGCAGGCTTTGCTTACAACCCCGGCGAGTCTATTTTGAGCGAGGCAGTTGCGCCGCTCTATGCGGCCCTGCTGGCGCTTGGATCGCTGGTGGCGGCTGATCTGCCCTTCTGGGGAAATGTCATGGGCGCCGCCGCAGTAGCGCTGGGCGGGCTGATCCTGTACGGGCTGGCTTACCCTGCCGGCAAATGGACAGCCGCCGCCGCGGCAGGCATCTACCTGGCCTTCCCCCTGTTGTGGGGAACGCTGGGGCTGGAAACGCCTTTGTGGATGATGCTGGCCCTGCTGGCGGTTTGGCTGTACCTCAAGGAGCAGGGGACGGGGGCGGCACTGATGCTTGGGCTGGCGACCCTGATGCGGCCTGAGGTTGCCGCCCTGGGTGTGGTGCTGTCAGCCGACGCGCTGATCAGGGGGCGGCCTCTCCGTCCGGCGCCGGCGTGGGTATATGCCGGTCTGGTGATGCTGGGTCTGCTGATCGGGGCGGCCAACTTTGAGGCAGGCGGGCCACTGCCGGGCCTGCCTGCGGCGCCGGGGGGACACCTCCTGCCCGGCATGATCGGCGCCAATGCGCCGGAAGGGCTGGCGGCTCTGATCTGGGCGGTGCTGGCCCTGTCGTGGCTGTGGGTTGGACTGCCGCTTCTGGCCCTGCCGGGCCTGCTGAGACTGCGCGGCCAACGCTGGCTGATCCTGCTGGGGGGATGGGCTGTCCTCCATTTGATCAGTTTGACCGTCCTGCAGGCGGCTGTTTACCCGTGGAACTTCGCGCCGCTTGTTCCGGCTGTAGCAGGGCTGGCGGCGCTCGGCGCGGCATGGATCGTGTCTCTGATCAGGCCGGCACGCCTCCGATGGGCGGCTGGCGGACTGCTGGCGCTGTTGACAGCCGGCGCGGCAGGCCAGAGCTGTGCGCGGATATACGCCCCGCCGCTCGAAGGGGCCGCCGCATGGCAGGCGCTGATCCCCGCACCGGCAGAGGAAGTGTACGGGCAGGCGGGGGCTTGGCTGAGGGACAATACGCCCCCTGATGCCTGGGTCGGCACGACACAGGCCGGCCTGCTCGGTTATACGTCGGGGCGTCTTCTGCTCGACTATCAGGGGCTGTTGCACCCTGATCTGGCCGATGCGTATGCCCGCCGCGATGGGGGCTGGTGGCTGGGAGCGTACACGCCGCATTACGTGGTCCTGCGGGCCAGCGAGGCTGAGTCGCTGGACGGTTACTCCCCCGCCGGCGACCCGTGGTTTACAGCCGCTTACGCTGAGGCCGTGCGTTTTGAGGATGATGATCCCCTGCTGATCTTCCAGCGTATGACAGAACCCCCGCCGCTGACCCGCCAGTTGGTCAGCATGGTGACGTACCCGGACGGGCTGATCCTCAACAGCATTGCCACTGACTTCACGCTTGATCCGCTCGAGTCGGGCAGGATAGCGCGTGTCGGCCTAGAGTGGCTCATCCCTGCCGGGGCGGTTGATCAGCCCCGCCATGTGTCCATCCGCATTCAGAGCCGACAGGGAGCGGTAGCCGCCCTTGCCAGCCGGCAGGTGGATTTTTCGGGCTGGCCGGCTGGCCGCCTGATCACTACCTACCACACGCTGGAGCTTCTGCCCGGCCTGCCGCCCGGCGTCTATGAGGTGGCCGTCGGGGTGGGGCCTGATCCGCTGAACCTGACGTGGCAGAGCATTGCACAAGCCAAGATACCCTTCCAGCTTGCCGCTGAAGTGGGCGGCCTTTCCGGCGTGAGGGCTGAGTTTGGCGATATTGCCCTGCAAGGCTACCGGCTGGCCCGCACAGAGGCCGGGCTGGAAGTCCTGCTGATGTGGCAGGCAGTCCGCAGGCCGCAGGCCGACTACCGCGTGCTGATCCAGATACGTGACCCGCAGGGAGTCGTGGCGGCCCAACTGGAGACCGAGCCGCACGGCGGAATCTACCCCACCTCGATCTGGTCTGCGGGCGAGCAGGTCCCCGATACCTACCTGCTCGATGTCAGCGCCGTGCCTGCCGGCGAGTACGAAGTGTATGCCGGGCTGATCGGGCCGGACGGCAGGCGGCTGTTGACGCTGGAGGGGCAGGACGTGGTACGGCTGGGGTATGTCTCACTGAGTGCCCCGTGAGGGGGGCGGCCTTGTGTCTCAGGGCTGTGCGCTTCGCTCTTTAGCATAAGCCCGATGTTTACGGTATGATCCCTATGACATTTGCTCTCTGGCGCTGAGCCGCTAGCTGAACATAGACAGAGAAGATGAACGACTACAAAACACCCCTCGATGTCAAAGCGATCCGCGCTGATTTCCCCATCCTCGATCAGGAAGTAAGGCCCGGTGTGCCGTTGGTCTATCTGGACAACGCCGCCACCTCCCAGAAGCCGCTCTCCGTCATCGAGACCATGAACGACTATTACCGGCGTTATAACTCCAATGTGCATCGCGGCATCCACAAGCTGAGCGAGCAGGCCACCGACGCCTACGAGAACGCACGCAAACGGATCGCCCGTTTCATTAACGCCGCCTCTTTTCGTGAGATCATCTACACCCGCAACACCACCGAGAGCATCAATCTGGTGGCGTGGAGCTGGGGAAGGGCCAACATCAGGCAGGGGGATGTGATCATCTCCACCGAGATGGAGCATCACTCGAACATTGTCCCATGGCAGATTCTAGCCCAGCAGACCGGCGCCGAACTGCGCTTTGTCCCCCTGACTGAGGAGGGACTGCTCGATATGGCGGCCTTCCACGCCATG
This sequence comes from Anaerolineae bacterium, assembly GCA_034435015.1. Classification (GTDB taxonomy): domain Bacteria; phylum Chloroflexota; class Anaerolineae; order Aggregatilineales; family UBA3940; genus DAOTYH01. The sequence continues at coordinate 32,607 of DAOTYH010000023.1, read as the reverse complement.
CTGGACGAGCGGGTTAAGCTGGTGACGGTGACGCACATGTCCAACGTGGTCGGCACAATCCAGCCGGTGCGCGAGATGGCTGAGGCGGCCCATGCCGTCGGGGCGCTGATACTGGTGGACGGCGCTCAGAGTGCCCCTCATGTGCCGGTGGACGTGCGGGCTATGGACTGTGATTTCTTCGCCTTCTCCGGCCATAAGATGCTGGGGCCGACCGGCATCGGCATTCTGTACGGCAAGCGTGCTGTTCTGGAGGCCATGCCGCCCTTCCTGGCCGGCGGGGATATGATCAAGCGGGTAGAACTCAGCGGCGCGGTATGGAATGACCTCCCCTACAAGTTCGAGGCGGGGACGCCCAGCATCGCTGAGGCGATTGGACTCGGCGCGGCTATTGATTATCTGGAGAAGGTCGGGCTGGAAGCCATCCACCAGCACGAGATCGCCATCACGGCTTATGCGCTGGATCGGCTGGCTGAGGTGCCGGGAATGCGGGTGCTGGGGCCTGCGGATGCCAATCTGCGGGGCGGGCTGGCGGCGATGGTCATGGCAGATCATCATCCTCACGACATTGCCGAGATCCTCAACTACGAGGGGGTGGCTGTGCGTGCGGGTCATCACTGTGCCATGCCGCTCCATCAGCGCTATGGCGTGGTGGCCTCTACCCGTGCCAGCTTCTACCTGTACAACGATTTCGAAGAAGTTGACCGGCTGATTGCCGCGCTGTACAAGGCCAGAGAGAGACTGGCCTTTTGAGTGTTCCACGTCTCAAGGGGCAAGAGAAAATGGACGATCTCTACCGCGAGCTGATCCTTGACCACTATCGGAATCCGCGCCAGAAGGGGCTTCTCAGCCCTGCCGACATAGATTACGAGGATGATAACCCCGTCTGCGGCGATCACATCCACCTGACCATCCAGCTTGATGAGAACAACGTGGTCAAGGCGGTCGGCTGGGAAGGCCAGGGCTGTGCCATCAGTCAGGCCTCCGCCTCGATGCTGTACGAGACGCTGGTCGGCAAGTCGCTGGAGGAGCTTCGCTCGGTGAGCAAAGAGGATGTGCTGGAGATGCTGGGGATCACGCTGGGGCCGGTGCGTCTGAAGTGCGCTCTGCTGTCACTCAAGGTGCTGAAGGCAGGCGCGTACGGCCTGACGGCATGGCCCGGCGAGGACGAGGAAGAATAGCCTCCTCGTCCGCCAAGGCGCTTTTTACCCATGAAGAGAGGTGTCTATGGCCCGATTGGTCCAGGTTGCCGCAGTCGGCGAGCTGGCGCCCGGTCAGCGCAAGGTGGTGCAGGCTGAGGGCATGTTCGTTGCGATCTTTAATGTGGGCGGCACGTATTATGCCATCGAGGACCGATGTACCCACGATGACGGCCCGCTTGGCGACGGCGAATTGGACGAGTTTGAGATTGAGTGTCCCCGCCATGGGGCACGCTTCGACATCCGCGACGGGAAGGTGCGGCGCTTCCCGGCTGTGACACCGGTGCGCCGCTTTGAGGTCAAGGTCGAAGGGGAAGCGGTCTTGATCGAGCTGGGGTAACCCCCTCAGGGCCGGCTTGTCCCCTTACTGCCGCGATTCCACTGGCTGGCAAATGTTTTGATGTCGCTCAAGGAGGCCACAATGGCCAGGATGTCCCCTGCCTGTAGAACCGTTTCGGGGGTAGGGTGGATGTCCATTTTGCCCTCGCGGACGAGGAGCACGACCGACAGATTGGGCATCTTCTGGCAGATCGAGTCAATGGCAGCCCCGTCCAGCAGGGAGCCGGCCTGCACCTCGATCCGCCCCATGGCCAGCGTCTGGCCTTCCAGCCGGAAGGTCTGGACGATCTCCATTCCCAGCGCCGCGCCGGCAAAGGCAGGCGCCGCCAGCATCGAGGCACTGATCACCGTGCTGATGTCGAAGCGCTCGGCCATACTGCGGGCAAACTGATCGTCAAACATGCGCATCACCAGCCGGACGGTCTTGCTCAGTTCACGCACCCGGCTGGCGATCTGGAGGTTCATCAAGTCGTCATTGGTGCAGATGATGATCGTGTCGGCGCGTTCAACACCCGCCCGGCGGAGGGCTTCCTCGTCACGGGCATCGCCTATGATCACCGGCACATCGTAAGAGCGCACCTCATTGAAGCGCGGCGAGTCGGCCTTCTGCTCGATCACCACCACTTCCTGATCCAGCGCGACCAGCTCGCGCACCACCCGGATACCCAGACGCCCCAGCCCGCACACGATCACATGATTGCTGAATGTGGATGCCACCGCTTCCTCCCATTGCGTCCATCGTGCCCGCCGGTTGAACAGCAGTGAGGCGAAATCTGCCGCACCGCGTGCCAGGGCGATCAGCCCCAGCACGGGCATCAGAAAGAAGAACAGATCAAGAAACCACTCTCTGGGGAAATCAATCACCGGCTGGAAGAAGGTCATCGTCAATATCACATAGAGCGACTTGAGGAGAGACATCCGCTCCGGCTGAGACAGATTCCACAGAATCTGGAAGACGACAGCCCCCAGCACAATAGCGATGATGAACAGCAGAACCCCGTCGCGGAACTCGCGGATCATGACCCACGTGTCGCGCAGGGCGGCTCGGATACGCCGTCTGTATGACCGGCGGGCAGGCCGTGACGTGGAGGGGCTTGAGGGGACCATAGGCAAAACTCCAGCCTGCTCAGAGGGCTTTATTTCATGGCTTTCTGGGCGCTCTGGGCTACTGCCTCGGCGTCGAACTTATCCATGATGGCGGCGGCCAGAAAGCGCACCTCGACGCCGTCTGCGATCTGGAGGATCACCGTGCCGCGCTCAGAATCCACCTGCTTGATTGTCCCCAGCATCCCGCCGTAGGTGAGTACCTCTGTGCCCACCTCTAATGAACGGACAAGTTGTTGACGCCGCCTGAACTCGCGCTGGCGCGGCAGGATCAGGAAGGCGTACAGCGCCGCGGCAAACAAACCCAGAATCAGCAGGTCGAACAGGATGTTACCAAACATGGCACCCCTCTTTCTGGATTGTCAGGGAAAATACCTGCCGGAGCGCACGGCTGTACGCTCCTGAAGGTTGTATGGATGATAATATAGTAGAGAATTCCCCGTCAGCCAAGCGATCCCGGCTTGGTTTTGTAGATCAGAGGGGTTGCCTCCAGCGCCCGGATCAGGCCCCCAAAGGCACTGTGATTGGCGAGGGGGATGAGGCCGGCCTGACGCAGTAACAGGGTCAGATCATGATTCCAGTGCCGCCCCAGATACGCTGACCAGCGTCCGGCCAGTAGGTCCTGCAAGCCGGCCACCCACGCGATGTCACTGCGGCCATGATCCAGCAGTAGGATCAGCCCGTCAGCGCGGCACACGCGGGCCATCTCACGCAGGGCCGCTACCGGATCGGAGAAGGCGCACAGGCCAAAGGTAGAGACCACGGTGTCGAAACTGCGCTCTGGAAAGTCCAGCCGATGGGCGTCCATCAGCCTGAGGGCGGGCTGAAGACCCAGCCGCGCGGCCTGCCTGCCGGCGGCAGACAGCGCCTGCGGATCAATGTCAATGGCTGTGATCTGGCAGTCCGGGCGGTAGTAAGGCAGGTTACTGCCTGTCCCGACGGCCACCTCAAGCACCCTGCCGGAGGCCAGACGCAACAAGCCGCGGCGCAGTTCGCGTGCCCCCAACAGGTCATAGAGGGCATTCAGCGGCACAGGACAGCGGGAGGAGTGTTGCCCCGCCCGCTGGACAAGCAGATCATAGCTGGCTGGGTGATTGGCAAGATTTTCGGCCATAAAAGCGTAGAACGCCCTGATTCCTCAGTGAAGAGATGGGGGGCACAGCATAGGGAGGCAGGTTGACAGTGTTGACAGCATAGTCATGACTCTACCGCAAAAAGGGCATAAAACAAGGGGTACAGCCGACTTTTAGCGGATTTTAACATGGGCGCGGGACGGCTAGAACAAGCCCCAGTCGCCGCCGGCGCCCTCTTCCATCATGGTAGGGTCCCACATCTCCGATCCCAGCTCAATGGTAGTGGGCAGGCCGGTTTCCTTCTGGGTGACCCAGCGTACCTGCTCCATCAGTTGCGGCCCATACGGGCAGAAGGGGGTGGTCAGGATCATCACGATATGGGCGTTCTGTTGGCCGATCTCCAGTTTGCGGATCAGACCCAGCTCGATCACGTTCATCCCGATCTCCGGGTCGTAGACCTGGCGCAGGGCCTCACGCACCTGATCCTCTTTGGTGCCGGTGTTGTTGTCCGATGCGGCATCTGACATGGTCTCTTGCTCCTCAACGTTCTGGGCGGTCATTCGGCAGGATGAATGTACAGGACGGGTCGCCTGCCAGCAGACAGCTCCCCCGTCTAACCGCCGCATTGGCGGCTTCGCGGATCAGAGTTTCGTCTATGCGGCACAATTGCGGGTAGTCCCGTCCCAGCGGGTGGTAGGGGCATTGATACTCCAGCAGGCGGGTGCCGTCATCAGCGGTGTGCAGACGGGCGGTGAACCCCTCCTGTTCCAGAATCTCCAGCAGGCGGGGCAGACGGTCTTCGTGGGGGAGGGCGCTGAACTGCCGGCGTATCTCCCCGACCAGCCCGTCGGTGATCAGGCTGACCAGCATATCCAGTGTGCCGGGTGACAGGGTGTCGCTGATCTGAACCAGTATATGTCCAACCGACAGGCGGTACGGGTGCGGGAACAGCTCCTCAGCCCGCCGGCTCAGGCAGTAAACGTAAACAGGACGCCCGACCGGCTGACGCCGTTCTTCAACGGTGACTAACCCCTCAGCCTGAAGTACGTTCAAATGATGGCGCAGGGTGATAGGCTTCATGCCTGCCGCCTCTGCCAGTTGATTGATGGTGGCCTGCCTCAGCTCCTTGAGCGTGCGGAGGACTGTCTGGCGTGTGCTGTGTAATGTCATACGGATCACTTCACGATAATCACTAAACCGCCTGAGCGGCCTGCTTGGTACGAGTTAGATTTATATCTAGTGAGTATAGCGTGATGTTTCAGTCCATGCCAATAACCAAGATAATTATAATTGTTATTGGCATTGAGCCTTCTGATGCGTTATAATCCCCCTTGATTGATTTGACGCACAGCGGACAGACGTTCAACGGCAGGGTTGGCAGGTCTGCCCTTGAGGCGAAAGTATTCTGAGGAGGCGTTTTCTCAATGTCCTTAGCTCTCGAAATTCGTGATCTCCATGTTAACGTTGAAGGCAAGCCCATCCTGAAGGGGGTCAACCTGGCAGTCAGCCAGGGTGAGGTTCACGCGCTGATGGGGCCGAACGGCTCCGGCAAGAGCACACTGGCCTATACCTTGATGGGGCATCCCGCCTATGAGGTGACAGGCGGCGAGGTGCTCTTGGGCGGGGTGAATCTGCTGGAGCTGGAGCCGGATCAGCGCAGTCATTTGGGGCTGTTCTTGGCCTTCCAGTATCCGGTGGCTATCCCCGGCGTGACGCTGGCGAACTTCCTGCGGCAGGCGGTCAACGCCCAGCGCAAGGCCCTTAACCCGGAGGATAAAGGGATGTCCATCCCGGAGTTCCGCCGCATGATGAAGGAGAAGATGGACTTTCTCCAGATGGATCATTCCTTTGCCGGGCGCTATCTGAACGACGGCTTCTCCGGCGGCGAGAAGAAGCGGGCCGAGATTCTTCAGATGGCCGTGCTGGAGCCTAAGATCGCTGTGCTGGATGAGACCGACTCAGGGCTGGATATTGATGCTCTGCGGGTGGTGGCCTCCGGCGTGAACGCGCTGGCCGGCCCGGAGCTGGGGGTGCTGGTCATTACCCACTATCAGCGTATCCTCAACTATATCAAGCCGCAGTTCGTTCATATTATGATGGAAGGCCGGATCGTCGAGAGCGGGGGTCCTGAGCTGGCACTGCACCTCGAAGAGCATGGCTACGACTGGTTACGCGAGAGAGAGAACGGCTACGAGTCTGCCGGGCGTTAATGCCGCCGGCGGCTGATCAACGAACGTGATGGGCCTCAGGCAGGCAGGACGCCAGCCGGGCCTTTCATTGAGGAGAAACCAGCATGAGCAACGAAGCAGTTGATCTGGAAGGCTTGAAAGAAAACTACGCCGCCAAGTATGGCTTTGCCGTGCCGGAGAACTATGTCTTCAAGGCACGCAAAGGGCTTGACGCCGACATTGTGCAGGAGATTTCGTGGATGAAGGGCGAGCCGGACTGGATGCGGGAGTTCCGGCTGAAGGCGCTGAATGCGTTCCTTCAGAAGCCCATGCCTGCGTGGGGCGCTGACCTGAGCAGTATTGATTTCGACGACATCTACTACTTCGTCCGTGCCACGGAGGGGGAGAGTGCCGACTGGGACGAAGTGCCGCCGGAGATCAAAGAGACGTTTGATCGGCTGGGCATCCCAGAGGCCGAGCGCAAGTTCCTAGCGGGGACGGGCGCTCAGTTCGAAAGCGAAGTGGTGTACCACAAGGTTCGTGAGGACCTTGAGCGGCAAGGAGTCATCTTCCTGAGCATGGATGACGGGCTTAAGGAGCACCCTGATCTGGTCAAGGAGTATTTTGGCACTATCATCCCCTACACCGACAACAAGTTCGCCGCCCTGAACTCGGCGGTGTGGTCGGGCGGGTCGTTTATCTACGTCCCCAAAGGCGTCAAAGTCGAGATGCCCCTTCAGGCTTACTTCCGCATCAACACGAAGAACATGGGGCAGTTTGAGCGGACGCTGATCATCGTGGATGAAGGCGCGTTCGTCCATTACATCGAAGGCTGTACAGCGCCTATCTACTCCAGTGACAGCCTGCACAGCGCTGTGGTGGAGATCATCGTCAAGGCGGGGGCGCGTTGCCGTTATACCACCATCCAGAACTGGTCTACCAATGTTTACAACCTCGTCACCAAGCGGGCAGTGGCCTACCGGGACGCCACGATGGAATGGGTGGATGCCAATCTGGGGTCGAAGGTGACCATGAAGTATCCGGCGGTCTATATGATGGAGCCGGGTGCGCATGGCGAGATTCTGAGCATTGCCTTTGCCGGCAAGGGGCAGGTTCAGGATGCCGGCGGCAAGGTTGTCCATGTTGCGCCGAACACGACCAGCAAGATCACCAGCAAGTCTATCAGTATGCACGGCGGGCGGGCCAGCTACCGCGGCCTGCTGAAGGTGTACAAGGGCGCGACCGGCTCGAAGAGCAACGTTGTCTGTGACGCGCTCCTGCTGGACGAGTACAGCCGCTCAGATACCTACCCCTACATCGAGATTGACGAGCAGGATGTGACGATTGGCCATGAGGCGTCAGTCAGCAAGGTGGGCGAGGATCAGCTCTTCTACCTGATGAGCCGCGGATTGAGCGAGGAAGACGCCAACGCCATGGTCGTCAACGGCTTTATTGAGCCGCTGGTCAAGGAACTGCCGATGGAATATGCCATGGAGCTGAATCGGCTGGTTCAGCTTCAGATGGAAGGTTCAATTGGGTAGGGATGTCTTTCACTTCTATCGTCAGAACAGGGAGGCGACTCGTTGGTGAGACAGGAATTGTTGCAAGAAGCTGTGATCCCGCTGAGGCGCGATGATGTCATTGCCCTCTCCGAGCGGTTGAACGATCCGGACTGGATGCGTGCCAAGCGCCTGAGCGCATGGGCGCTGGCCGAGACTCTGCCCATGCCGACTGTTCAGGATGAGCCGTGGCGGCGTACCGACATCCGCACGCTTAACTGGGGTGAGGCCGCGCGGCTGGACGGCATGAACCGTGCCAGCCTGTCTGATGTGCCTGCCGAGCTGTATGCCCCTCTGATCGGCGAGCGGCAGGGAGGACTGCTGGTCTTTGTGCGGGGAAAGGTGGTGCGGGCCGAACTGGCCGATGAGATCGCCCGCCAGGGGGTGATTTTTACCGATCTGAGCACCGCCGCCCGTCAGCACCCTGACCTCGTCCAGCGTTTCTTCATGACCAGAGCGGTACAGGCCGGCGAGGATAAGTTCGCGGCGCTGGGGGCCGCCCTGTGGACGCATGGGGTCTTCTTGTATGTGCCGCGCGGCGTGGCGGTTGAGCTTCCACTGCACAGCGTGGAGTACATGCCCGGCGCTGAGATGACGGCTACCCATCTGCTGGTTGTCTTAGAGGAGGGGGCTAATGCGACCTACCTGCACGAGTCAGCCTCACCGACGCTCGACACGCAGGCGCTCCATATCGGCGCAACCGAACTGCTGGTAGGCGGCAACGCCAGCCTGCGCTATGTGGCGCTCCAGAACTGGGGCGAGCATCTGTACAACTTTGGCCACCAGCGGGCGCGTGTCGGGCGCAGTGGGCAGGTTGACTGGGTAGTCGGTGAGATGGGGACGCGCCTGAGCAAGATATTCTCAACCCTCGATCTGGACGGCGAAGGCTCGTGGGGGCGCATGTCGGGGCTGTACTTCACCCATGATCACCAGCATCTTGACCTCGACACCCAGCAGAATCATCATGCCCCCAGCACCACCAGCGATCTGCTCTACAAAGGGGCGCTGAAGGGCAACAGCCGCGCCGTGTGGCAGGGGATGATTGTGGCTGAGCCGGGGGCGCAAAAGACGGACGGCTATCAGGCTAACCGCAACCTGATCCTCGACCGTAGCGCCCGTGCCGACAGCATCCCCGGCCTGGAGATCGAGGCCAACGACCTGCGTTGTACACACGGCGCGACGGTCGGGCGGCTGGACGAGACCGAGATATTCTACCTCATGAGCCGGGGTATTCCGCGCGACGAGGCCGTCAAGCTGGTCGTGCAGGGCTTCTTTGACCCGGTCATGCAGCGCATCCCCTTTGAAGAGGTGCGCGAGCGGCTTCAGCAGGCCATCGAAGCCAAACTGGAAGGGGACTAGCTAGCCCAGATTATCCACGTACTTCTGGAGGTCTCTCTGCCTGATCCGCTCGTACCGGTCCTTGATGATCTGCTCCATCTCCTCCGGTGTCAGGCGGAGGCTCAAAATGTTCAGGGCATCTTCTGGAGACTGGCCGTAGGCCAGTTTCTTTTTTCCGTTCTTCATCTCGAACAGGTACATAAAATGAGGGTTGCTGAAACTGCTCATCTCATCCCTCCCTATGCCTTGATCAGGGCATCTGAATAGACGCCGGGTTTCCTCTGATCCTCAACGCGAAGCCCGCGGTTCACCTCATCATCATACTTGCCCGCCAGCAGGTCGCGGTAGAACTGGTAATCAATCCCCTTGACCTTTTCGTCATCCGGGAAGCGGTGATAGTTCTCCTTCGTCATGAGGCTCTTGCCCTCGGCGATGAGCTGATAGCCCAGCGCTGAGCCGGGGTAGGGGGCATAGAAAGAAATAGACGGAAGCACCCGCCGCATAGACTTGAGCATCCGCATCGTCTTGAAGGCGTCTTCGCGCGTCTCGCCGGGGATGCCCAGCATGATGTTAGCCCAGAACTGCGGGGCCTGCCTGCCTTCGCGCTCCATCTCGTCGCCGATGCGGTTGAGCAGGTCAATGGCAAAGTAGTTGTCCTCTTCGGTGCACTCCTTGTTCAGGATGCGCAGGACCGGGTCACTGCCTGACTCAAACCCAATCGAGACGGTTGTCCAGTTCGTCTCTTTGACCAGCGCCTCAAACAGATCAGGCCATTGGCGCACCGTGTCGGAGCGGGCCGCCGCCCAGTACGGCCAAGCCTTATGGGCCTTGCGGGGGTACTTTTCGATCCATTCCTCCAGCCAGCTTGGGTTCTGGAAGAACATGGAATCGTGGATGACCACCGAGCCGATTGGCCCGTACTTGTCGTCCAGAAAGTTCAGCTCCTCGATCACCATGTCCACAGGCCGCCGCCCCATGTTGGGGATGTAGGAGTTCTCGTTGCAGAACACGCACTGCCACGGGCAGACGCGGCTGGTCAGCACCGTGGCGACCGGCGGCGGCCCCCAGCCGCATTCCGGCTCCAGCGGCCAGTTGAAGGTACGTGCCAGCCGCTTGCTGGCAGGCTTAGGCCACAGCGTGCGGTCAATCATCGGCCACTCAGCCATAGACTTGGCCCCGACTCCCAGCACCACGCGCGGAAAGGAGAGCGGGTCTTTGACCAGATCAACAATGATCTTCTCGCCCGGCCCCTGACAGATGCGGTCAAACTCGGCCACCGCTTCCATCTCGTCGAGCGCAACCGTGGCGTGCATCCCGCCGGCAATGACGATGCCCTGCGGGTTGACCTCTTTGAACAGCTTAGCCGAGCGGTAGGCCGCCGGATAGGTGTAACTGCGTACATTCATGATCAGCTTGCTGTAGCCTTCCATCTGCTTGCGGAGCTGATCCCATGAGGTGACCGCCCGCGTCGAGGCCAGATCGGTCAGCACGCCGTTCTGGTGCAGGATGGTACGCAATAACCCCAGCCCATGATCCTGCCATTGCTCATGCGGGCCTGCCGGGCTGACCAGATCACCCAGATCGCCTAAGTCCAGCCACAGGATGTCCGACTGGCGTGTTGTTTTCTTGGGCCACAGTCCAAACACGATTGTTCCTCCAGTGTTGAGGGGGTACGGCCCGCGCACAGGGCCTCAGCCTGAATAGTACCGAATGTTGCTCGAACAAACAATGGGGCGCATGACGCGCCCCCCTGTTGACCTTCCGGCTGGCTCTGACTGCCCTAACCATTGCAACAGCTACCAGCCTGTGCCCGGCTGTTCTTGGTGCGGAATGACTGGCCACAGCCGCAGGTCGTGACGGCGTTCGGGTTGTCAATGCGGAAGCCGCCGCCCATCAGGCTGTCAATGAAGTCAATGTGAGCACCCAGAAGGCAGGGCAGACTGCCCTCATCAATGATGAGGCGCAGGCCGTCAATCTCGACTACGGTGTCGGACGGCTGAACGGTCTCCTCGAAGGCCATGCCGTACTGAAGGCCGGAACATCCCCCGCCGGCCACAAACACACGCAAGCCGTGAGCGGTCAGGTTTTTCTCAGCCATCAGCCCCTTGATCTTCTGGACGGCCAGAGGGGTCATCGAAAGGGCGCTGGTTGAGGTTGACGCTGGCTGATCAGTCATCACGCAATGCTCCTTGTCAATCTAACTATTTAGAGCTTATTTATGCCTGTGAATTCATTGTAGCACTGGAGGGGGAAAACTGTCAATAAAAAAGATGACTGTTTTATAAACTCGTGTGCTTTACTTCTTCTGCGGAGGAAGCACCAGATAGGAGCACACAGCATCCCCTGCCGTGCGGTGAGCCAGCCGTCTCGGCACTGTTCCCAGCAGTTTGCTGATGAACAGCATGTCCAGTGTGCACAGCTCGTTGTGCTCATGCGGCACACCGCCGTAAGGGCAGTTGCCTGCATACAGCACATAGCCCTCTGTGTCCGGCTCCCAGCGTGCTTCGTAACCCTGCGCAGTCAGATGCTCGACCGCTCGATCCAGACGCGCTTCGATTGGCTCATTGTCTGACGGCGGCGGCACCTGAGCGGCCATCCGGTCGGCCACCCCCTCGAAGATGACATTCACCTGCTGAGGGCTGAGCCTGCTTTTCATCTCTGCCAGCACATGCTCAGTCAACGCCTCCAGGTTCTTGGGGAAGAGTTTCTCGGCCTGCTCGGTCAGACGATAGACATACTTAGGCCGGCCCGGCGAGTTCCGCCGCACGGCTTCGGGCGGGCTGACCAGCCCCTGACTGCGCAGGACATCTAGATGGTGGCGCACTGTCACGGCGGTCAGGTTATCCAGCACCGCGCTCAACTCCTCAACGGTAGCCCCGTTATGTTGTTTCAGATAGTCCAGTATCTTCTGGCGTGTACGTTGCATGACCGCCCCTGCCATCTGCACGTGACACCTCGTTCTGCTAGACACGCTTACAAGGAAAACGATATTTTCATTCTAGCTGACGCGCGGATTAGAGTCAAATATAACTTTTTAAAGACGGGTGTTTTTTTATATATACTCAGCGGACCTCATCTGCGCCCAGATCAACCGCCGAACCCTGCCGGCGCGGCTGGCCGTCTATGTCCAGCAGGCCGGCCTGATCCATGCTTTCCCCCTGATCAATGGCCGGCGAATCCGCCTGCAGGTGCAGGTCGGGCGCGGCGGTGCTAAGGAACAGAGGGTCGAGGCCGATCAGGCTGGAGAGGTCGTTGCCGGTATCCTGCCGGTAATGGCCGAAGGAAGAATAGGTGATACCCTTCCAGCTCCAGACGCCGTCAGCCGGAAAGTACAGGTTGCTGTCTACCACGTTGCCGGCCATGACAGGACTCCAGCTCCCGATGAAACGCGCCGTCCCGCCGGCGTAGAAGATGTTATTCCGGATCACATTGCGGCGGGTATCAAATTGGAGGTACAGTTCAGCACCCCATCCCTGCGGCGAGGTGTTGGCATAGAAGGTATTGTGGACGATCACACAATACTCGGTACTGCCGCGCCCGGAGTCGTACCCCCCCAGCGCGAGTCCTGCCTGCGTGTTGTTGTACACAAAATTATTGCGGACGATGATATGATCGGTGCTTCTGCCGGCGTGCTCGCTGGCCAGCTCGATCCCGATGTCGGCATCATGGATGATATTCCGTTCAATGGTGATCTGCGTGCCGCCGTCTACGTAGATGCCGGCGGCGCTCCGTTCACCGCCGTAGGCTGGATTGTCCGCTGTGCTGACGCGGTAGATCAGGTTGCCGGCCACAACCCCGTTGCGGGCGCGGTCGAGCGCCGGGTCAGGGTTCTCGCCCTCGTAGCCGATCAGGTCAACCCCAATGTTGTCGTGATCATGAATCACGTTGTTGGAGATGACAAACGCTTCGACGTTCCCGTTCAGCGCCAGCGCTTCGCTCCAGCCCAACTGGCAGTCCCTTAGTTCGTTCCCGTCAATGAGCAGATCGTGAATGGACGCCTCCGGATCACGGCCATAGACCGCGATCCCATGAGCGCCGCACTGACTGCAACGGTTCTCGATGTGGTGGATGACGTTGTTGAGGATTTCAAGATGATCGCCGCGCCCCCTGATCCAGATGCCCGCCGGGAAGGCGTCCGGGTTGCCGCCGGCGTTGAGGTTGCGAATCTCAAAACCGCTCAGCCGGATGTATGCCCCGTCCTCTATGACGACCAGCCCTGCCTCGCCCTCGACGGGCAAACCTGTTCCGTCAAGGGTGGGGTGATGGCCGGGGTAATTTTGCAGGGTGAGATAACCCGCCTCGGCAGAGCCGGAGCGGTGAAAGGTGACCGCCTCGTGATATATCCCGTCCATGACGTAGATGGTACTGCCCGCCTCTGCCCGATCTACCGCATACTGGATGTGCCGCCATGGGGCGGCTTCACTGCCGTCATAGTCGTCACTGCCGTTCACAGAGACGTAGTAACTGCCGGCAGGCAGGCCCTCTGCCGGCGGGGGAGGCTGTGCGGGGGCGCATGCCGGAAGGGCGACCCCCAGCGCCGCGATCAGGGCGGCTGTCAAGGCAGGCCGTCGGGGCCGCATGGGGTCACATTCCCTCAGCCTGATGAGACTGCCGTTTGGGGGACGGGCAGGGTAAAGGTGAAGGTAGTTCCTTTGCCCTGCTCGCTCTCCACCCGAATATCTCCGCCGTGTCCTTCAACGATGCGCTTGGCAATGGCCAGCCCTAAGCCTGTCCCTTGGGTGTACCCTTCGGTGTCGGCCACGCGGTAGAACTTCTCAAAGATGTGGGACAGATTTTCCGGCGAGATGCCCAGCCCGGTATCCCGAACCGACACCTCGATCTGCTGATCCCGCAGTACCGCCTTGACCCATACCTCGCCGTTCTCGCGGTTGTACTTGATGGCATTGGTCAGCAGGTTAAGGAGTACTTGTTTGAGTTTTTCCGCATCGCCCTGAATGGCAGGCAGTTCGCGCGGCTTGATCTGAACATGGAGGATGACGTGACGTGTGCCTGCTTGTTCTTTGACCATCTCCACTGCGTCGTGGATCAGGGCGGCTACATCAACCGGTTTATGGGCCAGCCTCGTCCGTCCTGACTCAAGGCGGGCAAGGTCAAGGAACTCGGTTGTCATGCGCGTCAGGCGGTCAGTTTCCTGAGAGATGGTTTGAATCATCTGCAAGCGGCGCTCTTCGCTGAGTTCGGGCCGCATCAGGATATGGGTAGTCGCCTTGATGGCCGCCAGAGGGGTACGCAGTTCGTGGACCATCTCAGCGATCAGGTCGCTCTGCTCGAACAGACGGGCGTTCTCAATGGCCACCGCCGCCTGAGCGGCCAGCGTAGTCAGGGTGTACACGTCCTCATCAGTGAAGCTTCCGTCTTTCTTGTTGACCGCTTCCAGACAGCCGATGGTCTTGTTGTGGGTGCGCATGGGGACGGCCAGCATGTTGCGCGTCTGAAACTTGCTGGCGTCGTCCACTTTGGACGACCAGCGCGGCTCATTCCTGACGTCGGCGATCACCAGCGGCTCGCTGTGGGTGACCACCCAGCCGGCAATGCTTCCCTCCAGCGGGACTTCAATCGAGGCCAGCGAAAAGCCGGTCACATCTATAGCGGCCTCAAAACGGAGCGTGCCGGCGCGGCTCATCAACAGGATGGAGGCCACCTCAGTATTGGTCAGGTCGGTGGCGGCCAGCACGATTTGCTCCAACAGCCTGTCAAGGTCAAGCGTGGAGGTCAGGGTACGGCTGATCTCCATGAGCCGCTCGTAGCGTGCGAGGGTTCGGGCATACTGCTCCGCTGTGATGATCCCATCTCTCTTGGTGTCAGACTCTGCCATGAGATGCCGCCTTCCCAGTACGACACGCACAATATACCCATCGGGCTGTCGGGGAATAGGGGCGGCTTACCCGCCCTGTCGTCCTCTTGCCAGCACTGCCTTCACCCGTGCCACCAGCTCGGCTGGGTGGACGGGCTTGCTCAGGTAATCATCTGCTCCTGCCTCAAAACCGGTCACCTTGTCATCCACCATGGTCTTGGCGGTAAACATCACAATCGGGATGTGCGCCGTCTGAGGGTCGGCGCGAAGCCGGCGCGTCACCTCGAAGCCGTCCATGTCCGGCATCATGACATCGAGGATGATCAGATCAGGCAGACCCGCCCTCGCCTGCTCCAATGCCGCCATCCCGTTCCCGGCCTGCCTGACCTCATAGCCCTGCCCAGACAGGATCAACCCGATCAGCTCAAGGGCGCGGGGGTCGTCATCCACGATCAGGATTCTTTGGGCCATGATCAGACAGCCATTCTGTGTTATTGACGCCGGTCTCACGGCTAGTCTAGCAGAAAAGGATACCCCCGACAAGACGCACGCTCCCAATCTGACGGCATCCTTGACGCATCACCCGCTTCCGGACTCTCTGCTTCTGGCAAAACAGATGCCAGCGCAGATTCCATTTGCTATAATCCCGACCATGTCACATCAACGCTCAGAAAATGGAGTGTACAGGTAAACCCGTTATGTCACCATCCCTGTCAAGACGTCATTTCCTGAAGGCGGCAGGACTCGGCACAGCCGCTGTGGCCTCGTTGAGCGCCGGACGGGCGCTGGCGGGCGGACTGCGTCAGAGCGGCATTGACTTCACCGACGAGACGCTTTCCTACAATGAAGTATATGGCAACCCGCCCCTGCTGGGTCGTGTTCAGGGGGCAAGCTGGATTCGCATTTTCAAAGCGCCCTCACCGGACGCCGACTCGATCCGCACGGTATACCATGGTTATGTGATGCCCATCTATCGCGGGGTGCGCGGCGAGCGGTACGACAGCCGTGCGTGGAGTCCGATCTGGTTTGAGACCAACGAGGGCTATGTCCACTCGGCTTATGTCGTGCCCTGTCAGGAAATATTCCAACAGCCGGAGGACGTGACCGGCGACGGCTGGTGGGGGGAGATCAGCGTGCCGATCAGCTACCAGCACTTCCGCCCTTCCCTGCACAGCCGCCGCTATGACTATTCGTGGTACATGGGCTTCTGGGGGCAGGTTCACCGCGTCGTCGAGCGGGCTGACGATGAAGAGGGGCGGGCGTGGTACCGTCTCTACGATGACATTGAGCCGCATCGTCAGGCATGGGTGCAGGCCCGCCATGTGCGGCGCATCCTGCCGGAGGAGTTCGCCCCCATCTCCCCCGATGTTCAGGATAAGCGGATCGAGATTCGGCTTGAGGAGCAGACCATCATCTGTTACGAAAACGGCAGTCCGGTCTTTCAGACCCGTATCGCCTCCGGCAGCAGCTTCAGCGATGACCAGGGGATCGAGCATGACTTCAGCACTCCCTACGGCGAATACAAGGTTCAGCGCAAGCGTCCCTCCCGACGGATGCGCGGCGGACACGACATCGGCCTGCCCTACGATGTCAACGGCGTGCCGTGGATCACCTATTTCACCTTCACCGGCGCCGCCATCCATGGGGCTTACTGGCATAACAACTTTGGCCGTCCCCGCAGTCATGGCTGTATCAACGTGACGCCTGACGCGGCCAAGTGGATTTACCGCTGGACCCAGCCCATCGTGGGCTATGAGGATGACTACCGCTGGACGGAAGAGGGTGAAGCCGCCACCCCCATTATCGTCATGTAGGGGGGGCTGGCATTGGCCGACACAAATTTGGATTCGCTCAAGCAGAAGTACGCGCTCATTGCCGCCGCCCTGACAGAGGAGTACGGCTACCCGGACTGGCGCCCGCACCTCCCGCCGGTGGATGAGCTGGTCAACACCATCCTCTCGCAGAATACCTCTGACACCAACCGGGATCGGGCTTTCGAGGCGCTCAAGGCCCGCTTCCCGACGTGGGAGGCGGTGCGCGATGCCGACCCGCAGGCGGTGATCGCGGCCATCCGACCGGCGGGGCTGGCCAATCAGAAGGGGCCGCGCATTCAGGCGGCCCTGCGCTGCCTGACCGAGAGCCAGGGGCGTATCACCCTTGATCATCTGCGGGATATGCCGCTTGAAGAAGCCAAGCAGTGGCTCACGGCGATCAACGGCGTCGGCCCAAAGACTGCCGCGATCATCCTGCTGTTCTCGCTGGGCCGGCCTGCCTTCCCGGTGGACACCCACGTTCACCGTGTCACCCGCCGGCTGGGGCTGATCGGCGGCCAGACCACCGCCGAGCAGGCTCACCTTGAGCTGGAGCGGATCGTCCCCCCGGAAGATTACTATGCCTTCCACCTTCAGGTGATTCAGCACGGGCGGCAGGTCTGCCATGCCCGCAAGCCGGCCTGCGGGGCGTGCATCCTGCGGGACTACTGCGGCTACTTCCGCGCCGCTTCCGCCGGCTAGACGATCACTACCAGCGTTTGCCCCTGCTCAACGCTCTCGCCTGCCCGGACGTTGATCCGTTCTACCTTGCCGTCACGAGGAGCGCGGAGTTCATTCTCCATCTTCATCGACTCAAGGATCACCAGCTTGTCTCCCTTCGTGACGGCCTGCCCCGCCGCGACAGGCACCTCGACGATCAGGCCCGGCAGAGGCGCTTTGATGGCCAGCTCGCCGGCGGCGGGCACGCTCAGGGTTGAGCGTGCCCGTATCATCTGATCGCGTTCGTCCGCCACCTGCACCTCGTACAGGTCGCCCATCAACAGCACCCGCCAGTTCCCGTTTTGGCCTTCTACCAGCGCCTCAAATGACTCATTATTGACCAACAGGGAGTACAAGCCGGAGCCGATCTGGCTGAAGTCCGCCGCCACGATCTGGCCGTCCAGCACGACCTGCCCCTCGCGGTTGATCTCAACTTGGAAGACCTTCCCGTTAACCGTGACTTCGTATTTCATGCCGGCCTGCCCTGCCTAATAGCGTCTCATCCGCTCAAGGCGTCCGGCGATCTTCCAGTTGCTCACGTCGCGTTGGTTGCGCCCTACGATCTGAGCGGCATGGAGGCGCGCCTGATGGGCAACCAGCGTGGCAAAGATCGCCGCGATCTCCGGCCTGAGGTCCTGGTCTTCCTCCATTGAGAAGCGTTCCTCAACGAAGGTGGTATCAATCTGCCCGCCGATGAAGCGGGTACTGTCCAGCAGGTTTTGATGGAAAGGGATGTTGGTCTTGACGCCCATGATGCGATATTCCTCCAAGGCGCGGCGCATCCGCAGAAGTGCCGCACCACGTGTCTCGCCCCAGCAGATCAGCTTGCTGATCAACGAATCGTAGTATGGTGTGATCTGATCGCCCACTGTGAACCCCGAATCAACCCGCACGCCGGGGCCGCTGGGCAGTGTCAATGCGGTGATCGTTCCGGTTGAGGGCAGGAAGCCGTTGTACGGGTCTTCGGCGTTGATGCGGCATTCGATGGCCGCGCCGTTGAACTGCACTTCTTCCTGCGTCCGGCTCAGCCGGCGCCCGCGTGCGATGCGAATCTGCTCCTTGACGATGTCAATGTTGGTCACCAGCTCGGTGACGGGATGCTCGACCTGCAAGCGGGTGTTCATCTCCAGAAAGTAGACGTTACGGTCTTTGTCCACCAGAAACTCAACCGTGCCGGCGTTGACGTAGTTGATGGACTGTGCGGCCCGCACGGCGATCTCCCCCATGCGCCGGCGCAGGTCTTCATCCACAAAAGGAGAAGGGGCTTCCTCCAACAGCTTCTGATGCCGCCGCTGGATCGAGCATTCGCGCTCCCCCAGATGGATCACGTTGCCGTGACTGTCGGCCAGAATCTGGATTTCGATGTGCCGTGCCCCCTCGATCAGCTTTTCCAGATAGACCGCCCCGTCCCCAAAGGCCGCTTCCGCTTCGCGGCGGGCGCTGTGCAGGGCGTCCTCGAAGTCCTCCGCACGATCCACGCGCCGCATGCCCTTGCCGCCTCCACCCGCTGTGGCCTTGATCAGCAGAGGGAAGCCCACAAAGTGCGCCGCCATGATCAGTTCTTCGTTGCGCAGGTCCAGCTCCGTGCCCGGCACAATCGGGACGCCCGCCCGCTCGACCGTCTTGCGGGCGGTCACCTTGTCGCCCATCGCGCCGATGGCGGTTGCCGGCGGCCCAATGAAGGCGATCCCTTCTTCCGCGCAGGCCTCGGCGAAATCGGGCCGCTCAGCCAGAAAGCCGTAGCCCGGATGGATGGCATCTGCACCGGAGCGCTTGGCCGCCTCGATGATTCGATCAATACGCAGGTAGCTGTCCCGCGGCGCCGGCGGCCCGATGTGGTAGGCTTCAGTGGCATAGCGGACGTGCATCGCACTGCGGTCCACATCTGAGTAGACCGCCACTGTCTCCAGCCCCAGCTCACGGCAGGCCCGCAGGATGCGCACCGCGATCTCGCCCCGATTGGCGATCAGGACCTTTCGGAATAAGGTTGGGATAGATTGCTCGCTCATCGCCTCTTCCCGTCCTACAGAGGGATATTCCCGTGCTTCTTGGGCGGGTTGGTATCCCGCTTGTTGCGGAATACCTCCAGCGCGTTGATCAGGCGCGGGCGTGTTTCCCGCGGCTCGATCACATCATCCACGTAACCCCGTCCTGCCGCGATGTAGGGGTTGGCGAACCGTTCGCGGTATTCGGCTACCAGCTCGGCTTTGCGGGCAACCGGGTCCTCGGACTCCGCCAGTTCGCGGCGGAAGATGATGTTGACCGCCCCGTCCGGCCCCATCACAGCGATCTCGGCGCTTGGCCACGCCAGGTTGAGGTCGCCCCGGATGTGCTTACTGCTCATCACGTCGTAGGCTCCCCCGTAGGCCTTGCGCGTGATCACGGTCAGCTTGGGCACGGTCGCCTCGCAGTAGGCGTACAGCAACTTGGCCCCCGCCCGGATAATCCCTCCGTGTTCCTGTGCCACGCCGGGCATAAAGCCGGGCACATCTACAAAGGTGATGATGGGGATGTTGAAGCAATCGCAGAAGCGCACAAACCGTGCCGCCTTCTCGGAGGCGGCGATGTCCAACACACCGGCCAGCACGGCAGGCTGGTTGGCCACGATCCCTACTGAATAGCCTCCCAAACGGGCGAACCCTACCACGATGTTCTGGGCGTAATGCTCATGAATCTCGTAGAAGTGCCCTAAGTCCACCACCATACGGATGGCCTCTTTGATGTCGTAGGGCTTGGTGGGGTTGTCCGGCACGAGGGTGTCGAGCCGCTCGTCCATGCGCAGGGGGTCGTCCCCGTTCGGCTCGTAGGGCGGGTCCTCCAGATTGTTCTGGGGCAGGTAGGCAAGCAGTTGCCGGATCAGGGCCAGGCAGTCCGCCTCGCTCTCTGCCGCCACATGGCTGACGCCGGAGATCGAGCTGTGCGTCATGGCGCCGCCTAGTTCCTCAAAGGTGACCTCCTCGTGGGTGACCGCCTTGATGACGTCCGGGCCGGTGACAAACATATGGCTGGTGTTTTTGACCATGAAGATAAAGTCGGTCAGCGCCGGCGAATAGACCGCTCCGCCGGCGCACGGCCCCATGATAGCCGAGATTTGCGGGATCACCCCCGACGCGAGCGTGTTGCGCAGGAAGATTTCGGCATAGCCCCCCAGCGAGACAACGCCTTCCTGTATCCGCGCCCCGCCTGAGTCGTTGATGCCGATCACGGGGGCGCCGGTCTTCATGGCCATATCCATGATCTTGCAGATTTTCTCAGCATGCACCTCTGACAGACTGCCGCCAAAGACGGTGAAATCCTGCGAGAAGACGTACACCAGCCGCCCGTTGATCGTCCCCCAGCCCGTTACGACGCTGTCGCCGAGAATCTGCTTGTCCGGTTGATCCATGCCGAAGTTGCGCTCGCGCTGGATGACAAAGGCGTCCAGCTCATGGAAACTGCCCGTGTCCAGCAGGACTTCCAGCCGTTCACGGGCGGTCATCTTGCCCTGTTCGCGCTGTTTCTGGATGCGTTCGGGGCCGCCGCCCTGCCGGGCGCGTTCCTTTAACGCCCGCAACTGCTCGATCTTAGGGTCTGCACTCATAGTCCTTTTTTCCCTCTGTGTTGGGTTTCGAATGCCTCTCGGATGTGTGCCCTCGTCAGTCCATATATCACCGCGGCGGTCAGCGCCACTGCCAGCCCCGCCGCAAAAGGCAGTCGTGCGCGTTCGTAACCTCCCTGGGCGGTCAGGACCTGCAACCCGATCATGACCGCCTCATACAGCGGGAAGGCGATCAGCACAGCCCGCCGTGCCCAGCCGGCCAGCCTCCACAGCCCGACGGCCATCACGATCCAGCCCAGCCCCCACACCCCTCTGATACTGATCAGAACCCACAACGGGAGCGTCAGGTTCAGGGGTGCAAACACCGCCCAGCGGCTGATGCCTGCATATACCCCTCCCAGATTGGCTGTCCCTAGCAGAAACACCGCTACTGCCAGCCACGTTACGAAGGCAGGGCGTTTGGGATGATCTGTCGCTGGATTAGACTGCATGGGTACAATCATACTAAAGCGGAACTGTCAGGAACTTTCAGGTTTTCGGCACAGGCGGGTTTTGGGGGCGTTTTGGCCTGTGATCTGCCCGCCGGAGGGCTAAGGGGGAGGCTCAGCAGTAGAACTCCGTTATCTCGGCACGGCAGGCTGGCATTTTCGCACCGCTCATTCCAGCCTGCTGGTTGATCCCTACTTCACGCGCCTGCCGCTGGGGCGGATGCTGGCAGGCTATGCCGTCTCGGATCGGGCGCTGGTTGAGACGTACACTCCGCCTGCCGGCTGGGTGCTGGTGACTCATGCCCACTATGACCATCTGATGGACGTGCCGGAGACAGCCCGCCTGACCGGCGCACAGGTGTATGCCTCGCCGCAGGCGTGCCAATTGCTGGCCCTGCAGGGTGTGCCGCCCCATCAGGTGACCGCTATCACTGCGGGGGATCGGCTGGCGCTGGGCGGTTTCGAGGTCGAGGTGTACCCCTCCCGCCACCGCGTGATCTTCGGGCATATCCCGTATCAGAAGCCTCTGCGCCCGCGCCTCAAGCCGCCCCTGCGTGCCCGCGATTACCGCTTTGATCACCTGTTTACGTTCCGCATCTGCGCCGAAGAGACGCGCGTGCTGATCGCCAGCGGGATTGACGCCGAACCGTCCGTTGAGGCGGACGTTCTGCTGGTCGGGGCGGATGCCAGCCGTGATCAACTGGGCGTCATTCTGGAGGGGGTCAGGCCGCGCCTTGTCATGCCCAATCACTGGGACGACATGTTCCGGCCCCTGTCATCGCCTCTTGTTCCGATGTACAAGCCGCCCAAGGGAATCATCCCCTCGCTGAAGCGGATTGACCTGTCCGCCTTCGAACGGCGGGTCCGCGAGATCGCGCCTGAGGCGCAGGTGATCATCCCGCGCTTGTTCGCCGGTTACGACATCGCCCGCTCGTAGACGGCGACGGCTTGACGGGCGGTGCGCTCCCAGCTAAAACCTGCCGCGCGGGCCAGCCCCTTCTGCCGAAGGTCGCCGGCCACCTCCGGCTGTACCAGAACGGCCAAGACAGCCCCCGCCATGCCGCGTGCATCGTCCGGCTCGACCAGGAAGCCCGCCCCGCCGACCACCTCCGGCAGTGACGAGGTGTTGACGGCTACGACCGGTGTCCCGCAGGCCATCGCCTCCAAGACCGGCAGTCCAAACCCTTCGTAACGTGAGGGGAACACAAAACAGGAGGCCATGCGGTACAGCGCCGGCTTGTCGGCCTCGTCCACCCAGCCGATCAACTGGACATTCCCGCCGAGCTGGTATTTATCAATCAGGGTGCGCACATCCGCAAAACGCGGTGTGATGCGCTCCGGCAGGCGGCCTCCCAGCACCAGCGGGATGTCTGTCCCCTCGCGCACGTAGGTAAAGGCACACAGCAGGGTCTCAATGTTTTTGCGGATGTCATATCCGCCCAGATAGAGCACGTAATCGGCTGGCAGGCCGTACTTGCGCCGGACGGCCTCGTCTGCCGGCCCTGCCGGATGAGGGCTGTACTCATGGCCGGCGGCCAGCGGAAGGGCATACACCCGTTCCGGCGGCAAGCCCAGATGCCTCAGAACGTCCTGCCGCGAGGCCTCCGAGTCGGTGATCACGGCGGCGGCCCCCCGCGCTGAGGCCGCTGACAGCGCGGTGTACAGGCGGGCAAGGATACTGCCCCGATAGGCCGGCAGAAGCAGGGGGATCAGATCATGGATGGTCACCACGACCGGCACAGGGCTTGCGAGGGGGACAGCCCAGTACGGCACATGGGCGAGGTCGGCGCCGGCCTCGCCTGCCGCCCGCGGAAAGCCCCGCTGTTCGAAATCCAGCTTAGCCCACTGTCCCCGTCCCCGCAGGGGGACATAGCGCACCGAGACGGCAGGCGGCGCATCAATCATCCATCCCTGCGGCGCGATAAGCGTGATCCGCGTCTGCGGCGCAACCGAGATGATCCCCTCTGTCAGGTTGCGGATGTACTGCCCGCTGCCGGTGTCGGGGCGATTCCAGAACCAAGCGTTCAGCGCGATGTGCATCCCTCTCTCCCTGCGGCATCAGGAGGGCGTGCCTTCTGCCCGGCCCGCTGTCTGATAGCCGTGCGGATGTGTCCGATGCCATGCCCACGCTGAGGCGATGATGTCTTTGAGATCGGTGAAACGGGGCTTCCAGCCCAGCTCCTGGCTGATCTTGCGGGCGCTGGCGACCAGACGGGGCGCATCGCCGGGGCGGCGGGGGGACTCGATCACCGGGATAGGATGGCCTGTGACAGCCCGCCCCGTCTCGATCACCTCGCGGTTGCTGTAGCCGCGTCCGTTGCCCACGTTATAGATCATAACTTCGCGCTCGTCCAGCGCGTCGAGCGCCAGCACATGGGCAGAGGCGAGGTCCTCGATGTGGATATAGTCCCGGATGCATGTTCCGTCCGGCGTGGGGTAGTCTGTGCCAAACAGGTAGAGCGCCTCGCGCTGACCCAGCGGGACCTGAAGCATCAGCGGGATCAAGTGCGATTCGGGGCGGTGCGCCTCGCCGCGCAACGGCTGGCCGTTCTGATCGAGCATGGCCCCGCAGGCATTGAAATACCGTAACGCGCAGTAGCGCACCTGATGAACCTGATGATACCAGTACAGCATCCGTTCGATCATCAGCTTGGTCTCGCCGTAAGCACTGCTGGGGCCGAGCGGGTCTTCCTCTTCGAGGAGGGCGTCCTTGCTGGCGTAGACCGCCGCTGAGGAGGAAAACACGATCCGCTTGACGCCGTTTTCGATCATCACCTCCAGCAGGTTGAGCGAATGGGCAACGTTGTTGCGGAAGAACATGCCCGGCCTGGTCATGGATTCGCCTGCCTCAATGAAGGCGGCAAAGTGCATGACGGCCTCCGGGCGGTATGCCTTGAAGGCGGCTGACAAGGCGGCGGGGTCGCCTATGTCGCCCTGCACAAAGACCGCCCCCTCCGGCACGGCGGCACGAAAGCCGCGTATCAGGCTGTCATACACGATCACCTCATGGCCGGCGGCCAGCAGGTAGGCCGCCGTCGCTGAACCGATATAACCGGCCCCGCCGGTGACGAGAACTCTCACAACCCCTCCTTCCAAGCAAGGAAGTCGTTTCTCAGGGTGAAAAACAAAGCGCCGACCTGTTTTGCTACCAGTCGGCGCTGACTCATCCAGTGGGCGGTACAGGGCTCGAACCTATGACCTCGTCGATGTCAACGACGCGCTCTAGCCTACTGAGCTAACCGCCCTCTGGTTTTGAATTATACGCGAGATCGGAGATGTCGTCAACAACCCAAGCCCGGATGAATCCTCCTTTGCACTTCCCCTTCGCTCCCCGCGCGGTCTGCCTATCTGGCCCGTATGGCGGCCCGGATCGCGCCGGCCAGCGAGCCGGCATACGGGCTGTGGAGCATGGCCAGCGTGCGCGGACGGGGCAGGGCTACCTCAAAGACAGCCTCGATGTGGCCGGGGCGGGGACTCATGACCAGAATGTGGTCGGCCAGCAGGATGGCCTCGCTGATGCTGTGGGTGACCATCAGCACCGTGCTGTGGCGTGCCTGCCAGATGCGCAGTAACTCCTCGCCCAACTGGTCGCGCGTCAGGGCATCCAGCGCCCCGAACGGCTCATCCAGCAGAAGCACCTCCGGCTGAGCGATCAGGGCGCGGGCGATGGCGACCCGCTGGGCCATCCCGCCGGACAGGCCGGCAGGGTAGGCTTCCTCGAAGCCTTCCAGCCCCACCAGCCCGATCAGTTCGCGGGCGGCTGACTCCCGTTCGCGCCGGCTGACGCCGGCCAGTTCCAGCGGCAGGGCGATGTTATCCAGCACCGTCCGCCAGGGCATCAGGTTGGCCTGTTGAAACACATACCCGATTCGGCGCTTCGGCCCGTCAATGGCCTCGCCGTTGAGCGTAACCACCCCGCTGGTCGGCGTGAGCAGACCGGCCAGGATGTGCAGAAGGGTGCTTTTGCCACAGCCGGACGGGCCGATCAGGCACACAAACTCGTTGCGATCCAGCTCAAAGCTGACCTCATGCAGGGCCGGCAGAGGGCCGCTGTCCGTCTGGTAGACGTGCGAAATATGGCGGGCGGCCAGTGTGCCGAGCGCCGCAGGGGCCATGATGTCAGGGTACGAATTCATTGGTGAATACTTCTTCCAAGTCTAGGGGCTGTTCCAGCAGGCCCATATCGAGCAGGACGGCCTGCATCTGCTCCCATGAAGCCATGTTGCTCAGGCCGACCCGATCCGCCCGCCACAGCTCGATGGAGCGGTCGAGGATTTCGCGCTGGACGGCCTCCGTGTCGGGGTCGCCGCCCAGCCCTTCGACGAAGCGCTTGCTGATCTCGAATGCCTCGTCGGGATGTTCGATGGTGTACTGGAGACTTTCGGCCAGTGCGACCACCATTGCCCGGACCAGCGCCGGGTTGCGGGCGAGCGTCTGCTCGCTGGTGACCAGCCCGTTGCTGACCAGATCGGTATAGTCCGACACGCGGATCAGGTTGATGGGGATGCCCTGCGCTTCGAGCTGGACCGGCTCGTTGTTGACGTAGATCACGACGGCATCTACCGTGCCGCTGGCCAGCGTGTCCACCTGCGCATAGCCGGTGGTTTGCAGGTTGATGTCGGCATCCGTCAGGCCGGCAGAGGCCAGCAGAGCCTCCAGCCCGATGTAGCTGGCGCCCTCCTTAACCGGCGTCCCGACGCTGTGGCCGGCCAGATCGGCAGGGGTGGTGATCCCTAACTCCTGCCGGGAGGCAATCCCGACCGGGTAGTGCTGAAACCATTCGAAGACATACACCAGCGGCAGTCCCTGCTGGCGGCCCAGCAGGACCTGCTCGCCGCTGATGACGGCAAACGGGATTTCGCCGGTAGCGACCAGCTTGGCGCCGTCGGTTTCCTGGCGATGCTCGATGGTCACGTTGAGGCCTTGGGCGGCAAAGAAACCCCGATCAATCCCGACGTAGTAGGGGGCAAACTGCACGTTCGGGATGTAGCCCAGCGACAAGCGGACGTCCACCGGCTGGCCCGGCACGGCGGCAGGGCCGGCGCCCCCGCAGGCTGTCACGCTCAGCGCAATGAGAAGAACGGGAAGGATCAACTTGAGCAGAGGGGAACAGCGCATAGAATAACCTCCATACATATCCAGCAATGTGTTCTCTTTAGACCCCCGGTGCGGCCTCGGTGATGTGGACTCGTCTGTTGTGCACGCCGGCTAGGGCAAGGGCCGCCACTTCAGCCACCAGCGGCAGGAGCGGCAACCAGCTTAAGACCGTTCTCAGCCCTGCCTGCTCAGCCACAATGCCTGTTACGAGCGTCCCCAGCCCCCCCGCCACGAAGGTAAAGCCGAGCGTCAGGCCGGTCATGATGCCGGGGCGGTCGGGGACGATCTCCTGCCCGATCAGGAGCGTCAGCGGCAGGGAGGCGTTCAGGCAGAACCCCAGCGCAACCGCCGCCACGAAAATCCACACCCCGCTGACGCGCATCAGCACGAAGGCCAGCGGGGCGGCCAGCAGAAGGCTGACGATGATGACCCGATGCCTGCCAAGCCGGTCAGACAGACTGCCGGCCACGAATCCGCCCAGCGCGGCGGCCAGCAGGAGGGCCGTTGAAACCTGACCGGCGTAAAGCACGTCCATCCCCTCCTGTACGAAATACTGCGGCAGGTAGGTGCTCAGGCTCTGGCTGGTCCATGCCCGGAACATGATCAGCAGTCCCAGCGAGGCGATGCCAGCCGCTGAGATGCCGCTCCCATTGGTTTTGCCTTGACCTGTCTCAGGCTGGGCGGGGGCGGCGGACGCTTCCAGCGGGGCGTCAAACAGATGCCGCAGGCGGTTGAGCAGGATGAACAGCACAGGCGAGACGGCCACTGCGCCCAGCGTCAGGGGCAGGGTGCCGGTCGGGCCGAGCCGGTTGAAGAACAGGCCGGCGATCAGCGGCCCAAGGGCATAGCCGCCGTTGCCGCCCAGCAGAAAGAGGGCCATCGAGGCGCCCCTCTGCCGGCTGGGGGAGACGCGCGGCACACTGCCCGCTCCGGGCGGATGAAAGGCCGCCGAGCCGAGTCCGCCTACCGCTACCAGCGCCAGCAGGGTCTCGAAGCGCCCGGCAAAACCGGACAGCCCGATGAAGACGGCCTGCCACATGACACCGGCAAAGGCCAGCAGAGGGGCATGCTTCCGGTCGGCGAGCAGGCCGAACAGCGGCTGAGCCAGCGAGGTAGCGAGGCTGAAGGCCAGCGCGATCAACCCGACCTGCGGCTGAGTCAGCGAAAGGGGGGCGGCCTGCACAGCCAGCACAAGGGGAACGGAGCCGGCAAACAAATCTACGGTGAAGTGGGCGAAGGTCAGCGCCCACAACTTGCGGTTCTGGAAGGGGTACATGAGAGATTCCTGTGACCGGTCGTAAGATGTTGATGAATGGTGTCTTACTGCTTCCGCCATGCCAGCAGACGGCGCTCAGCCAGGCTCACCGCCCCATAGAGCGCCAGCGCCAGCACGATCAGCATGAAGACACCGACGAATACACGGGCGGTGTCGTACTGCCCGTCCGCCAGGTTGATCATGAAGCCCAAGCCCGCATCGGCGCCGGCCATCTCGCCGACTACCGCGCCGATGACCGAGAGCGTTGCACCGACCTTCAGGCCGGCCATCAGAACCGGCAGGGCGGCAGGCACATCGAGCTTGGTGAAGGTCTGCCATGGGCTGGCTTGCAGAGAGCGCATCAGACAGCGCAGATCAGCAGGGACGCCCCGGATGCCTGCGATGGTGTTGACAAGGATCGGGAAGAACACGATCAAGGCACTGATCAGTATCTTGCTGGTCAGCCCCGTCCCGAACCAGATCACCAGCAGGGGCGCAATGGCGACAATGGGGATGGCCTGTGAGGCCACCAGATACGGCGAGAGCGCCCGTTCAATGGTCACGGACTTGGCCAGCGCGTAGCCCAGCACCGCCGCCACAGACACACCCAGCGCCAGCCCGCCCAGCACCTCAGCCAGCGTGACAGCCAGATGATGCCATAGACTCCCATCCAGCGCAACCGTCACAAACCGGGAGGCCACACGCCCCGGTGAGGGCAGGATGAAGGCGGGGTAGTTACCCAGCCGTACCAGCAATTCCCAGCCCGCGAGAAAGAGCGCAAAGGTCAGCACGGGCAACAGACGGCGTATCCAGCGTGCCGCCGTCAAGGGCCGGCCTGCGGCGGCGGGCATCGTAGAGGGTTGTTTGACAGCTTGAGCTAGATCGATCTGCATGGACGCCTACCTAGAATGGGGGGCAGGCAGGCAGAAGACAGGCACGCCGGCAGACTGCCTTACAATAAAACCCCGAAGCCGATGGTTCGACTTCGGGGCGCCAACGCACCATGAGCCGCACAGGCCGGGCCTGTGCCGGACGATCTTCTCCCATCCCGACTATAACGGTCGGCCCCGGAATCTCACCGGTGTCCACCGGATGCCTGAGCATCGCGGGTAGCGGGCTATACCGCCGATCGGGGATTTCACCCTGCCCCGAAGATCAGTTTCTCGATTGTTGCCTAGATTATAATGGGGGAGGGGGGAGTGTGTCAACTGCTCCCCCCTCGGCTGGGCTGGGAGAGGTCAACAGGCTGAAGCCGTTAAATTTGACCTCTCGCTTCTGGCCGCTACCGCAGAAGAATAGCGACACTGCAATCCGAACTGCCGTCCCAAGTGTCCGGGTGGAACAAGAGCGTCCAGCCTGTTCCGCTGGGATCGACATCAAAGGCGACCATTGTCGTAGAGGGAGCGCCGGCTGGGACATCGTCGGTGAAGAAGATGAAGTTTGGCCTGTCTTGGTTGTCCCAGTATAGGTCAAAGGATGCACCAAACGAGGCTGGGAAGCGCATTTCCCGCCCGTTCACAGAACCGAGCACCTCGTAGTCCTCCTCCCACAGCGTGTCGTATGTTGCGCCTGTGAGGTTGGTGATCTGGAGTTCGACGATGAGGAAGATGCCCTGCGCTCGCTCATCGTAGATCGTCTCGGCGAAGCGAGGGGGACCTGCTACGGAGACCTCGAACAGACTGCCGCACCGCACCGGCATGCCGATTTGGCCGGACGGGGTTCCGCCAAACGGCAGGGCGGATGTAGCAGTAGGCGGGACGGGCGCGAGGGTGGGAGTGGCGATGGGTAAGGCGGGTGTGGCCGCAGGCTGGGTCGGAAGAGCGTTTGCAGCAGCAAGGGTGGGCGCCATCGGGGGAGGCGCCGGCAGTGATATGGGCTTTTCCCCTAGACCCCACAGCCGTACGGAGTTATCCCGCGATCCCGCTGTGGCCAGTATGGTTCCATCCGGTGAGAAAGCCATATCCCGCACGGGGGCCATTTGCAACAGCTTCCGCGACAAGGAGCCGTCGGTGACTTGCCGCAACGATATAGTGCCGTCAAACAGGCCGTAGGCCAGTGTTTCCCCGTCGGGGCTGAAGGCCGTGCTTGTGACGCCGGCAGGGTGGCTCGCCAGAATGCTCAGCAAGGTGCCATCCGTCACTTGCCACAGCACCACTGCGCCATCGTCTGACCCTGAGGCCAGCAATGTCCCATCCGGCGAGAAGGCTACACTCCACACCCCGCTGGTGTGCTCCTCCAGCGTGTGCAGTAAAGTGCCACTTGCCGCTTGCCACAGCTCTACCGTGCCGTCCTCTAACCCTGCGGCCAAGGCCGCCCCGTCAGGTGAGAAGGCCACACTCAGCGCATTATACCAGCTTGTCCCCGGCGTGCTTAGGGAGGTGAGAAAAGCACCGTCGGCAACTTGCCAGAGGTACACCCCGAAGCCGTCTCCTGCCGAGGCCAGCAGTGTGCCGTCCGGCGAGAAGGCTGTATCCAACACAACGGCGGCGCCGTGTTCCAGCGTTCTCAAGAGGGCGCCGTTCGAGACCTGCCACACTCTCACCGTGCCGTCCCCTGATGCTGAGGCCAACAGTGTCCCATCCGGCGAGAAGGCCACGCTGGTTATCCAGCCGGTGTGCCCCTCCAGTGTGTACAGCAAGGCGCCGTCCGCCGCCCGCCACAGCCGTACCGTGTTGTCCTCTGACCCTGAGGCCAGCAGTGTCCCATCCGGCGAAAAGGCCACGCTGTTCACCACGTTCGTGTGTCCTTGCAGAATGGCGTAAGAACATGCAGGCAAGATGCGCGGGCAGAGAAAATCTACCAATAGGGCATAGCTCACGCGGTCGCCTTCCAAGCGGGTCATCTCTACAGGCGCCCACTCTGGAAAGGGGCCGGGATCGGCGCCGCGCAGGGTGGTCATCCAAAGGATGTTCCCGCTGTGTGCCTCGCGCACCTCAACATCTGCCTCAAAACGGTAGCGGGTGATAGGCGGCCCGCCGATATACGATTGGGTGTCGAGTACGATTTCCCGCTCCGGCCCGACTATCACAACCAGCTCAGTTTCGGCCACCGAAGAGGGGAGCCATTCGGGCAGGATGGACTCATTCCATTCATGCGGAGCACCGGACGGGCTTAGGATCACAAAGCGGTGTGGGGCGGGGCGGTTGGGATCAAATGCAGTTGCCTCCGGCACGCCCTTCCCGCTTGCCACCGGTTTCATGGCCGCCAGAATGCCGGGAAGATCGGGGGTCGGCGTAGGGGAGGGGAGGCCCGGCGCGGCGCAGGCTAGGGCGGATAGGAGCAGAAAGATCAGCATCAAGGATAAGAATCTTGGACGCGGCATTTCAACCCTCCGGGAGCTATTCTCGATAGGAGGTGCTGTTAAGGGCAAGGGGGACCGGTCAAGATTGGCAGGGCGTGCTTCACACCCCAATATTGCAGGATGTGCTGAGTCATTCAATATTGTGGGGCAGAAAAGGGGGCAAGTCAAGATGGCATGGGATACAATAGAAACCGCCTGACATCCCCATAGAAAGGTCTGATCGGATGGACGAGTTCGAAATCACCCGCCTGACGCTGGCCCCGATTGCCGCTCTCATCAGGCGCGGGCAACTCTCACCTGTCAAGCTGATGGAAGTCTGCCTTGAGCGCATTGAGCGCCTGAACCCCCGCCTGAACGCCTTCCTGACTGTGCTGGGCGAGAGCGCCCTGCGGGAGGCTGTCCATGCCGCCGAGGCCCTTCAGCGCGGCAGTGAGTGGGGGCCTCTGCATGGTGTCCCAGTGGGCGTCAAAGACCTGATTGACGTGGCTGGTGTCCGCACGACGGCGGGCAGTGACTTCATGCGCGGCTATACCGCCGCAGACGATGCCGACGTGATACGCCGCCTGCGCGGCGCCGGGGCAATCATCATCGGCAAGACCCATCTGCACGAATTTGCCATTGGCGTCACGACCGTCAACCCCCATTACGGGCCGGCCCGCAACCCGTGGAATCTGGAGTGCAGTCCCGGCGGCTCAAGCGGCGGGTCTGGGGCGGCGGTCGCGGCGTGGTTGTGTCCTGCCGCGCTGGGGACGGATACGGGCGGGTCGGTGCGGGTGCCGGCGGCATTGTGCGGGCTGACAGGCCTCAGGCCGGGCAAGGGGCATATCAGCACGCAGGGCGTCGTGCCAATGGCGTGGTCGCTGGATACCGTCGGGCCGATGGCTCACACGGCTCAGGACGTGGCCCTGATGCTCGACGTGCTGGACAGGCGGGGCATCAGCTATACGCAGGGGCTGGAAAGACCGCCGGCCCGTCTGCGGGTCGGCGTGCCGCAGGACGACTTCTTCTGGCTGGAGACGAACTATCAGGTGGCGGCGGCGGTACGGGCCGCCGTCGAGCGGCTGGCCGATCTGGGAATGGAGATCGTGGAGATCAGCCTGCCCATGACTGCTGAGCTGTTCCCGCTGGCCCGGCTGTTGAGCGGGGCCGAGGCGGCGGCCTTCCATCGGGAGCGGCTGGCTAATGAACCGCACCGCTTTGGCGCCGACGTGCGTGAGCGGCTCGAAGCGGCGCTGAAGCACAGCGCCGTGGATTACGCGCTGGCGCGGCAGGCTGGCCGCGAGTGGCGGCAGGCTCTGCGTGAGCTGTTCCGGGAGCGGGTAGATGTGCTGGTGACTCCTGCCTCGCCTGTGCCGGCGCCGGAGATCGCCGGCATTGAGAATGCGGCGGCCTCGCGGGTGCTGGTGCGCTTCACGTACCCCTTCAGCCTGAGCGCCCTGCCGGCTCTCTCTGTGCCGTGCGGATTCACGGACGACGGACTGCCGGTCGGGCTGCAGCTTGTCGCGCCGGAGGAGATGACGGTGCTTCAGTTGGCGCACGTATATCAGCAGGCGACCGGCTGGCACGCGCGGCGGCCTGAGCTGTGAGGTTCGTCCATTTTTGACAGATCGCGGGTGTGAGGTAAAATCCCCCGCGTCTGCCCCCATCGTCTAGAGGACTAGGACGTGGCCCTTTCAAGGCCGAAACAGGAGTTCGAATCTCCTTGGGGGCACACCTCTAAGCAGGACCCTTCGGACATTCCCCGCTGAGTACAAAAACCTCACTCCCAGCCATCTGCCGATGCGCTACCGGCGTTGATCGTCCTC
>DAOTYH010000022.1:0-2227 GCA_034435015.1 Anaerolineae bacterium | reverse complement strand
TGCTGTTTCCCTCTTCGTCTTTTGCTGGAACCAACGCCAACTTCACAAACAGCGCTTCCCTGCTTATCCTACCTGCCTTATTGATTTTGTGGCTCCAGCTTTTTAGCCACTCCCGGGGGGAGTGGTGTTATCCTCAAATAAAAGTGCCACCTGGTAATTCACGAGTGAAATCTCACCCTACGGAAGACAAGCGGGTGACAATGAGTGACAAAGAACTGAAGCGGATGGCAGTGATCGAGGCAGTGGAGGCAGGCCGTCTGACGAGCAACGAAGGGGCCATGCTGTTGGGGCTATCGGTACGCCACAGGTGAGGAAGCCGGCTAAGCGATACTGGGAGCAAGGGTCGGCTGATGAATGCCTCGCCAGTTTCAACGGCGCTCTAGCACGAATATAGCTCTCTGGTGACTCTTCTCGAAATGCGAACTATACGCTGGCCAGATGTTTATTAAACGCGGCCAGTAAAGCTCGCTCTCAGCTTCAGTAGCCTCGCGAGCGTGATACTCTGCAATCTCAGTTCCAATCTGCAACTTGGCTATCGGATATGCGCGAAGATTGATGACCCAAGGGTTTGTTCGCTCGAAGCCCGGGTTTACATTGCAAATGATGATACGATCTCCATCACGAAGATAGTAAAGAGGAGTCGTCCGATCCTTGCCGGTGAGACGACCCCTCGTCGTCAAGAGCAACACCTGCCTACCTGCGCCAGAAGATGTGAACATCCTGCCACCCGATACACGATAAAGTAAGCGCTGAGCAGGTGCAATGATGTGCTTGATCATCCACACACCAAGACGTGTGGCACCTAGGCGGTCAATCATCCGATTACCTCCTGCGAACAACTCGCGGATGCTTTGATTATATCTCGCCGCCTGTACTTAAACCTATGAGGGGATTGTCAAAGTTCAAGCGCCTATGCAATCGTTAAGGTCTGTTGGATGAACAACAGCGCGGGCGGCAGGCAGGACATGCAAAGTAATGGCACAGCACCCAGTTATCGGCTTTGACCGAATCCGCTCATCTTCTGCTTCTTGCCTCCCAGCTGATCTCGCCCTATACTGCTTGGCAGGACCCACCTCCCCTAAGGAGCAAGAACAAGGTGGAACAACGCACTTATCGCGGCCCCATTACAGCACGCGGACTGGCACAGGCACTAGTGATGCGCTTCAATGCCGGCCACCTGACTGCCCAATCCGCTGGCACAGATGACCAGATGATCGTCCAGATCGCCGCACGCGAGCGCGACTGGGGAAGTGATACCCGACCCGTTTTGACTATCACGATTGTCCAGCATGAAGAGGCGGTTGACGTGGCTATAGGGGAACAGCAGTGGCTTGGCCCGGCGGCAGACCTGCTTCAGGCAGGCGTTAAGGGCTGGCTGAACCCCCTCTCGCTGATTGGGGAGCTTTCAGAAATAGCAGAGGATATTCAGACTCTCCAACTGCCCCAGCAAGTATGGGAGACTGTTGATCAGTATGCACGAAGTGCAGGCGCACGGCTCGGTCTGGCAGAAGAAGATCGGTTGGTCGCCTGCCCGTTCTGCGGTATAGGCAATCCCGTTGGCGCAGGGCAGTGCAAATCCTGTGGGGGTAGTCTAGTCAGTGTCCAGCCGAAAGCCTGCCCCAAGTGCGGGCAACTTTCCCCGCCTACAGCCGTTTTTTGCAACCGCTGTGGTGCTCATCTCGGCTCAACCACATCCGCCTAGCAGAGGTAGTGGGTGCGTATCTGTTATTTCGGCGCGTTTGATCCTTCCTACGCCCGCAACAACTTCCTGCGAGACAGCCTGGAACTGGCCGGCTGTCAGATCGCCATTTGTAATGTCCCGCTCCATTGGCCTACCGTCCGCAAGATCAGCCCGCTGATCAGGCAGTATCAGCGCGTGTGGCGCGAATGCGACCTGATCATGGTAGCTGAGTTCTGCCAGACCCTCGTGCCGCTGGCATGGATACTAGGCCGCCTGACCGGACGGCCTGTTGTGTTTGACATGCTGATCAGCCTGTATCAGGCAGTTGTGTTTGAACGCCGCCGGTACACTCCCGCCCACCTTCGGGCCAGACAGCTATACTGGCTGGATCAGACAGCCGGCAGGCTGGCCGACCGACTGCTGGTGGAATCTCGATCCTATGGCCAGCTCCTGACAGAGACGTTCGGCCTGCCCGCCAGTAAAATGATCGTAGCGCCGCTGGGAGTAAATGACAGGATATTCCATCCCGCCCCCCCAGATTCATCC
>DAOTYH010000021.1:0-32920 GCA_034435015.1 Anaerolineae bacterium | reverse complement strand
TTCATCCTCATGCGCCCCGGCCTGACTTCCGCCGACGGCAAGGCAGCCCTTGAGGAACTGGCCAGACGCTTCGGCCCTGTTCAGACCCTGCAAACCGACGGCGGCTCCGAATTCGAGGGTCAGTTCTTGGAGGTTGTTAACCAGTACGCCAGACAGCATGTCATCGCCCGCCCTTACCGCAAGAACGACCAAGCGTTCATCGAGTGTTTTAACGGCACGCTGCGCCGGGAGGAGTTCGGACGTACCCCCTTCAAGAGCAGTGACCTGGCTCTAGCCCAACGCCGTGCCGATGACTATCCCGCCTATTATCACCACCAGCGCCCTCACTTGGCGCTGGGCATGCGTACCCCTGCTCAGGCCTTCGCGGAGTCGCATTTGACATGACACATTGCGCAGAATTGACGCACGCAGGTCAGCATGCTATACTCTTCAAAGATCAGCCAGACAGTTTTGACATTTCCACGAACTTTGCTATAAAACGAACTAAGTTGCCTCTGAATAAGCAAGGCACGCGTTCCAGAGTAAAACTCCATCCATTGCAAACCGAGATGCCCTGTCCTGCTAATGCCCAGCAAGTCGCTGTGGGCATTCAAACTACTTATAGGCAACCAACGAGCAACCAGTCCAAGCTTGTCTTCTTATGGAAACTGGGCAGTGGAGTATAAGTTACCAAAGTACCTTCTGAGGGAAAATATTCAGTCAGCATGAGATATGGCATGGAAGAAAAGACATCCGAACCTGCGAAATCCGTTCCCTTAGGCCGGGGGGGCCTGTCTATCTCTCCTCTTGGAATCGGCACCTGGTCTTGGGGGGAACGCTTCTTCTGGGGATACGGCATCCACTACTCTGAGGCCGATCTGCAATCCGCTTTTCAGGCCAGCCTAGAAGCAGGCATTAACTTCTTCGATACAGCCGAGGTATATGGACAAGGCCGCTCAGAGCAACTGCTGGGTAGTTTTGTGCGTGCATCAGGAAGCCCTGTCGTGGTAGCTACCAAATTCTTCCCATTCCCATGGCGGCTGACGCGGCAGGCAGTGCTCAAGGCTTTACGTGCCAGCCTTGACCGGCTGGGCCTGTCTCAAGTTGGTCTTTATCAGATTCACTGGCCCATGCCACTGGTAAAGGTCGAGACCTACATGGCAGGTTTGGCAGATGCAGTTGAGGCGGGGCTGGTGCGCTCGGTGGGTGTTTCAAATTACGGAAAGGCATTGATGCAACGCGCCTATGCGGCGCTTGCTGAACGCGGTATTCCTCTGGCGTCTAACCAAGTTGAGTACAGCCTGCTCCAGCGCGGACCGGAGCGGTCCGGCCTGCTCGATGAGTGCCGCAAACTGGGAGTGACGCTGATCGCGTACAGCCCGCTTGCTCAGGGACTGCTGAGCGGCAAGTACACACCGCAGAATCCTCCGCCGGGGTTACGGGGCCGACGGTATAGCTCAGCACTTCTGTCCCGTATCCAGCCTCTTATTGGTTTGCTTCGCGAGATCGGAGAAGGACACGGGGGCAAGACGCCAGCCCAAGTCGCGCTAAACTGGACGATCTGCAAGGGGACTGTACCGATCCCCGGCGCCAAAAATTCTCATCAAGCCCGCGAAAACGCCGGGGCGCTGAATTGGTCCTTGACAGAGGAAGAGGTAACTGCTCTAGACTTGGCAAGCCGGGATTTCTAGTCGCAGTCGCGATTGAATGGTTGTATTTATAAGCTTATACCCTGTAGGATGATATGACCATGAATATTGTAGATTTGGAAGCCATGACGCTGTCTCAATTGCGCGACTTGGCTCGTGATGCCGGGATCGTGGGATTCAGCCGGAAGAAGAAACAGGAGTTAATCCTGTCTCTGCTCCATCACAAGGCCGAACAACAGGGTCTTGAGTTGCGAGGGGGTGTATTAGAAATCATCGAGGATGGGATTGGTTTTTTGCGCTCCGATCATTACTTGCCCGGCCCAGACGACATTTACGTCAGCCAGACACAAATTAAGCGCTTCGATCTGCGCACAGGAGACATGGTCATCGGCCAGGTGCGCCCCCCCAAAGATACGGAGAAATACTACGGCTTACTGCGTGTTGAGGCTGTCAACGGACTAGACCCTGAACAGGCTAAACAACGCCCCCATTTCGAGCAGTTGACCCCTATCTTCCCAGAACGGCGCTTTGACCTTGAGACAAGTCCTCACATCCTCTCGACCCGTCTGATCAACCTGATCGCGCCAATCGGACGCGGGCAACGCGGCCTGATCGTCTCTCCGCCTAAAGCCGGCAAGACCACCGTCCTCAAAGAGATTGCCAATGCCATCAGCCAGAATTACCCGGATGTTCACCTCATGGTGTTGCTGATCGGCGAACGCCCTGAGGAAGTTACCGACATGGATCGTTCAGTAGAGGCGGAGGTAATCGCTTCTACCTTCGACGAAACATGGGTGAATCAGGTACGAGTCAGCGAGATGGCACTGGAACGAGCCAAGCGGCTGGTTGAGAGCAAGAAAGACGTGGTGATCTTGATGGACAGCATCACCCGCTTGGCCCGCGCCTACAACCTTGTTGTGCCGCCCAGCGGGCGCACGTTGTCGGGCGGCCTCGACCCCAGCGCCCTCTACCCGCCCAAGCGTTTCTTTGGGGCGGCTCGAAACATCGAAGAGGGCGGCTCCCTGACCATTATCGCTACCTGCCTCGTAGATACTGGCTCCCGCATGGACGATGTCATCTACGAGGAGTTCAAGGGAACCGGCAACATGGAGTTACAGCTCTCCCGTAAATTGCAAGAGCGCCGCATCTTCCCCGCTTTTGATGTTGAGCGTTCAAGCACACGCCGCGAGGAACTCCTGCTTGGCCCCGATATTCTCCAGCGGGTATGGCTGATGCGGCGAATGCTGGGGCAGATGATGTCGCCTCCGCCCAATGGCGCAGGGATGGATATTGTGGCGGCCATGGAGGCGGTGATTGATCAGCTTCGCCGCACAGAGACCAATGAAGAATTCTTGGATATGCTGACAGAAAATTGACCAGAATGGAGATGACAGGGGGCTTGCGGCCCCCTGTTTTACTCATACTTTCAGCTTGGCTGTTTGCCTATCCGTTGCAGGGCGTGTTCGAAAATATCCAACGCCCTGTCTATTTGTTCTCTGCTGACCATCAGCGGCGGTATCCAGCGGATCACATTGCCGTACATCCCACAGGTCAGTAGAAGCAGATGCTCTTCCAGGCAAAGCTTCTGGGCTTCGACGGCCATATCTTTGCCGTGATGCTCAGCATTCTTGTCAAACTCAGTTGCGATCATCAGCCCTAGACCGCGCACGTCGCCGATGATAGGGTAGCGGGCTTGGAGATCACGCAACCCCTTGATCAGGTAATCCCCCATTTTGGCGGCATTTTCAACCAAGCCCTCGTCCCTCAAAACTTGTATGGTGGCCACTGCGGCCGCACAGGCTACAGCATTCCCCCCATACGTGCCGCCATGTGATCCGGGTATCCAGCGCTCCATCAACTCACGGGGGGCGGCAATACCAGCCAGCGGCAATCCCGAAGCGATCCCTTTGGCCATCACCATAATATCGGGGGTGATGCCGAAATGCTCACAGGCAAAGAACTTGCCGGTACGGCCAAACCCGCTCTGTACTTCATCCACGATCAGGAGCAGGCCATTTCTGTCGCACAGCTCACGCAACCCCTTCATGAACTCAACCGGCGGCACTACGTATCCCCCTTCGCCTTGTACCGGCTCGACCAGTACAGCGGCAGTTTCAGCAGGGGCAGTTTGAGTACCGAGAATCAGGTCAAGCTCGTTGAGGCAGAAACGTGTTGTTTCTTCCTCGCTCCATCCGTAGCGGTACACATGAGGGTAAGGAGCAACAAACACCCCCGGCATGAGCGGCTGATAGCCTGTCCGGTAGATCGTCTTGGAAGTCGTGAGCGACATCGTGCCGACCGTCCGCCCATGAAAGCCGCCCTGAAACACGATCACATTCGGGCGGCCTGTAGCATGACGGGCCAGCTTGAGCGAAGCTTCTACAGCCTCTGCTCCGCTGTTGCAAAAAAAGAATGTATCGAGATGTGATGAGGGAACGACAGTGCGAAGTTCCTCTACAAGCCGAAGCATAGGCTGATGAAAGACGATATTAGCCTGCCCATGCAATAGATTCCCGGCCTGCTCACGGATGGCGGCCACGACCTTTGGATGGCAATGACCGGTGTTCGTGACGCCAATACCGCAGGTGAAGTCAAGGTAAGCCTCTCCGCTGGTATCGTATATATAAGCCCCCTTTGCGGAAGCTACTACGATTTTCGTCAGATGTGTCCAGACCGGAGAAAGATATTCAAAACTGTCAGACATATTCTTCTCCACAGAAGCCATCTCCTTCGATTGGAGCAGGGGCAGACACATTGGCCTGCCCCTTTACTGGAGACGGAAAAGAGCGCCTATCAACAAGGTTTAGGCTTGTATGATGTCAGCGACCCACTCTAGGCCCAGTTGGGCCAGTTTATCACGTGTAGGCTTGCCGGTAGCCACGTCCCATCCGCACATGGCATAGTACACGTCTTTGGCCCGCTCGAACTCTTCTACGGTTACGCTGAGGCCGTCGCTGGGACCGCCCTTTAGCGGCTGGGTAAGCTTCTTGGGCAAGGTGTCGGCATCGCGTCCAAATCCCTCACGAGCGTTGAAGGCCCGCAACATGTTCAAGCGACGCTCACCGACCAGCATCAGCTCTTCCAGCGTGACATCCCAGCCGGTGATATATCGCACTGTCTCCACCATTTGATCGGGGCCGTATAACTGCCACGCCGGCCCATAGACAAACTGGCACAGGTTGAGTGTGTCCATCGCGCTGTACATGATCTCCGTCAACAGCGCGAAGCGTATCTTCTCATCGGTCAGGCTGTAGCGCTCCTGGACCTCGGTAAGCCCAAGCTGAGCAAGCCGCTCCTTGAAACCGTCAAAGCCGGGAGGCTCATAGGCCGGATCATGCTCCGAGGACTGATGATCAGCCCCAAATGGGTTGACAGCATAGATCAATGCGAGGCTCCGCTTGACCTGCGGCATGTGGGCTGGATATTCCTGATTCTTCACTGCAACTACCAAATCCCCTGTGCCGCGCCCGATCTTCTTGGCCGCCCGTGCTGAGCCTTCAGCCAGAATGTCGCCAAAGCCCTCACGTTTACCGATCAGCTCCACCATCTGAACCATCGCTTCGGCATTGCCAAAACGCAGTTCAATGCCGCCCGTGTCCTGAGTGGTGAGCAGGCCGTGCTCAAAGCAATCCATCGCCCAAGCAATCGTAGCCCCACAGGAGATGGTATCTAGGCCGTACTGATCGCAAAGCTGATTCCCTTTGGACACAGCGGCCAGATCAGAGACACCGCAATAACTGCCCAGCGTTGAGAGCGTCTCGTATTCCGGCCCCCCGTAGAGCGGGTCAACCTGATACGGCCCTTCAGTGATCTCAACCACCCGCTTGCAACGCACTGTACAGGCATAACAGGTGTCACGCTCCTTGAGGATGGTATCATACATGACCTCGCCGCTGATTGGCTCAGCCCCTTCAAACACGCCGCTGCTCCAATTACGGGTTGGCAGGCCGCCGTCGAGCTGTTGAAGCATGACCGTCTCGGCTGTACCCAATCGGGCTAAGCCGGCAATACCAGAGTCGTCCAGGTTGTCGGCTCCCCAACGCGCCAGCTTGTTGAGTGCCTTGCTGTCCGCCACAGTAGGACGAGCCTTGCCGCGCACGGCTACGGCCTTCAAATTCTTGGAGGCCATCACAGCCCCCATGCCAGTCCGCCCGTTTGCACGGTTACACATATTGATCAGGGCGGCAAAGCGCACCCCTTTCTCGCCGGCGGGGCCGCATTGGAGCACCTCAATCTTGTCGTCTCCAAGCTCTTGGTGAATGGCGGCTTGTACCTCCCCGGTGATACGCCCCCACAAATGGGCGGCGTCCCGCAGTTCGGCCTGACCATCATGCACCCACAGATAAACCGGCTTGGGCGCTCGACCGCGCAACACGATAGCATCAAAGCCGGCAAATTTCAGCTCAGCCGGCCAGAAGCCTCCACACTGCGAGTCGCCAATCGCCTCCGAAGAGGGCGACTTCGCCACAGCAGTCATCCGACTTTGACCGGAAATAGGCGTACCCGTCAGCACACTGAGTGCCAGCACTAGCGTATTCTCCGGCCCAAGCGGATCAGCATGGGGAGGAGTATGTTTAAGCACATAGTACATGCCCAGTGCACTGCCACCCATGTAAAAGCGGTAAAAGGACTCTGGCGGCTCTTCGATCTCTATTTGCCCGTTGGTAAGATCAACGTGAAGAATCTTGCCGTGAAAGCCATGCGCCATAGTAACCTCCTACTTTCTTCTCTACCCACCCGCCGCTGGCCGGAACACATCGACCTGATCGCCGTCAGATAATAACTCAGAGAGGTCTTCGATGACCGTACCGTTGCGGGCTACACGGAAATGCGTTTCAATTCCGAGAACAATCAGCACATCGGCAAGTCTGGCTCCCTCCTGCAATTCCAAGTCCACTTTGCCGCGTGCTTCAGCAGGCAACCGCTCACGCAGAATCCCATGTAGTCGAATGTGAACTCGCATAACTTGATTTCAGAGTTGCAGGGGGCAGGGAGTACGCCACACGGCCCGCTCCCTGCCCGCTCTCATCTACATTTCCTTGATTCCGTAAGGGAAGTCGAACTTGGGCATTAGTTCCATGAATGGATCAGGGTCAAAGGATTCAGGACCTAGTACCCCCTTACCTTTCCACACGCCGGTAGCCAGCAGTTCCATCGTGATCACCGGCCCGACGGCGGTCTGCCAGACTACAGCCTGTACACCGTATTTCTTCATGCATTCCTCGTTATCGGCCACCTGATAGATATAGACCTGACGAGGCTTGCCGTCCTTGATACCTTTTACCCATGTCCCAGCACAGGTCTTACCACTCATCTTGTCGCCCAGATAGGCTGGGTCAGGGAGGCAGGCGGCCACGACATCACGGGGTGCTACCTTCACCCCTTTGACATCAATCGGGTCTTTGTTGTCAAGACCCAGCATCTTGAGCGTCTTGAGGACGTTGATAAACTCATCGCCAAGGCCATATTTGAACGTCACCCGCTTGCACTTGATCACGCGCGGGATCAGCAGGACCTCCTCATGCTCGACATTCACGCACTCAACCTTGCCAATGCCCTCTGGGAACTCGAACACCTCTTTCTCAGAGAACGGCTCGGTAGTGAACCAGCCTTTCCCCTCTTCCCAGATAACAGGCGGGTTGAGGCATTCCTCAATCGTTGTCCAGATCGAGAAGTTGGGAGCAAAGTCGTAGCCATGCACTACAAGGTTAGCCCCATCGCGGATGCCGATCTCCTCGATCTCATCAAAGAGGTGTTTCTCAGCATAGCGTGCAAACACATCCGCGGTGCCCGGCTCGACGCCCATCCCGACGATGGCTAGCAGTCCCTTCTTCTCCCAATCAGCAGAGCGTTCGAACTGATAGTCACCCAGCTTGACACCGCACTCTTTGAATGGATTGGCAGGATGCGGCCTAGACAGCGTCATAGCCATATCCATGTAAGTGCAACCATATTCATAAGCCGCGTCGAATATGGTCTCGTTGAACACTGGATCAACAGCGTTCATGATCAGGTCTACCTGATACTTCTTGGCCAGCTCAATGATCTGCTGTTTGTTGCTGGCATCAATCTGCTCGGCTGGGAACTTCTCAGGCGAACCCAGCTTCTCCTGCACCTCTTTGACACGTTTGAGGTTAATGTCCGACAGAACCATCTTTTCCAGCCAAGGGCGATCTTTGGCTACAACTGCAATAGCCTCACCTACGCCCCCTACACCGACGAGCAATACCTTCATGACAACATACTCCTTGAGCAAAAGGGAAATATAGATTCTTCAACAGCCTACTGCGCTAGACCTAGACTTTGAGCAGAGACTGTCAATCATCAGCCGACTCGGTCACCGGCTCAAATGGGTTGATGTCTGGCACTCCCGGCTTGACCCACTTGAGGATCGGGAAGTACAGGATAGCACCGATTGCCATCGCCCCTAGAGCCAGTCCGATTGACTCCCAGCCTTCCTCCGCTATCTGGCTGACAACCGCCAAAGTGATGATGGCGGCAGGAGCCAAAGTGATCAGCACCAGCCCTACCCAGCCGCCTGGAACCTTCTCGCGCGGTAGGTGCGGATGGGTGAAACGTAACTTCCACAATGCAAAGAACTCAACCATCAGAACAATCGCATTGAGGAAGACATCAATCACAACCAGAGCCGCAAAGGCTTGCAGTGAGAAGATGCTGAAGATCACCCCGCAGATGACGATTGCCACCCATGGCGTGCCATATTTGGAATGCACCTTCACCAACCACCTGGGCATCATACCATCAGCCGCCATAGCAAATGGCACACGTGAGCCGCCGAGGCTGTTTCCGATGAACAACCCGATCATGCTCAGGACAGCCGAGGCTGTCACCGTAATTCCCATGAAGCGGGCAAGGAAACTATTAGGGCCTGCGATCCGCTCTCCGATGGCATGAGCTATATCGGGAAACTCCCACCCGACTGAGCTGGATGGATCAACGCCCCAGCGGTTAATCTGTTCCTCGGTGATGCCGTAATCCTCCAGAACCGGGCCGATGCCCTCGCCGCTCTCGTATTCCTCGATTCCCCAGAGCTGATACTTGCCGTCATCGCCCGCGCCGCCGTACAGACCGCCAATGGTCGGCAGGGCATAGGTAGCAATGGCCGCGAACAGCACCAGCACCATAGCCAGCGGATAAGTTCTCTTAGGATTAACTATTTCGTCTCCAGCGGCGGTAGGCAGTTCCCAGCCCATGAAGTTCCACATGGCAACAAACAAGCCGGTGCTCAGAGCGCCAAGCAGGCTTTCACCCGGCGGCAGGAAGGGCAGAGCCACCGTAACGCCACCGCGTATCCACTGATAGATGCCCATGATGGCCATGAAGGCCAATGGGAGCAACATAACCACCCCCAGCCAGTTCGTGGTCAGGCCGGCCAGCCTTGCACCTCGTATCTGCAACAGGGAGATACCCCAGATCAGCACCACTGCCAGCAACCACGACAGTAACCCGCTGGAAAGGAACACTCCCCCTATGGTAGCCCCTTGACGCAACGCAGGAATAAAGTACCCCAGATAGTAGGCCGCCAGCACCGGATAGATTGATACGTCCACCCACGCGACCACCCAGTTCATCCAGCCGCCCATGAAGGCCGGAAAGCGCCCGAAGGCCTGCTTGATCCAGTGGTAGTAGCCTCCTTCCACCGGCATCATGGAGTTCATTTCACGCACCATCAGCATATTGGGGATGCTGAAGACCAGCGGCGTCAGGACAAACAAGAGCAATGCCATTCCCGGCCCTGAC
Organism: Anaerolineae bacterium; assembly: GCA_034435015.1. Classification (GTDB taxonomy): domain Bacteria; phylum Chloroflexota; class Anaerolineae; order Aggregatilineales; family UBA3940; genus DAOTYH01. The sequence continues at coordinate 23,531 of DAOTYH010000021.1, read as the reverse complement.
CAGCCAACCATTGGCTCTGCCCCGAAAGAGCCGCCGCAAACAGTGAAGTAGATCAGCCCGAACAGCGGAAGCAGTGTCAGCTCTCGTTTGAGCTTACGCCGCTCTGCGGTGATGTCTATCCCTTTCCCTCCAAGGACTGTTTCAGCTTCAGCCATAATATTTCTCCTTTTACTGATCAGATGGGCAGGATCAAGAGTAACCTCTCCATAACTGTCTTTACTACGACAGTACTGACCAACTCAGGAAAGTAAATGGAACAGGGCAAGAGGGACTATATGGATGAGACAGGAGAAGGAGAGCATCTGTAAGTTGTGGGACTTGAGAGGCGGTAACTTCATCCATTTCCATGCCCCTCATCGCAGGCTGACTCGGGGATACGCCACTCGTCCTTGAGGACTAAGGGAGCAAGCAGTGTGACAGTCTTCTTGACGCCGGGCACGTTTCCGATCTCTTCAGCCACGAATCTGTAGAGTTCAACGTTGTCACGAGCCACGATCTGGATGCTCAGATCGCGGTCTCCAGTTGAACAGGCGATATAGCTCACACAGGGAAACTCAGACAGCCTGCGGGCTACCTCCATAATGTGGCCCGGCTCGACCTCAATAAACACATCGGCCATAACGGAGAAGCCTAATAGTTGGGGGTTAGCCATGGCTACTATGCGGATGATACCCTGTTCAAGCAGACGGTTGAGACGGTAGCGGGCTGAGCGTTCGGAAATGCCAACCCGACGGGCGATCTCCGAACACGGCATTCGCCCATCATCCATTAGTAGATCGACAATAGCACGGTCGATCTTGTCCATTTCATACAATCCATAGGGGGTTAATATGCCGCTTCTGACAACCAGAATAGCATAACTATCCCAAAGAGTCCAGCACAATCACAGAAATGTGACCAGATCATCATTCAGATCATGGGAGGATGAATTTCTGTCAGGCAGTCATAGGGAGTGCTCAAAAGGGTGGACATGGTGTTAACGGGTCAGGCGATTTTAGCCCTCCATATCCACTCTATTAGCCACTCCCCAGTCATAGCTTGCCAAGTCGGCTGGTGAGCGGTACGATCTGGCTCGCCATGGATACCAAACGAGGCAACCGCCAATCTGTACGTATCAAGTTGTTCATTGCCGCTCTGGTGACTGTACTTCTCTCATTGGGACTAGCTACAGGTGCGGCAGGAGCGTCTTCTTCTTTACAACAAGCAGTTACCCTGACGCCCACCTCTGGCCAGATTATATTACCGACCGCCACACCCACCCTGATCGGCGGGCCGACAGCCACTCCCAGCCGCACCCCCACATTGGTCCCCGTGCTGGCCGAAGCCATTGGCGAAGCCAACCTTCGTTCGGGGCCGGGTCTCAACTTTGATCTGGTAGGCACACTGTCAGCCGGCAACCCTGTGCCTGTGGTGGGGCGCTCAGTGCGCTTCCCATGGCTACTGGTCCTATGGCAGGATGCGCCAGGCGGACAGGCGTGGGTCTTTGAGCAACTAGTGCAAATCACGGGGGACATCACCACTGTTCCAATTGTGACGGAGCCAGCTCCCCCAACCATTGATCCTACGCTTGCGGCTATTCAGGCCACAGCGACGGTAGTGCTCCAGACCCCCGGCGCAATCGAGACCGCTACAGCGGCGGCCCTGATCATGCCAACAGGCGTTTATATGCAGACACCGAGCGGCCAGGGAGGTGTAGTTGTCGGCATGTTGCCAACTTTCACAGCCCCGCCCCCTTACATCCAGCCTCAAGAACTACCTCAACCGCAAGGGGTGTCCAGCCGAGGAGGAATCCCACCAGCCATCCTGATCATCGCTCTAGGAGCAATGGGGCTTCTGATGCTGTTTGTGGGAGTGTTGCGGCGTCTCTCCTGAGGTCCTACGCCACAGAGGACTTTCACGGCTGGCCGCGCAAGTCCTGATAGCCCATCTCGATCATCCATGGGCAGATGTACGGCCCCCCATATTCGTCAGGTTGAGGGGGTTCAACCGGCAGACCATTAAAGCCCCGAAAATAGCCATTCGGCCCGGTCAACTGGTCACGTGCCGCCGGCGAGAGTTGAGCATCTCCTATCGCGATGGCGTGAATATGAATGGGCGAGCCGGGATAGAGCACATCCGGCCAACGCACCCAAGCCGCGAACCCGGCCTGCCGCAGAGCCAGAATGATCTTGTCTAAGTCTTCATAAAGGATGCGATTCCAATCGTTCAGGTCGCGTACTGAGAGATCAACCGCGCCCCCGCCATCATGTGTGCCAAAGCTGGCAGAAACCCCCGGTGAATAAGAGCCTTGCGTCACCGCCCGCACAAGATCATGCGTGCCGCCATAGAGCTGTTGGGCACGTTGTAACATCCACAGAGTACGCTGATTGAGTGTGAACTCACCAACCGTTACCAATGTGTAATCATCTGGCGGGCGCTCGCAACCATAGGGGGTTGGAGCAGGGCTGGGAGTCAGGGAAGGAGTTACCGTTGCTGTCGCCGTGGGCGGCTGGACAGAAGGGGTAAGGGTAGGAGACGGTAGGACCACTACTTGCTGTTGTGGGGAAGGAGATGGATCATCAACCGGTTGCCTCAAGTTTACACTCAAGGCAGGGAGATGGCAGGCTGTCAGCGTTATAACCAGCCAGTAGAGAAGAAAGGAACGTCTCATATGTCGAGATAGCGTACTACCCGCGCCGGCACCCCTACCACGACGGCATGGTCAGGCACATCCGTATTGACAAAAGCCCCTCCAGTGACACGTGCGCCCTGCCCGACTACCACACGGTTGTTGATGCTGGCGCCCATTTCGATCACAACGTTATCGCCCAACTCCACATAGCTTGACACCCGGGCGCCCTGACCAACATAGACATTTGTCCCCAGTCTTGCATCGTGATCAATGCTGGCATCCAGATTCAACACACAGTGCCGGCCAATCTCTGTGCCTGCGTTGACGATAGCTCCTGCCCCTACGACTGAGCCGTCACCCAGCTTGACCGTCTGAGCGATGATAGCACGTGGATGGATGGCCGTAATAGGGGGAATACCTTGCAGATCAAGTGTCCGTATCAAACGCGCCCGCACATCCATCAGATCAGGGCCTAATGCTAAGACGGCATGCAGATCGGGGTGCTCCTCTGCTAACTGAGGCAGGATGTCATCATCGCCCAAGATGTGCAAAGAGACATGCCGGTCGAGGCTTCGTTCGCTTAACCCCAGCGCCTTGTCAGTGCAACCCAGCACAACCACATCGGGACACTGAGCAAGAATCTCCTGCACGACTGCGGCATACCCCCCGGCGCCCAAGATCACGACCGGGGTTTTCTCTTCCTTCAAAGTCAACCTCCTCAACACCAGCGTGAGGTGGTACGCACAGGTCCTTTGTAGCACAACTGAGCCTTTAGGGCAATTAGTACGCCTCAGATCGAGAGGGGGTTTGATCTGGCCCTATTTCTCTTGTATCATGACGGCATGTTCATCACACAACTCTTAGCATTATCCATTGCAACAGCCGTCCCACTTGTTGCCCTCTGGCTCATCTACAAGCGTGACCTGTACAGCACTGGCTCGTTCCGCTGGATAATCGGCTGTTTCCTCTGGGGGGGAGCGGCATTCGCGGCGGCCTATGGTGTTAACCGCGCACTGCTTAACATGGGACTGATAACTATCCATGCGTTGAGGCAGTTCTACGCCCCAGTCATCGAGGAAATACTGAAAGCGCTTATCCTCATCTATCTGGTCAGACAACCGCGCTTCACTTACTTTGTAGACGGCGCTATCTACGGCTTCACAGTGGGCATCGGGTTTGCCATCGTCGAAAATTACAGCTATGTTCTCGCGAACGCGAACACCGCGCTGGGGCTGGCAGTAGGGCGGGTGCTCTCCACCAACCTGATGCACGCAACTGCCTGCGCCCTAACAGGTATTGCGCTGGGGCTGGCGCGTTTCGAAGGATCGTTCCTGCGGTGGGGTTCGTTGGCGGGGGGCTGGTTACCGGCGATAAGCCTGCATATAGGGTTCAACAACCTAGTAACACGTGTCAGCAGTGGTCTGCTACTGATCTACGCCGCTGGTGTAGGGTTCGGCGGTGCGGCGTTGATCTGGACGGCGATCAGGGTAGGCACGAGGAAGGCAAGACTCTGGATCAGAGAACAGTTGGGAGCCGCTGACCGTGTCGAACGCGGTGAAGTGAATATGCTCGACCGCTTGGATCAGACCGGGCTGTTCCAGCCTATCGCTGTTCAATTTGGCCCAGAGAAAGCTCGGCTGGTCAAGGAATTCCTGACGAAGGAAGCCCGCCTAGGGATTAACCGAGAGAAGCTGAAGAAGTTGGACCCCGGAGAACGTGCTGCTCTTGAAGCGGAGATGGCCGTCTTGAGGGAAGAAGTGGACAACATTCGCAAGAAAGTAGGGGCACAATGCATGTTGTTCGTGCGCATGACCTACTCCGAATATGAGAAACCGTTGTGGCACGAACTTGCGACTAGGATAGAGGCACGGGCAACCGCTCAACCCAGCGGAGGGCCAAGCTGGATGGACACCCTCAGCGAACGAACTTCAAGGGCTGGGCCTAATCAGCCGGATGAGCCATTGCATTAGTTAAGCCCGCCAAACTTCTTTCGATGCAGACATGAGGGGGCAAACGGTCGGAGAAATTACAGCATGGATGATGTGATTGCGGCCCTGAAAAGGATAGAGCTTTTTGCCGGCCTGCCAGAAGAGGTAGTGGCCGAGCTTGCTTCCAAGATGAAGGAATACGATCTGGAAGAAGGGCAGGTCTTGTTCCAGAAGGGCGACCCCGGCGATGCACTTTACCTGATCCGTTCAGGGCGGGCCAAAGTTGTACTGGCCGATGCATATGGCCGCGAAACAGTCCTGAATGAGTGTGGGCCGGGCGACGCCATTGGCGATGTGTCACTGGTTGATCAGGAGGAGCGGTCAGCCACTGTGGTGACCATATCCCCGCTAAAAACACTCAGGCTGGACGAAAACGACTTCCTCGACGTGATGGCCGGGCAACCACTGGAGCTTCTGCACGCTATGCAGGAGCTTGCCAGCCGGATGCGATTGCAAAAGGCCGTCAGTGATCTGAAAAAGCTTGAGCTGTTCGAGGGCCTGCCCGACGAGGCAGTTGCCCGCCTTGTGCCTCGCCTAGAGCGGCGTACCCTGCGGGAAGGGGAGGTGCTGTTCCGGGAAGGGGACAAAGGAGACACACTCTATATCATCAAAACGGGCTGGGTGAAGATCGTGCGGTACAACGAGCGGGGTGAAGAACTGGAGTTGAACCAGAACGGCCCCGGTGATGTCGTGGGAGAAATGGCGCTGATCGATCAGGCTCCCCGTTCAGCAACTGTTATTGCACTCTCCCCGGTAGAGATGGTGCAACTCAAGTATGAAGACTTTATAGACGTTATCACCGAAAATCCGCCGCTTGCGCTGGAGTTGATCCGTACACTTTCGAGCCGTCTGCGCTTCGCCAATGCCTATCTTGGACAGACCATTGAGTGGAGCAGGCACATCACGGAAGGGAATTATAAGGCGGTCTTTGAAGAGGTACAGAGTTCCCAGTCAGCTATTGCCGGTGCACAGTTATCAGACGAGGAACGCGCCAAAAAGTTATTATCCGCTTTCTACGCCATGACCGAGGGGGTAAAAGCTCGTGAAGATAACCTGAAACAGCAACTCTATCAACTGACTATTCAGATAGACGAAGCCAAGCGTAGGCAGGAATTTGACGAACTGACGCAAAGCGCCTTCTTCTCAGAGCTAAAGGCCGCCGCCAAAAAGCTCCGTGAGCAACGTGAAGCCGAAGAGGATTGAGCGTTTGCGTCCCGTTCAAACTTGGGGAAGAAATCCAGCAGAGGAAATCAGCATGGGAAAGATCGTTTCGATTCACTCTTTCAGAGGTGGAACTGGCAAATCCAATACTACAGCTAACCTGGCCGCTCAGTTTGCGCTGGCGGACAGACGAGTGGGAGTAGTAGATACGGACATCCAGTCCCCCGGTATCCACGTCCTGTTTGGACTCAACGAGGCCAAAATGGGCCGCACACTGAACGAGTACCTCCGGGGGGAATGCACAATTGAAGACGTAGCCTTTTCCATCGGCGACCATGTGGGAGAGGAAGAAGGACGCAAGAAACTGGCTGGCAAGCCGATCTGGCTTATCCCATCCAGCATTAACGGACGCGAGATCAGCCGTGTTCTGCGCGACGGCTACGACGTCAACCGGCTCAATGAAGGGCTACAGACATTCCGCAAGAAGCTTGAGCTTGACTACCTGTTCATTGACACGCATCCCGGTCTCAATGAGGAAACGCTTCTCTCTATTGCAATCTCCGACATCCTTATTATCATCATGCGCCCCGATCAGCAGGACTTTCAAGGCACAGCAGTCACAGTGGACATTGCCCGCAGTCTGGATGTGCCCAAATTGTTCCTCATCGTGAATAAGGCGCTGAGCCGCTACGATCCCCGTCAGATCAAGGAACAGGTCGAGAACATCTACCAAGCTCCGGTTGCGGGTGTCCTCCCCTTGACTGAGGACATGGCCGACATGGGTAGCGCTGATATTTTCTCCCTCCGCTTCCCAGATCATCCATGGTCGAAAGCCATACGTGAGGTTGCACAAACCATCCTCAAGGCCACTGAGACTAAGTAAGGAGTTACTCACTATGCAATGTTGGCATTGTGATAAACCAGCCCGCGCCGTATGCCACTTCTGCGGTCGTTTCGTCTGCAAGGATCACGTCATCGAGATGCCCTCGTTCATCGCCATGTATCTCGGAGGCAACAACACCCCCAAGGGCCTTGCTGTTGCTAAGGTGGTTTGGTGTGGTGTATGTCAGCCACAACCAGAGCCAATTGGAATGCCAGAGTTATATTGAGTTTTGAGAATGAGGCAAGCATGAGCGGAGTATTCGATCGGTTGAGCAAACAGCTAGGCGATGTAGATACAGAGGGTGGTATCACCGCCCTTGATCTGGCTGAGCTTCCTCCTCCTCTGCGCAAGATCATGCGCTTGATGTTGCGCGAGGTTGAGATGACCTACCCTGATCTGTGCAAGGCCGTGGCAGAGATGGACGACCCTGACCGGTTAAGTCAGGCTGAATTGGATGAGGCCCTTGATATGCTGAGCAAGCAGTACTGGCTTCTGCGGATGGGCGTGGAGGAAAAGATCACCTACCGGGTTAACTTGCGGCGTAAGGCCGGAAGCTCGCTTGCCAAAAATATCTGGGCCTCTCTGGATGCCAAAATTGCCCAGAGCAGTGGTCAAACATCATCAACAGAGAGCTGAGATTCTCTGTACTTCATCCCTGCGGACCAGCATCTGGCCTGCCTAGAATTTAGTTTTGGCAACGCTTCTCTGAAGGGTGAGGAATAGAGGAATGAACAACATCCCTGAACAGGACAACGAACAAGCGGTGAGCGCTCCCAGCACGCTGGATATGCTAGGCATGCCCGATGCGGCCCGCCGAATTGTCCGCATCATGCTACGCAGGCCCCAGATGACTTACGATGAGATCCGCGCCGCTATGGAGGCTCTGCCCGAGGACAAACGCGCAAGCCATGCTGAGTTAGACGAGGCGCTGGAGTTGTTATGCCAGCTCAAATGGCTTGTCAAAGAGCAGGCAGGCGAGGCTGTTGTCTATAAAGTGGGCATTGGCTCCAAGCCCGGTAGTGACATCACTCGTGCCGGTCCGAAGCGGGAGGCCGGCCAGACACAGATCGAGCAGCTCTGGGATGCTGTGGATTCAAGCGACAGCCCGGCCAGCACTATAACCGAGAAGCAGGGGCCTCGACCTAAGCAGAAGAAGGGCCTGTTGCAATGGCTCTTTGGGAAGAAACCAGAGTGAGGTTCAGCCCGCCTATACTGCCTCAACGCGCTGACCCTTCAAAGCATAGATGGGTAACCGGGTAGACTTCCCTTTGAGCGGGATCATGCCAAGAGACTCGCATTCGAAATAGGGGGCAACTTCCTGATAGACTGCTTCCGTCATCAAGATGCGATTGCCTACCGCCTTGCCCATCAGGCGTGCGGCAGTGTTAACGGTGTCACTCAAAAGGTTGAATTCACGACGCCCGCGCGGCTCGCCGATTTCAGCGGCGAACACCGGCCCGCGAGCCATGCCAATTTGGCAGGTAATGGTGATCTCTTTGCCGCCAACTACCGGCGGTGTGATGTTTGCGATAATGTCACGGATAGTCAGGGCGGCCTGCGCCGCACGGACAGGATCATTGGTGTGAGCGTTCGGCACACCAAAGTAGATCATCACATCCGAACCAGCCAAGTGGTAGGTTACCTTTTTCAACACCCCGCCGCGTGCCTGAACCGCCGCGTTGATCAGCGCAAATAGACGGGAAAACGTTGAAACAATGTAGGCCTCTTCACCCGGCGGCGCCTCATCAACCGCCTCTGGCAGGCCAATCAGGTTGACGAAAACAACAGTAGGTTGTGGGAAGTCTGGCGGAATCTCACGGCGGGCGGCATTCTCGACCAGCAGATTGAGGATAGGATCAGGAATATAGCTGGCAAGCGGCTCGACAAGGGCCAGCGTTTCTTCGATCCCGGCTACCAGCCCCTCGACACTCCGGTCAAAGAGTACGGCACTCCGTTGGCGGCGGCTGGCAGGCGCAATATCATACTCGCCAAGCTGTTCATCAGTCAGATCATCTATAACTAAGCTGTACCCTGGTGTCCCCGGCTCAAAATTAAATTGGTCTTTCACACGTTCAACGGCGGCCTCTGTGAGACAAACCCGCCCCCTCTGCCCGGCCCCTTCAGCCAGCTTGGTGTTCTGAACAGTCCTGCCAAGCAGGACATGTTCCATCCGCTGGGGTGTGCCGATGTCGGCAGTCAAGAAGCGCCCCGTATGAATACCAACGCGCATACCCAGCGCTAGAGGGCCTTGATCAGTTTCTATGTTAGCGAACTGCTTCATAGCACGTTGCATGCGGAGGCCGGCTCTTACAGCCTGCGCTGTATCGCTCCGCCGCTGGTCTGTCGGGAATTGTGCCAGCAAGGCATCACCAGTGAACTCAAGCAGATTTCCCCCAGAGCGGCTGATAATGCCGATCATCTCTGCAAAGTAGCCATTCAGCACGCCTAGCAGAGAATCTGCACCTGCTTGTCCCCTTGCCGCATTGGCCTCCATCAAAGGCGTGAATCCCGCCAAATCTGTAAACATTAGCGTGCCTTCCTGCCACTCATAACGCACAATGCCCGGCCTGCCCAGCGTCTCGGAGACTTGGCGGGGTACATAATCAAAGAGGACACGTTGAAGCGTCCGGAGATGCTCAAATACACGCACCAGGTTGGCAGGGGTAGGGTCTACCCATGCCGCCGCATAGAGGTCGGCAGGCAACAAAGAACGCAATCGGGGTTCAATAGCCGCCAAAGGAGAGGGCATTTCTGTTGACATTAGCGTACCTCGCTCAGGTCACTACTCGCAGATCGCAGATTTGCTTGCCAATTGAAACGGGCTAGAATTAGGCAATTCTGACTTTCCAAGTCAAGTAATATTAGAGTCGAAATCCCTCCAACGCAACGTACTTTATCACCCTAACCGGGCAACTAAAATCCTCTGCTGAAGGATGCCTGCATGGAAAACTTCTCAAGCCGGTTATTTCGCATTCGTTCAGGTGAAACGGGCATTGTGCTCACCCTTGGATTATTGCTGTTAATCAACTCGGTTGCCCTTCAGGTATCCGGCATTGCGGCCGTCAGCGGTTTTCTAGAAGAGGGGGGTACAAACCAGATTCTCATCGTCTGGGGTGTGGACTACCTGTTCATTCTGCTGACAGCGGCCTTGCAAACACTGATCATTGACCGTTTTAACCGGCTGACCTTGCTCAAAGGCATCTCCCTCGCTTTTATGCTGGCATTCGTGATCCTCCGCCTCATGTTTCTGTTGAGGCTACCGGGTTGGTTGAACTACTCTGTCCAGTATATCCTGTCCGAGCAACAGCTTGTTGCCTTCCCTCTGATCTTCTGGGTGCTGGCCAACGACGTCCTAGACCTCTCGCAGTCCAAACGACTCTTTCCGCTGATCGCTGGGATGAGCTTCATAGGCAAGCTGGCAGGGATTGGCATTGCCCTCATATCTCCCGATCTCTTCAGCCGGCTTATGGTTGCGCCAGAGGAAATGCTGATCTTCAATGTGGTGCTTTATCTGATAGTGTACCTGCTGATCACAACTGGTCTGCGCAACGCCAAGATACGCCAGACCCAGCAGAGACGGGAAACGGTAGCTGAGACCTTAACGGAGGGATGGGGGTTCATCCGCGAAGTGCCTTCCTTCCGCTATCTGATGCTCGCCCTGCTCGCCCTGACCGTATGCGATACCATTATCGAGTTCCGCTTCATTGTCGTCTCAAAAGCCGTCTTCTCAGCCCCTGCAGACTACCAGCGCTTTTACAGCCTTTACAGATTGGGTGTCAATCTGGCCGCTTTTGCCATGCAGACTTTTTTGACCAGCCGTCTCATTGATCGTCTCACACTCAAGAACGCCTTTCTAGTCCTGCCCCTTGCCGCGCTCGGCAGTGCCCTGTGGATGATCGGCCTGCCGGGGCTTGCCAGCGGTGTCGGGGGACAGGTATTGACCAAGCTGGGACGGGATACCGTGAACGAGTCAGCCCGCAAGTCCTTCGAGGGGCTTGTGCCTGAGGAACGCCGGGGCCGGGTCAGTGCATTCATGGACAGCTACCTTGTGGCAGGGGGAACTATCGCAGGTTGTTTGATTGCAGGCGCTGTCGTGCTGGCAGGCGAGCGGTTCATGCCTGACCTCTACTTTTATATCTATCTCGCAGTCGTAGTCCTTGCCTCCCTTTTCGCGTTGTGGTCCGTCCTCAGGATGAAAGCGGTTTACGACAGCAGTCTGCTTAACTGGCGGTTAAAACGCCGTCAGCGGGGGGCAAGTGTATTGGATAACCTAGAGTTTTAGCACTTGAGGTGTCAAAGTGGAAGTAACACAATCTGAGCAACCCCGTCGTCTCTTTGTCAGTATGCGCGTCAAGCTGTTGGTCAGCCTGACCTTGCTGTTCAGCATTGTCTTTGCGGCCGCATTCTTCTGGTTCTCTCAGCTAGCCACTCAGATCGCCCTCCGTCGAATTGAGGAAGACCTCGTGAATACCCTTCAGGCCGCCGCGGCAGGCGTAGATGGGGATGAGCTGGTCGCCCTTGTTCAAGAGGGAGAGCCTAATGCTGAGGGCTTCTCTGACGATCCCCGTTACATCAGACAGATGGACTGGCTCCAACAGGTCCATGACATTGAACCCCGTGCTTGGCCATACACTTACGTGGCCGGCGATGAACCAAATGAAATCATCTATATCGCTGATCTGTGGGCAAGGTATGATACATCTAAGGCCGCACATTTCCTTGAGTCGTACGTCAGCCGGAAGGGCTTGCTGACCGCGGGTTTGGAGCGATTGACACGCCATACTGCCAATCAGACAGGCGGCTATACCGACGAATGGGGAAGCTGGATCAGCGCCTATGCCCCAATCAGCGACTCAGCGGGCAACCATGTCGGCGGGATGGGGATTGACTTCGAGGCCAGTTATGTTGCTGAAGTCCAGCAGGCTATCCGCAACTCGGTGCTGGTCGTCTTCATTGCCGCCTACATTGTTCTCTTCCTGCTTGTTTATCTGCTCTCTGGTGCTTTCACACGGCCTGTTACCTCCCTGACTAAGGTGGCAGAGCGGATCGGTGAAGGCGACTACGAGCAGGATTTCTCAGGACTGATCAGGGACCGCCTGCCTGATGAAGTGGACACACTGGCTCAAGTGTTCAGTATCATGGTGGACAAGGTGCGTCAGCGTGAACAGTCTCTGCGCCGCAAAGTTGAAGAACTCCAGATCATGATAGATGAGAGCAAACGCGACTTGCAGGTCAAAGAGATTGTCGAGAGTGACTTCTTCCAAGATTTGCAGGCCAAAGCGCGCTCCATGCGCAAGCGGGCACAGCAACCGCCGGCAGAACGCAAGCAGGAAGAGGACAAGCCTTAGCTCAAGGACAACGGGATGCACTTCCGCTCGAACACGGAGATACCCACCGTTGCAATCTGCAACACATCTGAGGTTTTCTTCGAATTCCTCAACCAAATCGAAGAGCCTGTGACACTGGCCCGCCTGATCCGAGAGAGACAGTTTAAGGGGGAGCGTGCCTTGTTGTGGCTGGGGGACCCCAAACTGGTTTTTACGTCGTTCCGGGTCCAACGCTTGGAATATGTGCAGGATCGTCTAGGTTATAGGGGTACCCGCCATGCCGCTCCCGCCAGCCCAACAGCGTGGCTGTGCTCCGACATCATGCGTGAGCCAGCTCTTGTTGAGCAGTTGCTGGACTACGCAGGCGCTGATCGCACAATGAGGCTGATCCCCTATGCAACAACCCCTCAGTTTCTCAAACTGGTAGAGATGTTAGAGCAGGAATATCATCTGAGTGTCTTATTGCCCGAAAGCCCGCCCCGCGAGTCCATCTGGGTGAGGGACTACATTGATACCAAGTCAGGTTTCCGTTCGTTGGCCGCTAACTGGCTGGCCCAGCCGTCTGAATGGTTACCACAGGGTATGGTTTGCCGCAACACAGAGACCGCCGCTTCCGCCGCCAGATGGTTCCAAGCGCAGGGTCGGACTTGTATTGTCAAGCCCGATAACGGCGAAAATGGCTTTGGCCAGCACCGCATTACGGCAGATGATGCCGCCCCTTCAGACATCCTGAAACAATTGAGGAGTGATCCCTTTCTCCAGCGGGGACCTGTGATAATAGAGGAATTCATCGAGTCTCCTCAAAACCTGTCCCCTTCGGTAGAGTTCTACGTTCCTCCCCTAGGCTCTGGCGAACCGGAAATGACATATGTTTCGAACCAGCTCTTCACAGAGGACGGCAGTTTCGGCGGAGTGTTGGTCAGCCGCGAGCTGCTTGAAGCTCCTTGGTATCCTCCCCTCGCTGAAAAGGGCCTGCTTATTGCCGGCAATCTGCAACGGATGGGCTATGTGGGGCTTTTTGACCTCGATACCGTAGTAGATGAGCAACAGCGTCCCTTTCTACTGGAGATTAACTCACGGCGCACAGGCGGCACGCATGTACATGAGTTTGCTCAGTTCGCTTTCGGACCAGATTACCTTGATCAGACAGTGCTCCTCAGCGATGATATGGCAGACAGCCAATCCATTACCCAGCTTGACAGACTAGAGGAAGTAATAGACGATTTGTTATATCCCATGCAGGGGAAGAGGCAAGGTGTCGTTCTCACCATTACCTCGACATTACCGGCTGGGCGCTTCGGATGCATTTTTGTAGCCCCCTCCACTGCGGAGGCCATTGAAGTACGCCAGGAGCTTACGGAACGCATCCACCAAGCCAGTGAAAGGTTATACACCTAGCAAAAAGAATATGGAGAAAAGGATATGTCAAAAATCATCTCTGTCCATTCTTTCCGAGGGGGGACAGGCAAATCAAATACGACTGCCAATATTGCCACATTGCTGGGGGCCGATGGACTTCGGGTTGGCGTGATTGACACCGACATCCAGTCGCCGGGCATTCATGTCCTATTTGGGTTAGAGGAAGGCGAGATGAAGTTCTCGCTCAATGATTACCTGTGGGGCAAATGCCCAATTGAGCAAACCGCGATTGATGTGACCTCTCACCTCGGCCAGATCAAGGGGAAGGTCTTTCTTATCCCATCCAGCATCAAAGCGGGTGAGATAGCACGTGTGCTGCGCGAAGGGTATGATGTCGGCCTGCTGAACGACGGCTTTCATGGGCTGGTAGATAAGCTCAAGTTAGATGTGCTGATGATTGACACCCATCCAGGGCTGAATGAGGAAACACTGTTGTCTATTGCCATTTCGGACGCACTGGTGATTATCATGCGTCCCGACCAGCAGGACTATCAAGGCACGGGTGTCACAGTCGAGGTGGCCCGTAAGCTTGATGTGCCGCGTATGCTGTTGGTAGTTAATAAAACACCTCAGGCTTTTAATTTCGATGAAGTCAGGACACGTGTACAACAAACTTATAACTGCGAGGTAGCCGCTGTTCTGCCTCATTCAGATGAGATGATGGCACTTGCCAGCGCAGGCATCTTTGTACTACGCTACCCTGACCACCCGATCACAGGCCTCTACAAACAGGTGGCAGAGAAGCTCATGGTATAACCAGCGAAGCCCAAAGGATAAACCGTGAGCCAAACTGGAAACAACACAGCGCAAATTGTCTCTTTTCACTCATTCCGCCGTGGCACGGGCAAATCGCACTTGGCGGCCAACTTGGCAGTGCTGTTAGCCGCATCAGGCCGGCAGGCCGGCTTAATTGACATCAACTTTCAGTCACCCAGTGCCCATATCCTGTTCGGATTGGACGAGAAAGACCTCGCCTTCACGCTGAATGACTTCCTGCGGGGCAAATGCTCGATTGACAGCACCATTATAGACCTGACACATCGGCTGGAACGCCCTATCCAGGGGCGGCTCTTCCTTGTGGCCGCCAACCCTTATCTGGGGGAGATCACCCAACTGTTGCGCGGGGGATATGAGATCAGCGTGCTCAACCAGGGCTTTCAGGAATTCATTGCGACCCGACAATTGGACGCATTGATCATTGACACACATGCAGGCCTGAACGAGGAGACGATGCTTTCCATTGCCATCTCAGACGTCCTGGCCCTGATCGTCCGCCCGGACAAGCAGGATCATCAGGGCACAGGCGTCACCATCGAGGTAGCCCGCAGGCTCAATGTTCCCCGCATTCTGCTGATCGTCAACGAAGTCGCTTCAGCCTTCGAGCCTGATCACGTCAAGGCCCAGATGGAACAAGCATACCACTGTGGAGTTGCCGCTGTATTGCCTCACGCCGAAGAGTTCATGATGCTGGGTAGCAGTGCCCTCTTTGTCATGCGCTACCCCGATCATCCGCTCACGGTTACCATGAAAGAACTAGCCGCCCAGTTGACAGTCCCATGAGAACAAAAAGACACCCTCAGGCCGGAGATACAAAAAGGGCGGCGGGCTTATGGCCCGCCGCCTGAACCTTCTTTTATCCCTCCTGAGGACTAACGACCCCGACTGGCTGGTTCCTTGGACGGTGACCACTGTGACCATTTGTCGGTCGCCGGGTCAACGGTCAGGTTAGACTGAGGCCCTCCCTGCCAAAAGACCTGGAACAGGTTGGGGTTGCCATCCCGCAGTGAGGTGAATGCCACATTGACGCCGCCGCAGTCCCACGTAGGAGCGCTGTCCACACCAGCGTACTCACTGAGCAGATACTCCCGACTTGTGAGCAGGTCATAGGCATACACGTTCAGATCACCATTACGCTCGTCCTGATAAGCGATGCGGTTGCCATCAGGCGACCAGGTGGCATTGCCCGTGTTGCCTGGCCCGCTGGTGATCCGGATGACGTTCTCACCAGTATAGTCCACCACGTACAGCTTCCAGTAGCCCGACTCATCAGAGAGATAAGCCAACTGCCTGCCGTTAGGCGACCACGCCGGGAAGATTTCATTGGCCGCCCCCCGCGTGACCTGAAACTCCTGGCCGGTGCTCAGGTTCAACAGGAGAATGTCCGAATTACCGGTACGGTCGCTCTCGAAGGCGATCCAGTTCGGGTCAGGTGACCAGAAGGGATTGATGTCGTTGTGCGGGTCGGTCGTAAGTTGACGCTCCTCCCCTGTGAACAGGTCAATGCTGAAGATGTCCCAGTTACCATTACGGTCGCTCTGGAAGATGACCGTCCGGTTGTCAGGGCCAATCATGGCATTGATGTTGTTGGCATTAGTGCGCGTCAGGCGGATCTGCTGTTCACCCTTGCTGTCGGTGTAATACAGCTCGATGTTGCCGTCACGGTCACTCTGGAACACCACCCACTCATCATCAGGAGAACGGCTGGGGCGCGAGTCAACCGCCGGACTGTTAGAGAGATTGTAAAGCACCCCGCCCGCGCCTTCTACGCCATCCAGCCGGTAGATCTCCAGATTACCGTCGCGGAAGGTGTGGAACACGATAAATTGAGGGCAGGTCTCCGCGTTGACCGCGGGAGCAGGCGTGATAACCACATTGTCCGGGACGGGCGGCAAAGGTGTGCTGGTCGGCAACAAGGGCGTCCCAGTTGGCGGCGGAGTGCTGGTCGGTACTTCGGTCGGTGATGGTGTGCCGGTCGGTGCTTCGGTCGGTGATGGCGTGCTGGTCGGCACTTCAGTTGGGGGTGGGGTCCCTGCCGTCTGAGTGGTTACTGTGACAGCACGGCTGAAGGCCTGTGAGCCGTTGACAATCAGCGTCACTGTGTAGTCACCCGGCGCCGGGTAGGTATGGCACGGGTTAGCGCTGGTGTCAGTGCTCCCATCTCCAAAGTCCCACATCACCGATGAGCCAGGCGGGAGCTGGGCGCTGAAGCACACTTCTAGACCAGGCCCAGGTGTGATACCGAATGAGGTACTGCTCTCAGATACCGAGAAGGCCCGAACGCTGTTCGTGGCTGAAGCTGTCAATCCTGCCGCGTTTTGGACAGTCAGCGACACATTGTAAGTGCCCGGTGTATCATAGGTCGTGCAGGGGTTTTGATCTGTGCTCGTCTGACCGTTACCCAGATTCCACTGCCATGAAACGATCTGACTGTTGGCGCTCTGGCTACGGTCTGTGAAGCACACCTGCATCGGTGCAATACCACCCCAGCGCGAAGGCACAAACGCCGCTCGGATATCGGTCTGGGAGCCAACGTTGACTACTACACTGGCAGTCAGGTCGCCGATGACACTGCCAGAAGTGACCAAGACCTCATAGGTGCCCGGCTGTGTGAACAGGAACTGTGTACTCTGGCCGCGGGCAATCGAGCCGTCTGGGAATGTCCACACATAGTTGCCCGTCACATTCGTACCTGTCGCGGTCAAATCAACCAGCAGAGGAGCAATGCCAGAGCTGGGCGTTGCGGTCGCACTCAGGGCCGGACGTGCCTCCACATTGACCGTACTGCTGGCACTACATGTTCTGCCATCTGATAGTGTCACTGTGAGACCTATTGTCTGCCGGCCACTCTGCTCAAACGTCAGGGACTGATTCTGCCCATTGCCGACATTCTGCCCGTTGAGCGTCCATGCGTAGCTGGAGATGGTAGCGACCCCCAGCCCGGTGACAGTGCTGGTATAGTTTGTTGCATCACCCAAGAGCGGATTGGCATTGCCGCCAATACTGCATGCCAGAGTTGTCTGCTGAACGGTCACAGTCCTGCTGGCACTGCATGTCCTCCCGTCGGCCATAGTGACCGACAGCCCCAGCGTCTGAGGCCCAAGTTGGGAGAATATCACAGACTGGTTTCGGCTGGAGCCTAGTGTCTGTCCGTTGAGTGTCCACACATAACTGCTGACCGTTCCATTGCTGTTGACACTGCCAGAGTAGCTGATAGTATCCCCTATTCTGACAGTGCTGCTCCCACTAATGCCACAGACAAGCGTCTGGACGTTAATGGTCTTGTTGGCGTTACACGTCCTGCCATCTGAGAGCGTCACGGCGAGGCTCAAAGTCTGCGGCCCTGACTGGCTGAAACTCAAAGATTGAGTCCGGCCACTGCCCACACTCTGGCCATTGAACGTCCATGCATAGCCGCTGACTGTTGCACTGCCCGCACCGCTCACGTTGGCCGAATAGGAACGCGTGTCTCCTATTGCGGCACTGCCACTGCCGCTGATGCTACAGGTGAGCACCAACTGCCGGACGTTAATCGTGACAGTAGTGCTACAAGACCTGCCATCAGACATAGTGACCGTCAGGCCCAGTGTCTGTGCGCCGGCCTCGGTGAAGGTCAGGGATTGCGTCCGATTGGAGCCGCGCACCTGCCCGTTGAGCGTCCACGAGTAAGTGCTGACCGTCCCATTGCTGTTCACATTGGCCGTATAAGTAACTGCACTTCCTACATTGGGGGTAGTTGACCCGCTGATACTGCAAGTGAGCGTCTGGACGGTGACAGTTTTGGTGGTGCTGCAAGTCCTGCCATCCGCAAAGGTGATGGTCAGCCCCAGTGTCTGTGCACCAGCCTGACTGAAGAGCTGGGAGAGATTCTGCCCGTTACCTACCGCCTGACCATTGAGTGTCCAAGCATAGGTACTGACAACAGCCGTATTATCCCCGCTAAAACTGCTGGTGTACTCATAGGTGTCGCCAACAGAGGCACTGCCACTGCCGCCAATACTACAGGAGATCTGCTTGAGGCTGACCGTGATAGTTCGCTGTGCCGCCTGTGACGTCCCGCCAGGCCCCCTGACCGTGAGTGTGACTACATAGGAGCCTGCCGCCTGATAGGTATGGCTGGGGTTCTGCTCAGTACTTGTACTGCCATCTCCAAAGTTCCACAGCCACCCGTTGATCACCCCTGTACTAGTATCGGTGAAGTTGACTGTCTCGCCGGCAAAGACATTGGTCTTGCTGGCTGTAAACTGAGCAACAGGCGCTGACAGGCCAGGGATAACCGGCACAACCTGACTGGCAGTTGAGATCTCGCCGTTGGCTCCTGTGACCCCTAACGTGACAATGTAGCTACCCTGTGCCGTGTAGGTATGGCAGGGACTGGCTTCGGTACTTGACCCGCCATCCCCAAAGCTCCACTGACGACTTACGATCAAGCCAGTGCTGGCATCGGTGAAGCAAACCTGTTGTGAGCCAGTGAACTCACCTACCAATGCATACGTAAAGACGGCCTCCACAACAGTGCCTTCGGCAATGACCACAACCTGCCGGGTGGCCGTCCCGCCGCCGCCAGCCCCGCTGACCGTCAAGGTGATGGTATAAGTTCCGGCCTGGGCATAGGTATGATTGTGCGGCCCCCGCCCGGTAGCCGTACTTCCATCGCCAAAGTCCCACTGCCAGTTGCTGACCTGCCCTATAGTCGCATCGGTCACAGTCACTGTGAGCGGGGCGATCCCCTCAGCGGGATTGACGGTGAAGGCCGGCGATGGCGCTTCGAGCTGTGCTGTCACTTCCACTGTGCCTGTAGCGGTTGAGGTCCTGCCGGTGGAATCTGTAACGGTGAGCGTGACTGTATAAGTCCCCGCCGCGCTGTAAGTATGACGGGGGTTCTGCTCAGAACTGCTCGTCCCATCGCCAAAGCTCCATTGCCAGCTTACAACCGTCCCGCCCCTGCTCGCGTCAGTGAACTGGACAGCCAAGCCCCCCAATGCCTGCGCGGTAAACTGGGCAGTCAGACCAGCCGGCTGGGGCGGCGTCTGGCCTATGCTGACCATGCCGCTGGCTGTCAGAGTCCCTACAGGGCCGGTGCAGGTCAGCGTCACCGGGTAGTCCCCAACCGCCTGATAGACATGGCTAGGGCTGACCTCAGTGCTGGTGCCGCCGTCACCAAAGTTCCATTGGTAAGAGGTAGCGTTTGTACTGGTGTTGACGAAGTTCACGGTCAACGGCACTTGATTACCCTGAGGCTGAATATCGAACAGGCAGGTCATAGACTGCGCCTGTCCCTCGCCCACTGTGACATTCACCGTTGCGGTAGCAGACCGCCCTTCGCTGTCAGTCACTGTCAATGAGACAGCATAAGTGCCTGTGCCGGCATAGGTATGGCTGGGATTCTGAGCTGTGCTGGTTGAGCCATCGCCAAAGTTCCACTGCCACCCTGTAATAGTGCCGCCGCTACTGGTATCGGTGAACTGCACCGACAGCCCATCTGAGCCGACAGCGGCTGAAAAACTGGCTGTCAGCGCCCCGCCCGTATCAGGAGGGGGTGTCTCCTCAGTCGGAGGTGGCGGGGGTTCTTCAGTGCTCTCTTCAGTAGGAAGCGGCGGGGGGGTTTCTGGAGCTTCTTCGGTGGTGGTTTCCTCACCACCTGCCACGCCGCCTAGTCCCTGCCCGCCGACCTCACAAGCGGAAAGGGTTAAGATTACAACTGCCACTAAAAGAGCGACAAGTATGGGTCTCCAACCCGTGCCGTACATCTTCGTCTTCTTCATAATGACTTCTCCCTTATGCCCCTGAACTAAACCGAACACTAACCCTCTCCTCAATTCATCGCTTGCGCCGGACAAGCGCCCAGACCAAGCCTGCCACAGCAACCAGCCCCAGCAGGATGGCAACCGGCAGAAATACTCCTGCCCCGCCTTCCGCCGCTCCCGGCGCAGGCATAGCCGAAAAATTAGAGAAAGACGCCATAAAAACCAGAACGGCTACAACAGCAACGGCCAGTGCCACAAACTGCCACTGCCGCATAGCAGTCCATCGGTTACTTACCTTCCTGCGCGGCCACCATTTTGGAAAGGGGCTTGCTTCGGCCTCAAGACCTGCCTTCTTCCATTCGGCGATTAGGTTGTTTTTGATGCGCCTAGCCATGATCTCGTCCGGCTGGCCTTTCTCAAAAGCCGCCTTCAGACGAACTACGGTGGTCTGTAGTTCGAAAAACTCCTGATCTTGCATAGTCGGCTCCAACTCATCAGGCACTTCACCGCTGAGCAGGCGTTCGGTAAACTCGGCAAGCTGGTCATCAAGGGATGAAGGCTCAGACATACGACCCTCCTACCTCCTTGCGAATCGCCACTACCGCACGCCGAAAAAGGGACTTGACCGCTTCCAACGACTGGCCGCGCAACCGTGCGATCTCATCAAACTTCATCCCCTCAGCAAATCTGAGCAACAACACCTCTCGATAATCTTCCGGCAATGATCTCAGCGCCTCCCTCAGCAGGATGCTCTCATCCAAAGTGACGGATGGTTTCTCAGATACAAGCCGAGGGTCGTTCTCGCCAAGACTCTCATCTATCTCCTCTTCCGGTGGCCGTCGCCTCCGGTAGTAATCAACTATCCGCCTGTTGGTCAACGTGCGAAGCCAAGTGCTGAACTGGGAAATACCCCTGTAGGATTTTAGAGACTTCATGACTGTGATGAATATCTCCTGAACAACATCTTCGACATCCTGCTCAGGGACCAGATAGCGCACCCGGTTATAGACCATCGGGAAATAGCGCTCATACAAAACCGTGAATGCCTCCAGACTTCCCTCTTGAGCCAGATGAACCAGCTCTGCATCACCTAACGCAGACAGCCCTACCGGGCCAAGCGAGTCGCGTTGAATCATTAGTCGCCCTTTACTACAAAAAAGGGTCAGGGGGTCCCTTCTTGACAAGAGACCCTGCCCCAGCTTCTCAACTGCTCGGCTTCTGTATTACTCCAGCGGAAACTCAAGGCCTGTAACAGGAACTTCGCCCCAGTAACTAGCGTTCGGCTGGAGAGTCAATCTGGTATCTGACCATTCGCCGACACTATATGGGCCTGTGCCGGCGACCTGTCCTCCCCTCACCCCATAGCTGTCACCAGCATTTGCAAGCGCCGTCGGGCTGACCATAGCGAAATAGGGCTGGGCCAAGCTCGCCAAGAAATAAGGCGCTGGGCGGTTCAGATGGATCAACACAGTCAGCTCATCCACCTTTTCAATACCGTCGAACGGCGAAACGGGGCTGTCATCTTCCTGAAGCTCGCCTTTAAAGCCTAGGAAGACCGACTTCCAACCGCTGTAGGCTCCTGTCCCCCGCAGAGGATCAGAGGGATCAAACCAGCGATTGAAGTTGGCCAGCACTGCATCAGCGTTGAACGGCGTGCCGTCATGAAAAACCACTCCTGGCCGCAGATAGAAAATGTAATCCAGCCCATCATCCGAGACCATCCATGAAAGAGCCAATGCCGGCACTGCCGTCTCTCCATCCAGACGAACTAATCCCTCATAGAGATAACTGTTAACCAGCCACGAGTCCTCATCCTCCGCATTAGCGGGATCAAGAGAGATGTCCTTCGAAAGCGGAGGTTGGCCTTCTAGCGGCAGAGAAGGCGTTCCCCCTGCCTCCGGGCCGGTTGCCTGTGTCTCACCAGCAGGCGTCTCCGCTGGCGTTGCGGGTTGACAGGCTATCAGCAACAGACTTAGAAATACCAGTACGGACAGGGTACGCCACCTATTCATTGCATCTCCTCCTGATGGATAGTGCCTTCCTTGAGGTCGTCACTTACAACAACACGAAAAGATCCAAAGGCCTGCTTGAGGCCTGATTGGACAAGTTCTTGAGAGGTACTACTTCAGTTGGCCTCTCACCTTAACGAACATACCAGCTCGCCATCGAACTCCGCGTTGATAGTGAGTCTGGCTGGGCTGTTACCCCCTATTGCAATCAGATATATCTCGTTGTTGCCCTCGCGATCGGAAACAAAGGCGATATGCCAACTGTCGGCTGACCACCCCGGATTTCCATCAAAAGAAGGATTATCAGTCAGGCGTTTCACATTGGCGGGGCATCCGCCCGGAAGGGTTGGGCAAGCAGGGGGGAGGATATAAATCTCCGGGTTTCCATCCCGTTTGGAGACAAAGGCGATCCACTGACCGTCCGGTGACCAGATCGGAAAATCATCTTCAGCGGGGTTATCGGTCAGACGGGTGAGGCTGCTCCCATCTACATTCATCGTATAGATTTCAGCATTTCCGTCACGCCAAGAGGTAAAGGCGATCCGAGTGCCATCAGGTGACCAGCTTGGGTTTGCGTCAGCCGCTATGTCTGTGGTCAAGCGCATCTGGTTGTTGCCATCAGGAGACATCAGGTAAATATCAGCGTTGCCATCCCGGTTGCTCGTGAAGGCAATAAACTGCCCGTCAGGCGACCAGAGCGGGTTACTGTCCCCTGATGGATCATTAGTAAGGCGGGTAAGCCCACTACCGTCCGCATTGACTGAGTAGATTTCCCAGTTGCCATCCCGAAAAGATTCGAAGGCAAGACGGCTCCCGTCGGGTGACCAGCTAGGGTTCCTGTCAGCGTCCCCTGAAGCGGTCAGTCGTGTCTGATTACTGCCGTCTACCCCCATGATGTACAGCTCAGCATTGCCGTCCCTCGTGGAGACAAAAGCGATCCGACTGCCATCCGGTGACAGCGCTGGGGCAGTATCCTCTGCTGGGTCATAAGTCAGGCGCAACAGATTACTGCCATCCGTATTCATCACGTAGATTTCGCTGTTGCCATCCCGCTGAGAAACGAAAACAATCCGACCCGCTGGTGAGGGAGTAGGCGTGGGTTGAGGAGTAGGACTCTCAGAGAGGAGCGGAGTCTCGGTTACCTCAGGGGTAACCTCGGCAGTACCGACCGCAACTTCTGTGACTGCCGGCTCGGTCACCGTGTCCTCCCCGCTGGCAAGCCCAGCGGCGCCACCCAATGAGACGGGTACTAAATCACATGCAGACAGCACGAAGCTTGCTAATAAAATGAGCGGCAGGAAAAACACTACTTTGGGGTTTTGCCGATATGCCAATAGCTTAGCTGTCACGTTTATGTTCTCTTTTGCAGAGTGAATCGTCATGTTCTTAAGAAGCCCTTTGGTCTGGTCTTGATGTCTTGTATAACTACATCGTTAGTCGTGAGCGGGCTTCGAAAGGGTCTTTTACGGGCGACTTTTTTAAGCAATTTTTATGCTATACCTTTGCACTTTTTAAGCTGACGATTTGAAAACACCGCGCCCCAGGCGGTAAAAGAAGGTTGGAGCCAATCTCAACCGACCGAGGTGCGCGATGTCGATACCGATTATCT
>DAOTYH010000020.1:0-7795 GCA_034435015.1 Anaerolineae bacterium | reverse complement strand
GGTGTTGTTGTTGACGACCGCCGAGAGGGTCGCCTCATCCTCAGCTACGAAGAAGCGGGGCGTCTGCGGCCTGATCAGCAAGGGGCGCGTGGCTATGATGTCTACCTCAGCCTGCCCCACCAACGTATTCTTGGTCACTGCGCGGGCGTCCATGCGCCATGTGGTCAGATTGTCAGGCAGGGTGATGGTGACTTCAGCCTGTCCATCCCTGCCGGTACGCACCGTTGCCGACCAGTAAGCCGTGTCCTCGAACCGGGTGCGGATGTCAAAGAACGCCGCCTCACCGCCGCCGCCGCCGCCCTTGCCCTGATCAAACAACTCTTGGTTGAGCCGATCCACCAGATAAACCAGCGGCACGGCTGTCCGCACCCCTAGCCCCTGAGGGCCGTAGAAATGCTCCACAATCGGGCCGCTGTTAGGCGGAGCCAACGACAAGGTCGCCAGATCAACCAGCGCCAGCGAGACCTCCGCATCTACCGGGTTGCCCTGATAGTCAGCGGCTGTGATGGTATAAGTCACATCCTCACCCGGCCCGACCATGTTGCGGTCAGGGGTGACAGTCAACTGCACAGTCTGTTGCACCGGATCAACCTGAAGCTCCACCATACCCATCCGGAAGGCAGGCAGAGGGTTAGTATCATTGACCCCCTGAATCAGCACAACCGAGACATAAACATTAGGCGCAAAGTCAGCCGTGATCGACAGCCGGTAAACATACGAGTTTGACGGCAGGGTGATCACCTGATAGCTCAAGATACTGCCACGCTCAATTGTGATGAGCGCACGGGTGCTGTTCCCCTGAAACGGCGAGGCGATCAGAATCTCGGCTGTGTCGCCCGGCTCGTAGCTGGTCCTGTCAGCGATTAGATCAATACGGTTGTTGTTCGCTTGCCTCCACGAGACATATTCAGCCCCGCTGATCCACATAAAAGCACTGCTGGTTGTGGTATGTCCCTGCGGATCAGTGACAGAGGCGCGTATCTTGTAAGTGCCGCCTGCCGGCGGGACGAAGGAGACATTGGCACGCCCCTGCGCATCGGTTGTCACGCTGATAGGGTCGCCGACGGGGATTTCTTCGACATTCCACACCCACTGGGTGCGCCCGAACTCGTCCTCTTCGCGCACACTGCTCCAGCGCCGCTCGACTACCTGAACCGTCACCCGCTGATTGCGCACAGGCTGGCCGTCCCAATCCACGACGATCAGGCTGGCCGACTGCCGCTCGCCTGCTACACCAACATACACATCCGGCGACACACCGGCATAGCAGCGCCCCTTATGGACAATCACCTCAGCCCGGCCAGAGACAGACTGGCCGCCTGTGTCGGTGACGGTTGCCTCAATGGTAAAGCGGCGGCTGGTTGAAACATCACTCAGATCAGCAGGCAGGGTGATGGTGAATCGGCCATCCGAGCCGGTGCGGCCTGTGCCGCTGGCGATCTGCTCGCCAAAACCGGGTATGACCTCCCCTTGAGGCTGTTCATCCCAGTCATAGTCAGTGAAGCTGTAGTTGCCCGCCCCCTGATAGTCGAAGAAGTAGACATCCGAGAGGGCAACCCAACTGACCTCAGCATCACTGACCGGGCCGCCAAAGAAGAACTGGGCATCCACCGTGACGGTGATGGTGTCCCCATCCACAACTTCATCCTGCGCAGGGGTCAGGTTAACGAGATATTCCGGCCTGCGGTAGGCCGCTACCTGAAAGCCGCGTCCGGTAACGACCCCGCCGATCTCGACCTGAATGGTGTAGTACCCCAGCGAGGCATCATCGGAGAGGATGAACGAGCCGTTAAAGGTGCCATACTCATTGACTGGCAGGTTCTGAGTGCCGACCTCCTCACCTTGATCGTTGATGATCTGGACGGTCACCTCAGTCTGGGCCGGCAGTGAATAGGCCACATCATTTTTAGCCCGCAGAACACCACGGAAGTAAACTTCTTGGCCGGGCCGGTAGATCGGGCGGTCCGTGTAGATGTACAAGCTGAAGTTCTGGAACTCATACTGACTGGGCAGGCCGAACTCCCATGACTGGATACCCTCATTCCAGCCGTTCATGGCAACCGCGAAGGTACTGCCGTCATCCACAACGGCATAGCGCAAGGACCACAGGTAATCCAGATGGGGCATGGGTGTTTCGACCACGCCATCCGCACCGGTCACACCCCGCCCGATGGGCTGGAAGGACTCATCGTAGAAACTGACTGGTGCATTGGCAATCGGCTGGCCGGTTTGCAGATCGGTCAGCCAGACCAGCGATTCGTCAAAACTATCCTTGAAGGTCAGGTTAGCATTGACGACGATCATAAAGTGGCGGATGTCGCCCTCGATCTCCGGCGCATCGGCGATCAGCAGATAGAAGCCGGGGTCGAGCGAACCGCCCCCTCGACCCACAACCGGTACGCGGACATAGACCGCCTCGTTGAGTGCCCCCTCTGATTGGATTGACCATGACCGAATCAACTGCTGGGTAGAGGGCTGAAACTCCTGAAAATCCGCGTAACCGCCGGCACGGCTAAGCCGCCCGAATTCGTCCGCTGACAGACGCGCCAACTGGAAGTCAATGCGGCTGACGTTGCGGTAGAGCACGAATAATTCGGTTGTTCGGCTGGCATCATACAGGCCATACACATCCTGGACGTTGAACTGCACCAGCGGATCGAGCGGGCCGGTCGTGAAGGTAAAGGTGTATGGCTGGCTGATCGTGTTGCCATATGGATCGGCCACTCCCGGCCTGAGCGTTACCGTATAAGTGGTGGAAGGCTCAAGGGCGGCGCTGACATTCCAGCTCCAGTCGTAGCCGCTGTAGTAGAAAGTCGCATCATCAGGCAGGGCCGGCTCCACAACCAGCTTATCGTCGGTGAGCGTATCCTCGTCCACCGGCGCGGTGAAGATGATCCGCAGTCCGCCCCATGGATAGGCATCCTGCTGTCCATTAGAGGGCTGGGTACTGCTCACGGCCAGCGTGCGCACCGTCGAAAAGCCCCAGCTATAGGTACGGGGCAGTGTGCTTGGGCCGCTGGCACTCCGAGCGCCGGCACTCAGGACAGCCGTATATGTCCCGTCCAACGCCAAGCGTCCGCCAGACGGGGTGAAGGTCATGAGCTTGCCCGCCTCATCCCAGCTAAACGAGCCGCTGACGGTCTGGCCGGTAGCCGTGTTAGTCAGAGTGAAGGCACTCTGAGTGCTGGCTCTGTCCATAGGCTGGTTAAACATGATCTCCACAGGTGTGTCCAGCGGCACATCACCTTGACCGCTGGCCGGCGTCACAGAAACGACATCCGGCGGCAGAGTAGTGAAACTCCAACTGAATGACTGCTCCAGCACACCGCCGGTCTGATCGGTTAGGCCCGCGTTGACCGTCACGGTATAGGTCGTGTCGCCTGCCAGCGGCTGAGCAGGCTTCCACTGATAGATGCTGGTGTTAACCCACTGCCCCTGACCGGGAATATCAGGGGAGAAGCTGAGCGGCTGTGGCAGGCCGGGCATATCCTCAGCGATGACCAGCGGCACGACAGGCCGGTTAAACAGCACCGTGATGACCGATTCGGTCTCAACGCCGGTTGCACCATCTGCCGGCACTACCTCGCTGACTTCAAGGAAGCCGACCGTTTGGACTTCGAACGCCGTCTCTTCAGCAAGCTGGAGGCCGTCCGCACTGCGTGCGTCCGCGCCGACGATCACCCGATAACGAGCCGCCCGCTGAAGCTGGCCGGCGGCAGGAGTGACACGCAGAGTGGAATCATCCACCCACAACAGCGTAACCTGAAGGGACGGCTCAAAGCGCAGGGCCGCCTCAACGCTGGCTTTGTCCATCGGCTGGTCAAAGTAAATGTCTATACTGCCATCCAGCGGCAACTCCTCGCCCGGATAAGGGCGCTGAGCCACGATTCGCGGCGTGGTGGGGGGCAGGGAGGCCACGTCCACTGTGGGGCGCGGCGTCGGCTGAGGTGTCCCTTGTTGCCCACAACCGGGGAAAGAACAAGCAAGGGCAGTCAGGGCCAGCACTAACACCCCTACTCTGATCATTTGCTTGGCTGTCGAATGCCCGTATGCGTTCATAGGTAACTTCCTTTATCCTGCGGCTGACCGCTCACAATCAATATCCCGTCACCCGCAATGCGCAGGTACGGCTCGCCCTTCCCCACCGGCCCGTCTAGATAGATGGACTCCACCGCATTGGGATCGAGGCTGAAGACTTGCCGGGCAATGAACTGCATGGCCCATTCACGCAGACGGGGATCATGATCCATGAAGGCGACAGTCTCTTCTTTAACAAACAACATCGTCTGCTCGCGATCCACCTGAAGGGTAATATGAACGGGGCTGAGGTGATAGCGGCCTCGCACAATATCTTTGAGAATGCTGTCAAAGACCAGTTCGGTTAGGGCGTGATACACCATCACCAGATCGCTAAAAGTGATCTGATCGAAATAATCCTGCTCCGGGTCAGCGCTCATGTCTGCTCTCTTTCGATGCACCCCTTTTAGGAGCACAATGCCAAGCCCCATTATAAAGCGTGCCAAACAGGGGACGCAAACCTCAAAAATAAACGCGCCGGAACCGCACGGCCCGGCGCGTCAGGGATTCATCTCACAACGCAGTTATGGTGCGGCAACCTGAAATACCGTTGGGATGATAACGCGGAAGTCCTCATAGAAGGTGGTGTAGCTCTGCGTGCCCAGCCGTAATTGGACATTCTGTTCATACTCAAACCCGCCCACTGGCGCATTGGCCGCCGCCGTTGCGCACATGGTCATAGTGATACTGCCGCACGTATTGTCGGATGTGCACCCCGCAGGGGTGATGCTGCCCTGAATGTACACGTTGAAGAACTGGGGCACCTCAGGGCGATCGAAGAAGAAGGCACGCTGGCGCATGATCGAGCCGGCGTTGGCCGTGTCGAAGGGCTGATAAGGCTCAGGCGGGTTGTCCACGCCGAAACGGGCTGGCGCCGCCCATGTGAAGGTCTGGCATTGCGGCGCGCCTCCAGCCGCCGGATTGAAGCGGATCGCGCCCGAAGCAGTGGCCTGTGTGGCAGTCGCTCTGGGCGTGGCCGTCACAGCAGGGGTCGGGATACTGGGCGCCAGCGGGATGCGCGGGATGTCAATCGGCGGAGTAAGCTGTGTCACCGCCACCCAGCCCTCCTGCCCGGCAAGGGTACGCACCAACAGCCACCCGCCGGACACGTCACGCCCCAGTATCTGGAGCAGTTCCCCCGCATTAAGCGCGTCAATCACGCTGAAGGTTGTGCCAGGGCCAGACCGCAGGTTAGCGCCAAAGGCTAGTGTAGCCTGCATTGTGCTCAATGCAGGGGCAGGCGTCTCCGCCGCCATGACGGGGGTTGGGCTTTCCAGCGGGATCGGCGTCGGAGAGGGCAGGAACGTCGCCGTCGGCGACGGAAAAGGCGTATAGGTCGGGAAGGGGGTATAAGTCGGGAGGGGGGTATAGGTCGGCATAGGCGTCGGTGTAGCCTGCGGCCCCCCGATCACACCACAGGCCGCCAGCAGGAATGCCGCACCGATCAGGGCAAGTAAGGTCAATCTTTTCACCGGTAATATCCTCGTGCTCAACTGAATACGCCCTCTCCTCAACACAACCACAACTCCTCTGCACCCAGCAGAAGCCAGAGGGCAGGAGAGAGCATCAGGATAATGGCGGGCGCCCCGCCAACGGGGGAGATTTTACCGTGTACGGGCAGGAAGGCAAGTTACGCCCAAGCCAGCCTGTAAGCCGCGTTCTGTCCAGGGCATCAGCCCCTCGGCGGTCATCTATCTAGGACGGACGTTACCGCCCGCCTCAAGCAGCCTACCCGGAACTCAGCGGTGCGAGCCACACCTCGTCCCTGCTTGGCCTTGCTCCCGGTGGGGTTTGCCTGGCCGGCCCTGTCACCAGAGCCGCCGGTGCGCTCTTACCGCACCGTTTCACCCTCGCCTGCTCTTCGAGCAGGCAATCTGCCTCTCTGTTGCACTATGCCGTCGGGTCACCCCGCCTGGCTGTTAGCCAGCACCGTGCTCTGCGGAGCGCGGACTTTCCTCACCCCGGTCCATGCCGGGGCGCGACCGCCCGGCCAGCTTGGGCGTAAGGTAAGTATAGCGCATCAGCGCCCTTTGATCAGATTAAGCACCAGCAGAAAGACTACTGCTCCTACGGTCGAGGTGATGAGCGACCCCAAGAAACCCTGTCCTGCCGGCAATCCCAGAAAGCTGAACAAGTAGCCGCCTACAAGCGCACCGATCACGCCCACAATGATATTGCCGATCAGCCCAAAACCGCGCCCCTGCACGAGGCGTCCGGCAATGGCGCCCGCCAGCAGTCCGATAATCAGAAAACTGATCCAGTCTAACATGAATGATGACCCCCTCCTCTACCTCTAAGTTCAACCCGCCCTGCCCTACAGATAGTACGCAAAACCGGGCAATAAGGTCACAGCGCAGACCATCATCCCGCCGCCGGCGGCTTACGCAGATGAAGGCAGACCAGCCCGTAGCCATAACTTCCGTAGTTGCCGGTGCGATCCATTTCATCGGGATCGGCAAGGACAAGGGCGCGGGACACATCATCCTGATTGTACTGGAAGTAATCCGCCTCAACGAACTCCAGACCAGAGGCGGCGATCAAGCGCTGAAGGCGCTCACGGGTGTAAGTGCGGGCAAATTGATCCTCCCAGATGCGGCCCGATCCATACGGCGAGGTCATGATAAGCTTGCCGCCCGGCTTGACCTTCCGAGCCATTGCCCGTGCCGCTCTGATGTCACCTTCTTCATCCTCGACAATCGTTCTACCTTTATGAGGACGCAAGCCAATATGCTCAAATACAGAAACTGAGAAAACAACATCAAAGTAATTGTCGGGCAGTTTCTCACCGACCCGTGCGTCCTCCAGCACAAACTTAAAATTCTGGGCTGTGCGGCCTTCATCAATCAGATCGATCCCCCACACCTCATAACCCAGCCGCGAGAGAAAGATACCAAACCAGCTTCCCGAACAACCGACCTCCAGCAGTGTTTTGTCCGAACGGCTCAGCAGACGCGTAACCCAGAAATACTCCACACTGCGCTGATCAACACGCATCAGAGCCATTTTGTCATCACGGCCCAGATGCAGCCACCCCTCGCGGGAATAATTCCTAACGAGCCAGTCCAGCAGTTTGATCAACGGCGCCGCCAAGCGCCTTATCAGAACCATGTGTGCCCCCTGCGTCTCACAGATGGAATAAACTACGCTTAGTGGAAAGGCGGAAGGTTCTCCAGCGAGGAGGAATACGTGAACTCGCGCGTCCGCCGCTCACGGATCAGCCGGGCTGGATTCCCGCCCACAATGGTATAGGGGGCTACATCTTTGGTCACCACCGCACCAGCGGCTACCACTGCCCCCTCCCCAATAGTAACCCCCTTCAAGATCATGGCCTGCGAGCCGATCCAGACACGATCGCCGATGATAATCGGTGCGTTGCGCCGGCTGAAGGCGGGGTCATCCGGGTCATGATCGGTGGTGTACAGGCTGACGTTATGGCTGAGCATCACATGATCCCCCAGCACCAGCGGAGCTGTCACAGCGGCGAAGATGCGGTTAATAAAGCAGTGCTGACCGATAGTGATCTCGTGCAGGCGGTCGCCGGTAAAGTAACACCCCATCCCCAAGACGGAATCCGGACCAATGCTCATCCCGATCACCCGGCGGTAATACCACAGCCGAAAGCGGACGAATGGCAGCCATGCCACCACATAGTTAAGCAGATACACTTTGAAGAAGATATAGATGCGTGTGCTTAGCCAGTCACGCAGTCGTCTCATCT
>DAOTYH010000019.1:0-8474 GCA_034435015.1 Anaerolineae bacterium | reverse complement strand
CGTGACGACCCGCATCCGCAAGCTCTACACCTGCCAGCTCATCATCGCTCGCCCCAGCCTCGACTGCCCGCCACAGGCTGTGCGCTACTGGGCTTCCAGCGACCTGAACGCCGATCTGCTCACCCTCGTCGGCCATATGGCCACCCGCTGGACCATTGAGGTCTTCTTCGGCGAAGCTAAAGACCTCTTGGGCTTGGACCACTATCAGCTCATGTCTGCCACCGCGCTCGTGCGGTTCTGGACCCTGGTCTGTCTGGCCTACGTGTTCCTGGAAGAGCAAAATGCTCTCTTGCAGGCTGCCTGCCAGCGCCATGTCACCCTTGGCGAAACCCGCCGAGCGGTTCAACAGCGTCACTGGGGACATCTCTTGCACTGGCTGCATGACCAATTCTCACTCGGCGTTAAGCTGGAGGAGCTTCAATCACTCCTTGTGGCTTGATCTCAAGAAAAAGTGCAAAGGTATAGTCCCAAAATCTGAGCGTAAATACATTTGGGAAAGCGAACTGAGCAGGGAAGGCGGATACGCCGAATCTGTAATGTCAATGCTTGCCGTCAGACGGGCCAATGCGTGTGGTATAATCCTTCTGCCCAAAACGAGATTGAGCACATCACCAAAGGAGAGAAGAGCGGATGTCTTTCAAGCGAATCGTTATACCGGCAGAGGGGCAGGCTATCACGGTTCAGAATGGTGTGCTGAAGGTCCCTGATCATCCGATCATCGCGTTCATTGAGGGAGACGGTATCGGCCCGGATATTATGTCAGCTTCAAGGCGCATCTGGGATGCCGCAGTTGAGAAAGCTTACGGAGGCAGGCGTAAGATTGTCTGGATGGAGGTTTACGCTGGGGAGAAGGCCGCCAGTTTGTACGACGGCAACTATATGCCAGAAGAAACATTTGAGGCATTACGGCAGTTTGTCATTGGCATCAAGGGGCCGTTGACCACTCCAGTTGGAGGCGGTTTCCGAAGCCTTAACGTGACGCTCCGCCAGACTCTTGATCTGTATGCCTGTGTGCGCCCTGTGCGTTGGTATCGGGGTATTCCCAGCCCCTTGCGTGAACCACAAAAAACCAACCTCGTGATTTTCCGCGAAAACACAGAGGATGTGTACGCTGGCATTGAGTACGAGGCCGGGACTCCTGAGAATGAGAAACTGGCCCGCTTTCTGCGTGAGGAAATGGGAGCAAAGTTCTTCGAAGGAGCAGGCCTGGGCATCAAACCGATCAGCCCCTTCGCCACCAAGCGGTTGGTGCGCAAGGCCATTCAGTATGCCATTGAGCGGAAGCGCAAAAGTGTCACACTGGTTCATAAGGGTAATATTCAGAAATACACCGAGGGAGCTTTCCGTAAGTGGGGGTATGAGGTAGCGGCGGAGGAATTCGGGGACCACACGATCACAGAGGAGCAACTCTTCTCGGAGTATCATGGTGTCCAGCCAGAAGGGAAGGTCGTGATCAAGGATCGCATAGCTGACATCATCTTCCAGCAAGTATTACTCCGCCCAGATGAGTTTGACGTCCTAGCGACCCCTAATCTGAATGGAGATTATCTCTCGGATGCGGTGGCCGCACAGGTTGGCGGTATCGGGATAGCGCCGGGGGCAAACATGGCTGATCATCTGGCACTGTTTGAGGCAACTCACGGCACTGCCCCTAAATATGCCAACCAAGACAAAGTCAACCCCGGATCGTTGCTCTTCTCTGGCGTGATGATGCTAGAATATATGCAATGGTGGGAAGCGGCAGAGCTGATCACCAAAGCGTACGAGGCAACCATTGCTCAGAAGATCGTCACATATGATTTCGCTCGACTGATGGAAGGCGCCAAAGAAGTAAAGACTTCAGAGTTTGCAAGTGCCGTTATTGAGAACATGTGATCGGGTAGCTCTTCCCTATCAGGGAGCATGCCCTTACTGAGGGGGCTAAGATATGATGAACCAACCAAGCCCAGAATACCGGACGCAGGCCGAACTCCTGCGTGACCTGCGTTATGGTACGCCGCAGGAGCAAGAGGATGCCCTGACGAGGCTGGCCGCTGTCGGAGAGGCTGAAGCGCTGGATGCCGTCATTGACTACATGCGCGAGCACCCCGGCCTTGCAGGCAGTCAGGGGCTAGAAACATTACGGGTGCTGGCATATAAGTTCATGCCGCAGGATCGATACGGGTTGGCCGAAGCCCTGATCCCTTATCTTAGTGCTGGCGACTGGGGCCAGCGGCTTATCTCTGCCCGGCTGATGAATACCCACCCGAACGAGCTGGCCGTGGATGCCCTGCGCTCGCTGGTCAATGAGGCCATCGAGAAGTTGAACCTTGACCAGCAAAGCCGCTTTTCTGCTGGGCGTGTTCTGATCGAGCGGGTGCTTGGTGAGAGCATTATGGCGCTGGCCAATTGCGGCCGTCTGAGCGTGCTACCTGAAATCTTAGAGATGCTTGAAGACCATGCCCTCCGCCCCGTAGCGGCCCGTGCTCTAGGTGTGATCGGCTCAGAAACAGAGCGGGAGCGGCTGGAAGACCTGATCGAAGATGAGGACGTGCGAGTACGTGACGCGGCCCAGTGGGCATTAGGGCTGATGGATGAGCGGGCAGAGCAGTTCATGATGCCGCCCGACCAGATACCAGAACCCCCTCCCGACCGCCTCAGCCCGGTTTACTGGGCACATCGGCAACTCAAAGCTAGTGACGAAGAATGGCTTCAATTCCTGATTGTGCGTATTGCGATTGAACATCTTATGCTTGACCCATTCTTGGGTGAAGGGCGGGTGCCTGAGAGATGCCTGATCACTGTACGCCGCTACGAAGGAGACACTCCACCTGACTTCAGGCAAAATAAGGCTGAGTTTGTAGGGTTATGGGAATACCGCTGGCACGGCCCCTTGCTCCAGAAATTGACTACCCAACCATCCGCGGGCCTAGCGCCAGCGCCCCGACCCGGCATGTTTACAGGGCGGGGGGCATCCATTACCATCAGTTACCCTGCTACGCTTCCAGTAATTGAAGGCGGGCTGGTCAGCTTTGACTGTATCTTTGAGCCATTCATGGGGCGGGGTTGGATTTACCAAGTAGCCAGAGGAAACGAGGGATGGTCTTTTGCTCTGGTACGTAGAAGCTGGACAAGTTGAGCTTGGTCACTTTGCATACGACGCATACCGGTCATATAGAATCTGCTATCAGTTGAGAAGAGTGAGAAGAGAAGGAAGGAACTGACATGGCAATTAAGGCGATACTTAGTTTTCTCATTGCTGTCTTTGTACTGGGCGGCATCGGGGGAGGAGTTGCACTGCTCGCGATCAACGCCTCACGCGGGCGTAAGACCAGCCCCGGTATTACCCTTATAGCTGTTGGGCTGATCGTATCTGCTATTCTAATCCCTCTGAATGCAGGGCTGGTTCTCATCCAGCCGAATGAGGTGGGGGTAGTCTTCCGCCAGACCGCTCGCGGCGATCAGGCGCTCCGAGAACCCCTTCAGCCTGGCCTTTCATGGGTGATACCCTTCGTTGACCAGGTCATCGTCTATGATGTGGGCCAGCAGAGTGTGACTATGGCCGGTGTGACCGACAGCTACAACCAGCAGGGCGAGGTAGGCGCGTACAGCGCCGTGCGGGCGATCTCTAAAGACGGGCAGACCATTAACCTTGACGTCACTGTCATTTTCCGGTTAGACCCGGCCCAAATCAATCAGGTGCACCGCAACTGGCGCAATGGCTACCTCGAAGCCTTCATTGTTCCTCAAGCCCGCTCTGAGGTCCGCAATGTAGTCTCCTTGTACAGTGCGGAGGAAATCTACAGCGGAGGCCGGGCCGCTCTGGAAAACCAGATTTTTGATGGGCTTACCACTCAGCTCCAGAATGAGGGATTTCTTCTGACAGACCTGCTGATCCGCGACATCTCCTTCTCCCCGGAGTTCACCAACGCTATCGAGCAGAAGCAGATCGCCGAACAGCAGGCTCAGCAGGCCGCCTTCCGCGTACAGCAGGCCGCTCAGGAGGCTGAACAGGCCCGCGTCACTGCACAGGGGCAGGCTGATGCCTCCGTTATTGCGGCGCAGGGTGAAGCTGAGGGAATCCGCATCCGGGCTGAGGCTCAAGCCGAAGCACTGCGCATGATCAATGAGATACTGGCTGAAAACCCCAACCTGATCCAGTGGCAGTACATCAGCCAGCTCGGTGATCAAGTTCGCCTGATCATCGTCCCCAGCAACAGCCCATTCCTGTTTGACATCCAACAACTGATGGAACAGGCAGGCGCACAGACAACTGGAACCCCTCTGCCTATCCCCGCTCCGACTCCTGAGACTCAGCCATAAACCCATGAAGCTGGCATAGGGCAAGGGATACCGGCTTAGTATCCCTTGCCTCGTTTTCTCAGTGCTCGCTGTCGGTGTGTATTTCACAAAGGAGGATCATGGTGCTCCCTCAGACGCTCCCCAAGTATGCCTAT
This sequence comes from Anaerolineae bacterium, assembly GCA_034435015.1. Classification (GTDB taxonomy): domain Bacteria; phylum Chloroflexota; class Anaerolineae; order Aggregatilineales; family UBA3940; genus DAOTYH01. The sequence goes on along the minus strand of DAOTYH010000019.1, from coordinate 4,038 downwards.
TTTGAGGGGCAGTTTGTCCCTTTTGAGAGGGCTACGGTCAGTGTGATGAACCATACGTTCAACTATGGCACAGGGGCCTTTGGAGGGATCAGGGCTTATTGGAATCCAGAAGAGCAACAGCTTTTTGTATTCCGACCGCTTGATCACTTTTCCCGCTTTCTAGACTCAGCCCGCCTGATGACTTTTGATCTACCCTACACACCAGAGCAGTTAAGTGCAATCCTGCTTGAACTGTTGCGCCTGGAGAAATGGCAGACCAACATCTATATCCGGCCTATCGCGTACATCAAGTCTAATGTCATCGGCGTGAAGCTGCACGATTTGTCATACGATGTGACGCTGTTTTCCCTTCCCTTCGGTAGCTATGTGCGTAACGAGGAGGGTATCCATGTGACCTTCTCTTCATGGCGGCGCATTGATGACAACAGCATACCAGCACGCGGGAAGATCACGGGAGCTTATGCCAACTCGGCTCTGATCAAGTCGGATGCCCAGCGGGCAGGTTTTGACGAGGCATTGGTCCTGAATCAGGACGGCCATATATCGGAGGGCAGTGCGGCGAATTTCTTCTTGATCCGGCAAGGCATTGTTCACACACCGCCGCTTACCTCAAATATCCTCGAAGGGATCACACGTCGTACTGTCATTCAACTGATGCGTGAGGAGATGGGGCTGGAAGTAGTCGAGCGCGAAATTGACCGCACAGAAGTCTACCTTGCTGACGAGGCCTTTTTCTGTGGCACGGGTGTTCAGATTGCGGCTATCACGATGGTGGATCATCGCCCAATTGGTACAGGCAGTATGGGGCCGATAGTGCAGGCCCTGCGTGAGCTTTACTTCAATGTTGTGATGGGGCGTGTGGACAAGTACCGTCAGTGGTGCCAGCCGGTCTATCAGACTGTATCAGCCGTCTAATCCGGTGACTAGACAAAGGCATACCTGAAAAGAAGACCTGTCTGGAACAGGTCTTCTTCAGGCTTTCGTACAACCCGTCAGCTTGCCCTTACCTTAGCACCAGATCGCAATGCGGGGGTCGCCCAGAGGTCCTAATAGGCAGGTAATGAAGGTAACGACAAGAATAGGGAAGGCGATAATGGCGGTAGCTACCCCCAGCGATCGAGACTGTTCGGTCGGCGCCAGCCCGGCCAAAACGACGGGTATGCCGAAAATCCCAAACCGGATCAGGAAGACAAAGATACGCGACACGTTGAGCAGTGGTGAGTAAAGATCAATCCCTGCCAGCAAGGCTAATGCCGCCAGGACAAAAAGAAAGGACATGGGCGCCTTATCCCCAGAGGTCATCAGCATAGCAATAGCGGCTAGGATCACAATGTAATGCAGGATGGTTGTCCAATGTAAGGGGAAAGGCGGGATCAGTTGAGCAGGAGAGAAATTACCTGGCATAGATTCCTCCATCGCAATGATTTGTCAGCCTTTATACCCTAGAATACACACGGAGGTCAATAAGCTTTTCCTCGAAGACGTGCCTTGACCAGTAAGCTCAGCCCCTTATTCCCATTCGATGGTTGCAGGCGGCTTACTCGTGATGTCATAGACCACACGATTGACCCCTTGCACCTCATTAACAATCCGCTGACTTACTCTAGCTAACAGATCATAAGGCAGACGCGCCCAGTCAGCGGTCATAAAGTCATCGGTTGTCACAGCTCGCAGAGCGACGGTTTCAGCGTAGGTACGGTGATCACCCATCACACCCACACTTTGGGTGGGCAAAAGCACAGCAAATGCCTGCGCTGTCTGCCCCTTCAACAGCCCAGCGGAGCGCAACTCATCGGTAAAGATTGCATCAGCGGCACGGAGACGTTCCAGCCGCTCCCATGTCACTTCCCCGATACATCGGATAGCAAGGCCAGGGCCGGGGAATGGCTGACGCCAGACCAGTTCTTCCGGCAGGCCCAGCGCCTCGCCTACACGCCGCACCTCATCCTTAAATAGGTAGCGCAACGGCTCAACCAGCTCAAACTCGATATCCTCAGGCAGGCCGGCCACGTTATGATGAGATTTAATGCGGTATGCACCGGGCCGGTCGGGGGCAGCCGACTCAATCACATCCGGGTAGATAGTTCCTTGGGCAAGAAAGGCAATCGGGTCGGAGCGGCTTGCAATGCGGGCGGCTTGTTGCTCGAAGGTCCGCACAAATAACTCACCGATGATATGGCGCTTGGTCTCTGGGTCTGTTATACCTGCCAGTGCACTTAAGAAATCCTCACTAGCGTTGACAGCCACTAGATTTAATCCCAACGTCTGCTGAAAGGTACGGATCACCTGCTCAGCTTCGCCCTGACGGAGCAATCCATGGTCAATGAAGATGCTTATCAAACGATCTCCGATAGCCCGATGCAGGAGAGCCGCAACGACTGAGGAATCCACTCCGCCAGAGAGTGCAAGCAACACGCGGCCATCACCAACTTGCTGGCGGATGCGGACAACAGCCTCCTCAATGAAGGAACTAGGACACCAATCTGGTGTACAGCCGCAAACCCCAAGGACAAAATTGGCCAGAATATCAACACCGCGCGGCGTATGCGAGACCTCAGGATGAAACTGGAGGCCGAAAATCCGATGCACCGGATCGCCAATTACGGCCACAGGGGAATTATCCGTATGTCCCAGCGGAACAAAACCGGGAGGAGGAACCTCGATACGATCCCCGTGGCTCATCCACACGCTGAGCACAGCCGGCAAACCAGCCCATAGGGGACTTTCGGCCTCAACGTGCAGAAGAGCCGGACCATACTCCCGAGTCTGGGAGGGAGCAACTTGCCCCCCCAATGTGTGGGTCAACAACTGCATCCCATAACAGATGCCCAGCACAGGGAGGCCGGAATCCAGCACGTAGCTTGGCAAAACAGGGGCACCCGGATCATAGACGCTGGCCGGGCCGCCAGACAGGATAATCCCTCGTGGGCGCAGACTCAAGACTTGCTGGGCAGGAGTGCTCCAAGGGAATAGTTCGCTGTAAACCCCAATCTCACGTACGCGGCGCGCAATGAGCTGGGCAGTCTGTGATCCGTAGTCCAGCACAACAATGGTATCATGTAACACGACTGCCTCCCTCAGATGGGCTGAGCCAGCCGCTAATCATCGGCAAAGATAATCCGGCCGTCGGACATGTCGGTGATCACCACCAGAGACTCAATCCGACCACAACAGTCACCGAGGAAAGCCCGCCCCCCCTCGAAGGTCTTCTCCACAACACAGGCTACCCCCACAACCTCCGCTCCGGCTTGGAGAACCAACCGTGCCAGAGCATGAATAGTCTTGCCGCTGGCAAGGAAATCGTCCACGATCAAGATGCGGTCGCTGGCTGAGAGAAACTCTGGTGAGACCATCAACAGAGTCTCGCCGCCCTTCGTATGAGATGGTGCACTCTCTACATAGACCGGCTCTTTCATGGTGATCGGCTTGCGTTTGCGGGCATAAACGACCGGCACGTTAAGCTGTAGCCCAGCCATGAGAGCGGGGCCAATACCGGACACCTCAGCAGTCAGAATGCGTGTGATGCGCTCACCCGCAAAACGCCGCGCGATCTCTTGGCCAATACTCAGCATCAAGGCAGGATACATCTGATGGTTCAGAATGCTATCTACCTTGAGAATGCCATGGCCAAGGTTCTTCCCTTCAGACAAAATCAATTGCTTGAGCTCCTTCACCGGCTTGATCTCCTCAGCAGATATACAGGGGCTGGAAGCTCGCCGACTATTGTAATCATCTCAGGGAGCATTGCAACGAGGTATGGGTAAAGACACAAACGGGCGAGAGCCGTACCTGCGCGGCGTGACGATTCCGTAGTATTCTCAATAAAAATGCGACTCCGTGATAAAGTTGTAGAGACAAAACCAGCAACAGAATCACGGAGCGCTGATGGACAGTATAACACGGATTCGAGCGGCGTACGCATTGAGAAAGCAAGGGATTGCCGTTGAGGCGATTGCCCGCGAGGCGGGACGGGATCGAGCGACAGTGTATCGGTGGCTGAAAGGCAGCCCTTGAGGAACTGGCCAGACGCTTCGGCCC
>DAOTYH010000018.1:0-13076 GCA_034435015.1 Anaerolineae bacterium | reverse complement strand
ACTGAAACCCCTCGCCTTCAAGCAGAGATTCAGCCATAAGACGCCTCCTGCACGATCCAGCATATTTCAGATCACATGGCTGAAAATTAGCATGAAAGAGGAGGGTTGTCAATGTGGGGAGTGGCTAAAGGGTGGACGTGGTGTTAACGGGTCAGGCGATTTTAGCCCTCCATATCCATAATATTAGACACTCCCAGCCACTCAGTTTGCTGTTACTTGGATGGTGATGCGGTTGCTGACTGTGGTGTTGCCCGCCGCATCGTAGGCCCGCAGTTCAATAAAGTGAGTCCCAGCCTCTGTGATGATCCACCGTTCATTGAAGGGTGCAACAGTGCTGATGGCGATCAGTTGACCATCCACGTAGAACTCAACACGATCCATCGAGATATTGTCTGTCACAAAGGGCTGGATCGTCACAAATTCGTCTGCTAAGGTAAACCGTTGCCCGTCAGACGGAGAGATCATCTGAATAGAGGGGGGAGTATTGTCTACCGTGACCTGCGTGACAAACTCCTTGATTGTATTGTCTCCCCGTACAACGGTCAGCCGGAGGCTGTACAGGCCGTCGAGCCTGCGGGCATCCCAGATTTCCAGTTCAGCGTTGTAACGCGGCCCAAAATGATCCACCCCAATCTGTATCCACTCAGTTGGGTTAAGCCCCCGGCCATATTCCAGCCGATAAAGCTGGAAGTTTGGATCGGCGGCATTGCCCCGTATTGTCACCGCACCACGCACGTAGCTGAAGGGTGCGGGGCTGGTGATCGCCACATCGCCGGTGGAATTAGGGATGTAGAGGGTATCGTACTCAGTGGGAGGCTGAGGAATGCCGGCCTGCCGCACCCAGTCGGCGGCCTCCGGCGGCAGGACTTCGTACACCCGCTCTTCCACCAACTCCGGCGGGGTGTAAACGGTGGCCAGCAAACCGGTCTCCCGATTAACAGCAAAGGGCTGGAAGACCGTGTCATAGGCGGTTGGCTCAGTGCCCTGGCGAAAGATTTCCTGCCGGGTAGGGCAGTAAGGGGTAGGCAGCATGCCGCTGACCTGACAGACTGTCATCTCGATAATATCGGGTGGACGCTGCCAGCCTACAGGGGGGAGGTCCAGATAAAGGCTGGCATACTCCATGACAGCTCCCCAGATGGGAGCGGCTCCCACAATAGCGGGCATCTCGACCATAGGCGAGTTATCTGTGTTGCCGACCCATACGCCTGTTACAAGTTCCGGCGTATATCCGATTGTCCAGTTATCCCGAAAATCGTTGGTTGTGCCTGTCTTGACAGCGGCAGGCCGATCAAGCAGCAGGGCACTGTTGGGGCCAACACTAGGACGGCGGGCCACGTCATCCGAGAGAATGTCATTGATGAGATAGGTTAGAGACGGCTCTACTACGCTGACGGAGTTGAACGTATTGCCCTGCCCATATTCCCACAGGATGTTGCCGTTACGATCCTCAACCCGCAGGATCAGGGTCGGATCGAGCGTGCGGAAGCCAGGGCGCCGCTGATCCGGGGGGATGGGACGGCCCCGCATTTCGCCCAAGTTAGCAAAAACGCTGTAAGCATACGTCATATCATAGAGTGTTACCTCACCGCCCCCCAGCGTCAGTGAGAGGCCATAGTAGTTCAGACCTCTGTCCAGCGTGTTGATCCCCATGGCGTGGGCGGTACGAATCACTTTATCCACACCGACCCAGCTCAGCACCTGCACAGCGGGCACATTATAAGAATTTGCCAGCGCAGAACGGATGCTCTGGGGGCCATGGAACTGGCGGTCTGCGTTCTCCGGCACATAAGGCTGACTGCTTCCCACGTCAAAGGCTGTCCGCACATCAAGCGTCATCGTGGCAGGCGTGTACCCTTGCTCAAAGGCGGTCAGATAAGTGAAAGGTTTAAAGGCGGAGCCGGGTTGCCGCTCAGCTAATGCCACGTTGAAGTTACCGTCAATGTTTACGTCGTAGTAGTCCAGACTGCCCAGCATCGCCAGCACTTCAGCGGTCTGGGGATCAAGCACGACAACTGCCGCGTTATGAACGTTGTGATCGCGCCCCACATCCTCTGGGGCGAGGGGATGAAGATACTGGGCCGCAAGGCAGGGCGAGCCATCCGAAGCCGGAATAACCGTATCGGCGGGCTGGCCGGACAACCGAGCCACATGCGAGCGGGCCGCACACTCAACCTGAAGGTAGAGAGAATAATCAAGCGTCGTGTAAACCGTCAGCCCCCCTCGATAGACCAATTCCGGCCCCAGCATCTCTTCCAGTTGCCTGCGGGCGGCGACGGCAAAATGAGGCGCCCGCAGATCAAACCGTCGTTCCGGCGGGCTGATCTCAAGAGGGGCATTAAAGGCCGCGTCAGCCTCTTCTTGAGTGATGTACCCCTGCTCGACCATCCGATCAAGCACCGCCCGCTGGCGCTCCCGCGCAAGGTCATAGTTGTCTATGGGGTTAAGACCGGGCGCCTGGGGGATAGCGGCCAGCATGGCCGCTTCTGCCAGCGAAAGCTCGCTGACCGGCTTACCAAAATACACCTGCGAGGCGGCTTCTACCCCATAGGCCAGATTGCCGTAGAAGTTTGTATTGAGGTACCACTCCAGAATCTGGTCTTTGGTGTACTCATTGCTGACACGGACTGCCAAGATCAGTTCGGCAATTTTGCGCTCCAAACTCAGCTCGGCACGCTGATCCGGATCAATCAGCACATTCTTAATGAGCTGTTGAGTGATGGAAGAACCGCCCTGAACAGGCAAACCGCGCAGGTTATTCCAGAGCGCCCGCAGGATGCCTTCTAAGTCATAGCCGGGATTTTCGTAGAAAGTTTTATCCTCTATGGCAATGGTTGCCTGACGCAGGTAGAGCGGAATGTCAGAGAGTTCAACCCATGTACGGTCACCTCCCAGCGGATCGATCACCTCATACAGGAGTATCTGCCCGGTCCGATCATATATCTTGGTGGTCTCGAAATTCTCTTCAACAATGGCAATGGCTCCCGGCTCTGGCAACTGTTCTGCATAGTAGGCATAGACACTGACCACTGCCCCTGCCCCAGTCAACAAGGTTAGCAGGCCAACTCCCAGAATAACCAGAATGATGATCAACAAACGGCGCAGTGCGAGTCGAATCCCTGTATGCACTTGATGCTGTCGTCTGTGGCGCCGCTGGACAATCCGCCGTGTAGCTGTCACCCTGCTACTCCTTGAAACCTAACATCACCGACCTTCGTCTTATATAATAGGCATGTGCTAAGATGAATCGAACCGGGAGCACTCACCTATAGGGCTTGTCGGCCAGAACGTATGATCGCATACCTCCCATCCTTAACGGAGCATAAGGTTGAGTACCCCCTGAATCTAATCATTGCAAGTTGTCAGTGAGGCGGGTAACATCAAAGCGCTTCTTTCATACATCCCGGTCTATCGTAGATTCCCATCAAACCTAGCAGGTACTATAGCACAGATTCCTAAACGAAGGGTGATGGCTTGATTTTGGCAGGGAACATTTAAAGCCAGAGCAGGGCGGACAGGAAAAACAGTGGAGGATGTATGGGCGACAACCCCAAACGTGTATTGGTAGTTGGAGATGCACCCGATATTCAAGAAATAAGTCCCCAGCTCGTCAGAGCGGGCTTCGACGTGCTGGTATGCCGGGACGGACGCAGTGCCCGGCAACGCATCGAAAAGGATGGATTACCACACCTGATGCTGATCGATCTGCGCCTGCCCGATATGGACGGTCTTGAGCTTTGCCAAGAACTTTACGATCAGGCTGGCATGCCCATTATCACGATCTCTGACTATGATGAGGGAGGGCTGGCGGCTAGGGTCCTCCAATATGCTGACGACTACCTTCGCAAGCCAGTGGCGCCAGATGAACTAGTCATGCGTATCCGGCGGATATTGAGCCGAATTAACAACTTCGGCTACGCTTCCGGACGGATACATCAAATCTGCGAAGGGTTACAGGTTGACTATGTTCGCAGGCAGGTCATTGTGGACGGCAAGGTCAAAAAGCTGACGCCCATCGAAAATGCCTTGCTCCATGTTCTAGCAACCTCGCTTGGAAAGGTTGTGGATGCTGATACGCTGATTGAGCGCGTATGGCGCTATGAACCCAGCGCGGCAGACCGGAATACTCTACGGGTGCACATGCATCGCCTGCGTCAGAAAATCGAGGGGTCTGCTCCTTCTCCCTATGCGATCATTACCGAACGCGGCGTCGGCTATATGCTCATGGTGACCGAAAAAGGCACATAGCCTGTGGATCACGGCGCTGACTGCTTTACTTGACTTCGATCACACCCAGCACAACATGATCTCCCAGCAACTCGCCATCGGCACTTGTGACGGGGAGACGTTCCAGCGAGGGCCACGCATACAGAGCAACCCACAACTCATAACTGCCCGGCGGCAGATTGGGGGGAAGGATGAAGCCGAAGTTATCGCGGATTTCCCTGCCCCGTTCCCATTGGCTGGTAGGCGCGAACCCCCCCACAGGAGGGCGATCTTGCTGTAAGACCAGCGCTCCGGCAGCGTCAATCCAATACATGCCGACGACATAATCGGCATCCGGTCGGGAGACAGCCCTCCAGACTAACGACACCCCCAGCATATCGCCGGCGTGCAGATCGCTCAGGCTGGAAAGGTAAGGGTGGGTCACAAGGTCACAGCCCACAAGTTCAATCGCATTGCCAAAGCGGGCCATAACTGGGTATTCCAACTCCGCCCCAGCGGGAGGAGCATAAAGCAGGGGCAGGTACTCGATCAGGCGAACTGTAGGATCGAAGTCAGTTGTGCTGACAGGGAACATATACTTTGACAGATACCACTCAACCGGTCGGACAGCCCACGGAAGATAGGGGCCGCTGTCCTGTACCAGCCAGAGCGGGCCTTGATTTGCGTTTACCCAGCCCGATAAGTTAGCAACCTCCGGGTCTATCAGCTCCTCTACTTGATCGGATACAACCTGCGGTGTCTGCTCCCAGCTATACCGCTCGCCCGGCGAGTAAGGCAGGCTGTACCAGATCGCATCTCCTTTGTAATAATTCATAAAGAAGCGTACATAGGTCGGCGAGGAAAGCAGAATCGCATCGTCTTGGCTGGCATTTTCCTGTAAGTAAGCATTAAGAGCATGAAGGGCCTGATTCTGCCCTTCATAACGGGGATCGCCATAGGCACGCCACAGGCCAAACACACTCAGCGCCGCGGATAGGGCAGGGACGGCAAGAGAGACAGCCCATACCGCCCTACGGGAGATGGATTGGCTGTGATACAGCCAAATCAGCATGACGGCCATCCCAGCGATACCAGCCGCAATCGCACCTATCACCGGCCAGTCTGGTTGGGGAATGAGCCAGCGGATGTCCTGCTCAGCCTGTGGAATAAAAAGCAAGCTGCCAACGGCCTGTGACCAACGCACGCTCCAGATGCCCGGCCCTATCCAAGCAGGGTAGCCGGTAGCTGGCTGCATGTATCCGTAATAGCTGTGGATGTTGACATACACCCCGCCGATCTGGACGATCAGCCCCGCTGTTGCCACCAGCGTTAGGATCGCTCTGGGCCACCATGGGGTACTGTTCAGCATCCGGTCGAGCAGGGGCAAAGCGGCCAGCATCAGGAATGGGATCAAGGGGAGCATGTAGCGTGCGCCCCATCCCACGCCGCCGTGCCACTCCCCCTGCCGGACGGCGGCGTAGCTCAGCGCAAACCAAAGTGTGAGCGCCAACGGTAGCCACGATTCACGCCAGCGGGCACGCGGCAGGACGAAAGGCGCACCCAGAGCGAAGATCAGTACTGGCGAATACCACCAGATGCCCTTGCCAGGGCTGATCAGGTAGCCTGCCACGCCGTACCACGCGCCGGGCAAGCCCTGCATGAATGTTCTTAAGCGGATGGGAATCTGGTATCGAGTCCAGAATAGATAAAACCGCTCGCGAAAGAAAATCACCGCCAGAAAGAGCAGGAGCGCAACGACAACTAACCCGCCAATGATGAGGATCACTTCGCGGCGGCGGCCCTTGAATACTTTGAGGCCAGGGTAAGCCATTAGAATCAGAGCCGGCAGGAAGATCAGGGCCGCCTCTTTGCTAAGCAGTGCAAGGACCGTCAGGCCTACACCGCCCCCAAGCCAAAGCCAATGGCGGTGACGGCTTTCGTTGACAGTATGCTGCCAGTTTTCCAAGCAGAAAGCGGCCCCAAGCAGGTTGAAGGCAGACAGCGGCTCGCGGAAAAAGGTCTTGGTGTAAGGCCAAACAATCGTAGTGAGTCCAAACAACAGCGCCGCAACGACAGCGGTACGTTCTTGGTAGCCGCGGCTGAGAGCATAATAGAAGATCAAAATACCTGTCAGGGCAGTGATGACCGGGTTAAACAACAGGATGGCATGGATATTGCCAACCCATGGGATGTGATAGGCCGGCCAGTAAAACGATATTGCCAAGATCGGTTGGGCTAACTCGACATCGGTAGTTTGGAGGGGGCGGAGATAGGCAGATTGGTTAAGGTACAGGCTGTGCCTGATGGATAGGGCCTGAGTGGTATCTGCTATGTACAGCTCATCGTCGGTTTTGAATGTGCCGGAAAAGGTCAGCAGATAAGCTAGATAGAGCAGGCCGCCGATTGTCAGGGCTAGAATCAGTCGGCGGGAGCGCTTTGATCCAAGGGAAGATGTCATAGATCGGTCAGCTATTGTCAGGGCCGGACTGCGGGGATGAGGTCTTACCGTTGATGAAGCGCCACTCCAGCCAGACTATCCCGATCACAAAGATCACCGCCAGCACCCCCATGATCAGGCGGGCCTGCAAAGGAGTAGCATCCCGAATCATCAAAGCGATCAGCCCCAAGCAGGAGGCAACCAGATAGAGCGTCATGACTGCCCGCGGTGTAGTCATTCCCATGACAGATACCAGCCGGTGCGAGGTGTGGTCCGTACCGCCCTGATAGATATGTTTTCCGCGCCTGATACGCGACAGGACAACCAGCGTTGTATCAAAGATGGGCACGCCCAAAATAATGATGGGGATCATCCAAGTAACCGCAAGGGGACGCCCCGCAAACTCCAGCTTGATCCCCAGCACTGCCAGCACAAAACCAATCAGCAGACTGCCCGCGTCTCCCATAAACAGGCTGGCCGGATTGAAATTATAGTACAGGAAGCCCACACAGGCCCCAACCATTGCGGCGGCCAGCGCGGCTACCAGCCCCAGACCTCCTACTACAGCCAGCACAAGGAAAAAAGCACTAGCGATTGTTGCCAGTCCGGCGGCTAAACCATCCATGTTGTCTTGAAAGTTGATCGCGTTGCAAATGCCGATCACCCACAGGAAAGTGATGGCAATATCGAGCGCCGGCAGGCGGAACAGGGTCACCTGTATACCGCCCCACACCAGCAGGCCAGTCGCTATAGCCTGCCCCACTAACTTCATCAGAGGGGAGAGGCTATGCCGGTCATCCCATACACCAAAGAGCGTCATGACAGTTGCCCCGCCCAGCACCGCCAGAAGCTCCCGGTAGGAAGGAAGGCGGCTGAAGAATACCGCCGCCATCAGCCCGGCATAGATCGCGAGACCACCCAACATAGGAGTAGGATTGGTATGAAATCTCTGTGCGCCGGGGTTAGCGACAAAGTTCAACTTCTGAGCCAGCCGCCGCACAAGCGGTGTAGCAATAAACGAGATCAGGCCGGAGGCCAGGATAATGGGGATAAATTGACTCATAGGATGTCCTGAGACAAAGTGTCCACAGATTGGACACCTTTTTGTTTCAACAGCTCAAGATACAACGCACGCATATCAGCCACAAGGCGGCCAGCGTCATAACCCTCCAGTGCCCACGCCTGTGCCCGCTTGGTACGCACCCCGCGTCCGTTTCTTAGTGCCTCTAGAATGGCAACCGACAGAGCTTCTGCATCGCCGGGGGGAGTCAATGCCCCTAATTCTCCGCCTCTCAGCACGTCCGGCACACCTCCTACGGCAGTTGAGACAACCGGTACGCCAGCGGCCATAGCCTCGATCAATGAGACGGGTGTGCCTTCATTATGGGACGAAATAACGACTACGTCCAGATCGGCATAGATGAGGGGGAGGTCCCGCCGCCAGCCCGTAAAGCAAACTACATCGGAGAGGCCCATCTGCGTAACCAACGCCTCCAGCTCAGCACGCCGCTCACCGTCCCCCACAATGACGAAACGCACCTCAGGCATCGCTTGTACCACAAGCCGTGCCGCCGCCAAGAAAAGCTCGTGATTCTTGACAGGAACAAGCCGCCCGATAATACCAACAAGCGGCGATCCTGTCGAACAACCCAATTCATGCCGGAACCTCCCCCGTAAGCCCTCCAGGGAGGTCAGATCAGCCAGCGGGAGGCCGAGCGGAATAACACGGATGCGATCCGGGGGAGCGACACGGTACGCGATCAGTTCATCACGCAAGCCCTCACTGACCGTCAAGATCATGCTTGAGAGGCGAGCCGCCAGCCGTTCCAGCCAGATGAAGAGCCGCGTCTTAAGCGGGCCGAAATACCCCCTGAAGACATGCCCGTGAAAAGTATGGACAATGACCGGCACACAGCATAGGAAAGCCGCCATCCGCCCAAGAAATCCAGCTTTGGCCGTATGGGTATGCACAATATGAGGGCGCTCCTGCTTGATCAAACGCACCAGCGCAAGCAAGGCACGCAGATCGTCTAGGAGGGAAATCTCACGACCCAGCCATGGGATAACAATCGGGTTGACCCCCAGCTCACGGGCCAGATCGCTCATATCGCCTTCACCAGCCCCAATCATCCCTGTGATCAACTTGCTCTGGAAGACAGCATCGTTTAACCCTGCGGTGAGCAGAGAAACATGGATGGCCGGGCCGCCGATGTTCAGCCGGGCGATGATGCGCATCACCCGGATGGGCGAGGCAGAAGGGTTCATAGGCGCTGGCGATACCACTCGACAGTCAGGCGTAATCCCTCCATCAGCGAGATGTCGGGATGATACCCCATCAGCTTCTCAGCCCGGCTGATGTCAGCCCGCGAGTGCTTGATGTCACCGGGGCGCGGCGCTTCATAGATCGGGGAGATAGGATTGCCGGTGATCTCCTGCAACATCTTGACCAGCGTATTCAGTGAGGTTTGCCCGCCTGCCGCCAAATTGAATACTTCACCTGCCACCCGCTCGGCAGGAGCGTTGGCCGCCAGCAGATTGGCGGCAATCACATTGCCGACATAGGTAAAGTCGCGCGTCTGCTCGCCGTCGCCGAAGATTGTGGGCGGCTCATTGCGCAACAACGCCGTAATGAAGCGGGGTATGACAGCCGCGTACATGCTGTTGGGGTCCTGACGAGGCCCAAAGACGTTAAAGTAGCGCAGAGAGACCGTTTCCAGCCCGTAGGCATAATAGAAGACTTGGCAGTATTTCTCAGCGGCCAGCTTGGCAACCCCATAGGGCGAGATAGGCTGAGGAAGCATCGTCTCAATTTTGGCGGCTTCCGGCTCTTGATCCCCGTAGATGGACGAGGAGGATGCAAACACCACGCGACGCACACCAGCATCACGCGAGGCCACCAGCACATGCAGGGTACCGGTGACATTGGCATCGTTAGAGCCAAGCGGGTCTTCCACCGATTTGGGCACAGACGGCAACGCGCCATGATGTAACACTACCTCCACGTCCCGCACAGCCCGCCTTACATCATCCAGCACTCTCAGGTCACCCTCGATCAGATCGATCCGGCCCTCAAAGGCGCTTAGATTTTCGCGCTTGCCGGTCGAGAAGTTATCCAGCACACGCACATTATGCCCCTGTGCCAGCAAAGCCTCTACCAAGTTGGACCCAATGAAGCCGGCGCCGCCTGTTACAAGATAGTTTGTCACGTTGAATCCTCTCACCGGATAAAGTTTAGTCGAAATATCGTTGCATCCACAGCTCAAATGTGAGCAGTGTCCACAACGCATGTCCAAGATCAGCCTGGCCGCTCATATGCGTATTGAGCATAACTTGTAAAGCCTCACTATTGAAAAAGCCCCTCTTCTTTGCGCGTTCGCCAAGCAAGACAGCCTGTGCGTAACCTGACAGTTCATCCCGGAACCACGCGCCGACCGGCACGCCAAAGCCATGTTTCTTGCGGTCAATGATCATATTGGGCAACAGGCCCCGCAAGGCACGCTTCAGGATATACTTTGATACCCCACCTCTAAGCTTGAGATTGGAAGGGATACCAACAACAAACTCCACCAACCGATGATCAAGAAACGGCGAGCGAGCTTCTAGAGAGACGGCCATGCTACACCGATCCACTTTCACCAACAAGTCATTGGGCAGGTAGGTACGCATGTTCAGATCAAGCAGTTCGGCGATCACATCAGGGCCTCGCACGCGCGAATGGTCAACGAAAAGGGTAAGATAATGATCTTGGACAGCCTGCTCACCCTTTTCGCCAATCAATGCGACTAACCAGCGAGCGGGAATATAGCGGACCCAACTCAAGTACTGCTCGCTAAGTGGTAACCGCGCCGCTTGCACAAAGCGCTTAGCCCGCCGGACTCCCCCGCCGTAAGTCGTAGCCTCAGGCAGGTGATCCAATATTCTTTCGACAGCATGATGGATCACACCAGGCAAACGAGCGTAAGCGCCTGCCATGCAGGCCGCACGGAAGCGGTCATAGCCGGCAAACAATTCATCGCCGCCGTCACCAGTCAATGCGACTGTCACGTGCTCACGGGTCAGTCTGCTGACTAGATAGGTTGGAATGGCGGATGAGTCTCCAAAGGGCTGGTCATGATACCAGACGAGATCATTGACCAGATCAACAACATGAGGCTCGACAATGAACTCGTGATGTTCCGTCCCATAGTGAGCCGCTACCTGCCTGGCAAAGCGCGTCTCGTCAAAGGAAGGCTGATTGGTAAAGCCGATTGAGAATGTCTTAACCGCCTGGCGACTTTCCTGTGCCATCAGGGCCACAACAGCCGACGAGTCCAGCCCGCCAGATAAGAATGCCCCCAGCGGCACATCGGCGATCATCCGCATTCGTACCGCGGTGCGTAGTTGCGCCAGCAATTCAGCGGCAATTTCCTCTTCGCTACGCGGGTCGGGACCGCTCGAAGGAAAAGGTAACTCCCAATAAGGTTCGACCTTCACCGCAGGGCAGGGGCCGCTCAGATCAGCCGTCAACAGATGACCGGGCGGCAGCGAGCATATACCTTCAAAGAGCGTGTGCGGTGTGGGTGGATAACCATAAGCAAGGTAATACGGAATAGCCGCTTCGTTTACACGTAAGGGGACAGCCGGGTGGACAAGTAACGCCTTAATCTCAGAGCCAAACACCAGCCATTCATCATCTAACCAATAATATAGCGGTTTCTTGCCCAGCCGATCGCGCATGAGGATCAGCATGCGGCACGCCACATCCCAGATCGCCAAGGCAAACATCCCTCGAAACGGCTGGATGAAATCGGGAGCACCAAACTGGAGATATGAACGCAGGATCGTCTCCGTATCAGTCTGAGAGAAAAACGAATGTTGTACGTCCCCTAGCTTGGTCCGTAACTCGGCAAAGTTGTATGCCTCGCCATTGTAGGCGATCCAAGCCCCAGCCTGAGTGGAAGAGCGGGAAACGTACATGGGCTGATGTCCAGCCCTGCTCAGATCAATCACCGCCAAGCGGGTGTTACCTAATCCACATGGCCCGCTGATCTGACAGCCTGAGTCATCCGGCCCGCGATGTCGGAGGGTTTCCACCATCCGGGCTAAGATACGCGGATCAGGCTGTTGCCCCTTGAGGGCTAACATTCCACAAATTCCACACATCCGTCAACCCGCTGTTCTAAGTGTTTGGATATACACATCAAGTGTGGCATCTACCATCTTCTCGACTGAAAACTCCTTCAACAGCCTTTCGCGGCCAGCCCGCCCCATAGCGACAGCTCTCTCCGAGTCAGCCAGCAGGAATTGAATAGCCTCTGCTAAAGCGTAGGCATCCTCAGGCGGGACAAGCAGACCGGTCTCACCATCAAGGATGATCTCTGGCAACGCACTAACACGGCTGGCAACCAACGGTTTGGACCATCCCATCGCCTCAAGAGTCACAAGGCCGAATCCCTCCCACCGCGAAGGAACAACTACCACATCGCAGGCAGGCATCAGCCGGCTGGCCTGATCCACCCAGCCAATGAATTTTGCGACCCCGCCCAAGCCCAACACTTGAGACTGCCTCTCGAGTCGGGAACGGAGCGGCCCGTCACCGACTATCAGAAGCTGTGCCATGGGACAGCAGGCACGCACACGAGCGAAGGCTTCCAATAGCACATCAATCCCCTTTTGCCGGACAAGCCGCCCAAACACCCCTACAAGCTGAACATCGGATCGGTAGCCCAGAGCAGCACGAGCTAGTTCACAAGCCTCCGGAGTCAAGGGAGGTGCCTCAAGGCCGTAATGCACTGTTATTATCTTAGCCGGGTCAATATCTTCCACTTCAACTACAAAGCGGGCTAATACCTGAGAGATGGCAATTACTCGATCGGCATAGCGCATAGCCCAACGGTTGACCCGCTTGAACATTGAGTTGTGGCGAAAGGCATCGTCGTTGTGGCGGGAGGAGACAGCGGCAGGCACGCCCGCACGAGCCGCCGACCACAGGCCATACAGATCAGCATGGATGAGATGGGTATGAACCACATCGGGCTGAAGCGAACGGAGTTTCTGCACCAATTGCGGCAACAACAGCGGGTCCAGATGTCCATGGATTGGGAGGGTCTCGACTGGCACACCGTGTTCTTCAAGAGCATGGCAGAAAGATGCCGCCGGACAGCAGGGGTCTTCAAGCACTATCATACGGACTTCGACCCCCTCCTGAGCCAGCCCCGGCAATAGCCGCAGGAGATGTCCTTCTGAGCCGGCAACGCCCGTCACCTTACTGATGTGGACAACACGCATCAGGCAGACACTCCATCGCTGGCGGTAGAAGGGTGAGTGCGTCGGCTCAAGGCATCCCACGCCCGCACGCTGGCATAAGCGGCCAGAATGGCAAAAACAAACATCAGGGGGAACAGATAGCGCGGCTCAACAAGCAGGACGCCTGCTACCGCTGTGCCATATACAA
>DAOTYH010000017.1:0-20251 GCA_034435015.1 Anaerolineae bacterium | reverse complement strand
CCTTGCTCATCCGGTTTGACCGAAAGGATGCCAACTTCCTGGGTGCTCATCATAATATCGCCTTTGCGATGATCAACTTACGTCATGTATTCGCATCAAAAGTTTGAATCAGTTCGTTGAGAATACTGTGCTAGCCTTGCCTTCTCTCGCAGTAGCTTTACCCCTCCACTGCCCAACGCCGAAGCGGCAAAGATCGCCGCAAGGGCTATCCCCATCCGCCAGCCGCTGTTGCCCGGAAATGTCAGGCGGGGAACAGCACTGACGGCGGGGTTGTCTTCCCGCATAGTCACGGGCACAGGTGTCCCCGGCCCTCCTAGTTGCTCAAAGAACCTTCGTGTGACAACCTGTTCACCTGTACGCATCTGTCCCTGCGGCGTTGGATAGGCATACCGTATCACAAAGGCAGGTACACTGAATGGGAGCAGGCGATCATTCTGATACTGGACCAACTTCTCAGTGATGACCTCCTGAGCCACTACTGCCTATTGGGACAACTCCAGCGCGAGACGGCTACGGCGATACACACTGTACAGCAACCCTGATGCTGTGACAGCAAGCATAACTGCGAGCAGGAGAGAGAGGAGGGCTACCCCATACCGTTTCATATTCAGTCTCTAAAGAAGCTGAACTTGCCTTGTTGAGTGTGACGTTCTTCGACGTTCTTCTTTGTATCCAGCGGCAGTCCGGCCTATACTTGGGACGAACTCTGCACTGCTGGAGGGTACCGAGATGAGTATAACGATTCAAGAAGAGCTGTTAGATAAAGGCCTCCGCAAAATCAGCCTTCAAGGGATACTGGATGCCCCCGGTGCAATGGCAATCGAAGAGCAGTTCCGCGCCAGACTGCTTGAGAAGGGCGGCAAAGTGATCGTAGACATGAAGGGGGTGGAATATATGTCAAGCTATGGCCTCCGCATGCTGCTGGTCGGTGCTAAAGCACTCCGGGACCAGAAGGGAGAACTACACCTAGCCGCACCCAACCCCCATGTGATGAAAGTCATTACACTTGCCGGCTACGACACAATGTTTCCCGTCCATGAAACCATAGAGGATGCCTTGCTGTATGCAGGCAAAGGGCATCCTGACCTAGATGGCTGAACTACCCACCGGGCGGGAAGAACAGGATGGTGTAGGTTTCCTCAGCGTTGTTGTTATCTTCGAACAACTCGGCCACGTCATTGTTGATGTCAATACGGATAAAAGCTGTGTAGACGGTTGTCTGCTGGCATGGCACACGAACCATCCCGTTGACAATATATAATGGGATGGTCCCCCATTGTAACTCCGGAACAAACAAGCTCTTGACCTCAGGCCCCTCTGCACTCCATCCCAACGACCATTCGACTGTGAAATTATAAGCAGGGCCGGTACCTCGATTGATCACGCCGATCTGGACGAGCATATCGTGATCACAGGTTGCCCCTTCGCTTGCGATAGTCAGAATGGGGGCGAGATCAGCTACCTCCGGCCCAGCCCCTTGTATGCCTACATACCCTGTGTCAGTGAGGGACAGTGTGGGGGTGGAAGTCGGTCTCGCGGGGCCGACATTGGGCCGATGGGTAGGGGTAGGCGTGGTAGCCGCCACGGTTAAACGCGGCGGAAAGGTAGGCACAGGGGTATCGGTAGGAACGCGCACAGTCGTTGGGTAGGGAGTATAGGTTGGCAAGGGTGTTGAGGTCGGCGCAGGTGTAACTGTGAGCAATGTGGGGTCAAAAGTTGGAGCGAGGGGAGTTGGCTGATTGCCAAGTCCAAAACGCCCCATGACACGGCCACAGCCAGACAGGCTCATCAACACAACTATCCATAGGATGAAGCGTACTAATCGTCGCATGGTCTTTTCTTGTCGGGTAAACAGAGCAGGTTCTTGCACTTGAGTAAGAGTGTACCACCCGCACAGGAACCGGCCAACCTTTTTTTTCGGGAGGCTAAGGCCAGTCAGGAATAGACAGAACAGGGGATCAAGTTTGGTGTATAATATGCTTGTGGGGGATAACAGGGTCACTCTATACCTTGTAATAGAATGATCACCACTTGCCCCTAGCTTGCCCTGTTGCCTGACGGTCTCTGTGTGATGAACTCACTATCACAAGAAACGGCTCCCGACTCAGGCCCAAGCTGAGTCGGGCTGTTTGAGAGAAAAAATCCTGCCCAATAGCCTAAAGCTTTTTCTCCAGAGAAAGGAACTGCCTCATGGACAACTCCGTCCAAGCTACTACGTCCACTCTGGCCACATTCCGGCATGTGGTGACGCTCAAAGACGGCGCACGCGTTTTGTTCCGCCCGCTTGTGCCCGGAGATTACGATAATCTGGTCGCGTTATACTCTAACCTGTCCCCTGAAGATCGAGAGACCATGCGGCAACCGGTCACCCCGGAGGTGATACAAAGCTGGATTGACACACTCGATTACAATCGCGTTCTGCCGGTCGTGGCCGAAGTACGGCATGAGATCATCGGGCAGGGAACGTTACACTTCGGAGAAGGCCCTTACAGGCATACTGCCGAGATACGGCTGTACCTGGCTAAACCATGGCGTCAACGCGGGGTAGGTACGCATATGTTGCGTACCATGATCGATCTGGCACGGCGGCAGGGAATCGGCATTCTGACGGCAGAGGTGATCGCCTCCCACACACATGTCATCAAAGCGTTTGGCGCGCTAGGATTCAAGATCAAAGCTACCCTGGATGACTATTTCATGTTGCCGGACGGCCGCACCCTAGATGTTGTCTTGATGATTAATTCCCTGATCAGCCACAGCGATGAATTCTAGCAAGGAGATCAAGACCTGTCCGCCTCCGGACGCCGACCCGCTCCTCCTAACAGCAACTAAGCAATCTTATAACTCCCTCGAATCGGCGAAAGGCGCAGTGGCAAAGATTCTGATCGTGGATAATGACTTGCCCGCGGCTGAAGTGCTGGCAGTGACGCTTAAACAGGCAGGGCATGAGACGATATTAGCCCATGATGGGGTGACGGCGCTGGACTATGCGGCCAGCCGGAAACCTGATCTGATTGTCTTGGAATGGAATCTGCCCCGACTGGATGGATTAGGGGTATGCCGGAAAATGCGTGCCCTGTCACAAGTCCCCATCATCATGCTGACGGCACGGAACTCTGATGATGACGTCGTAGCGGCTTTTGATGCGGGTGCTGACGACTATGTCACTAAGCCGTTCAGCCACCGCCAGTTTGTGGCACGGGTACAGGCCCTCTTGCGAAGGGCTTCAACTATGTTCCCGCAGGAGCTGTCTGCCGGGCTGTTAGCTTTCGACCCGATACGTAATGAAGTCCGCTGGGGCAACAAACCGGCCATCCGCCTGACTTCGCTAGAGGCCAGCCTGCTCAGAGTACTTATCCTCAACGCCGATCAGGTAGTCTCTACAGAAAGCCTGATCACACATATCTGGGGGACAGAGGGAGCCTCACGTGACACACTCAAACAACTGGTCTACCGGCTGCGTAACAAGATCGAGCCAGACCCCTCCAGCCCTACTGTCATTGAAACGGTGTTAAACGCCGGCTATATCCTGAATACTCCTTACACTGAGATACCCTAGACAGGGAAAAAGTAAGGCGGCCCGCGCTCCCTCTTTGAAGGAAGCACGGGCCGCATGCCTGCTTATTCTGAAGGTCGTATGGCGAAGCTACCCGGTCGGGGCAGGCATTTCCATCCGATCTTCTTTCTTGTCAAAAACAAGCTCCCCATCCACGTAGTCAATGACAATAGTCTGGCCTGCTTCAAAACGACCGGACAGGATACCGTCCGAGAGGACATCCTCTACCTGATTCTGGATCACGCGCCGCAGAGGACGTGCCCCGTAGTCGGGGTCATAGCCCTGCTCAGCTAGATACTCTTTGGCCGCCTGAGTAGCTTCTAAAGTCACATGGTGTTCGGCCAAACGCTCCCTCACATTGTTCAACAGCAAATCAACGATCTGGGTGATCTCCTCTTTCGTTAATGATCGGAAGACAATGGTAGCATCTACGCGGTTCAGGAACTCCGGCCGGAAAGCATGGCGAAGCTGTTCCATCAGCTTTTTACGCATCTCTTCGTAGTCTCCCGCCTCCGAACCTTCCTGGTCGCGCGGGAGGCTGAAACCAAGCTGAGTGGACCGCTTGATCATCTCAGCCCCGATGTTGCTGGTCATCACAATGATCGCATTGCGGAAATCCACCATACGGCCCCGCGCGTCCGAAAGATGACCTTCCTCCATGATCTGCAAGAGCATGTTGAAGGCTTCAGGGTGGGCCTTCTCAATCTCATCGAAAACTACGATGGAATAGGGGCGGCGGCGGATAGCTTCCGTAAGCTGGCCGGCATCCTCATAGCCGACATAACCGGGCGGAGCGCCAACTAGACGGGCGACTGTGTGGCGCTCCATAAACTCGCTCATGTCAAGCTGGATGAGGGCATCTTCACTGCCGAAGAGGAACTCCGCCAGGGCTTTGGTGAGTTCGGTTTTACCAACACCGGTCGGCCCCAAGAAGATGAACGATCCAATCGGGCGGCGGGGGTCTTTCAGACCAGCACGCGCCCGCCGGACAGCCTTGCTGATAGCCTCAATGGCCTCATGCTGGCCAACGATCCGCTTGTGGAGCGCGTTCTCCATCTCAAGCAGACGGACTGTTTCTTCACCTGCAATGCGCGTAACTGGAATGCCTGTCCACATCGAGAGAACTTCTGAGATGTCCTCAGCCGTGACCTGCGCCTCGCCAGAGGTATTCCATTGAGCACGTACAGCCTCAATCGTCTCCTCAAGCTCGGCTATACGGCGGCGCAAAATGACTTCAGCCTCTTCATCCTCAAAATCGCGAGCCTCAAGCCTCTCTCGGAGTTCAGCTATCTCTTCTTGGGCTTTGCGGATGCGAATCGACTCAGGCGATTTATACATCCGCACCCGTGCGGCACTTTCGTCAATTAAGTCAATAGCCTTGTCGGGCAGGAAGCGATCAGGAACGTACCGGGCTGACAGATGAGCCGCGGCCTCAATCGCCTCATCGGTGATCTTAAGGGCATGATGCTCCTCGTAGGGACGGCGAATGCCGCGCAAAATCTCAATCGTCTGCTCGACGGTAGGTTCTTCCACCATGATAGGCTGGAAGCGGCGTTCTAAGGCCGCGTCAGACTCGATGTGCTTGCGGTACTCATCAAGAGTGGTCGCACCAATGCACTGAAGCTCGCCGCGTGCCAGAGCAGGCTTGAGGATATTAGCCGCATCTACCGAACTGCCGGCTGAGCCAGCACCGACGATCATATGCACCTCATCAATGAAGAGGATGCTGTCCGAGCTGGTCAATTCCTCGATAACGCGCTTAAGCCGTTCCTCAAACTGGCCGCGATACATCGTGCCGGCCACAAGCGAGCCAACATCCAGTTGAAGCAGACGCTTGTTCAACAGAGGGCCAGGCACTTCACCCCTTACTATGCGCTGAGCCAACCCTTCGATGATAGCCGTCTTGCCGACACCCGGCTCGCCAATGAGGGCTGGATTGTTCTTCGTCCGCCGGCTCAGCACTTGTATCACACGCTCAATCTCCGCCTCACGCCCAATGACTGGGTCGAGCTTGCCCTCTTCCGCCCGCTGTGTCAGATCAGTGGCCAATTGGTCCACAAGAGGAGTCTTCTGCCCGACCGGACGAGAAGAAGATAGAGATTCACGGCGGCGCGTGGGTGTCTGAGGTGTAGGGGGAGGCGCGGAAGGGACGTCCTGTATTTGCCGGCGCGTCTGCTTGCGAATTTGTTCTGGCGTGATATTCAACGCCTTGAGCACATCAATCGCAACCCCCTCGTTGTGACGCGCCAGTGCCAGCAGGAGGTGCTCAGTGCCAATGTAATGATGGCCTAACTGGTGTGCCTCTTCTACCGCCAGCTCCAGAACCCTCTTTGTACCGGGGGAGAGGTCTAACTTAGAGACCGCTGTACGTTGACCGGAACGGGTCTTCCGCTCCACTAGCGCCTCGACCTGCTTCAGGTCTACCCCCAGCTCCCGAAGAACACGCCCTGCAATACCGCCTTCTTCGCGGATCAAACCCAGCAACAGATGTTCAGTTCCTACATAAGTATGTTGTAATCTTTCCGCCTCTTCCTGAGCCAAGCTCAGCACGCGGCGGGCTCTTTGAGTGAAACGCTGCATCTTGTCGGGCATGGTTTCAGGCCCCCTCACTCTCCTCAGTGCTTCTAACTACACAACATCAACCAGATAGTTTCACCGATTATCAGGGCTTGCCCCTCGCACCACATCCGGCGAGGCTACAAGCACTCTATCCGTTCGCGTGATTCCTACGCCATAACATAGATATCCCCGTCTCTGAAATTGATCGTACCGTATTCAACATAAAACTGCCAATGGGATCCCCCTTGCTTTCTCAACGCATACGCCACTCGAATCCGTGTTATACTGTCCATCAGCGCTCCGTGACTCTGTTGTTGGTTTCACATCTCTACAACTTTATCACGGAGTCGCATTTTTATTGAGAATACTGCGATATCCGGATCGGACATGATAAAGGCGTGAATCTTTACCGAGTTCTAACGTCCTGATTTGCACATCAAGGCAAGCTCTTGTATCCTTTTGATTATCATAGTCATTCTACCGTCTCCTGACCCCTGACAGTGCGGGCGTTGCCGCTCTCAGAACAGGCAACGAAGAAGTCCAACCCGCTGGAACAATTCTTAGCACAACGGAATATATGCCTATGGCTCGTCACCCCTACATCGCAATCGAGGGTGTCATTGGGGTAGGCAAGACCACGCTTGCCCGTTTGCTCCAGCCGGAACTGGGCGGCCAGGTCTTGCTGGAAGAATTTGAAGAGAACCCCTTCCTGTCGGATTTCTATGCCGACCGGGCACGCTATGCCTTTCAGACTCAGATTTTCTTCCTCCTCAGCCGCTATCGCCAGCAGACCTCCACCGTTCCGGCGGCACTTCTCCGAGGGCCGGTCATCTCAGACTATACTTTTGCCAAAGACAGCCTGTTCGCCCACCTGAATCTGAAAGGTGATGAGCTGGCCATGTATGAACGTGTCTATGCGGCTCTTGGTGAGAAGATACGGCGGCCTGATCTTCTGGTTTTCCTGAGGGCCAATCTCGATGTACTGATGGGACGTATCGCCGCCCGCGACCGCCCTTATGAGCGCAACATGGACCCCAGCTATATCGAGCAGTTACGTTTGGCCTATGAGGATTTTGTCGCCGGCTACGACGAAGGCCCTGTCCTGATCATTGACACCAACAACCTCAACATCGTTCATAACCCGGACGATCTGGCACTGGTGGTGGAACGGATCAAGAGCAGTCTCCAGTACGGAACCTATCAGGCTCAACTGCCGGGCGTAGAAGCCGTCTTGGCAGAAAAGCCGCAGGATATTCTGCACGAACTGGAAAGCAAGCCTCACGGCCTCTCAGAGTTTCAGCAATTCCACATCTCGCTGGACGCCGAAAAAGGGTTTGACCCTGACCCCTTCCTCAACTTTATTGGGCTTGGAGAGGAGGTTGGGGAACTGGCCCATGTCTTGAAAGTGATGTGGCTCAAACAAAACCGACTACGGCAGTCCGGCCTCAGCGTTGAAGAGGCTCGTCGTCAGGTGCTGGACGAGAACCGTGCCTACATTCAGGATGAATTGGCTGACTGTCTGGCTTTTCTGCTCAAGCTCAGTAATTACGCTGGTATCGACCTAGAAAAAGCCTATCTGGAAAAAATGACGATCAACGCCCGGCGGCGTTGGGAGGATGGTCAAGTAGTCAAGGAGGAGGAATGAGCACAGGCAAAAAGTTCGTAGCAGTGGCAGGAAATGTTGGGGTCGGCAAAAGCACCCTCACCCAGTTGCTCGCTGAGAGGCTTGGCTGGGAGCCTTTCTATGAGGCGGTAGATGACAACCCCTATCTGGCTGATTTCTATCGTGACATGCGTTCATGGAGTTTTCATTCCCAGATATTCTTCCTGACTCGGAGATTGCGTCATCATCGCCTGCTCCTCGACCGTCCTAACTCGGTTGTACAGGATCGCAGTGTTTACGAGGATGCCGAGATATTCGCCCGTAACCTGTACCAGCAGGGCAATATGGCCGAGCGCGACTACCGCAGTTACCGTGAGCTCTATGAAGTACTGACGCAGTTTCTCCCTCCGCCAGACATGGTGGTCTATCTGCGAGCCTCGGTAGATACGCTTATCAAGCGCATTCGTCTGCGCGGGCGCGAGTTTGAGCAGGATATTGACCCCAGCTACCTGCAACAGCTCAATAACCTTTATGAAGAATGGATCGCTAAGTTCACTCTTAGCCCAGTGTTGATCGTGCCCGCTGACAAGCTCGACTTTGTCGCTCATGGCGCTCACCTTGATCTGGTCATCGCAAAGATACGCGAGAAGCTGGAAGGCAAGGATGAAGTTTTTTTTCTAGCTGAGGAGATCGCCCGCGTGAACGATGTGGCGGCCTGAGCCATTGCAACAGCCGGCTTGGGAGATAATACCGGATCACAGACTGGTAATCTGACACACACAGATAGGTAGCATACGAACGATGAGCCAAGACCCTGACCCGCTACTCAAATGGCGGAAAGAGTTCCCCATCTTAAGTAAAACAACTTACCTGATCAGCAACTCGCTTGGCGCAATGCCGCGTGCTGTATACGACAGCCTGCAAGCCTATGCCGATACATGGGCCTCACGGGGCGTCCGTGCATGGGGTGAGGGCTGGTGGGATTTGAATATTCAGGTTGGCAACAAGATCGGCAGGATTATTGGCGCACCGCCCGGTACAGTTTCCATCCACCAGAACATCTCATTGGCGCTGGGCGTTCTGTTGACCTGTTTTGACTTCGACGGCCCGCGCAACAAGGTTGTGATAGAGGGAGGTATTTTCCCCTCCGTCTACTACGTGTTGCGCGAGATGCTTCCCTCTCATATTGACCTGCATATGGTCCCTAGCGAGGATGGCATCACGGTCTCAACCGAGCGCATCTTAGAGGCTATAGACGAACAGACCCTTCTTGTTCCCATCAGCCACGTGTTGTTTCGTAGTGCCTATATTCTGGATGTGAAGTCCATCATCGAGAAAGCCCATCGTGTCGGGGCGACTGTCATTCTCGATGGGTATCATGCTGTCGGGATCATCCCTGTAGATGTACAGGCCCTTGAGGTAGATTTCTATCTGGGCGGCGTTCTCAAGTGGATGTGCGGCGGCCCTGGTGGAGTCTTTCTCTATGCACGCCCTGATCACCTGAAGACCGTCCGACCCAAGTTGACCGGCTGGATGGCTCACCGCCGTCCCTTTGACTTTGAGGTTGATCGGATCGAATTCCGGGAAGATGCCTTCCGCTTTTTAAATGGCACACCCTCCATCCCTTCGTTGTATGCCATTCAGCCCGGAGTTGACATCATTGCGCAGGTCGGGGTAGAGGCCATCCGCCGCAAGTCTATGCGCCAGACGGCCCTTTTGATCGGGCGGGCCGATGAGATGGAATTTCCGGTCAACTCGCCGCGCCTGCCTGCTGAACGGGGCGGCACTGTAACCGTAAACCCCCCTCATGCCTACGAGGTCTCACGGGAACTGCTGGCTCGTGACATCTTGGTTGACTACCGCTCTCAAGCGGGCATCCGCATTGCACCCCACTTCTACAACAGCGACGAAGAGGTTCTTCTGGCAATAGATGCCATTCGCGATATTCTAGATAGTGGTGCATGGCAAAAGCACGCTGACAGTCGTACCTTTGTAACATAAGATGCCGCACTGCTGGCAAGGACTTTCTTAATGGCCCATCTCTACGACATCAGCCGCACGATCTCGCCTGAGCTGGCGGTCTGGCCCGGTGATGCTCCTTTCTCCTTCGAGCAGGTGAGCAGTATCCGGCAAGGCGCCTCGGTCAACCTGACCACCCTCATCCTTAGTGCGCACACTGGGAGCCATGCTGACGCCCCTTGGCATTTCTCCGACGAGGGTCAGCATCCCGCCGATCTTCGGATTGACCCCTACATTGGGACGGCCCACGTTGTGACCATCTCCCGCCAGCGGGGAGGCATTGAGCCGTCTGATTTTGATGGCCACGATCTGAGCGGTGTAAGACGGCTGTTGATCCACACATGGGTCAGCGAGTTGCCTGACTCGGCATGGCCGGAAGATTTTCCCTACCCCACGCCAGAGCTGGTGGACTGGCTGGCTGAGCGCGGCTTATTATTGCTGGGTGTAGATACCCCTTCGGTAGATCGATTCGACGACAGCCAGCTTGTATGTCATCATCGCCTGTATGAACATGGCATAGCGACACTCGAAAGCCTGCTACTGTCCGGTGTGCCGGATGGCGTCTATGAGCTGGTTGCCCTGCCGCTCAAGATCGCCGGTATATGCGGAAGCCCTGTACGGGCCATCCTGCGCACCTCGGCTCTTTAGCACCCCCAAAATCCGTGCCATTTCATGGAGTGTGAACTTCTGTTGAAACGTTACGCCCTCCACTTCCTGATTGTCGCCGTATTGCTCAGCCTGATGTTTGGGCTGGCAGTGGGCAGTATGCTTTGCAAGTCACCCACTTTTGATGAAGGGTTCTATATAGCACGCGGCTGGGTTTATTGGCGCATCGGCCATCTGATGCCGCTGGGACATCCTCCCCTGACCAACCTGATCAGCGGGTTGGGTGTCCTATTGGAACCGGGCCTGCCTGACCCTCGTACGCTGGATGGCTGGCAGGAAGACAACCCTGAGCTACTCAGCGAGGACTTGTTGTGGCATCAGGGAGTCAATGCCAACCGCGTTGTTTTTCTGGCCCGTCTGCCCAGTGTCTTCTTGGGGTTACTGCTTGGCGCGGTGATCTGGCGCTGGGGGCGCGAACTGTACGGCCCATGGAGTGCCGCCCTAGCGCTGGGACTGTATGTGCTATGCCCGAACATCCTTGCTAACACACAACTTGCCACTACCGATCTAGGTGTGGCGGCGTTCTACATCATGACCCTGTACGCATGGTCATGCTTTCTCAACCGCAGAACACGGCGCTGGCTGATCACCAGTGGGGTACTGTTTGGGCTGGCACAGGCATCCAAGTTCTCTGCCCTGTTGCTGATTCCTACGCTGGGCCTGATGACATTGTGGACAGCATGGCAAGATCAGGCCTTTGCATTATTCCGCAAGAACGGAACAGAGACACGGCGGGTTGCCCCGCTGTTGGCCCGCCTAGGATCGGCCTTGCTCGCCCTAGTCATCATGGGATTGATAGGGCTGGTCACATTGTGGGGCGCACATTTGTTCTCCTTCCAGCTTACCGGCCCCGGCTCATATCTTGGGGAGTTGCAACACTTCCTTAGTCTTGCCTCAGAAGGACATCGTGCCTATCTGCTGGGACATCTTTCACAGACCGGCTGGTGGTACTATCACCCTTACGCTCTGTTGGTCAAGACTCCCTTGCCGACGCTGGCCTTGATAGGGGTAGCAGTCGGGCTGGCCGCTCTGCGCGGGCTAGACCCGCGTGAACGGGGGATCATCTTTCCAGCTCTGTTGTACCTAGGCTTCTCCATGCTTGGCTCGCTCAATGTGGGCATCCGTTACCTGTTGCCCATCTTGCCGCTCCTGTATCTGTTTGCCGCACGGACCGTCGCAGGTCTTACGCCTCCGAAGGGAACAAGAGCCGTCGTAACGGGAACATTGGCAGTATGGCTTCTCGGCACAAACTTGTTGATCTATCCCGACTACCTTGCCTTTTTCAATCGGGCGGCGGGCGGCCCCGACAATGGCTATCGTCTGCTGGCTGACTCTAACCTAGATTGGGGTCAGGACTTACCCGCTCTTTCTGAGTACCTGCGTGAGAGAAACGCAGGCCCGATCTATTTGAGCTACTTCGGACAGGCCGACCCGGCCTATTACGGAATCAACTACATTGCTCTGCCGAGTTGGCCTCCGCCGCCCCCCGATCCGTCGCGTCCTGAGTTTTACCCCCTCAATCCGGCGCCGGGCCTGTATGCGATCAGCGCGTCTAATCTGGTAGGTGTTCAGCTCTACGAACCAGATAGTTTCAGTTACTTTCGAGACAAGGAGCCAGTGGCCCGAATCGGGCACAGCATTTTCATCTATGAGGTTACTCCTATCGGTGAGACGCCTCCCTCATGGCTGGCCCAGTGTTCAGTGCCCTCGGCCCTTGCGAGTGAAGATACTCTGCGCCGCCTGACCGGCGTACCCGATCTGTGGGTGCTTTACTTCGACTGTACGCAGACCCTTGTGTTCCCAGAGGGGACAGGCTGGGTGTTCCTGCCTGTTGGTGCGCCGTCGGTGACTGAATTGGGTCAGCCGGACTATGTGGCTCACGCAGAGGATGGTTTGCCAAGCTGGCAAGCCTGGCTGGTCGCCAGCCCTCCCCCTGTACCCTCTTCAACCGTTGAGTTTCCGGCAGTACCACTCCCCTTGCCGGTGGCCGGGCATATTGAACTGCTCGGCTACCAGATCAGCGCCGCTGAGGTTGCGCCGGGTGAGACGTTGATCCTGACGGCCTGGTGGCGTGTGCGTGAGCCTCCTGTGCCGCCCGTTTCGATCTTTGCTCACCTGTTAGACGCCAATGGCAACTTCATCAAGGCCGGAGACGGGCTGGGCATCGGGGCGGAATACTGGCGGCCAGGCATGGTTATTATCCAACAACACCGCTTCGAGATTGACCAGAGCCTGCCGCCCGGTGAGTACCGGCTGGCGGCAGGCTTATACTCGCTGAGCACAGGTCAACGATTTGTGATCTCACGGTCAGGGGATCGGGTAGTGGATCGGATCACCCTGCGGGCAGTGCGGATCACGCCGCCGGCTGAGCGCTAGCCGGCATCCCCAGATTGCCGGAGTGTGATCTCAGTGATCTCCGGCCGGGAACGGATACGCGGGAG
Organism: Anaerolineae bacterium; assembly: GCA_034435015.1. Lineage (GTDB taxonomy): Bacteria > Chloroflexota > Anaerolineae > Aggregatilineales > UBA3940 > DAOTYH01. Next base: position 7,407 of record DAOTYH010000017.1, on the reverse strand, counting down.
TAATCCGCATCCGACCCCTCGGCTGGTATACAACCACATGTCTTGAATACGGTATAGGCCGGCAGGATATTTTTGCCCCAGATGCGGGAGAGAGTGCGGCGTCAGACCCGGAAGCTGAATCTGCCCGCCGTGGCTGTGCCCCGAAAGCTGGAGCGCCACCCGGCCTGTTAGTGCTGCTTCATCAGCATAGTCAGGTTCGTGCGCCAGCAGGATCGTGACAGCTCCATCGGGGATACCTTCCAGCGCCTGCTTCAGGTCATGGCGTTCCATCCACACATCATCCACACCTGCCAGCCAGATGGACTGCCCGGCGCGGCGGATCGGGACGTTCGCGTTTTGTAACTCGGTGATGCCTGCCTCTGACAGCGCCCGCCGGATTCGGGCCGCCCCTGACCAATGATCGTGGTTGCCAAGCGTAGCCCACACACCATCAGGAGAATCAAGGGGGCGAAGATGGCCGGCAAGGCCAGGTACAGCAGACCAATGAGAAACATAGTCACCGGTCAGCACGATCAGGTCGGGGGAGAGATCAAGAGTCAGGGCGACCGCATGGGCTACAAGGCGGCGATGCCCCGGCGCGTCAAAATGAAGGTCGGTGAGCAGAACCACGCGGTAGCCGTCAAAGGCAGAAGGCAGTGAAGGGATCGCCACAGAGATACGCTCGACAGGCAGGTGATCAGAGGAGAAGAGGGACATCCGGGCTACAACCTATTTATCCAGAGAGGCGCTTACGAAAGTTGAGCTGGGTTTTGACGCTGGTATAGCCGAGACGCTGATAGAAGCGATGTGCATCCTGCCGGATGACATTGGAACGCAGGCAAATATCCTGCAGATCGTGTTTGCAGGCCCAGCTTTCGGCATGGGCCATGAGCACTTGTCCTACGCCGGCACGGCGGTGGGATTCATCTACCACCAAACCGTCTACTTCGACATACGTGTCTGCCATCAGCAGGCGGACAATGGACACCTGCACCCATCCGATGACCCTACCACCGGACGATTCAGCGACAAACACAGCACGCTCTGGATCATTCAAAATGGCGGCCAAACGCTGGTGGACCTGCTGAGGAGAGGCAGGATAGCCCAACTGCCCGCACAACACCGCAAGACAAGGGGAGTCAGATAAAGTGGCTGGACGAACAGCAATCGGCTCAGACATGTGCCCTCCTGCCCGGCTCGCATCGGATGCGGAGTTTACCGACAGGAAGAACAAGCGTCAACCGCCGCAACAATGAGTATTCACTTCACTGGGCCGAGGCGGGCACAGAAGACTGTGATTCGGGCAGACTGCCCAGCACGATCACATGATGCCGCGCACGGGACAGCCCTACGTAGGCAAGCTGACGGGTCGTATCGCTGAATGCCTTATCCATCTCGCTCAAGATAACCACCGGACTTTCCAGGCCTTTATACTGATGAATGGTACAAACGCGCACAGCATCAGCGGCTGTCGTCTGGAGATTCCAGGTCAGCACCCACTTGTTTATCTGTTGGTCGTCTTCCCACATACTGCGCCCTTTGGCCGCCGGAGTCAGCAGTATAATGTCCTTGCTGGGAATCCCTTCCTTCCTTAGACGTGCCAGTACCGTCTCCAATGCCGCGATTGCCTCTTTCCGGTCCGCTACGGGGATGATCTCCACAGGGCGGCCCGGCGGGCCAACGCACTCTGTCTCATCACCGGATGGCAGGTAGGGCTTGAGGGAGGTGAAGATGCCCTGTGTGTTGCGGCAGTTCTTAAAGAGCATGAAGGGCTGGGCTTTGAACGGGATGCTGCTGAGCTGGGTGTAGAGCCGCTGGTTGTCATCAAAGAAGATGTATATGATGCCGTTATCGCGATCCTTCAGCAGGTCAGGCAGGGGTATCCACCACTCATCCTGAAAATCCTGCCCTTCATCTACGATGACCGCGTCATAGAGATCAACGTGTGCATTGGGCCTCTTGCGGAGCCGATCCAGCGAATCCTGAAGCAGGTCAGCGACATACTTGTTAAAGTCTTTTTGCGGGTCAGTGGGCAACCCCGACCGGCGGATCATATGGTGAGTTAACTGATGGAAGGTCAGAACCTCCAGCAGGGGGTTGTCTCTGTCCTGAAGTGTCTGCCCGATCCACGCCGCCAGATTCCTATTGAAGCACAGAAATAACACCCGCCGCCCCTCATCGGTCAGACGGCGGGCCTTCTCCATCGCCAGAATGGTCTTGCCTGTGCCCGCCCCTCCGACAATGGCGGCCCGATTCTGCAATCTCAGCATTTTGAGGATGCTGAATTGATCCTGCGTCAACTGCTCAATTTGTTTACCCTCCCGCTGGAAGGCTTCGGCCAGCGAGGCTGTCAGATCGGCGGTCGGTACCATCAGCCTGACCAGCGCTTCGACGGCGGCGTGTCCTTCCATCTCCAAGTGCGGGTAACGGGCATGCCAGAAAGCGAAGACTTCTCCAATGGCTTTCTGCGGACTGGAGACCCGTGAGCCGTCCAGCAGGATTTCAGCGGGGACATCAGGGCGCAGGGCAGACTTAGAGAACACACCTGTATCCGGGAAGGCTACAGCGTGAAAGACCGGATACCTGAAGTGGCGGGTATGCTCTGAGGCTTCCAGCCAGTCGCGGATGGGGTATAGGTTGAGATCAGCCTGCGTGAAGGGGTCTTCGTCCAGACGTGCCTCAATCCCAAAGCGGTTGCGTGTATACCATTGATTGCGCTCGACACGGATTTGCCCCCCTTTGACCTCCAGTAACAACACACCGTGTTGCGGATGCACAATGACAAAGTCCACTTCCCCTCTGGGTTTGCGGGCATTTGGGTTGCGTGCGATCCATGGCACACTGTGGATCACGGTGTAGCTGGAATCCAGCTTTTGCGCGAAGAGTGCCTTGAGGTCAAGTTCAGCCTGACTTTCAGTTTTACCCGCGCCGCCGCCATCGTAGATGCGAGCCATATCTTTTTGCCTTTGCCGTGATCGAGTCAGCCGGTGTCACTGGAAGTGCTCTGCTGTTCTGCAAGGGGTAGTGTAAACCAGAAGGTACTGCCTTCACCCATGGTGCTTTCGACGCCGACCTGCCCGTCAAGACGATCAAGAATGCGTTTTACGATAGATAACCCTAGACCGTACCCTTCTTTGAGGCGGACCTCGTCCAATCGGTCAAATTCAACAAACAAACGAGGCAATTTTTCTTCAGGGATGCCAGGGCCATTATCCCTTACCCAGAAACGAACGTATCCATCAGACTGCTCAGTAGCACCTATTTCAACACGCGGGGGTACGCCGCCGTACTTTATCGCATTGCTGATATAGTTCACCCATACCTCCTCAACCCAAGCCGCGTACCCGGCAACAACCGGCCAGTGCTCCTGTACCAGTACTTCAGCCTGACGGTCTTGTATCATGCCTCTTAAGCGTTCCTGAACCTCCTTGACAATCTGAGCCATATCCAGCGGCTGTAGGTGAATGAAGGTCTGCCTCCGGGTCGAGGCGAGCAGAAGGAGCGCCTCAACAATATCACACCCCTTCTTCGCTCCCGCCTCCACGAACTTCAAATACTGCGTGACATCCTCAGGCGGAAAAGCCCTCCATCCTTCTGCCAGCAAGGTAGCATAACCAAAGAGCATGCCAAGCGGGCCTTTGAGATCATGTGCGACGGTATGGGCGAATGCATCCAGTTCCGCGTTCTGCTCCCGTAGTTCGTCAGCCTGTCTTGCCAATTCAGCATTGGCTGTCTGCAGGTCTCGGTTCAGTCTCCGCAAAGTCAGGTGGGTGCGAACGCGGGCCAACACTTCTGGTGCCTGGAAAGGCTTGGTGACGTAGTCTACCCCTCCACTGCTAAACGCCTTGAGCTTATTCTCTACATCACCAAGGGCGCTGATGAATAAAATTGGGATATCTCGTGTGCGCTCATCCTCCTTTAATCGCCGGCACACTTCATAGCCGTCCATTTCCGGCATAACGACGTCTAATAAGATAAGGTCAGGCGGGGCGGCTTGAGCCGCCATCAGGGCATGTCGCCCGTTACGGACCGCACGAACCCTGTAGCCATGCTCAGTAAGCATTTGTGACAACAAACGCAGGTTTTCCAATACATCATCTACAATCAGAATGTCTTCGAGGTTTTCGCTTTTGGGGTCTTCGCTGGCAAAGTGATTTTGCATTGTTCTCTCACTTATCACTGGCCCGATCAAGCGCGCTCAAGATGGCACCGTAGTCGAAGTTGTCAGCTAGTTCGGTGAGGGCGGCAGTCAGCTCTGATCTTTGCGGTCGGATTTGCTCGGCCAGTGTCCTGATCGTAAGCCCGTCTGCCCTAACAGCCGCCTGGCGTAACTCCGAGCGCCATCCGGCAGGGAGAGTCGTCAAATCCAGATCAAGGGCGTCTGCCTTCCTGGATATTGTGGCAGGAGGTTCTTTCACTTCCTGGTATTCAAATTGTACGCCCAGATGCTTGACGAGCATCTCCGCAATATCCTGTTGGCAGAAAGGCTTGCCCAAAAAATCATCACAACCCCTTTCCAAAACACGGATGTGATCCTCTTGAAATGCGCTGGCCGTCAAAGCGATGATGATCGTTTTGTGACCATCTTTCTCTGCCGCCCTGATCTTGCTGGTAGCTTCCAGCCCATCCATGACCGGCATCCGCAGGTCCATCCAGATCAAATGGGGTTGCCATTCTTCCCAAACCTGAACAGCCTCAGCCCCATTTTCTACACTGCGTGTCTCAAACCCCCATTCATTCAATAACTGTGTGAGCATCTCGCGGCTCTCACGGATATCTTCAGCCACCAACAGGCGGTAAGCGGGCTGGCCTGCCCTCAGAGCTGCTACCTGACGATGGACTTCAGACAAGGTCCGCTCAATTTCAGCGATCTCCGGCAGTTCGACCTGGACTTCAAACCAGAAGCGGCTGCCTCGCCCAACTTGGCTAGTGACTTTGATCTCTCCTCCCATCAAGGTTACAAACTTCTGGCTGATCGTCAGCCCCAGGCCGGTACCACCCGAAGTGAAGTACCCAGCATCCGTTTGCACAAAAGCCTCAAAAATGCGCGTTAGGTCTTGCTCTGCGATCCCAATCCCTGTATCGAGTACTTCCCACTGCAATTTGCAGCGCCCGCAAGGCACGGCAATATCAGGTATATTCTTGACACACAGTCTGATCTGCCCTTCTTGGGTAAACTTGACTGCATTCCCCAACAGATTAATCAACACCTGCCGCAATTTGCCCCGATCAGCGTAGATATACTGCGGCACGTCGGGGGCACATTCGACGGTGAGCATCAGTCCCTTTTCGCGGACGCGGAGACGGAACATGTCTTCTATATCGTTGAGCAAGGAGTAGAGATCAAAGGGTTCTTTCACCAGCTCCACATATCCCGCTTCGACTTTTGTCAGCTCCAAAACCTCATTGATGATCCCAAGCAGATGCTCGCCGCTGCGCATAATGATTTCCAGGTTTTGACGTTGTGCGGCACTCAGTGTCTCATCTCTCAGCATTAATCCAGAAAATCCCATGATCGCATTGAGCGGCGTCCGCAGTTCATGACTCATATTGGCAAGAAAGATGCTCTTGTAACGGCTGGCTGATTCGGCTGCTTCTTTGGCGTGCGCCAGATCAACAGCCTGCCGCTCTAACTGGTCGGTACGCTCGGAGACACGCTCTTCTAGATCAGATACAAGGGTGTGCAATTCGGACGCCATGGTGTTGAAAGATGTTGTCAGGATGCCAATCTCGTCATGGTACTGGACCGGCATCCTCACCTGAAGATCGCCCCTGTCAACCTGCCTTACACCCTCCAGAAGAACGTTCAACGGCTTACTCAGGCTGAAATAGGAGAAGGCAGGAAAGCCAGCCAGCACAACCAGACTGCCTGCCAAGACAAAATAGAATAACCTTACATAGAGGTAATGGACGGACTGGCGTACTCGCAGGGAAAAGTTATCTATCAGGCCTGTTTGACTATCGCCAGCGTACAGATTGCCGGCGGCCAGATCAATATAAGTGACCTTCTTCTGTTGGTCCACCCCCGGCACGATACCGATCACCCCAATTGTGTCTCCACTGCTGTAGATGCCGGAAGGCACTAGCACGACGTCGGGGTATGTGATGATAAAGTCCCCATTCGGGTACAGCGCAACCTGAAAGGTAAACTTATCTGACTGGCGAAGGTGAGGAACACGCTGCCAGGTGATCAACAGCACATCCGGCTCACTCCGCACAAAAACCCCGGCCTCCTCTTCTGACGTTGCTGAATTCAAATCAGTGTACAAGGCAAAAATAGCAGGGTTTCGGCCATAGTGGGCCTGTACCCCCTCGTACGCTACCCTATCACCAAAGCTGATCGCCCCATCATCGTTCACATGGATTTCGTTATACTCACGACCATAAAAAGGAAAGGTGAAATCCGGGGTCACCACCCGATAGCCGCCGTCGGCAGGGATGCTCAGAGGCGTGCCCAGTTCAGTTTCGTAGGTAAAGTCCACTAGGCTGACGTCATACCCGCCCTGTTCATTGGGTGAAAAATGCACACTGCGCGGCTGGTCGAAAAAAGGATCAGGCGGGAGCACATCGAGGTAGGGGTGGAAAATGAGCCATCCCACCGATCCAGCCAAGGAAAGCAATGCTACCAGCGAGACCCCCACCAACCGCACCGTGATTGAGAATGCCTCGGGCAAAACGTTCAGATAGATCAGGGCAAGAGCCAACATGACCACCAGCGGCGTCAGCGACAGCGCAATATCCCGAACCTCCTGGGGGATCAGCTTTTGGGTGTTGGCAACTTCAATCAGGCTCAGTGCCAAGACACTACTAAAGAGCAGAACAAAGGCACGTAACGCTTGAGCCATTTTCCCTTGCGGGTACAGTAAAGCCTTCCACCACAGTTGAGGGGAATGCTCATTTGACACACGAATACACTGCCGGGTCAATGCCACCAACAGCCATGCTGAGCAGATCACCAGGTAGTTATCAGCAGGGGGGGGCCGCCAATAGAACTCATGCCGGGCCACGACACTCATCCGGCCAATGGCATACCACAATTCCCAGCCAAAATAGAGCAGTGACAGGCCTAGTACAACCCGCGTCTCCCAGACCCGTTCAGGGAATACCTTCGGGAAGTGATAGGCAAATTGCAACAAAAACACGAAGCTCAGGACAATCAAGGGCATTTGCAACGTTAAGGGGTACAGGCGCAGGAAGGGATTCCACGACACATTCAGAAATGAGGCAACAGCAAAGCCCGTAAATGCCCCAAAAAAGCCAGCCAGAAGCATGGTCGGGAGCACCGGCGCCCCTTGCGAGCGCAGTCTCCCAGTGAGATAGATCAGGTACACAGCGATGATCAGGCTCAAAGTCGCCTGCGCCGCGTAGCTGATCGAGGAGGGAGTCATGTACCAGGTTGACATAGCCTGCCTCAAACCAAATCAAACA
>DAOTYH010000016.1:0-26561 GCA_034435015.1 Anaerolineae bacterium | reverse complement strand
CGCCGTGCCGATGACTATCCCGCCTATTATCACCACCAGCGCCCTCACTTGGCGCTGGGCATGCGTACCCCTGCTCAGGCCTTCGCGGAGTCGCATTTGATATGACACATTGCGGATGATTGCGCCGCCTAGAGGGCAGTGGTAGAATGTAACTTTGAATGGTGAACGCTGAACGCACACGAGACGCAAACACACAGGGAGATAACGGGGCCTCAGAACAGGAGCGCCATGTGGATCAGATGGTACTGGTATTGAACGCGAACTATGAGCCATTAAATGTCTGTACAACTAGGCGGGCAATCGGGTTGATGATGAGCGGCAAAGCAGAGTTGCTGCTTGATGGGCGAGGCGTCATCCGGACAGCCTCGCTGTCGTTTCCGCGCCCTTCTATTGTGCGGATGGCTTACATGGTGCACCGCCCCCGTCCGCGCGTCAAGCTGACTAAGCGGGAAATCTTCCGGCGTGACGATTTCACTTGCCAGTATTGCGGGCAACACTCGGCTGTGCTGACCATTGACCACATCATACCACGTCATCGGGGCGGTACGCATTCGTGGGAGAATCTGGTCACAGCCTGCCCTGCCTGTAACCGGCGCAAAGGAGGGCGGACTCCTCAGGAGGCTGGCATGACCCTGCGCCGCCTCCCGTTTGAACCCAGCCCTTCGGCTGAGTATCTGTTTGGGCGTGTACTTGAGTCACATGCTGAGTGGGTAGAATACTTGGCTGGGTGGTAGCCGCAGGAATGAAAACGGGGATGGCTTGAGCGGGCCATCCCCGTTTTGTCTTGATGCCGGCCCGGCTTCAGGCAAACTCAGGCTCCAGCAGGCCGTAGTTGCCATCCTTGCGCCGGTAGATCACGTTCACGCCGCCTGTAGAAGCATTGACAAATACGAAGAAGTCGTGTCCCAGCAGTTCCATCTGCTCGATGGCTTCTTCCTCGTGCATGGGCACAACGGAGAACCGCTTGCGCCGGATGACATGGCCTGTTTGAAACTCCTCTTCGGGCAGTTCAACAGCCGTTTCATAGGCGCTGATGTTCTCCTGGGACTCTTCGCCCCTGCGGCGCCGCTTCCCTTTGTAACGCTCAATCTGGCGGTACATCTTGTCCACGACTGCATCAACTGCCGCAAACAGGTCGCTCGTGCGCTCTTCCGCTCGCAGGATCGTTCCGCGCGTGTTACGAACGGTGATCTGGGCTATCTGACGGATGCCCATCCGGTTCGACTTCTCTTCAGCTAAATCCACTCGTACCTCTGCAATGTTGGGCATATACCGGTCGAGGCGTTCGACCTTCCGCTCAACGTAGGATTGGAGACGGGGGGTAATGTCCACATTGCGTCCTTGAATGACAATGTCCATAGGCCAATTCTCCTTTTCAAGTCGGCTGGTTGAAAGCCTTTCTGCCCATTGCGGACAAGAAGGCCGAGATTATCTCCCATCAGCCTACCGATCTGGCGGCTCTAACTTCAGAGCACGCGCAACTGTTACTGCTGAGACAGAAACTGCACCTGCCATGAGCAATGCCTGTGCACAGGCGTCGAGTGTAGCGCCCGTCGTGCATACGTCATCTACCAGAATGATAGAACGTCCTCTTACCCTCTCTGGTTGGGCCGCAAAGGCCTGATAGACATTGGCCTGCCGTGCCGCGAAATCCAGCCCCACCTGTGGAGAGGTTTCCCGACTGCGCTGTACCGCCCCTTCTCCCAGGTAAGGCATTCCCCAGTAGCGGGCCAGCTCCTGTGCAAGCAGATCAGATTGATTGTACCCTCGCTCGGCCTGCCGTTTCACGTGGAGCGGCACAGCACACAGAGCCATGTCCCGGCTGTCCGGCGTCAGGACAAGCGCAGTGGCCTCAGCCAGCGGCCCTGCCGCTCCTCGCCGGCCCTCATACTTCAAGGCGTGGATGGCTTTACGGATGCCGCCTTCAAACCGGTAGGCACTGCGCATCTGATGAAAGGCAGGCCGCCACGTCATACATCGCGGACATAGGCCTGCCCCCTCCTGCCAGACCCCGCACACCGGACAGATCGATTCCCCTAGTCGTGTAAACGACTGGAGACAGGGTGAACATAGTTCTGCACCCACTCGCCCGCACACAACGCACCGAGGCGGAAAGAGCAGGTTCAGGGTAGCCTGTGCCACCCGGAGAGCCTGCTCTTTCAGATGAGATGAGCTGGTCTGTTCGAGCGGCATCAGCCGCTCCCTTCGCCTGAGGATGAGTGTGCCAGACGGCCTTTACCGCAAGAAGAAAGACTTATAGAGCTGTACCCCCGCCGGGCCAAGCAACACGATCCAGATGGCAGGGAAGATCAGGGTCACCAGCGGGATCATCATCTTGACCGGTGCCTGCTGAGCTTTCTCCTGAGCACGCTGGCGGCGCTTCATGCGCATCTGGTCAGCCTGTATTTTGAGCACTTTTGAGATGCTGACACCCAATTGATCAGCCTGAATGATCGCGCCGGCAAAGGTCGTTACGTCGGGCACTTCCATGCTTTCGGCCATAGCACGCAGGGCTTCACGCCGTGTCTTGCCCAGTTGGATTTCACGGATCACGCGCCCAAAGGCCATCGAAAGCTCGTTATCCCACTTCTCGTTCACCTTGGACATGGCCTGATCAAAGCCAAGACCAGCCTCCACGCAGATGGACATCAGGTCAAGCGCATCAGGGAGCGCCTTGATGATCATCTGCTTGCGCTTGCTGATCTTACTGTTCAGCCACATCTGAGGCAGCATGAAACCCATCACCCCGCCGCCGATCGCGCCGAGTACCACGTAAGTAGAAGGCTGTTTGGAAATGATGAACACAATCAGCAGTAACAACCCCAGTCCGATCATGGCGCCGAAGCGCATCATCCAGAACACCGGAGGTGTCAGGCCGCTGGGGTTACCAGCTACATCAAGCTGATGCTGGGTCTTTTGCAGGGTCTGCTGGGGCGTGAACTGGGTGGTAAACTTGGCGATCTGTTGCATCAGCGGCAACAAAACACGCTGGGTGAAAGGGATCGACATCTCGATCTCTTCGAGGTTAGCCGCCGCCTCAGTCGTAGTAGCGTAATCAGCCAGACGATCAGCCAGAGGGTCGCTCTGATTGGCGTTGGAGATGCCTACCGCGATCAAGCCGATGGCAAGCAGTACAGCCAACCCTCCCAGAATAAATGGCAAGAATTGGAGCAAGTTAATGCTAGCCATAACCCTTACAAACCCCTCTCAATCAACTGATCTACTACACTTCCACGTCCACAATACGGCGAATGACCGCTAGACCAATCGCCATCATGGTCAAGCCAATGGCAATCAAAGGCCACCCGCACGGAATCGGCAGGCCGGGAATGTTGGCCCCTCTGGGTGGGCCAAAGAAAAGCTGTGCCATATAAGTTGGACTGATCAAGTAGAGGAGTATGGCCAACCCGATTGGCAGGAAGCCAATCAGTGTGCCTGTGGCGCGGCCTGAGGCCGTCAGCACGCGGATTTCGCCCTTGATCCGTACACGTTCACGGATTGTCTCGCTGATGGTCTCCAGGATCTCGGCCAGATTACCGCCAACCTCCCTCTGGATGTTGACGGCGGTGAAAACCAGATCGAGGTCCTCACTGCCAATGCGGGACAGCATGTTGTTGAGCGCAATATCAAGCGGAACGCCGATGGATATCTCAGCGACCACGCGCTTGAACTCGTCACTGGCGGGCGGGGGCGCTTCTTTGGCCACTGCTTCCATAGCCTGCGGCACGCTGTAACCTGCCCGCAGAGAGTTAACCCACAGGTTGAGGATGTCAGCCAATTGCTCGTTGAAGTCTCTCAGTCTCTTGGCCTGACGATATGAAACATACACGCGGGGTGCGAACAACCCGGCAATCACCCCTATCCCGCCGGCCACGACGCCGCGCAACATGAAGCCGATAGCGCCCAGCAGTGCGGCTAGGACTAAGTGCATGATCAGGTACTCGGTTACCGTCAATTTGAGGTCAGCTTTGCGAAGCTGGGCACGGATACTGCCCGCAAACCCACGCCGGGCCAGCAGGTTATCAAGCCGCTCAGCTACTATCTCGCGTGCACTCCGCCCTTGCGCCTCTGCCTGCCCTGCTGTGTCGGCAGGGCCTGGCCTCCATTCGCTATCAAGGTAGTATTTGTTCAGCTCCTCAAGCCGCTCGTCAATGACGTCCCTACTGCCCCGCCGCAATACCAAGACCACGATCACCACAAGTACAGTGACCGCACCTACGACCACTAGCAGTGGAATGAGAGAACCCATACTCTACCTCCACATACCATACCGGCCAGCAGGCCAGTCCCTGTTACCGGCGGCCAATGCCGAAGATTTGAGGCGGCAGTTGTATACCGGCGTCATGAATCTTGTGAATGTTCTTGGGCCGCAGGCCGGTCGGCTTGATGCGCCCAATAATGCGACTGCCTTCCAGACCGGTTTGTTCAAATTCGAACAGATCGGCCATGGTGATCACATCACCTTCCATCCCCTGTATCTCAGAGATTTTGGTGATCTTACGAGAGCCGTCACGGAGACGATCCTGATGGACGATCAGATGGATAGCTGAAGCGATCTGCTCTCGAATGGCACGGACAGGCAGCTCCATACCGGCCATCAGGCACATGGTCTCTAGACGGGAAAGAGTGTCACGCGGGCTGTTGCTGTGGGCTGTGCCCATCGAGCCGTCGTGGCCGGTGTTCATAGCCTGTATCAAGTCCAGTGCCTCACCGCCGCGCACCTCGCCCACCACAATCCGGTCAGGGCGCATACGCAACGAGTTAATCACCAGATCGCGGATGGTCACCTCGCCCCGACCCTCGATGTTGGGGGGGCGGCTCTCCAGACGGACCACATGATCCTGCCGGAGCTGAAGCTCTGCCGCGTTCTCGATGGTCACAATACGCTCGTCGCTGGGGATGAAACCAGACAGGATATTGAGCAGTGTCGTCTTGCCTGAGCCAGTGCCGCCGGAGATGATAATGTTGAACCCCGCAATCACGCAGGCCCGCAGAAATTCCATCACCTCGACTGTAGCCGTGCCGTAGTCAATCAGGTTCTGCACTGTGAGCGGCACTTTGGAGAACTTACGGATGGTCAAAGCCGGCCCGTCAATGGCGATAGGTGGAATGACTGCATTCACACGCGACCCATCCGGCAGGCGGGCGTCCACTGTTGGCGAGCTTTCGTCAATACGGCGGCCCAACGGTGCAACAATGCGGTCAATGATGCGCCGCAGGTGTTCTTCACTCTCAAAGTGTACTGGTACCTGCTCAATGATACCTTTCCGCTCGATATAGACCTTCTCATGGCCGACCGTCATGATCTCGGTGATGGTTGGGTCGTCCAACAGCGGCTCCAGCGGCCCGTATCCCAGCAACTCGGCCACGATCTGCTCATACAGCCGCTTACGCTCGTTGCGGGCTACAACGATGTTTTCCTCGGTCAGGATGGTGTTGAAAAGCTCATCAATACGTTGTCTTAGCTCATCAGACTTGCTGATGTCAATCGCCTCGCCGGGGCCGAGGTCTTCCAACAGGCGGCGCTGAACGCGCTCCTTGATGTCCACACCGCCAACTGCGATGCCATGTACCGGCTCGCGGCGCTGGCGTAACTGAGCCAACCCTTCCCCAGCAGGACGCGGGGCGGCTGCCCCCCCCGGCACAGGCGGCCTTCCCGGCTGAGAAGCGGCTCCGCCGCTGGACTCCTGCCCTGCTCCTGAAACCTGCCCACGCTCAATACGTTTCAATAAAGACACAGCTCATTTCTCCTCTCTGCCGAAAGGCTGACTATCTAGTTAGAACCGCAACCCCCTTCGTTGTGCTTGTTCCCGTGCTTCGCTCTCTGCCGCGCTCTTTTCTACTCTCTCTCTGATCAATTGTACCAGATTCATCAAGGGGCGCACGGAAGGAGCGCGTTGTGCATTCAGAGTGATAAGAGGAGTGCTCTGGTTGATGGACTCAATAGCAAATGGATCGGTAGGTATCTGGGCCACTACTGGACGTTTCAAGTGTCCTTCAATCCGGTCGGGGGTGATCCGGCTGTTCCGGTCTACCTGATTCATCACCAGCATGACCTTTTCTTGAAGGTCACTGCCTGCAAGTTCAGCCAGCAGGATGCTGGCGTCTTTGATAGCAGGGACAGTGGCCATAACCAGCAGGAGAATAATATCCGCCGATTGGATTGTAGCGGCCAGCACATCATCGTAAGTTGTGGAGGTATCCACGACAATATAATCAAACTGGGTCTTGAGATAGGTCAACAGGTTGATCACGGCCCCGGCGGGCACAGAACCTAGCTCAACGGGTTGGCGGGGCGCGATCAACAGCTTGATACCGCTCTCATGAGGCAGGAACACCATCTCTGTAGACTGCGGGTCAAGCTGATCGGGTTCTTCGACCACCATACTCAGCAGATCAATGATGGAGTACTGGCCGCGCGTGTTCAAAAAGACAGACACGTCGCCAAAGTACAGGTTGGCGTCAACCAGCACGACCTTCTTGCCCGAATCGGCACGTGCCAGCCCTACTGCCACATTGACTGCCAAGGTGGTCTTGCCGACCCCTCCCTTGCCCAGTACGGTAATAACCTGCCCTTGTGCACCGCGCTCGTAATCGCGCTCGCGGATGCGTTCATCCCGCTGGGGCATAACCACTTGCTGGGGAATGCGGCGATATGCCCGACGGATTGACTCGGCTAACTCTTCGCTAGAAATTGGCTTATACACGTAATCTGCCGCACCGGCACGGAGTGCCTGACGGACATAGTCCTTGTCGTCCTGAACAGACACGATGATAATCTGTGTGCGCGGGGCTTCTTGCTGAAGGCGTTCTGTGGCCGTCAGGCCGTCCATGACCGGCATGTTAATGTCCATCAGGACTATATCCGGATCAAGCTCTTTCACCTTCTGGATGGCGATTGCGCCATTGTCGGCAAAGTCTATGATCTCGATGTCGCTCTCGTATTCCAGCAGGCGCCGGGTCCCGTCGCGGGTTTCTTCATTGTCATCGGCGATCAAGACTCTGATCTTGTCAGGCATATGTACCCCTCACCACCACCCAGATAGGCTACCGACCGGAGGTTTAACCCGCCCTGGTTCTTGTCCGTCTCAGGCAGGTCTGACCCTTACTATACACAAATCGGCAAAGGTGTCAAGCAAACTTGCTGGTCATAAAAGGGCAAAGACCCTCTGATAGTTTATTGCAAAAGTGACTGGTTGCATTACAATTTGGCCTGTTGTACCTGCATATATTTCTCATGAGGCCTGTCATGAACATCTATATCACTGGTATCAGCGGTTTTCTGAGCATCAATCTGGTGCGTTACCTGCTGTCGCGGGGATACAAGTCCATTACCGGCATTGATCTGGTGGATTTTACTTATCCTGAGCGAGATCAGATCACTTTCTATCAGGGTGATATTCGCGACCGCGAGAGGGTCAAGGAAAGCATGGCAGGTGCGGATATCGTGATTCATACAGCCGCCGCCCTGCCTCTCTACCCTCCTGAAGAGATTTTTTCCACAGATGTTGAAGGAACGCGCATTGTTCTTCAGCAAGCTTTTGAGTATGGGGTCAAGCGCTTTATCCACATTTCCACCACCGCCGTTTACGGCGTTCCTGATCACCATCCTATCTATGAGACAGACCCGCTCATTGGTGTCGGCCCGTATGGAAAGGCCAAGATACAGGCTGAGGAGGTCTGTGAAGAGTTTCGCCAGAAGGGGATGTGTGTTCCTATTTTGAGGCCCAAGTCTTTTATCGGCCCGGAAAGACTGGGGGTGTTTGCCATCTTCTATGAGTGGGCCAGCGAGGGACGCCACTTCCCGATGATCGGTTCGGGCAATAACCGCTACCAACTGTTGGATGTGGAAGACCTCTGTCAGGCAATTCTGGCCTGCATGGCGCTGGACGAGAAGTTGGTCAATGATACCTTCAACATCGGCGCGGCTGAGTTCACTACCATGAAACAGGACTATCAGGCTGTGCTGGATGAGGCCGGCTTTGGAAAGCGGATTATTCCCTTCCCGGCCACGCCGGTTGTCATAGCCCTCAAAATCCTAGAAGTGCTCAAGCTGTCCCCTCTCTACCCTTGGATTTATGAGACCGCTTCGAAAGACTCTTTCGTGTCCATCGAAAAGGCACAGCGGGTTCTGGGCTTCCAGCCTCAATATTCAAATCAGCAGGCTTTGCTTCGCAACTTTCACTGGTATTTGCAGAATAAAGATCATCTGTTGGGAGCTTCCGGCCTCACTCATCGTGTACCATGGAAGCAGCGTGCACTCAGGCTGGCCAAAATCTTCTTCTAAGTGAACAATCTGCCCCTGCTGTGTCCAACAACGAAGAAGGCCCCACCCCTTCGGGTGAGGCCTCCTTCGTTGCCGCTACCACTAGTCCCACGTCTAGAGCAGTCTGATGATGTTGCTAAACACGTTACCAATGGTGGGGCCAAGCACAGATAGGATCACAATGACTACTATTGCTACCAATACGAGGATCAGGGCATACTCGACGAGACCTTGACCCTTCTCACGTGGAAAGAATAACATGGCAATACTCCCCACAAATAAGGATAATAAACTATTCCCATTCTAAGGTAGGACAAAAGGCATAGTAAATAGTACTGCTATACTCTTTTTGCGAATTTCATGAATAATTTATGGATATGAAATACTATCAAACCAGCGTATGCCGGTAAAAGAAAAGGCCCCCGTGAGGGGCCTTTTCCTCATCAGCCGTGGTAGGTTTTACAAGGCTCTGATGATATTGCTGAACACATTGCCGATCGCAGGGCCAAGCAGTGACAGAACAACGATCACCACTACGGCTACCAGCACTAGGATGAGGGCGTACTCAACGAGACCCTGGCCCTCTTCACGCGGAAAGAATAACATGACAAGACTCCTTCCTAAAGATAAATAATATAGAACAAACCCGCTACGACGTTATCTCTTGCCCTGCAATCTGGCAAGTCTACTGGCTTCTACAGGTCGTAAGGTGCAGAAGCCAGCTCGCCCCTCCCCTCCGCCTGTCGTAGTGACAGGGGAAAAAGGACTTAAGCAACAGGAAGAGCCCCCTCTAGGAGGCCCTTCCTTGCCACATGGTGGCTGCATTAAGAGAACCAGACTACTAGATCGCCCTGATAATGTTGCTGAAAACATTACCAATGGCAGGGCCGAGCAGTGACAGGACAACGATCACAACCACGGCCACCAGCACTAGGATGAGGGCGTACTCAACGAGACCCTGGCCCTCTTCACGCGGAAAGAATAACATGGCAATACTCCTTCTACTGCAAACAAAGGATAATAAATTATTTGACCTTATTCTAAGGCTCTGTTTTAGACGTTGTAAATAGTATCAGCGTACCAGCCGGGCGGTTTTCATGAAATCTTGGCATAACTCACAAAAAGTTAGGAAAAACCACCTGACACACCCGTTGCTCTCAGACGCCTTCGGCTAAGGGAGCCTCTACTACCTCCGGGCCGGCTGGTATGGTGATTGAAATCCGGGTTCCCTGCCCACCCATGCTCTCGACCTGCAGGGTCCCGCCTACCAGACGGACACGCTCTTGCAGAGCACCTAAACCGAGCATCTGGCTGTTCCTAGCATCCAGATTGAGCCTCCCCGTACCGGGACCCCGCCCATTGTCTTCGATAATAGCCCGCACCCGATCGTCACTCATCTCCAGCGTGACTTTGATTGCCGTCGCCCCGCCATGATCGCGTGCATTGCTCATCACGGCTTGAATCCCGCGAAAGACAAGTGCCTCACGGTATCCTTCCAGACGACGCTCACGTCCTACCAGATTGAAGCTGGTCTGGATGCCGGTCTTTTCCTTGACGGCTTCCAGGTAGCGGTTGAGCGTAGGCACTAGCCCCAGATCGGTCAGCATCATGGGCCGCAGGTCAAAGATGAAGTCACGCACCCGCTGGAATGCTTCTTTGGCCGAGGCCTTCAGCTTTACCAGCTCTTCGCGTGCCTTCTGGGGGTCGCGTTCAAACAGCTTCTCGCAGATCTCAGCCTGTAGGATGAAATTGGTCAACGAGTGAGCGGGGCCGTCGTGCATCTGACGGGCTACCCGTTCGCGCTCTTCCTCCTGCGCATCAATCACGCGCATGATGATTTCCCGCGCATTGAAGCTCTCCTCAGCAGGGCTTTTCCGATCTGCTTGGCTGAGCTTCTCGATCAGCTCGTCCACAGTTGCCTTCTGTTGGCGTGCTACTGCTTCCTGCGCTTGGAGCTTCTCGATCTGCCCCCGTGTGGTGAGCAGTCTCTGCTGTAGATCGAGCGCCTCCGTGTAGACCTCCTTGATACTGAGGCGGGGCGTCTGCTCCAGAGCTGATTCGATCCGCCGGACCTCCCCAATGACTACCGCGTTCTTCTGGGCTAACTGTTCCATCAAGGTACGCGACTGGTTGATCTTGGCGGCGATGTCACGCAGTTCAGCGTTGATCCGCTCCTGCTCAGCATACAGGAGATCGAGGGCCTCATCCTTGCTGGTCTTATGAGCACCTTCTGCAGCCTGTGTCGGCATATCTACCATAGCCATCACCGTCCCTTACTAAACCCGGCCTGAAAGCCTGTTTAACCATTGGAAGTGTCTTTCAAACGCACCCATCCGCGCCGCAGGGCGAATACTGCCGCCTGTGTCCGGTCTTCGACTGCCAGCTTGCGAAGAATGGCTGTCATGTGATTCTTGACCGTCTGGTGGCTGATCTTGAGCTTCTTGGCGATCTCCTTATTGCTCAGCCCGCGGCATACGTATTGCAAGATTTCCATCTCGCGTGCTGACAGAGGAGAGAATGTCTCAGCTAGATCAGCGTAATACTGTCCAGCTACTGCCTCGACCCCCCGGCTGATCCACCCTTCGATGCCGGCGCGGTCGAAGACCTGATTGTGTACCACATAACGCCCTTCGTAAACATGGCGGATTACATCCACCAGTTTTTCTGGCTCGATCTCCTTGGCGCAGTAGGCCGCCGCTCCAGCCCGCATCGCGTGGATGACTTGCTCAGGGTCGTCAAAGGCGGTCAGCATGACCACCCGTGTCGGCTGATGTTCGGCCACGAGCTGACGAGTCACCTGAATGCCGTTCATCCGCGGGAGGTTAATATCCAGCAGAATCACGTCTGGCTGAAGCTTCCGTACAAGCGCAAGGGCCTGCTCGCCGTCTGCTCCCTGCCCTAGGATTTCGATGTCTTCATGTACCTCAAGGTTGATCTGGACGCCCTGCCGGAAGATATGATGGTCATCTATGATCAAAATCCCGATCTTCCTGCCAGCCCCAATACCTGCCTCTTGAGACATGCTCAGCCTCGAAAGAACTGCCTATGATGGATCGTCCCTCTGTCCTGATCTGCCACTCAGTCTACCATAGCCGGCTAGGGGGGGCAAGCTTGCCCGAACAGGCGCTTAGCCCCTTCTATGGCTCCCAGCTATAGCCGTAGTAGGTCTCAATGCGCTCCGGTATCCCGACCGGCCCCAGCGCAATCGGTTGTGACAGCAGAGGCACAGCCGCGCTCCCGTCTGCTTGAATGATGTAAAGGTACAGCCGCCCATCCCCCCGCGCCACGGTATAGACAAACTGCATTCCATCCGGTGACCAGACAGGGAAACCCTTAGTGGTCTCGTCTGCGGTGATCTGGACGGCGTTTACACCATCCACATTAGCAACTACCAGTTGCCCATCCACCACGGACACGATCTGACGCCCGTCCGGTGAAATACGGCCGCTCAGCGGCAGGTTGGTCACCACCTCGCCGGCAGTGGTGATTACCGTTGGCCCCACCAGTATCTTGTCCAGATACCATGACGGATATGGTATCCCCGTGTCAAACGTAATCGGCTCGGTCAGGTTGATGATCGCACCTGTGCGAACATCTACCAGGCAGACATCATACTGACCGTAGGGGGTGCAGGTTGCCACGACAAAATTTCGGTCCCGGCCCCACACTGGAGCGCTGAGTTGCCTGTAAGCGTGGGTCATCTGGGTTGGGTTGCTTCCATCGGCATTGACGATGTACAGCTCCCCGTTCTCAATATAGGCAAATCGGGTGAAGTCTGGCGCCCATGTCGGGTAAAGTCCGTGGTCAAGTATGCGTTCCGGCGCTCCCTCTTCCGGCTTGATCCGGTAAATACCTGTCTCTAGACAATCGGGGCAGTTGAAAGAATTGGCTGCAAAAAGGATCATCCCTTCCTGTCGTCGGGAGCCGCGCGGCGGGTCGGGCAGTGCCGCAAGGCTGTTTTCTGCTTCCAGCCCCCTTACCTCAACGGCTACCGGCAAAAAGGCATGCCCCAGCCGCAATCCCCCATCTTCACCGGCATCCTGAGTTAAGCGGGTCCGTGCTGTACCGTCGGGGTTGATGGCATACAAGTCTATGTTGCCGTCCCCAAAGTTAGCCGCATACAAGATGCGTGCCCCATCCGGGGACCAGACCGGGTTCTGATTCCACGCCTCATCAGTGGTCAGGCGCTGTCGGCCTGAGCCGTCCAGGCCGATGGTATAGATTTCAGAGCCGCTTAGCAGTCCGCGGTCAGACTCGAATACAATCCGCGTCCCATCGGGCGACACATCAGGGTAGGCATTGTACGCGTCTCCATCTCGTGTGATACGTGTCACCCCTGTCCCGTCTGCGTTCATCAGGTAAATCTCGCTGTACAACCCATCCTCTGGCACGTCGCGGGCCGACATGAACACGATCCGCCCGTCCGGCGTCCATGAGGGGTAACGATCCATACGCAGGCTGTCGGCAGTTAGATTAACCCACCCTGTGCCGTCAGCGTTGATCAGGCATACATCGTTGCCATTGTTGCATGTGTAGGCAATGCGTGTGCCATCCGGCGACCAGCGGGGATGTGTCCCGTCGCCCTCTGTCAGTTGGGTTAGGTTGCCTCCATCTATATCGGCCATGAACAGACCCAGCGGGAGCATCTCACTGCCCTGCACCCCTGCAAATACGACCCGCGTCCCGTCTGGTGACACGTCAGGCCAGACGGCCATCGGCCCCCTCTCGCCCAGCCCAAGCCGGCTCACCCGACTCCCATCCTGCGTCAGGAAGTACACTCCGAGCGTTGCCCCCCGTGCTGATCCGTAGATGAACGCCGCCGGCTGGCTCGGCCCGGCCTGCGTTGGCTGAGGGGTTGGCGAGGCGGCAGGGGAGGCTAAGCCCTCTGGGGTTGGGAGAAGTATGGGCGGAATCGGCGTGGGAATGGGCGGCGGGGTCGGCGATGGGGGGACAGCCGGCGGCTGGCTTGCCTCTGCCCCGCAGGCCAGCATGGCCGCTGTCAAGACGATCATGACTAAGCAGGCTCGGTTGCTCATAAGCGCGTCTCCCTCCTGCGTCGTTCTCTGGGCATGTATCTGTCTGACAGTATAGCACAATCAGGCGATGATGCAGTGCGGGAGTGCCTAGAGGGAGATAGGCACTCCCGCTTGCTTCTTCTTGGTCAATGGATTAACGCGGAAGAAGGTTCTAGCGCCGATTTTGCTGAGCTTCGCGGAGCTTCTGGGAGTCAAACCACATGCCGCTGATAAGATGTTGCGGATCATCACGGGCGAAGACAAAGCGCACTATAACGTTGGGGTCATTGGCAAAGACAGCGCTGTACGTTACGATGCGAAAGTCGCCCTGATCCTCGACCCGCAGAAGGGTCCGGGACTGGTAAGCGCCTACCACGCCGATGACCTGATCGTAGAGCTGGGGGAAGGTCACCGGATCGGTGACGCGGAGCATCTCCTCGTCAAAATCGCGGACATGCATCTCGTAATTGTTGGTACTCAGGCCAACCAGTGCATTTTCGACGATCTCATCTACTTCAGCGGCGAAGGCCTGTGCCTGATCGTCCGGCAGAGCGATTGTCCGTGGCTGGCAGGCGGCCAGTGTAAAAGCGAGCAGGGAAATACCTGCTATCCATGACATTCTTGTCTTCATATGCTCATTCCTCTCCAAGCGGTGCAAGGCGGCGATATTGACCGCCATAGAAGATCAAAGGGGCAGGTGTGCTGTCTGGGCGGTATAGAGCGGTCACTTCGCCTATGATGATCCAGTGGTCGCCTCCCTCCAGAACCTGATAGCGGCGGCATCCAACGGCGGCAATACAGCCAGACAGGCGGATTGTATCTCCCCACGGCTCAAAGCGGAAGTCAAGAGGAGCACCTTTCCAGCGTCCGGCAAACAGGTCAGAGAGGGGGGCTTGATCCTCATTCAGGAAGCTGAGGGAGAAGAAAGGATTTTTTAAAATGTGAGGCGCAATGCGGGCCTGCCTGTCCACACAGACCAGTAACAGCATCGGCTCCAGCGATACGGAAGCAATAGCATTGGCCGTCATGCCGATTGGCTCACCCTCTGGAGTGAAGGCAGCCAGTACGGCCACGCCAGTAGCAAATAGGCCCATTGTCCGGCGGAAGGCAAGGACATCAGGGGAATGATCTGTCAAGTGTGAACTCCTTTGGCGTTTGTTTGTGCATTGATTGTAACGCGATGAGTGCGGCGTTGGCAGGCCGGTTGATCTGCTTTATAATGAGTCTGTCTATTTCGTTTACCCCTCTTGTCCCAAGATTCCTCAGGGAGGCTTTCTATGCGATTGTATGTTGACAGCACCAAGTGTTCGGGGTGCCGGGCCTGTCTGGTTGCCTGTTCGCTCAACCTATTCCGAGAGAACAACCCCAAGAAAGGCGCTCTGCTGGTCATCCCCCATTTTCCAGCACCGGGGGTGTACGAGGTCAAGGTATGCACCCAATGCGGCGATTGTGCCGCCGTCTGCCCGACGGGGGCGATCAAACAGAACGAGCGGGGAGCATACTATGTGGACTTTGAGGAATGTAACCTGTGCGAGGCGTGTGTTCCTGAGTGCCCGGAAAGCGTGATGTTCGTGCGCACGGAACTGGCAGATGCGGCTTGGAAATGCGACCTGTGCGGCGACTGTGTAAGCGTGTGTGGTACAGGCGCATTGTGGATCGCGGATTAGGAGGCGGACATGAACGGCTATGGTGGAAGCATCCTGCGTGTGGACCTGGGCACAGGCAAGATCACCAAAGAACCTACCCCGGCTGATCTGGCACGTGATTTCATTGGCGGGCGTGGATTTGGGCTGTACTTCCTCTTTAAGGAAGTGCCGAAGGGGGCTGACCCATTCGGACCGGAAAACAAGCTGATCGTCTCTCCCGGTCCGCTGTCCGGGCTGATGATTCCGGGGGCTGGGAAGTGCGACTTCACCACCAAATCACCCCTGACGGGGGGATATGCCTCAGCCTCAATGGGCGGCCACCTGACAGCGGAGATTCGGTATGCGGGGCTGGACAGCATCATCCTGGAAGGGGTCAGCCCTAAACCGGTCTATCTGCTGATTGATGATGACAAGATCGAGCTGAAGGATGCCTCAGAGTTGTGGGGCAAAGGAACCATCGAGGTTGAGAAGCACTTCAAAGACACGCTGGGGGAGGAATATCAGGTAGCCGTGATCGGCCCCGGCGGCGAGAACGGCGTCTCATTTGCATCTATCAATCATGATTACGGACGGCAGGCCGGTCGAGGCGGCGTGGGTACAGTCATGGGGGCGAAGCGGCTCAAAGCCATTGTTGTACATGGAACGAAGTCTATTCCGGTCGCCGATGTGGAAGCCTATCGGAAGGCGGGGCTGGCCCTGTATAAGGCCTGCAAAGACGCTGAGATGCTCAAAGATTGGACAGCTTACGGGACGACTATCGTAGTAAGCTGGTGTGATGAGGTAGGCGCACTGCCGACCCGTAACTTCAGCGCCGGCTCATTTGAGGGAGGGAAGACCCTTTACGGGCCGGTCATGCGGCAGGAGATCGTCATCACGGATAAAGGCTGTTTTGGCTGTCCTAGCCCGTGCGGCAAGTACAGCCGCATGAAACGCTACGACAGCCACGTTGAAGGGCCAGAGTATGAGACAATCGGCATGCTTGGCTCAAATCTGGGCATAGCGGATATTCAGGATGTGGCACAGGCCAACCTGCTGTGCGACGATCTGGGGATTGACACGATCAGCGCGGGCGGCGTGATCGCGTGGGCAATCGAGTGCTATGAGAAGGGCATCCTGACCAAGAAAGATGCTGACGGCCTGGAGCTGAAGTTCGGCAACACCGAAGCGGTGTTTGCGTTGATCCGCAAGATCGCGGCCCGTGAAGGGTTCGGGGCGCTGTTGGCGCAGGGCGCTAAGAGGGCGGCCCAGCAGATCGGTCAGGGCAGTGAGAAGTTTGCTATCCATGTCAAGGGCATGGAGCAGTCAGCCTATGCGACCCATAATGCGACGGCCATGTTGTTGGCGTACATGACCTGCGATGTGGGCGCACATCATAACCGGGCTTGGGCCATTACCTATGATATTCAGGTAGGGCGGGACAAAGTAGTGCCTGAGAAGGTAGCGCGGGTGATCTGGCTTCAGAACTTCCGCCCGATGTTCGACGTGCTGGGGGCATGCCGCCTGCAGTGGGTTGAGCTGGGCATTGACCGAGACTTGTATGTCCCGGCACTGGAGGCAATCACTGGTGTGCACCGGACATGGGAAGACCTAGAGAAGGTGGGTGACCGCCTCTGGAACTTGAGCCGGATGTTCTGGGCACGGGAAAACGAGGGTTTTGGCCGTGAATGGGATATGCCCTCGCCACGGTTCTACGAAGAACCCCCTAAAACGGGGGTAACGGCAGGGCAGATCACGCGCTTTGAGGATGTTCAGAGGCTGTTGGACATGTACTATGAACAGCGCGGATGGGGTTCGGATGGACTGCCTACGCAGGCCACGCTGGAGAAGCTGGGTCTGGCGTCGCTGGTAAGCTGAGCAGTCGGTGCAGGAGCTGAACAGATAGGGGCGCAGTCGAGGGCTGGGCCGTCATGCGCCCCTGTCAGCCTGTGAAGGGGATGTCATGTGACGGCTACTATTCATTGCTTTGGTATCTTGAAGTCCTACACCAATGGGCAGACGGAAGTTGTCGTTGAGGCAGGGTGTACGGTGCGCGAAGCCGTGTCAGAACTAGGGATTCCGGTGGACATCGTGGCAATGGTGGTAGTCAACGATGAGCCGCGCGATCGGGACTATCGCCTGCGGGATGGAGACGTGGTCAGGCTGGTGACGGTGATGGGCGGCGGGTAGAGGCCGCATAGGACCGTGCACTCCGTGAAGGCTTTTTTCAAATACCTAGCTGTTTTACTATAATCATGAGAGTGAAACCGGTGAAAGGGCATTGAAAAGAGCTGATACATAGGAGAAAGCCGATATGACTGAGCAATTCAAAATCACCTATGCCACGATGGCCTCCAACGATCCGAGACTGCATGCCAGTTTCGATGAGGCAATCGAGCGGGTGCTGGCACAGAAGGGGAAAACCTTCCCCTTGCTGATCAACGGCGAGAGGCGCGAGACAGCAGAGAAGTTGCCGGTTTACAGCCCGATTGACTCGCGCGAACCGATTGTCTATTTCCAGAAGGCAGGCCGGCAGGAAACAGCGGAGGCCATTGCGGCGGCTAAGGCGGCATGGCCGGCCTGGAAGGCTATGCCATATGAGGAGCGCTGTTCCATCGTCGAGAAGGCCGCCGACTTGCTGTCCGATAACATCTACGATCTGGCGGCGATGATGATCTGGGAGATGGGCAAAAACCGGATCGAGGCGCTGGGCGATGTACAGGAGTCGGTTGACCTGCTCAAGTATTACGCCCAGCAGATGCGCAACAACAACGGCTATGTCCGCCAGATGGACTCGTTTGGCCCCAATGACAAGAATTACAGCGTCCTTAAACCTTATGGCGTGTGGGCAGTGGTTTCTCCGTTTAACTTTCCGCTGGCACTGGCGGCAGGGCCGGTGGCGGCGGCGCTCGTGACCGGCAATACAGTAGTGCTCAAGCCGTCTTCAGATGCGCCGTGGACGAGTTACTGGCTGGTCGAGTATCTGATGGCGGCGGGTGTACCTCAGGGGGCGGTGAACTTCATCACTGGGCCGGGCAGTACGGCAGGGGTCGAGCTGATACAAAACCCGGATGTAGACGGCATTACATTTACCGGCTCGTTTGATGTGGGTTTTCACCAGATTTATCGTGCCTTTGCAACTAAGTGGCCTAAACCGGCCATAGTCGAAATGGGCGGCAAGAACCCGACCATCGTCTCGAACAAGGCGGACATCGAGAAAGCGGCACAGGGTGTCATGCGCTCAGCGTTTGGGCTGGGCGGGCAGAAATGCTCAGCCTGCTCGCGGTGCTATATCCATAGAGACGTGTATGATGCTTTCATTGAGAAACTGATTGCCAAGACCAAAGCCCTTAAGATAGGCAACCCGCTGGAGAGGGATACTTTCCTAGGGCCGCTGGTCAACAAGAATGCCTATGAAGACTACAAGCGGTTCATGGCGAAAGCCAGGCAGGATGGGACGGTACTGTACGGCGGCAATACGCTGACGGAAGGGGAGTTTGCACACGGATATTATGTTGAGCCGGCCATCATCACCGGCCTGCCGCAAGACCATGAGCTGGTGCAAAATGAGCTTTTTGTCCCGATCTTGTATGTGACACCAGTAGACTCGCTGGAAGAAGCCATGCAGAAGGCCAACGACACAATCTACGGGTTGACAGCGGGCTTCTTCAGCGAGGATGAGAAAGAAGTGCAGTGGTTCCTTGACAACATCGAAGCGGGAACCATCTATGTCAACCGGTCGGCTGGCGCCACTACCGGCGCTTGGCCGGGGTATCAGGTGTTCGGCGGGTGGAAGAGCAGCGGCTCATCCGGCCGTAACATCGGAGGGCACTACACGTTGTTGAACTACTTGCGCGAACAGAGCCAGACGATTATCTATTAGTAGAACGCTCAAGCCCCATGATCCTCATTTGTACGGGGCACAGCACGCTGTGCCCCGTACCTACCCAGATGAGAGGGTGTGTGTGATAGATAAACGTTTATCCATGCAGGAAGCCATTGCGACCTATGTGCAGGATGGCATGTCGGTTGCAATTGAGGGCTTCACGGCCTTTATTTGCTTTGCCGCCGGCCATGAGATCATCCGGCAGGGGCGCCGTAATCTGACGCTGATCCGGATGACCCCTGATTTGATCTATGATCAAATGGTAGCGGCGGGGGTAGCCTCACGGATGGTGTTCAGTTATCTGGGCAACCCTGGTGTGGGACCTCTGCACTGTGTCCGGCGGGCGGTTGAGAAAGGCATCCCTGCCCCGCTGGCAATCGAGGAATATTCCCACTATGGCATGGTAGGGCGCTATGCGGCGGGAGCGGCCCGGATGCCGTTCTTCCCTCTGCGCAGTTATGTCGGCTCAGATATGCCGGCTGTGAACGACCGAATACGGTTCGTAGAGGACCCTTACACGGGTGAGCGAATTGCTGTTGTCCCGCCGCTCAACCCTGATGTAGTGATCATCCATGCCCAGCGGGCAGATGTGCAAGGGAATGCCCAGCTATGGGGACTGCTTGGCTGTCAGAAGGAAGCCGCTTTTGCCGCTGATAAGCTGATCGTTGTAGTTGAGGAGATCGTGGATGAGTCAGTCATCCGTGCTGATCCCAACCGGACCTTGATACCGGGTTTGATCGTGGATGCGGTGGTACACGAGCCATACGGGGCGCATCCCTCATACGTGCAGGGGTACTACGATCGCGACAACGATTTCTATCTGGAATGGGATAAGCTCTCGCGTGACGAGGCAAGCACGAAGGCATGGTTGGACGAATGGGTGTATAGTGTCAAGAACCGGGCAGAGTACGTCAGGAAGCTGGGAGATGAGAGACTGGCGCGTCTAAGACCCGGCACGGCCCCCGCCAGCGCCGTAGACTATGGAGCTTACGCATGAGCGAGCAGAGCTATACTCCAGCAGAAATGATGATCATCGCCTCAGCGCGTGCGCTGGCAGGGGTGCGCACGGTGTTTGTGGGCGTCGGGTTGCCGAACATTGCCTGTAACCTTGCCCGTCTGACTGTGGCGCCCGACCTTGAATTGATCTACGAGTCAGGGGTGTATGGGGCACAGCCGGCCCGCCTGCCGCTCTCTATCGGAGACCCGACCCTTGTGACTGGTGCAACCTCAGTGATCTCGATGGCTGATCTGTTCGGCCTCTACCTTCAGCGCGGGCTGGTGGACGTGGCTCTGTTGGGTGGGGCACAGATTGACCGCTATGGTAACCTGAATACCACCGTGATTGGTGACTATGCGGCGCCCAAAGTGCGATTGCCCGGCAGTGGCGGGGCATGCGAGATCGCTATCAATGCGTGGCGTGTCTATATGATCATGCGGCTGAGCAAGCGTGCATTTGTTGAAAAGCTTGACTTCTTGACCAGCCCCGGCCATCTGAGGGGCGGGGATGCACGCCGTGAGGCCGGAATGCCAGGCGAGGGGCCGCAACTGGTCATTACCGACATGGCGATCTTTGACTTCAATAACCCAGAACGGGAGATGCAGCTTATCTCTTTGCATCCTGGCGTCACGCTTGACGCTGTGCGGGCTGAGATGGGGTGGGAGGTGCGGTTGGCCGATCCCATTGATGAGACGCCTCCGCCGACTGAACAGGAACTCCATCTTGTACGTGTTAAACTTGATCCACAGGGAGTATACCGTTCGTGATTCGTGCTGTGATTTTTGATTTTGACGGTGTGATTCTGGAAACGGAGATGCCAGAGTACATCGCGTGGCGGGAGATGTGCCAGGAATATGGCGTTGACCTGCCAATGGCGGTGTGGGCGACAACGGTGGGAAGGACGCCGTTTGAAGTATTCAACCCCTATGATTACGTGGAACAGCAGATCGGGCGGCCCATTGACCGTCAAATGGCAGAGGCCAAGTATCGCCTGCGTCACCAAGAGTTGCTGATGAAACAGCCGATCATGCCGGGCGTTGAGGAGCGTCTTAAGGAAGCCCGGAAATTGGGACTTAAGCTGGGGGTAGCATCCAGCTCGCCGCACGAGTGGGTGCATGGACATCTGAAGCGGCTGGGGTTACACGGCTACTTTGACACCATCCGGACGGTAGATGACGTGGGGCGTGCCAAACCCGACCCTGACCTCTACCTTGCGGCGCTGGAGGCGCTGGGTGTCACCTCGGAAGAGGCTTTTGCGATCGAAGACTCGCCGGTTGGCATCACAGCGGCTCGGCGGGCAGGGTTGTTCTGTGTGGCTGTTCCAAGCGTCCTGACATCTCAGTTGGATACATCCCATGCCAATCTGCGGGTGGATTCGCTGGCTGATGTGACGCTGGAAGACCTGATCCGGCTTGCACAGAATGCGGATGGGCGCAGGCGGATCGAGTGAAGGAGGGAGAAAATGCCCAGTGAATTGATCCGGCAGGCAATGTCATTGCTCAAGGCGGGGCAAAAGGATCAGGCACGCCGGCTCATGGTGGGGGCGCTGAAGCGTGATCCTCAGGACTGGGAAGCTTGGGTGATGATGGCCCAACTGGTTGAGAAGCAGGAGGAGGCAATCTATTGCCTGGAACGGGCACAGCGTCTTAACCCTGGTGAAGCCCGTATCAGCCAGGCATTGGCCCGCCTGCGAGGTGCGGCTGTTCCCCCGCCCCCGCCGCGCGAGACACCCCCGCCTCTTCAGCGCCCTGAGCATATGCCCCGTGCGGCCCCGCCGCCTGTGGCTAGGCCGAAGCCGCCGGCAGAGCCTCTGCCGACAGCCGGCCCTGAGCGGACACCGTTTCCACGCCGTGAGCCGGAGGACCTGCTGTCAATGCCGCCGGTGGAGCCTCTGCCGATAGCCGGCCCTGAGCAGACACCGTTTCCACGCCGTGAGCCGGAGGACCTGCTGTCAATGCCGCCGGCGGAGCCTTTGCCAATCGCGCGACCGCCGATGCCGCCGTCCACTCGCTCTTCTCTCCCTACGCTGACGACCCGTCCCTCACCGCGCGGTGCTCCGCCGCCCACACTTGATCCGCTTGCCGGGCTGGAGATTCCGCGAGATGAATTCGCCGGCTCTGAGTTGCCCAAGGCTAAAGGCAGGAAAGTAAAGGAAGAGAGAAGACGCGGCGGATGCAGTTTTGTGCTGGCGCTACTGCTGGGAGTTCTGGCACTTGTTGTTGTGACGCTGGGGTTCTTTGCGTGGCGGAATGGGTTGTTGAGCGCCCTGCCGATCCCCGGCCTGGCACAGCCCGCCCCTACAGCGACCCCGACAGTTCCTCCGCCGACGCCTACGCTGGCTGTCATCCCGACCCGCGAGGTGACCAACACGCCAACCGCTACCCAGACGCCGCGTCCTACCTTGACACCTACGCCGGGGGTGGGGTCTTCACGCGATAACCCTGCTCCGCCGGAAGTAGAGGTACAGGTTGGCGATCTGATCCTTGTGTTGAGCGCTGACATCCTTCGTCCGGTTGATCTGGTTGAGCTGGTAGGCAGTAGGAATGTACCTGAAGCCGGAAGGGGCAATGAGTTCCTCCGGTTGATCATCGAGGCATCCTGTAGTGTGCCTTCGTCACAGACCTGTTATCTGAGTCTGGATGACTTCATCATCCTTACTGCGGCGGACGAGGAGGTCATGCCGACATTTGTCGGCGGTGTACCGGAGGCGCTGGGAACTACTGAGTTTCCCGGCGGAACGCCTGTCTCAGGTATGATGTTCTTTGAGGTAGGTATAGGGGAAGGAGGCTTACTGCTGGTCTATACCGCGCCCGATGGGCAGGGACAGGCCTACTTCCTGATACCAGAACCTCAGGCTACACCTACCCCTACCGCAACTCCTACGCGCCGTCCGTCTGGGACAGTGCCATAGGGAAATTGGGGTTACCTGCGTTCCCCTTTCCCCTCACCAACGCTGAGGGGAAAGGGATTTCGCTTTTCTGTGCTTGGGTGGATTAGAAGGTCTGTACCCCGACTGTTAAACGGGTTTCCTGCTGAAACCTTTTTGTCTGGTGATTTTTCTTTCACTCAGGTGAGGTCAGCTTATGCGGGAAGTTGTGATCATTGATGCTGTTCGTACAGCGGTCGGCAGGCATGGAGGGGTGCTGTCTGCCGTCCGAGCCGACGACCTAGCGGCGATTCCGCTCAAGGCCATTGTGGAACGAAACCACCTTGATCCGGCGCTGGTGGAAGAAGTCTACCTGGGGTGTGCCAATCAGGCCGGGGAAGACAACCGCAATGTAGCACGCATGGCCTTACTGCTGGCGGGTTTTCCGCATCATGTAGCGGGGGTGACATTCAACCGACTGTGTGCGTCGGGGCTGAACGCGATCAATCAGGCGGCACGGGCTATCCGGACAGGCGAAGGGGATATATTCATCGCTGGCGGGGTAGAGAACATGACACGTGCCCCATGGTCTATGCCCAAGCAAGCGGTGGCCTTTGGAACAGGCAATGTGACGGTTTACGATACAACACTTGGCTGGCGCTATCCTAACCCGCGTCTTGAGGCGATGTTCCCGCTGGAGGCGATGGGCGAGACGGCGGAAAACATCTACGAGCAAATGCCCGATCTGACACGGGAAAAGCAGGATGCCTTCGCGCTGGAGAGCCATCGGCGGGCGGTAGATGCGATTAACGCGGGGCGGTTCAAAGATGAGATTGTGCCGGTCGAGATTCCTCAGCGTAAGGGCGATCCGATCCGGTTTGAGGTGGATGAGTTCCCGCGTTACAAGATCGTGGATGGCCAGTATGTGCTTGATACAAGCATGGAACAACTCGCCAAATTGAAACCCGTCTTTCGGGAGGGGGGGACAGTCACGGCGGGCAACTCAAGCGGTTTGAATGACGGGGCGGCGGCGGTCCTGCTGATGAGCGAGCAAAAGGCCAATGAGCTGGGTCTCAAACCGCTGGCACGCTGGGTATGTAGTGCCGCCGCAGGCGTCGATCCACGCACGATGGGGCTGGGGCCGGTTCCAGCCACTGAGAAGGCCCTCCAGCGGGCTGGTTTGGGAATTGATGCAATCGATTTGATCGAGCTGAATGAGGCTTTTGCTGTTCAGGCGCTGGCTGTGATGAAGCTGGCAGGTTTTGATCATGCTGTCACCAATGTCAATGGCGGGGCAATTGCGCTGGGGCATCCGCTGGGCTGTTCTGGGGCGCGTATCCTGACGACCCTGCTCCATGAGATGAAGCGCCGCAAAGCAGGGGGAGCTCGGATGCGTTATGGATTGGCCACATTATGTGTCGGGGTAGGGCAGGGAGAGGCTACGATCATCGAGATGGCCTGACTCGATACTGTTGACTGCATCATGATTGAAAGGTAGGACAACAATGGACTTCATGCGTGCGATTCAGTATCCGTTCGAGGATGAGGACTGGCTGACCAAGGTAGGAGTGGGCGTTTTGATCATGCTTGTCCCCATTCTCAACATTACGGCCACGGGCTATATGGTTGAAGTTATCCGGAACGTCGCCAATAATGACCCACGGCCTATGCCAAATTGGGATCGGCTGGGGGATTTTTTTATGAAAGGGCTGTTTGTGGTATTGGCCCAGATTGTCTACAGCATTGTGCCCTATGCGATCTTGGTGGCTGTACTGGTTCCTTTATATATCCTGCCTCTGCTGGGTGGTCAAAGTGAAGAGGCGACCATGATGCTGAGCGGCCTGACGCTGGTCGGCGTGATCTGTGTGAGTCTGATAGGGTTTGTTTTGTTGATTGCCGCTTCATTGTTATTGATGGCAGGCTTGATCCGCTTTAGCGTGGGGCGTCAGGAGATCGGCGAACTGTTTCAGGTTGTTGATAACTTCAAATTCCTGCGCGATCACCTGGGCCTGTTCTTAATGGCGGCGGTGTATGTTTTTGTGCTGTTGCTGGTTATTGGCGCTCTGATAGGCTGTATTGGCCTTTTGCTGGGGCTGATCCCGATCTGCGGACAGATCATCACATTTATCATAGCCCTGCCGCTTGGCTTTCTGATCACGCTGTTCTTGGGGCATCTGGGCGGGCAGATTGCCCATCAGGCTGGGTTGACGGGGCCGCAACTATCTACTCCGCCTAAGGTATGAGAGTATGAGCAAGCATAGCCACGTTTTTCATCGCAAGCACAAGCATGCCAAGCCGGTTGTGTCGCATGGGCAGGGTATCTATCTGTGGGACACAACCGGCAAGCGGTATATTGACGCCTCAGGAGGGGCGGTGGTTGTTAACGTCGGGCATGGGGTGGCTGAAATCGCTGATGCGATTCGTGAACAAGCGGCGCAGGTTGCCTATGCTCATGCCACAATGTTCACCAGTCAGGCGCTGGAGGAATTAGCTGATCGTCTGGCGGCCCATATGCCGATGCCTGATGCCCGGCTGTTCTTCCTGTGTACTGGTTCAGATGCGACAGAAACGGCGGTCAAGTTTGCCCGCCAGATGCAGGTTGTGTGGGGACAAGCTCAACGATACAAAGTAATCGCCCGTTGGGGAAGCTATCACGGCTTGACGATGGGGGCACTAGCGATCACCGGCAAGCCGTCTATGCGCCGATATTTTGAGCCGCTGTTTGTGGATATGCCCCACATCCCGCCGCCGTACTGCTATCGTTGTCCGTTTGGGCTGACTTATCCGGACTGTGGCCTGCGTTGCGCTGAAGCATTGGAGGATGAGATCAAACATCAAGGGCAGGGTGCAGTGGCGGCCTTCATCGCTGAGCCGCTGGCAGGCGCAACGCTGGGGGCAGTGGTGCCTCCGCCTGAGTACTGGCCGCGTGTGCGGGAGATATGCGATCAACATGGCCTGCTGTTGATTGCTGATGAGGTCATGACGGGTATGGGACGTACCGGCCACTGGTTTGCCATCGAGCAATGGGATGTCACTCCGGATGTGATCTGTCTGGGAAAGGGGGTCTCAGGCGGGTACTTGCCGCTTAGTGTCACGGCGGTACGCGGCGATCTGGTTGATCTGATGCTGAAAGAGGGTGGAGACTTCAACCACGGCGGGACATTCAGCCACCAGCCTGTAGCGGCGGCGGCAGGTTTGGCGGCTGTGTGCTATCTGGAGGATCACAACTTGATCTCCCATGCGCAAAAGGTGGGCGCTCAACTGGGACGCAAACTCCATGCGGCATTTGACGAGCATCCCCACGTGGGTGATGTACGTGGTCAGGGTTTGATGTGGGCAGTCGAGCTGGTTGCTGACCGCGCCACGAAGCGGCCTTTCCCCGCCTCTGCGCACCTGTCAAGCCGTGTGTTCGATATGGCCTTCGAAGAGGGGATGATCGTCTATGCCATGAGTGGTTGTGCTGACGGCATAGCGGGCGATCATGTTATGGTAGCTCCTCCCCTAGTAGTTGAAGAGGGAGAGCTTGATGAGATCGTCAGCCGGTTGACAGCGGCGATTGATGCGGCTGTCGCCAGCGTGAGTTTTTGAGAGGAATGTAGCCGCCGAGAGCCTTCCAGTTGGGGAAATTAGAAAATCATGGCAGATTCTTGTTAAGGACCTCTTGCGGAAGAGTTAAGGGTATGTTATACTGGAAGCACACTGAGGGGAGACCTGAGGTGGAGAGTTCACAACCGAGGGAGGCGGAAGGCGGCGGAAGCGAAGGGGAAGAGAGAGCGGGAGAGCATACGCCGTCGTGCCGCCGGCTGGGGACAGTCGGCGGGATGCTTTCTAAGGGGCACCTTAACAACTGCAGACGTGACAGGAAGACGTGCGGAACGCCGGAGCCTGGTCGTACGAACGTAGGAAGAA
>DAOTYH010000015.1:0-38672 GCA_034435015.1 Anaerolineae bacterium | reverse complement strand
GGGCAGGGGTCTCGGTGGGGGTAGGCGTATCGGTAGGGGCGGCTTGAGTGATCGCCGCAATGGTCTGTTCGGAAGCGATGACATAAGCGTTCTGGGTAGCGGCAGAAGCGGTCGCTGTGACAGCGGCCACCTGAGTCTGGGTGGCGTTGGCAGAGGCCAACAGCACCCGATTAACCTCACGGCGCACCGTGAACCCCGCCAGCGTTCCGAGGGCAAACCACACAATGATCAGGGCAAGCAGGGTCAGGGCCACGGTGTACCAGCGCACCCCCCGCTGGGCCTGCGGAGCGCGCGCACGTTCACGGCGGCGCATGTCACGGGCAACAGCCCTTTGCTGGCGGACCTGCTCACGGCGGCTGAGCGCGGCAGACGGCTGTTGCGGCACCGGCGAAGGCGGTGTCGGCGTTGAGGCCGGCGGCGGAGGCGTGACGGGGGGAATACCCTGTCCTCCTCCTGCCTCCTTGACCGCCGGCGGCAGGGCAGGCGCCGAGCGCTTGCCCCTGCCCGCCTCCAGCAGGTCGGTTATGTCTGTGCGATGGACAGCGTCGGTAGAGACCTGTGCCGCTTCCGCCAGAGCGCGGGCCATCGCCTCTGCCGTCTTGAAACGCTGAGCCGGCTCTTTGGCCAGCGCCCGCAGGACGACCGCCTCGACAGCCGGCGTGATCTCCGGGTTGAGGCTGGATGGAGCCGGCACCGGCTCGGTGACGTGCATCATGATCTGCTTGATGGGCGTCTCGGCCCGGAAGGGCACTTTGCCGGTCAGCATCTGGAACAGCGTAACGCCCAGGGCATAAATATCCACAGAGGGGCCGATCACCCGATCCCCGCGCCCCACTTCGGGCGCGAGGTAGGCAGGCGTGCCGACCAGCCCGGAGCCGGTCATGGCCGCCGTCGCCTCACGCACCCGCGCAATGCCGAAGTCAGACAGATAGGCGTTGCCTTCCTCGTCTAACAGGATATTGGACGGCTTCACGTCGCGGTGGATCACACCGCGCTGATGAGCGTAGTCCAGCGCCGCCGCGATCTGCTGGATGATCGGGACGGCTTCCTGAGCAGAGAAGCGCCCGTAGCGCTGCATCAGATCAGCCAGCGAGCCTCCCGGCAGATAGCGCATGACGATATAGGGGATGCCCTCAGCCTGACCGGCATCATACACCGGCAGGATATGGAAATGCTCAAGCTGGGCGATCAGGCGTGCCTCACGTTCAAACCGGACCAGAAACGTGCCGTCATGCAGGAACTCAGCGGGCAGTGTCTTGACCGCTACCGTGCGGTTGACGCTCGGCTGATAGGCACGGTATACCGTTGACATGCCGCCCTTGCCAATAAGGCTCTGTATTTCATACTGTCCGAGACGCTTGCCGACCAGATTCTCTTCAGCCACAGATACTCCTCCCGCTCAGGCAGGCCCCCTCAGGTCAGGGCCGCCATGCTGGCGCAACATCACTGGCCGCTTCAAAAGGCAAAGACTCCAGTTCCCCGCTTACCAAGTCTAGCACATACAGCGCAAAATATCCGTTCCCGTTGCGATCCGTGTCAAAGGCGATGTATCCCCCGCCCGGCGACCAAGCCGGGTCGTCATCGCGCCACAGGCCGTCCGTCAGGCGGGCCGCCGTGCGGCTGGCAAGGTCCATGATCCATAATGCCCGCTTGCCCTCCGGCACGTCCATCGCCGAAGTGTACACCAACCGCGTGCCGTCCGGCGACCAGCTTGGCCACAGGTCGGCGGCGGCATTCTCAGTCAGCCGGACAGGCACGCCGCCCGCCGCGTTGATCAGGAAAAGCTCACTGCTGGCTGTATTATCCCCCACCTGAGCGTAGTAGCCAATTTGCGAGCCGTCCGGCGACCAGCGCGGGCGGCGGTCGTTCAGATCGTTAAAGGTGAGCTGGCGCAGGCCGGAGCCGTCAGGCCGCATGATGTACAGTTCAAAATCCCCGTCACGGTTAGAGGAGAAGGCGATCCACTCCCCATCGGGCGACCAGTCAGGGTCCACGTCTTTGGAGTTATTGTCGGTGACGGCGCGGATGCCGCTCCCGTCGGCGTTCATGATCATGATCTCGGCATCCCCGTCGGCAGTAGAGACATAGACGATCTGCGAGCCGTCCGGCGACCAGGCCGGCGCATAGTCGTAGACCCCCTCGTTAAAGGTGAGCTGGAGCAGGTCAGAGCCGTCGCGGTTGACCAGATAAATCTCATAGTCGCCGTCACGGGTAGAAGCAAAAGCCAGACGGCCGCTCTCGGAGGCAGGCGGCACAAAGCTCGGCGTGAGGATTCCCGCCGGGCCAACAGCAGGGGTAAGCGTGACGGTCGGCTGAGGGGTGCGGGTAGGGGGCAGGAGGGCGTCCAACTGCCCATCCGTGAGCGCCAAAGCGGCCAGCACCCCCGCCGCGATCAGCCCTGCGATCACCCCCAGTGCGATCAGACAGCCGCGCCCCTGCCGGCGGGGACGCTCTGCCTCTGCCGGCGGATAGGGGGCATAGGCCGGTGCCGGCAGGGGAGAGGGCATCTGACCGTAGCCTGCGGGCGGCCCGACAGCCGGCGGAGGGGCTGTCGGCGGCGGGAGCGGAGACGAAGGGATCGGCTGGGGCATCTGGGCGGCGCGGGCCAGCTCGCGGGCAAAGGCCCCCGCCGTCGGGTAACGGTCGGCGGGCTTCTTGGCCAAACAGCGCTGGACCACCGCATCTACCGCCGGCGGGATGTTGGGGTCTATGTTCCGCACCGAAGGGACCGGCTCCAACACATGGGCCATCAGCACCCGCATCGGGTCTTGGTCAAAGTAGGGAGGCTCGCCGGTCAGCATCTCGTAGGTGATCACGCCGAGAGCGTAAATATCCACTGAGGCTGTGACCGGCTGATCCTTCTGGACCATCTCCGGGGCGATGTAAGGCGGCGTGCCCAGCACATGCGAGCCGGTCAGGTCAGCCTGCGCCTGAGTCACACGGGCAATGCCAAAATCAGACAGATAGGCATTGCCGCTGTCATCCAGCAGGATATTGGAGGGTTTCAAGTCGCGGTGGATGATACCGCGTTCGTGGGCGTAATCGAGCGCGTCAGCCACCTGCCCGACGATGCGGGTGACAACGGACAGTTGCGGCAGGTCGCTGTTGAGCAGGTCGGCCAGCGTGCCGCCGGGGAGGTAGCGGGTCACCAGATAGGGGATGCCCCGATCCTGCCCCACATCATACACCGGCAGGATATGCAGATGCTCCAGCCGGGCAATGGTGCGGGCTTCCTGCTGGAAGCGCATCAGGAAGGTGTCATCATGGAGGAACTCACGAGGCAGGACCTTGACAGCCACCAAGCGATCCATGGCAGGCTGGTAAGCCAGATAGACGGTGGACATGCCACCCTTGCCCAGCAGGGCGCGTATCTGGTACTGGCCGAGTGTCTGGCCGAGCAGGTCGTCGGGCATAAGCACACCTGAGAGGTATGGGGGCTGTCATGCCGCGGTCAGCGGACCTGACAGCCGGGCAGGGCCGTTGCTCAGATTATAAACGGGTTCGGCGCGGATTAAAAAACCCAACGGCCAGTCAGGTGGCCTTCAGATCGTCCCTGCTCTATAATCTGAGGAGGACAAAGAGCGGAGGGGTAAAGCATGACCACCGTGTTTGACATCATCAAGACCACGCGCTCGGTGCGGCAGTTCCGTGATGAGCCGTTGCCGGAGGAAGTGGTCAGGAAAATCCTCGAAGCAGGGCGGCGGGCAGGCAGTGCCAAGAACCGACAGCCATGGCATTTTGTGGCCGTCCAGCGGCGCGAGACACTGGAGGCCCTTGCCGCCTGCGGGGCGTTTGCCGGCCATCTGGCCGGGGCGGCACTGGGAGTCGCGCTGGTCACCGAAGACCCGTTCGCGCGGCTGTCTGTGCCGTTTGACCTGGGACGTGCGGCCCAGAATATGATGATCACCGCCCGCTCGCTGGGGGTCGGCTCGGTTATGGCGACTCTCTACCGGCCCGACAAGGCCCGCGCCATCCTGGGCATCCCTCCGACGCATACCGTCCCTTGGTGCATCTCGTTCGGCTACCCGCTGGAGCCGCTGGAGCGCCCCCCGCGCAAAGGCGGACGCAGGCCGGCGGATGAGGTGATCCACTGGGAGAGATGGTAAGCTGGCCGGCTTGTGCCGTGTTTGGCGGCTCATAGACCATTGGCGATCCGAAATTAACGGCGTTGCTGACAGGGTGAAGAGCAATTAGGAGAATCAGTCACAATGAGCCGGAGGACACGCTTGAGAGTCATCGTCTGCCTGACAGGCTGGCTGTTGGCCGTAAGCGCCTGCGTTGACTCCCCGCCCCTCCCTGCCGCCCCGGCTCTTTCACCATCAGAGACGCCTGCACACCCAAGCCCGTTGCCATCTACCGCCTCCCCTGACCTGCCGCCGGATCGCGGCTCTGCCTTCACGACAGCCCCTCCCCTGCCCGAAATGCCCTTTGAAAACCGCCTGATTCAACAGGGAGAGACATACATCCTGCGTTACCGTGATCCGGAGACGCAGATCGAGTACCGCTATACGCCGGCGACCGGCTCGCTCAACGACCTTGTTATAGCAGTGAACGAAGAGCCGCCCTTCCTGCCTAGTAACTATGGCGGGCCGCGTTTTATGGTACACGGAGAGGACATCCCCATCTGGGAGAGCGGCCCGTCTCAGTTTACTTACCACGCCCGGATTCTGGACAACACCGTCCTAGAGGTCACTTGGCAGGCGCACTGGGGGCAGGAGACGATCCCTTACACCTACCGTTTTTCAATTCAAGGCAAGACCCTGCGCTTAGAGGTCAATTCGCCCTCTGCCGCCCTCCCGGCTTTCACCCTCGACCGCTCAGAGGAAACACCGGCGGGGTTCATTCTCAGCATTCCCTACCTGCCTCTGTTCAACCTGCTGGTCTACCGAGAGCACTTTCTCTCCGCGTATTTCGACTGGCAGGTTACAGAGGCTTCCCGCTTAGAGAAGATGAACGAGGCAGTCTCCGAGCAATCCTTCGCTTTCAGCCAGACTGCCTATTATCTGCCCAGCACAGCCGGCGGGCGCCGCCCCCTCCACGAAGTGATCTACCTGACGCTCTCCGACTCACTGGACGAGGTACTCCCGCGCCTGCCTGATTCCCCCTCACCTTATCGGCAGGCGCTGGCCGGAAAGGTCCTGCTCGATCTGTGGGCGGAACGCCCCTTTGAAGAAGATGCGCAACTCGTGCGGGAACTCGCCAGCCGCGCCGTCCCGGACTTAATCGTCGTGCGCCACAACTGGCAAAACTGCGGCTATGACGACTGCTATCCCTCTGTTCTGCCAGCCAACCCCCGCTGGGGCGGAGACACTGCCCTAGAGGAACTCAGCTGTGCCGCCCGGCAGTCCGGTTATTTATTCGCCCTGCACGAGAACTACGTTGACCTGTACCCCAATTCTGCCGAGTATACGCCTGAGCTTGCCGCTCTCGACCCGGCGGGCACACTGGTCCCGGCTTGGTTCAACCGCACCACCGGCATCCAATCCGTTCTCCTAAGCCCTGTGCGGAGTGTAGAGGTGGCCCGCCGCTTTAGCCCCGAAATTCACCGCCGCTATCAGACCACAGCCGTCTACCTTGATGTCTCAACAGCCGTCAACCCCTCCGATAAAGTGGATTACAACGCCGGCCTGTCAGGCAGTGCCCGCCTGAGAACAGTCCTAAACGCTTATCTGGAATTGTTAGACTACCAGCGCCAAGCCCATCAAGGTCCTGTGATCGGTGAGGGAGGCCACCACTTCCTCTATACAGGTGCGGCAGATGCCGTCATCGCTGAAGACGCAGGCAGGGAGCAGGCGGGCGCTCTGATACCCCCCATCGTGCATTTTGATCTGTTGCGCATCCACCCGCAGATGATCCGCTTCGGGGTAGGTTTTTACCCGTGGTACTTTGCCCAAGCCGATCAACCTAAATGGTTCGGCTACACCCTCGAAGACCATTACCGCTACATGGCAAATGAAATTGCCTTCTGCCACGGAGGGTATATCCCGACGCCTGACTCGCTGGGTGACCCTGAGCAGGTCATAGCCTTCATCAAGCGGGAGGTCGAACTCGTCGCCCCTATCCACCGCCGTTGTGCGCTGACAAGACCGGTACGTATCCTCTACCATGTCAACGGGGAGATGGCCGGTGTGGAACGCGCCATCCTGGAGGATCAGCTCTGGCAACTCTCCATCGAGTACGAAAACGGCCTGCAGGTATGGGTCAACCTGCACCCTACGGATCAATGGCTCGTCACCCTGCCTCAGCCCCCCTCATGGGTGGATTTCAGCGC
This sequence comes from Anaerolineae bacterium, assembly GCA_034435015.1. GTDB lineage: Bacteria > Chloroflexota > Anaerolineae > Aggregatilineales > UBA3940 > DAOTYH01. The sequence continues at coordinate 32,401 of DAOTYH010000015.1, read as the reverse complement.
TTTGATAGACGGCCAACGGCAGGACGGCGTGAGGGAAGGCGGCCCAACTGCCTATCTCCTGCCGCCCGCCGGATGGGCGGCATGGCTGCCCTGAGGAGGAAAACAGAACCGCATGGACGCTGAAACACGGCGGGCCGGTCTCTCTCCCCTCAAGATGATGTAAGGGATCATGCCCGGCGCACAGACTCATCTAGCCGCTGTCTGCAACCTGCTGGCCTCGCCTGCCGTCAATGATCTCTTCCCTCATCTGTCGGCAGAAGGCGAGGCACGTTCAGCCTTCCTGCTGGGAGCTGTCAGCCCGGATGTGCGTGCCGTCAGCAGGCAGGCCCGCGAAGAGACGCACTTTTTTGCCATCCCCCCGCAAGGGGAAGCTCCCGCTCAGGCGGTCATGCTGGCCCGCTGGCCTGAACTGCACAGCGCACCAACCCGCGATTCGCTCAGGGCGGCCTTTGTGGCCGGATATATCACCCATCTGGTGATGGATCAGACGTGGGTGGAGATGATCGTCATGCCCAGCCTGTTCATCGAGGGCCGGTCGTGGGGGGTCTTCCATCCGCGGTGGCGGACCTACAGCCTCCTAATGGCGTATCTGGAGGATCAAGCCAGCCGATACCTGTCCGGCGCTCTGGCCGAACAGCTCGTCCGCGCCGAGCCGCGCGGCTGGCTTCCCTTCGTCCGGGACAGGCACCTGATCCAATGGCGGGATCACGTGGCCGGCATACTCTCAACCGGCGGGATCAGGCCGTTGGCCCGCATGTTTGCCCTGTCGAATGGGATGCCGGTAGGAAAGCTGGAAACAATCATCCGCTCAGAGGAGCGGATGGAAGCTGAGGTCTATCGTCATGTCCCGCGGGAGCAGGTGACAGCCTTCGAGGCTGAGACGACCCGGCGGTCTCAGCAGGCAGTGACAGCCTACCTGCTGGGCCGGCAGGAGGGCTGACCCTCATCCCCCTCAGGACAGGATCACCTCGCCCTCGATCACGATCACAACCTGCCCGCCTACCCTCACCTCGGTAATCACCCCAGAGACAATATCCACCTCTACCTCGATCAAGCTGGGGCGGCCCATCTCGTAGCCCTGCTCAATGACCATATGAGTCGTTGAGGCGTCAAACTCATAAGGGAAGACGCTGTTGGCCAGCAGATAGGCCCCTAACGCACCGGCCATACTGCCGGTAGCGGGGTCCTCCAGAATACCCACCAGCGGGTCGAAGTTCCGCACGTGGGCATGATGAGCTTTATCGAGCGTCTCTAGAGTGAACACCTCGGCGCCGGTGACGCTCATCGAGCGGCAGATTTCGTTGAACAGCCCAACGTTGAGCGTGACACGCTGAATGGCGCTGAGCGACGTCAGCGGGACAATCAGACCCGGCAGGCCGGTCGAGAAGACCTGTGCCGGCAGGTCAGGGTGAATATCTTCCACCGTCAGGCCAAGCGCTTTGGCCAGTTTGGCCTTGTCTTGAAAGACCTCGCCGTGCCGGGCTTCTTCCTGCGTCATCACGGCACGGTCGGTTCTGCCGCTCCCGTCGGTGATCAGGTCAACCGGCAGGATGCTGTTACGGAGCTGTTGCCAGACGCGCGTTACCGGTCCGGTGATCTGATAGCGTCCGAGGCTGGCCAGAACGACGTGTGTCCCAATGGTCGGATGTCCGGCAAAAGGCAGTTCAGTGGACGGCGTGAAGAAACGCACCTGCACATCAGCCCGCGGGTCGGTGGGCGGCAGAACGAAAGCCGTCTCGGAGAGGTTCATCTCACGGGCGATCTTCTGCATTTCGTCGTCGTTCAGCCCTTCGGCGTCCGGGAAGACAGCAACCGGATTGCCGCCAAAGATCACCTCAGTGAACACATCAGCCTGGATAAAGCGGTAACGGCGCACCTGTTATCCTCCAGTTTGATTCTGGTTAGAAAGCGATAACTGCCCCTCATTGTATCACAGGACCATCTTGTCTGAAAACCCCGATCCGCCAATAAAGTGCTATAATAGGCAGGCTTGCTCACCCAGGGCACGGCGTTGCCCCTGTTCCCCTGCGGGGGCTTGTTCCACGAGCACAGACTTCAAGGCTGGGGGTTGAAATGACAATAGCACGCATCTTCAAGGTTGGACAACCGACCAGCCGCCGTGCCGGCTGGTCGGACGTTATCATTGTGCTGGGGTTATTTGCTGTCATCTATGGGGGAATCCGGCTGGGCCTGAGGGCGCCGGCTGAGATTCAGGGGCCGACGATCTCACTGGCCCCTTCAGCCCTCCCCCAATACGCCGTTTTTTCGGTCGGGCGGATGACGGCGGCTTATGCACTCTCTTTGATCTTTGCCCTTGTGTACGGGTATCTGGCGGCCCGCAGTCCGTCCGCCGAACGGATTCTGATGCCTCTGCTCGACATCCTGCAGAGCGTGCCGATCTTATCGTTTTTGCCGGTTGTCTTGCTGGGGCTGAGTGCCTTCCTGCCGCAGGGACTGGCCGCCGAGCTGGCATCCATTGTCCTGATCTTCACCAGTCAGGCGTGGAACATGACCTTTGCGTGGTATCAGTCGCTGACAACCACCCCTAAGGAACTGCGAGAAGCCAGCTCGATCTTTCGGCTCAACGGCTGGCTGCGCTTCAAGATGCTGTCGCTCCCGTTTGGGATGATCAGCCTGATCTGGAACAGCATGATGAGCTGGGCAGGGGGCTGGTTCTTCCTGATGGCCGCCGAGACCTTCACCGTCGGCCAGCGGGACTTTCGTTTGCCGGGGCTGGGTTCTTATCTTCAAGCCGCCGCCAATGAGGGCAACTTGCAGGCTGTTACATGGGGTGTAGGGACATTGGTGCTGGTCATCGTGATCTTAGATCAGCTTGTGTGGCGGCCTCTGCTGGTATGGTCCGAGCGCTTCAAGCTGGAGATGGTTGAGAGTGACAACCCCCCTGCCTCGTGGTTTTACGACCTGCTGAGCCGTTCACGCCTAATTGACTGGCTGGGCGAGCATGTCAGCAGTCCGCTGGGTGAGACGATGGACCGACTGCTGGGGCGGCTCTTCCCGGCGCCGCTCAGTCCGGAGGCCTCAAATGGCCGGCGCCGCTCGTGGACCGCTTATGCGGCAGGGGCGTTGATCGGGCTGGCACTGCTCTATGCCGCCTACAAGGGGGGGCAAATGCTGGTCACCTTGCCGCTTCCCAACTGGGGCATCATTGGGCTGGGTCTGCTGGGCACACTGATACGGGTAACGTTTGCACTGATCATAGCGCTGGCCTGGACCATCCCGGTTGGTGTGTTGATCGGCACCAGCCCGCGCCTGTCTGCCATTCTCCAGCCTCTGGTGCAGATCGTTGCCTCAGTGCCGGCTACTGCCCTCTTCCCCATCCTGCTGTTGGCAGTCCTGCAACTGCCGGGCGGCCTGAACGTGGCCGCTGTCCTGCTGATGCTGATGGGGACACAGTGGTATCTGTTGTTTAACGTGATCGCCGGCGCGGCGGCCATCCCGCAGGACTTAAAATACACCGCCACGCTGATGGGTCTCAACAAATGGGAGCGCTGGCGCACGCTGATCCTGCCCGCGCTGTTCCCTTATATTGTCACGGGGGCGATCACTGCCAGCGGAGGGGCATGGAACGCCAGCATCGTGGCCGAGTATGTCGAATTTGGCGGGCGGGCGCTCCAGACGGTGGGCATTGGATCAGTGATTGCTCAAGCCACCGAAGCTGGGGACTATCCCCTCCTGCTGGCCGGGACTCTCAGCATGATTCTGATGGTTGTGTTGATCAACCGCCTGCTCTGGCGGCGGCTGTTCCGCTTGGCTGAAGAACAATATCGGATGGAGTAAACACGATGGCAGTACAACAACCCGTTCTGTTACAGCTACAGCACGTCAGCGAAGTTTATGGCATTGGCCAGCGGCGCTTCACCGCTGTTCAGGATGTCAACTTGACCCTGCATGAGGGAGAGTTTGTTGCCCTGTTGGGGCCGTCGGGGTGCGGCAAAAGTACCCTGTTGAGGGTGATCACCGGCCTGCAACGCCCGACAGAGGGACTAGTCCTCTACCGCGACGAGCCGCTGACGGGCGTCAACCCCTACGCCACTATTGTCTTCCAGACCTTCGCGCTCTTCCCATGGCTGACCGTGCTGGAAAATGTTGAGATAGCGCTGAAGGCGCGGGGCATCCCGCCTAAGGTGCGTCTGGCGCGGGCCATCGAACTGCTCGACCGCGTGGGGCTGGACGGCTTTGAGATGGCCTATCCGCGTGAGCTGTCAGGCGGGATGCGCCAGAAGGTCGGCTTTGCGCGGGCCATGGCCGTCGAGCCGGAACTGCTGTGCCTAGATGAGCCGTTCTCTGCGCTGGATGTCCTGAGCGCCGAGTCATTACGCGGCGAACTGCTGGAACTATGGGTCAGCGGCAGTATCCCAACTAAAGCCATCCTGATGGTCACCCACAGCATCGAGGAGGCCGTCTTTATGGCCGACCGGGTGGTCGTGATGGATAAAGGGCCGGGCCGCGTGGTAGCCGAATTGGCCATCTCTCTGCCGCACCCCCGACAGCGCAAGTCCCCTCAGTTCGAGGAGCTGATAGACCAAGTGTACGGCCTGCTGGCAGGCCAGACCCAGCCTGAGCATATCGAGCTGGGCACGGCCCCCGGCGAGCCGGGCAGTACCCGCCCCCTGCCCGCCGTGCCAATCGGGGAGCTGGCCGGCCTGCTGGAATACCTCGCCGAAGCACCCGGCAATCGGGATGACATCTATCGGCTGGCAGAGGATTTGAAGGTTGACTCGGATCACCTGCTGATCTTGATCGAGGCCGCCGAGCTGATGGGGCTTGCCACTGTCGCCAAAGGTGACATCACCCTCACGGCGCTGGGTGAGACCTTCGCAGAAGCCAGCATTCTAGCCCGCAAGGAGATTCTAGCAACCCGTGTCCGCCGTCTGCCGCTGTTCAGATGGCTGCTGGAAATGCTGAGAGCCGCCGACAGACATCAATTGAAAGGCAACGTCATCGAGACAGCGCTGAAGCTGGAGTTCCCCGCTGAGGTGGCCAGACAACAGCTCGAGACAGCCATAGACTGGGGACGTTATACGGAACTCCTCGTCTATGATGACGACAGCGACACTTTCTATCTGGAGCCGGGCGTCGGGGTAACAGCAGACAGTATCGCACAGGGTTAAGCCAAGGGGGGAGACTGATGAGCGCTCTTGAACAGTTCCGCCGCAGTAAGGACCTCTTCTTCAAGCAGGATGTCCATTCTCCGCTGACGCCCGAACAGCGTGAGACATTCAACGGGCTGTCCTACTATCCGGAGAATCCCGCTCTGCGCTTCGAGCTTGACGTAGAGCCGTTTGACCGCCACGAAGAAGTCACCATGCAGACCAGCACCGGCGATGTGGCCGAATACCTCCGCTGGGGGCGCATCCAGTTTGAGGTTGAGGGACAGCCTGCCGCCCTGACAGTCTATGCCGGACGAGCCGGCGGTTTCTTCCTGCCGTTCATGGATGCGACCAACGGCATCGAGACATACAGCGGAGGGCGCTATCTGGAGATTGAGCCGCTTCCGTCAGGCAAGTTCCTCGTGGACTTCAACATGGCCTATAACCCGTACTGTGCCTACAATGCCTACTGGTCATGCCCGATCCCGCCGGAGGAGAATCGGCTCAAGGCGGCCATCCGGGCAGGCGAGAAACTGCCCGAAGGGGAGTGGGCTGAACACCCCTGACCCGCTCATGCGCACAGGGCCGATCAGGACAGGACAGCTTCGACCGTGACCTCTGTCGTCCCCTCAGGCGGCAGAGGCACGATATTTCCTGCCACCGGCTGGCCGTCCACCGTCAGCGCAACTGTGCTGCCCGGGCCGGCACGCCTCACCGTGATATGGTAGGCCGTCCCGCGGAAGACCCGCTTCATGGTGAAGCCCGGCCAGTCCGGCGGGATCACAGGTGAGATTTGCAGTCCTCGGTAGGCAGGCCGAACCCCCAGAATCCACTGGGTAACGGCTACATAGTTCCACGCCGCTGTGCCGGTCAGCCAGGAGTTCTTGGCCTCTCCATGCGTGGGAGCATCCCGCCCGGCGATCATCTGGGCATAAACGTAAGGCTCGCACCGATGCACCTCGCTGATGGCCTCCCGCACGGAGGGGTTGATACGGGAGTAGTAGTCATAGGCCCGATCACCGCGCCCGACTATCGCCTCGGCGATCATGATCCACGGGTTGGTATGGCAGAAAACGCCCGCGTTTTCCTTATAGCCCGGCGGGTAGGAAGAGATCTCGCCTAGATGGAGATAGTAGCGGGTATAGGCAGGCTGATGCAGAACGATGCCGTGGGGGGTAGCCAGATGCTCTCTGACAGCGTCCAGCGCCCTCTCGGCCTTGCCGTCCTCCAAGCCGATGCCGGCCAGCACACAGAACCCCTGCGGCTCGATGAAGATTCGGCCCTCCTCGCACTCACGCGAGCCGACTTTCCGGCCAAAGTCATCATATGCCCTGAGAAACCAATCCCCATCCCAGCCGTGTTCACACACCACAGAGGCCATTCGGGCGGCCTCATCGAGGTAACGGCGGGCTTCCTCCTCAAGGCCGCGCTCCTGTGCGATGACTGCCAGCTCACGGGCGGCCAGCACAAACATAGCGGCAATGAAGATCGACTCGGCGACTTTGCCTTCCTTGTTGGTAGTTGTCTGAAATGACTGGCCCGGCTCAGCAGAAAAGCAGTTCAGGTTCAGACAGTCATTCCAGTCGGCACGGCCAATCAGCGGCAGACCGTGCGGCCCAAGCCGATCCAGCGTATACCGCAGACTGCGCTGAAGATGTTCGTAGAGGGGCGTCTCACTGCCGGGCCGGTTATCATATTGGACCAGCTCGTCGAGGATGCTCCAGTCGCCGGTTTCCTTCAGGTAGGCCGCCACACTCAGGATCAGCCAGAGCGGGTCATCATTGAAACCACTGCCCACAGCATCGTTGCCGCGCTTGGTCAGGGGCTGGTACTGATGGTAGGCCCCGCCGGTTTCCATCTGAGTGGCGGCAATATCCAGGATGCGTTCACGGGCGCGTTCCGGCACCATATGCACGAACCCCAGCAGGTCCTGATTGGAGTCACGGAAACCCATCCCCCGCCCGACACCCGACTCAAACAGGGAGGCCGAGCGGGATATGTTGAACGTGACCATGCACTGGTAGGCATTCCAGATGTTGACCATGCGGTTCGTGTGGATGTCGGGTGTTTCGACTTGGATCACATTCAACAGGCTGTCCCAGTAGGCACACAGAGCCTCAAAGGCGGCCTCCACATTTTCGCGGATCAAGTATCTGTCAATAATCGGCCTGACCGACTGCTTGTTGACAGTCTGGGTGCCGGGGGGGTCGAACTTCTGATCGGGAGGGTTCTCGTGATAGCCGAGCAGAAAGATGATCTGGCGCGGCCTGTCGGGTTCCAGCGTGATGCGGATATGGTGCGACCCCATCGGCGCCCAGCCGTGCGCGATGGAATTGAAGGAGCGGCCATTCTCAACGGCCAGGGGGTTATCCCAGCCCCGATACGGCCCCAGAAAGGTGTCGCGCTGGGTGTCGAACCCCTCCACCTGCTCAGAGCAGGCAAAGAAGGCAAAGTGATTGCGCCGCTCGCGGTATTCGGTCTTGTGGTAGATGACATGTCCTTCCACCTCGACCTCGCCCACACTGAAGTTGCGCTGAAAGTTGGTGGCGTCGTCGTAGGCATCCCACAGGCAAAACTCAACACTGGAGAAAACCGAGAGGCAGACCGGTTTGTGCCGCCGGTTGGTCAGCGTCAACTGCCAGATTTCCAAGTTCTCACCCAGCGGGACGAAATAGCGGGTCTGGGCGGCAACCCCCTTGAAGGTTGAGCCGATGATCGTGTACCCCAGACCATGGCGGCAGATGTAGTCTTCTACCTTGCGGCAGACCGGCTGCCAAGAGGGCGACCAGAAGATGCCAGTCTCCTCATCGCGCAGATAGATATAGCGCCCCCCGCAGTCCAGAGGAACGTTGTTGTAGCGGTAGCGGGTGAGGCGCCGCAGGCGTGCATCGCGGTAGAAGGAGTAGCCGCCCGCTGTGTTGGAGATGATGCCAAAGTAGGCCTCGCACCCCAGGTAGTTGATCCAAGGGAGGGGAGTATCTGGCCGTGTGATCACGTACTCGCGACGTTTATCGTCGAAATAACCGTAGCGCATAAACTCTCCATCTGTGGGGCCATGGGAGGCCTAACGGACACAGGGGCAGGCCGCCAAACACAGACTCACTCAGGCAAACGCTATCCCTCCGTATAGCGAATACACGCCACAAAATGATCCTGATCAACCTCCAGCAGGGGCGGACGCCCCCGCGTGCAGTCACTGGTTGCCTGCGGGCACCTGCCGTAATACACACAACCGCTGAGCGGCTGATGATTTTCCGTCTGTTCCTCTGCCTCCAGCTTGTCCCACTTTCTGTCAAGGCGGGGGACAGAGGCCATCAGCATCTGGGTGTAGGGGTGAAGCGGTCTGCCAAATATCTTCTCGGTTGCGCCCATCTCAGCGATACAACCGCGGTAAAGGATGACTGCCCTTTCACTGATGTAGTAGCCCAGCGAGAGGTCATGGGTGATAAACAGAATTGACAGGCCGTGTGACTTGAGTTCCGCCAGCAGGTTGAGAACATCAATGCGGGTGGAGGCATCCAGCATGCTGATGATCTCATCTGCCACGAGAAACTGGATGTCGAGCAGAAGGGCACGGGCGATCAGCAGGCGCTGAAGCTGTCCGCCGCTGAGCTGGTGAGGATACTTGTTCAAGACATGGGCAGGGTTCAGCCCGACGCACTCCAGCGAAGCGTGCAGTTTGTCCTGCCACTCGGCATGGCTCATGTCCGGGAAGAACTCATCCCTGATGATCTTAAAAATCCGGTCGGCCTTGAAGATCGGGTTATAAGAACTGAAGGGGTCCTGAAACACGCCCTGTACGCGGCGATAGTACTCTTTGAGGGCATCCCCTTTGAGGGTCGTGATGTCCACCTCGTTAAAGAATATCCTGCCGGAGCTGATCGAGGTCAGGCGGAGGATCATCTTGCCTATCGTGCTCTTCCCGCTTCCGCTCTCCCCGATCAGAGAAGTCACTGCCCCATCGGGGATGTCAAAGCTGACGCAGTTGACAGCATGGAGCGCCTTCCCGCCAAACGTTCCAATCCGGTATACCTTTGATACATCCTCTAGCCTGAGCATGCGCCTAGAACTCCTTCCAGCAAGCTACGAAGTGTCCACTCTCAACTTCAACGAACGGCGGCGCTTCAAGGCACTTCTCAAAGGCTACGGGGCAACGCTCCCTGAAGCGGCATCCCTCCGGCGGAGAAAGCAGTAAGGGGGGACTGCCGGGGATGCCCGTCAGGCGCCTCTCGACATACCGCACCCCCACCTCCGGCAGTGATGAGATCAGCAGTTTGGTGTACGGATGGCGGGGCGACCGGATGATCACTTCGGTAGAGGCTTTCTCTGCCAGTTGGCCGGCATACATGATCAGGATCGAGTCGGCGATCTGATACAGGATCGAAATGTCATGGGTGATCACGATCACGCTACTGCAACAGCCCAGATTGCGGAACTCGACCAGCATCTCCACCACAGCCTTCTGGCTGGACACATCGAGCGCTGAGGTGATCTCGTCAGCAATCAGCAGAGACGGGTTGAGGAGGGTGGAGATCACCATCACCATTCTCTGCTTCATGCCGCCGGAAAACTCAATGGGATACATGTTCAGCACATCATGGGGGAGCTTGACGAGGTCCAGCCGCCGCTTCAGCTCAGGCAGGATGGCTTTGAAGTCCACCCCTCTGGACTGGAGCAGTTCAGCCACCATCTTTCCGACCTTGCGGGTGGGGTTCATGGCGTTCATGGCATACTGGGGGATGATGGAGACCTTCTTGAAACGGAAGTCGTTCATCTTCTCCATATCCCCGATGGGCAGTTCCTCATCGTTGAGGAAGACCCTGCCGCCGACCAGTTTCATGGGCGGCCTGAGGTAGATCAGGCTGTGGCCCAATGTCGTCTTTCCACACCCCGACTCGCCGGCCAGCCCCATGATCTCCCCGTCGGCAACGGTGAAGGTGGCGTTCTCCAGCGCCCTGGCATCCCCTTTCAGCGTTTGATAATAGACGGTGAGGTTTTCTACTCGTAGGCCCACGATCACATCTCCCTCAGCTTGGGGTTGAAGACCTCATCCAGCCCCACATTGGTCACATACAGTGCGCCGACAATGGCCATAATGGCAAGGCCCGGCGGAACAAACCACCACCACATGCCCAATATCAGCGCCCCCCACAAGACGGCGTTGTTCATCATCAGGCCCAGCGAGATCGCGTTGGTCGGGCCAAGCCCAATGAAGTCCAGCGTGGCCGCCGCAAGGATCGCACCGCCAAACTGGAGGATGAAGACCAACAGCAGGTAGGAGAGCATGTTGGGGGCGATCTCGGTGAACATGATCTTGGCCGGCCTCATGCCGCTCATTCTGGCCAAGTCAACAAAATCTCTGGTCCGCAGTGAGAACGTCTGGGCACGGATGGCTCTGGCCGCCCACGGCCACGCCGTACAGCCGATAAAGATGCTCTCGGCTAAGATGCCCCTGACCTCCAGGTAGGCGGCTATGATCAGCAGGATGGCCAGCGTCGGGATGACCAGCACAACGTTGGTGAGCATGTTGAGGATTTCGTCCACCATGCCGCCGCGGTAGCCCGCCGTGAAGCCCACCACAATGCCGATCAGGGTGGCCAGGCCGCCGCCCACCACGCCGACGAGGAAGGTAGCCCGCAAGCCCAGCACAAACTGGGTAAAGACATCCTGCCCGAAGGTCGTCGTCCCAAACCAGAACTCGGATGAGGGAGGCTGTGCGCCCGGCCCCACGTAGCCATAGGGCGGATAGTCGGTCAAGCGGGGGCCGACAATGGCCAGAACGATGAAGAAGAGAAGGACGATCAGGCCGATCCGGAGCCTGTTATTTCTCAGCGCAAAGTAGAGAAATTCACTCCTTTTAAACATTACGAAGTTCCCCCCTCCATCCCCATTCGGGTCCGCGGGTCCACAAGGACGTAGACAAAGTCAATCGCAAAGTTCGCCAGCAAGACGCCAATGATGATAAACAGGAAGCACCCTTGCAGGAGGAAATAGTCCTTGTTCTGAATAGCCCCAAGGATCAAGTAGCCAATGCCGGGGTACGAAAACACGATCTCGGTCGCCAGCGCACCAGCTACGATTGTCCCCAGTTGGAGCGCCAATCCGGTGAGCTGAGGGAGCATGGCATTTCTGAAAGCATACTTCCTGACCAGCCTTCTCGGTGCGCCCAGCGCTTCGAGATAGTGGGAGTAGTCTGCTTCAAGTTCATAGATGATCATGTTCCGCATGCCGATTGCCCAGCCGCCAAACTGCACCAGAAACAGCGAAGCAAAAGGCAGGAACCAGTGCCGCAGAAGACTTGAGATAAAAGCCCACGAGAAGCTGGGGCGAAGAGCAAAGCTGTAGGCCCCTGAAATCGGGAACAGGCCGGCCACGATCCCCAGCGCCCAAGCCAGCAGGATGCCCAGCCACATATAGGGAGTCGCCGTCAGGATGTACCCGATTGGAGAGACAAGGTTATCCAGCCATTTGGAGCGTGCCGCAAAAGCACCAAACCAGTTCCCTGCCAGCCAGCTTATCAGGATGGAAGGCAGGAGAAGAAAGACATCATAAGGCACAGCCCTCGCGATGACCTGTATGACCGGCGTCGGGAACAGCAAGACACTGGTGCCCAAGTCGCCGTGGAAGAGCGCCCACCAAAAGTTGAGATATTGCTGCCAGATCGGCAGGTCCAGCCCGAACAGACGCGTATAGTAGCTGTAGATCACCTCATACGCACCTGCCCGCAGTTCGGCCCGTGCCAGCATGTTTTGGACAGGGTTGCCCGGCATGAGACGCGGAATTAACCAGTCAATGGTCACCGCCACGAAAAAAGTCAGAATATAGATGAGCAGTTTTCTTCCGAAGTATCTTTTCACTCTTGCCCCTCCGCACAGTGGAACTTGGTTTTCCGCGCCTCAGAGCGTGATTCGAACGGGGGTAAAAGCGGGGGTGTTGAGCGGGTGAAAGCCTCCCAACACCCCCCACCTCAGACTTCCACCACCCTACTCCCGTGAAGCCAGACGTGAGTAGAGGTGATGGTCACCAGATTGCTGTTACTGCGCAGGCTCCAGCTCTGTGAGCATGAGGATAGCCGTCATGTTCCAGTAGCCGTTCCAGGTCGCAGGCAGGTAGTGGTTAGCACCCTCTTCCGCAGACGGCCAGTTGGTCCACACCGCATTGCTGTACTGTGACCACATCCCGTTGTACCACAGCGGGATGATGGGCAGGTCGGTCAGATGGATGCGCTGGAGCTGAGACATGATCGCTCGCATGCCGTCCAAGTCATCCACGGGTGTCCGGTCGAGCTGTTGCACCAGTTCCCACGCCTCTGGATTCTCATAGCGGCCAAAGTTGGTGGTGGTCTGAACATCCTGGATGGGCAGGCGGAAGATGTAGTCGTAGTAGGTCCAAGGCGTGTTGCTGACCTGCCGGTCGTTGTTGATGACCATATCGAAGTTGCCGCTGTTGCGGGCATCCACCAGCGCGCTGTAGTCCGGGAAGTCAGGGGTGAGGTTGATGCCTACCGCCTGAGCGCTCTCAGCGATCACGCGGATCGACTCCATCCAGTCCGTCCAGCCGTTGGGGACGATGATCTTCAGCTCAATCGCAGAGCCATCCGGCATCTCGCGGAAGCCGTCGCCGTTGACATCCAGATAGCCCGCCTCATCCAAAATGGCGTTGGCCTGATCGGGGTCATAGGTGAAGCCCAGCTCATCCACGACCGCCTGATCAATGTACTGCTCCCAGATGGGCAGGAGGCCGGTCGGGTTGGCTTTCTGGACGATGTTGCCATAGACCACATTCACGATCTTGTCCACGTCAATGGCGAAGGCCATTGCCCGACGGAAGGCCGGGTCATCCATAGGCGGCTTGGCGGTGTTCATGACCAGCCATGCGGTGTTGGCGGAGAGCATGTACGGAGGGCCGGAGAAGTAGGTCTCAATGCCGTAGCCCCGACCGGGGTCACGCAGTGAGGCAATGCCGGGCAGGAAGTTGTTGCTCAGGTCGAGCTGGCCCTGCAACAGCATACCCAGCGAGACGTTGTTACTGCTGTTGACGATGTCCACGATCCGCTTGGGAGCAACCGACAGCCCCAGGATGTCAATGGCCCACCAGTCATCGTTGCGCACCCAGACCATGCGGTCTTCGCTGTGCGACTCATACAGGTAGGGGCCTGTGCCGATGGGGTTCTCGTTGGCGCCGGTCGCGATCTCCTCGTCAGACCTGCCTTCCCACAGGTGCTTGGGGACTATCGCGATGTTGTATAAGATAGTTGCCCATTCCTGATAGTTGGCCTGCGAGAAGGTGAACCGCACGGTGTAGTCATCCACCGCCTCGGCGCTCTCCAGCCAGTTCCACAGCGTGCTGTAGGGCACGGCTGGTATCTTTCCGAGTTCAAAGGTGAAGACAACATCCTCAGCCGTCAGCGGCTCGCCGTCCGACCAGTTGATGCCTTGACGGAGCGTCACCTCATAGACGGTGTCGCTCGTCCACCGACCGCTCTCGGCCAGCCAGGGGATGTACTCGTTGGTAAGCGGGTCATAGAGGAACAGGGTCTCATAGCAGAGGCCGATTGTCCCCATGGCATACGCCCACGTCATGATGGGGTTCCAGTTGGTCGGCGGGCCCCATTGCTTGCCGCTGGTGTAGAGCGTCTCGTTGCGAGCGAACTCAACCGCCGGCGCGGCCTGTACCGGGCTGGGGGTTGTCGTCACGATGATGGTCTCGCCAGCCGGGCCGGGCACCTCAACGGTGACGACTGTCTCAGCGGCCGGGGCGCAGGCTGTCAGCAGTATGCCCAGAGCGGCCAAGACACACAGAACGATGGTTGCGCGTTTCATCTTCAACTCCTTTTGGGTAAGCCAAAACGGTAGCCAGTGAGAAAGAACGAACTGCTCAAATGAGTGGTTTACCTTTTCCCTTTCCCTCCTCCTTGCCCCAAAACAGGCTAAGCCTACTTGAGAGCGCTCCCAGTACACGGAACACAAAACCTGCCGTTGCAGGTCAAAAAACCTGCCCGCTACCTCCTTCGCGATGCGCCGCAGGAGTCGCGTATCACTAACTCGGTCCCCATGATGACGCGGCGCGGAGGATGAATACCGTTCTCGATCAGGTCAATCAGGATTTCAACTGCTTTGAAACCAAACTCAACAACTGGCTGGTGGACGGTGGTGAGAGGAGAATCTGACAGGGTGGCGATGGGGAGATCGTCGAAGCCGACAAACGCAACATCATCAGGGACGCTCAAGCCGGCATCCCGAACAGCCCGCATAGCGCCGATGGCCATCAGGTCAGAGGCGGCGAAGATCGCATCCGGGCGGGCGGGCAGTAGCTGTTGCATGGCGTAGTAGCCGCTTGCCTCTGTGAAATCGCCCCTGGCGATCAGCGCCTCGTCAACCTCCAGGCCATGTTCAATCAGCGCTTGGCGGTATCCCTCTTCACGGTCAATGCTGACCGTGCTGTTACCCGGCCCGGCCACTGTGCCGATACGCTTATACCCCAGCCCAATCAAATAGTTGACCGCTTCATAAGCCGCCCGAACGTTATCCACGTCAATATAGCTGACCCCCTCCGGATGGAACGGGCGGCCTGCGATCACGAGCGGGATATTGGACTCGACCAGCCGATCAATAAGCTGGTCACCGATCTGGCCGGACTGGACGATAATCCCGTCCAGCAGGCCGCGGCGGGATACGCGCGGGAATATCTTTTCCTCATCCTCTTTCGTGCCGACCAGAAAGAGGCTCAGGGTATAGTCATACTGATTGCAGGCCTGCGCAATGCCTTGCGTGAGATGGGGGAAGTAGGGGTCTTTGAAGAAGGAGCTGACACTGCGCGGGAGAACCAACCCGATCATCCATGAGCGCTGAGAGGCCAGTGTACGGGCGGCGGCGTTGGGATGGTAACCCGTGCTTCGGATCACCTCCCACACACGCTGGCGTACCTCCTCGCGGACGTTGGGATGGTCATTGACCACCCGTGAAACCGTCGAGCGGGATACGCCGGCCCGTCTAGCGATGTCTTCAAGCGTCAGGTTGGACACGAGGTTCTCCCAGATTCCCCTGAGAGCGCTCTCAATTTGGGAGCGCTCCCAAAACCCACTTACATTATAAGGGGAGATTGACGCGCGTGTCAAGACCATTTCGCCGAATCCTGTCTGACTGCTACACCTTTGAGTTCGCCTTGACAAACTCAACGACCTCATCCACGTAGGCAAAGGCCAGGCACACGACGGTATCAGCGCCGCCGTAGTAAATTGCCATCCTGCCGGTATCTGCATCGGTCAGCGCGGCACACGGAAAGGCCACATTGGGCACATCGCCGGTGCGTTCGTAAGGCGCCTGAGGGGCAAGGAGGTAAGGTTCGCCGCGATAGATCACTTTCCACGGCGCATCGAGGTCGAGCAGAGCGGCGCCGAAGCTGTACACAAAGCCGTTACACGAGGTCAGCACCCCATGATAGATCAACAGCCAGCCTTCGCTTGTTTCAATGGGGACCGGCCCGGCACCGATCTTGGTGGCCTGCCATCCGTCGGTTGCCCCCATCACAAACCGATGGCATCCCCAGTGAACCATATCCGGGCTTTCGCTGTAGTAGATGTCGCCAAAGGGGGTATGGCCGTTGTCGCTGGGGCGGCTTAACATGGCGTACTTCCCGTTGATGCGGCGCGGGAAGAGGACGCCGTTCCGGTTAAAAGGCAGGAAGGCGTTCTCCATCTGGTAGAAGGTCTCGAAATCGTAGGTATACCCTACCCCAATGGTCGGCCCATGATAGCCGTTGCACCAGGTGATATAGTAGCGGTCTTCCAGCCGCACGACACGCGGGTCATAGCCGTAGACAAAGTCATTGATCTCAGCCGCACGTTCGTCAGCCGGACGCCAGTAGATGCGGTCAGGCTCAATCGTCCAGTGGATGCCGTCTACGCTCCTGCCGGCATGAAGCCGCATATAGCGGCGCTTGTCATCGCACCGGAAGACGCCGGCAAACTGCCCATGAAACGGCACAACCGCGCTGTTAAAGATGCTGTTCGAAGCAGGGATCAGGTCATGAGGGACAATCGGGTTGCGGCTTGAGCGCCACACCACATCATGACAGCCCTCCGGCCTGTCCTCCCAGGGGATGTTGGGCAGAGCGTCCGCTATCACCTGAACCATTGTCTGTCCCTCTTCCCTGCTATGCTCAAACTGCTGTCTACCCTGCCTGCGCCCTCAGCCGGGCGGGCAGACTGAGTGCCGCTCGATCAGGCGCGGGCAGATGAAGGCCTTCACCGGGCTGGCCTCTGGATGTTCAGCCCGATTGGCGAGCAGTTGCACCGCCAGCCTGCCCATCCCGACTTTGTCCACATGGACGGTTGTCAGGGGCGGCGACACACAACCAGCCAGCTCAATATCGTCGAACCCCACCACCGAGAGGTCTTCGGGTATCCGCCGCCCCGCCTGCCGTGCCGCCTCCATCACGGCCACAGCGACATCATCATTCACGCCAAAGATCGCCGTCAGGCCGGGATGAGAGCGGAGCAGTTCCGCCGTTGCCGCGGCGATCTCCTCTGGGTTGACGATGTGACATTCAGCCACGTACTGATCGGAAATCCCCTGATCGGCAAGCGCCTGCTGGTAACCGTTGCGGCGTTCCTCGATGCTGGGGTAGGCGCTCGGATGATACCCCACCAGCCCAATGTGCCGGTGACCCTGCCGGATCAAATAGGTGACCGCCTGATACGCGCCGCTTAAGTTATCGGACACGACCGCGTCATAAGTGCCGCCTGCGGCGTAGGCGTCCACCAGCACGACGGGCACAGAGTGCCGATCCATCACCTGACGCAGCGCCTCATTCAGAAACGCCCCGACCAGCAGCAGGCCGCCGGTCGAGTCCTCTTCCGTCAGGATGCGGGGGAGATCAAGGGGATAGCTGTCTTCATCCACCGGCAGGGTGGCGTAGAGCAGGTTGATGCCCTGACGGCGGCAGGCCTCCTCGATGCCGGCCACGACCTGAGAGTAGAACTTATTGGGCTGGGGGACGTAGCCGGGGTCTGACTTCAGGATCAGCCCCACGCTGGACAGAGGGGGAGCATAAGGAGCGGTCAGCTTAGGGGGGAGATAGCCCAGCTCTCTGGCCACCTCTAGGACGCGCTGGCGCGTCTCAGGGCCGACGCCCGGCCTGCCGCGCAGGACCAGCGACACGGTCGAGAGGGATACCCCGCTCAGTTCAGCGATTCTGGCCATGGTGACCCGCTCGTGTGAGGGCAAGGCAGACTCCCGGAGGACTAAAGACTTTAGATAAAGTTCTACTAAAATATCTTAAGACGATTTTCACCGCTTGTCAATAGGTTCGAGGCATCATGAAGGCTGACGGCCTCCCGCCGGGCGGCAGGCAGGCAAGATTGGCATAATTCTGCCCGTGCGCTTAAACTTGTGGGCGTATCCACTGTCATGATCATTGCCTGTGAGGGAGAGCGTATGTCTGACCTATCCGTGCGGCCAGTCTCTTCAGAAGCCGATCAGCAGGCCTTCCTGCGGATGCCGTGGACGGTCTATAAGGACGACCCCTGCTGGACCCCTCCGCTGTGGAGTGAGCATGTCCGCTTCTTCGACCCAGCCCACAACGTCGAACTGAAGCATATTGACTTCGAGAAGTTCGTGGCATGGCGCGGCGGCCAGCCGGTCGGCACGATCATTGCCCACATCAACCACGCCTATAACCGGTTTCAGGAGCAGAACATGGGCTGGTTCGGGCAGTTCGAGGTGCTTGATGATCGTGAGGCGGCACTGGCCCTGCTGAACGCCGCCGAGGAATGGGTCAAGGCACGCGGCGTGGACGCGATCATGGGGCCGGCTACCTTCAGCACCAACAGCGAGATCGGGATGCTGATTGACGGGTTTGAGCACCCGCAGATGATCATGACGCCCCACTCACGGCCCTACTATCGGGGCTTTGTAGAAAGCGCCGGCTACCAGAAGGCGATGGACTTGTGGTACTGGCACTTCAACGGCGAGGATTGGGGCGGCAGGAAGGCCGACAAACTGCCGGAAAAGCTGACGCGCGTTGTCAACAAGATCAGGACACGGCGCAGCTTCAAGGTACGGCAGGCCAATCTGCGTGATTTCAGGGCTGAGGTCGAACGGCTCAAGGTGATCTACAATCAGGCATGGGCCAAGAACTGGGGCTTCGTGCCGATGGACGACGAGGAGATAGACAAGCTCGCCAGAGACCTCAAGCCGATGGTGGACCCCCACATCGTCGTGATTGTGGAGGTAGACAGCAAGCCGGTCGCGTTTGGCCTGCCGCTCCCCGATATTTACCAGCCGCTCCGCAAGGCACACTGCAAGCCGGGCGAGCCGGAGTGGCTTCAGATGCTGCGCCTGCTGTGGCACTGGAAGGTGCGCCGTGACATCAGCGGGGTGCGTGTGTGGGGGCTGGGCGTGCTGGAGGAGTATCGCGGCACAGGCGTAGATGCGCTGATGTACTACGAGATGATCAAGAACGGCCTGCCGCGCGGTTATGTCAATATTGAGATGTCGTGGATTCTAGAAACCAATGATATGATGAACCGTGCTATTGAGATGCTGGGGGCGAAGGTCTATAAGACATACCGCGTGTTTGAGAAGAAGTTCCGTTAACAGACAGGATGGGGAAGGCCGGGAGCGCCGCATTAGACAGGATAGGGACAGGGGGCATACACATGGCTCCAATCAAGGTCTTCATCATTGACGACGAGCCGGAGACCGTTACGATGTTCAAGGCCTTCTTGAAGCTGTACGATATTGAAGCCGAAGGCGCTTACACCGGCGCCGCCGGGCTGGCCGCTGTCGCAAAGGAAAGGCCCGATGTGCTGATCCTTGATCTCATGCTGCCGGATGCCGACGGCTACGAGATTTGCAAGGAACTGCGCACTCAGCCGGAGACAGCCCTTCTGCCGATCATCATCGTCTCAGCACGCACCGCCCGTGAGGATGTCCGGCGCGGGTATGCGGTTGGGGCGACGCGTTACCTGAAGAAACCGGTCAACCTGGACCGCTTGCTGGCCGAAGTACAGGCGGCGGCACAGGCAGGCAGGCACGAACCTCCCCCTGAAGCCGTTCAGGAGGCTGACGCCGGCCCAGTGACCGGCCCCCTGCCCCCGCTGGAGACCGTATCTCCGGCAAAGGCTCCGCCGCCCAAGGCCAAGCCCCGTCCGGCGGCAGGCAAGGCCAAAACCAAGACGCCGTCCCCTTACCCAGAGGACTTCAAACTAGAGAAGGACGACACCCGCCCCATCCCCGGCCAGTACTACCGGGAGGAGGACGAAGAAAAGAAAAAGAAGAAGGACAAGGGCTGAGGTCCCCTCAGACAGACGCCGAGTGAGTGACAGGGTCTGCCTGAGGGGCAGGCACTTTTTGCCTGCCAGTGATACAATGGGAAAGTCGTTCATACTGTTGCTGTTGCAGGAGGAGATGTATGACCGGCTCAACCTCACCTCTGGAACGTACACTGGCCCGTGACACCGCCGCTCTCCACCTTGAACGCAGTACCGCCATCCTCAGACGTATCTTTGCCGGCTACGGACCGCCGGACTTCGCCGTCCGGCTATGGGACGGCTCCTGCCCCATCCAGCCTGCCGACGGCAGGGCGCGCTTCACACTGGTTCTCAAGCACCCTGCCGCTTTACGGCGCATGTTCCTTCCGCCCAGCGAGCTGAATCTAGGCGAGGCGTTCATCTTCGATGACTTTGACATCGAGGGGGACATCATCGCCGCGACCAGCCTGATGGATTACTTCCAGTCCCTGCATTTGTCTGCCGGCACGGCCCTCTGGCTGATCGGCCAACTGCTGGCACTGCCGCGCGACATAGTGGCCGAGACAACCCGCCCCGGTCTGAAGCCCGTCGGGAAGCTCCACTCGCGCCGCCGCGACCGTCAAAGCGTGCAGTTCCACTACGACGTGTCCAACGAGTTCTACGCGCTCTATCTCGACGAGATGATGGTGTACTCATGCGCCTACTTCAAGACGGGCGAGGAGGACATCCACACCGCCCAGCGGCAGAAGCTGGAACACATCTGCCGCAAGCTTCAGCTCAAGCCGGGCGAGCGCCTGCTGGACATCGGCTGTGGGTGGGGCGGGCTGGCGATCTACGCCGCTCAGCATTACGGCGTGGACGTGACCGGCATCACGCTGAGCGAAAAGCAGGCGGCATGGGCACAGGAACGCATCGCGCAGGCCGGCCTGACTGAGCGTTGCCGGGTGTTATTGCAGGACTACCGCGAGGTGCCTGCCGACCAGCCTTTTGACAAGCTGGTCAGCGTAGGGATGTTTGAACATGTAGGGGCCGCTAAACTGCCGCTCTACTTCGCTCAGGCATGGAAACTGCTTAAGCCGGGCGGCCTGTTCCTGAATCACGGCATTGCCAGCATGACCAGCCATAACCCCAAGACCAAACCGCTGGGACGCTGGCTGTACAAGAGAAACAGCTTCATGGATCGGTATGTCTTCCCCGACGGTGAACTGGTGGACATCAACCAGACCCTTCAGGCCGCCGAAGGGGCCGGCTTTGAGGTGCGTGATGTGGAGTCGCTGAGGGAGCACTATGCCCTCACCCTGCGGCACTGGGTGCGGCGGCTGGAGGAACATCATCAAGAGGCGCTTCAATACGTGGACGAGCCGACCTACCGAGTATGGCGTATCTACATGGCAGGATCATCGCATGGCTTCTCCCGAAGCCGCCTGAACGTCTATCAGGCCCTGCTCTCCAAGAACGCGGAGGGGGGCGTAAGCGGTCAGCCGTGGACACGCAGTTATCAGTATGAGGAGGGCGGCTAAAGGGCCGCCCCTTTTTATTCTGGTCAGGGCATCGAGAGAAGGGAAGGTGTCTCATGCAACGGTCGGTTTACCTGTCAGCGCCTGCTGGCAGGATCGTGACTGGATGTGCCCTGCTCATCCTCCTGCTGGCGGCAGTCGGCCCGGCCTCCGCCCAGTCGCCGATCCGCATCATTTTTCTTCATCACTCGTGCGGGCAGAATCTCATTGAACAGGGCGGTGTTCGGGAAGGGCTGACCGCACTGGGCTACGAGTTCTACGATCACGGCTACAACGATGACGGCCTGCGTCTGGCAGACGGGACGTACACTGGCACAAACTTCAATGTACCCGACGACAATACCGATCCCGACGGCTTCGCGGCCATCTTCGCTCAGCCTCTGCACGATCCGCCGGACAACACTTTCAGCTACCTGATGCAGTACGATGTCATCCTCTTCAAATCGTGCTTCCCGGTCAGCAACATCGGCGATGACGCCCAGCTTGCGGATTACCAGTCATACTACCTCTCCATCCGTGACCGCATGGATCAATACCCCGACAAACTGTTCATCATCGTGACCCAGCCGCCGCAGGTCCCCGCCAACAGCAACCCGCAGGAGGCGGCACGGGCGCGTGCCTTCACTCAGTGGCTTCAGTCTGATGAGTATCTGGCCGGCCACCCGAACGTGACGGTGTTTGACTTCTTCGGCCTGCTGGCCGGCGACGACAACTTCCTGCGCCGCGAGTATCGGGGCGACGAGTACGACGCACATCCCAACGAGCAGGCCAACCAGATCATTGGCCCGCAGTTTGTGGCCTTCATTGATCAGGCCGTCCGTGCCTACTGGGGCGAAGAGGGTCTGCCGCCCGCTAGGCCGACATCCGCGGAAGGGGAGGCAGGCCCCCCGGTCAGTGCGGCAGGCGCCGGCCTGATCGAGGACTTCGAGTCGCTGGTTGAACCCCTCGAACCCAACAGCGACAGCCCGGCATCGGTCATTGAGTGCGGGGCAGACAGCACAGCGGCTCACGGAGGCAGTGCCTCGCTCCGTATCCATTACGTTGTGACAGCCGGCGGCTGGGCTACCTGCGGCCGCATCTACAGAGCTCTGGAGAACTGGAGCGGCAGTGACGGCATCTCTTTGTGGTTCTACTCGGATGAAGGCCAGCATGAGATCACGTTTGGGGTCGGCTCCGGCGGCCCCGATGCCGCTACACCGTTCGAAGTCTACTTCGACACGCCGCCAGAGAGCGTAGGCGGCTGGGCGCAGGTCTTCTTTGCATGGGAGGACTTCATAAAGCCCGACTGGGCTGGAGAGGAAGGCCTCTCTGAGATAGACCCCTCGCAGGTCACAGGTTACTGGTTCGGGTTCGGCGCAGGCGAGGAGCGGCGGGAAGGCATCCTGTGGGTGGACGATATGAGCCTGGGGATGGGCGGGATGCCGCCAGCTCCGCCCGCCGAAGAGGAGGCTGAGGCCCCGCAGGCCGCCGAAGAGGAAGAGACAACCCAGCCGCGCGGCAGACTTTGCCCCGGCGCGGTCGCTGTCCTGCCGATGGGGCTGGCCGGCGTGGCGGCGGCATTCCGGCGCAGGCGGCGCTGAGATCAGAACAACCGCATCACAGAGCACACCCAAGAGGGACAGCACCTCTGCTGTCCCTCTGAAATAAAAAGGCGGCTTCCGCCAAGCCGCCCTATCCTCCCGGCCAAACAGTCAGCCTCAGGCTACCCCTGCCAGAGGCCGTGTCACAGCGCGGCGTGCACGCATTTCTTTGATAGCCGCATTCACTTCATCAAGGTTCTTGTAATAGAAGTCGAGCAGTTCTTCTTCACTGCCGCGGAAATTCCCAACGACCTGTGCCGCGCACACAGCGCACAGACAATCGCCCCCAATTGTCCCGTCAAGACGGCCGTAACGGTGCAGGCGGCGCATGGTCAGGGTGAAAGCCATCACGTGCGGATCGGTGACCGGCAGGGAACGCAACCATGCCACCAGATCGGCCCAGCGCTGGCTACGCTGATGGAGCAGTTTGTCTATAGCAAATGCCGGATATAACCCATTGAACATCATAGGAAATACCGCCCTCCCCGCTATTAGAACATAAGTGCATATCACAAGCCTGCTTTAAGTCTAGTCGGGTCGGGTTCTAAAATAAATACAAAGAAAGGTTGGGTTTGGTTTGAATATGGATAGAAAAATAATCTCCCTATTCCCGCTGGAAGCCCTGCTTTGTGTCTCAGACGCTCTCCGCGACCTGCTCGCCGTACTTCAACAGGCCGTCACGGATGGCTTCACTGCGCCCCTCAGCGTAAACGCGCAGTACCGGCTCCGTGCCGCTGGGACGGATCAACAGCCAGCTCTCATCCTCCATGATGTATTTGACGCCGTCCCGCGAGGAGACCTCCTCAACCTTCAGGCCGGCGATCTGGGCGGGGGCGTCATCGCGCAGACGGGCGGTCATTTCCCGCTTGTCCACTGGCCGGCGCAGACGCAGGTCGGTGCGGGCATAGTAAGCCGGCCCGACGTCGGCATGTAAGTCGTTGACCAGCTCCTCCAGAGTCAGGCCGGATGTGGCGATCACCTCCAGAAGCAACAGCCCCAGCAGGATGCCGTCTCCCTCCGGAATATGCCCCTTCACGCTGATCCCGCCTGACTCCTCGCCGCCCATCAGCACATCCTCGCTCATCATGATGTCGGCGATATGGTTGAAGCCGACGGGAGTCTCCTTGAGCGGGAGGCCGTAACGGCGGCACAGCCGATCAATCATCCGCGTTGTTGAGACGGTCCGCACGACTGTTCCCTTCATACCGCGCTGTTCAACCAGATAGCGCAGTACCAGCGCAAAGATGCGGTGGGCATCCACAAAATTGCCCTTGCCGTCCATCGCGCCGATACGATCTGCGTCACCATCCGTAGCCAGGCCTACCTCGCCAAAACCGGACTGGATGGCCGCCGCCAGCGCCCCCAGATACTTGGCCAGCGGCTCCGGATGAATGCCGCCAAAGCCAGGGTTCATTTCGCCGCGGATCTCATGCACCTGACAGCCTACACCGCCCAGCAGGCCCTTGATGTAGCCGCGTCCAGCGCCGTACATCGGGTCATGCACTACGCGCGGATTGGCCGCACAGATAGCATCCAGATTCACCAGCTCGCGCAGATGGGCATAGTAAGCCGGCACCGGGTTGAAGCGCTCAATCAACCTTTCTTGAAGGCCAACCTCCAGATCGATCAAGTTAGGGCCGCGGGCGCGTTCCTCATTGTCGCGCAGATGCAGTTCCACCCGACGGCACTGTTCCGGGCTGGCCGAGCCTCCGTAGCTGGCTTTCAGCTTGACGCCGTTATAGCGCGGGGCGTTATGGCTGGCCGTGATCATGATCCCTGCCGCCGCCCCGGTCTGCTTGACCGCATAGGAGATGACCGGCGTCGGTGCATCCGAGTTGGCCAGCAGGGTCTTGATGCCGTTCCCAGCCAGCACACGGGCTACCTCAGCGGCGTAACGGTCAGAGAGGAAGCGGGTATCAAACCCCACAACGGCATGAGGCGGCTGGCCGTTGTTCTCTTCCAGAATCAGGTCAGCGATGGCCTGAGCGAGGAGGCGCAGGTTACCAAAGGTGAAAGTTTCTGAGATGACGGCCCGCCAGCCATCCGTGCCAAAGCTGATACTCATGTTTCCTCCTACCAGCGCAGAGTCTGTACCGGACGGCGGTTGGGTAGTCCGTCTGATACGCCTGTAGCTTATCGCAACCTTGCCTTGCTGTCGAGAGTCTGCGGCAGGGACGGGGGCATAGTCAGCAGGCCCGCTTCATGACCACGATGTATTCCTGTGTCATCGTGCTGTCCAGCACGCCTGCCTCATTTGTCGGGCTGTTCTTGGACGGCATACGCTTGTTGGGAATAGCGCGTGTAAAGGTATTCACGTGCACAAAACCGCGATTTTCGAAGAAATCCCTTATGGCAATGTCGGTTGGCAGTACAACTCCCTTTACCTTCCTGTTCCCAACAACGTAGCACACGTAGCCGCCCCGTTTCACCACTTTTGCCACATTGGAGATGGATGACTGCAAGTCACTGTAGAACGAAGTGACATGCCGGGCACGTTTCTCGTCTGCTTGTCTGACTTGCTCAATAGCCTGGTTCAGCGCCCTGCTGGGAAAGACAACAGCATCACTAATTGCCCGTGCACCCATCAGCTTGCGGTCAATCTTATGCGGCTCTTCAAGCTCCAGCCACGCGGCTGATAGACGGGAATATTGTCCATAGGCCACCGTTGTGCCGGAATCGCCGTAGGGCGGAGACGTTACTACCACGTCAACGCTCTCATCCTGAACAAGCGCCTGGGGTATCCCCTCTACCGTGTTAAAATCATAAATATTTACAGAAGGCGGCTCCCTCAAATTGGCAATGAGAGCCTTATACTGCTTGTATCCTTGCAGGTTGCGGTGGAGTTTACCCGCCATGATCCCATAAACATCGGGGTTAAATTGAGAGAGTTTGTCCTCGCTATACCTGTATAACTTGAATTCTTTGCTCCTCGTATTTGAACTTTCACGAACGGTCTCACTCAATGCAACCTGAAAGAAAAGGCGAATGTTTTCGTCAGTAATAGACTCGACAAACTCCCTGATCTCAAACAGTTTTTCTATAACAGCGGTCTTGAACCAAAACTCCAGATTTGAGATGCCATGTACCTCGAACTTATCAGGTAATCTCCGCCGGCGTTCTTTCTCACCGAGAGCAAAGCGGTTGAAAAGCATTACTTGGTGTTCTAGTGCGTCAAGGTCTGGTGTTGATACTTTTGCCTTTGCGATCAGCCTTGCGAGAGGGTTGAGATCAGTGCCGACAGCATGAATGCCCCTTATGCTGGCTTCTACCAGCGAAGTCCCACTCCCGCAGTAAGGGTCGAACAAGAGGGCTGCCCTTGCACCAAATAAGTCTATCAACCTGCCTGCTACCTGTGGGATCATCCTAGCGGGGTAGTCATGGTAACAATGCGTCAGCTCACGTGTCAAGGCATTGCTAAAGGTCCAGTCGCTCAAACTGTCCTCATACGAGGATGTTTCTATAAAGGACAACTGAACGGGCTTCTTGGCACTCATAAATCTCTAACCATCTCAAAGAGCAAGGGCAGTCTGTCCTCTAGGGTTCGAAATCCCGTCCCATGGTTGCGTGCACTGGTTACCCGATCATGGAGGCGCAGGTCTACGAGTATATTTCCAGCCAGGATTTGGTTGCGCAGAATATCCCTGGAAGTTCCATCCAGTAGTTGTGCCCTGTCAAACTTGAACCACTCAATATTACCGCGCATCTCACTAAACGCGCTCACTAATATAAGTGCGGGTATTTTTTGAGCAAACCTCTCTGCTAAGGCGTCTAACTGCCATTCTGCAACGACCTCACCAGATACATGACGCACAGAGATCGAGTCAGCCTCGACGTGCAGGAACAACCCCGCACTATTGGGAACACGCGACATGGTGAAATATAGACCCAGCCTGCCATTCTGATCGGGCGTGCCGTATTTCCTTATGGCTTCCAGAGGATTCATCCTCCAGGCTTTTCTGTTAAAGGTAAAGAGCGTAATCATGGAACTCGAATTGATACGATGGGCTTTAAGTTCGACAATGCCTAGGTCTGGTAATGCGATATTGCTCTCTGGCAGTCCAAGCAGTTTCTCCAGTGTATAGCCGATACCGGTAGGGCCTCGACGCTCCGACCGAACCCATCCGCGCATCTTGAGGTCTGCAAAAGCCCTTCGAAACTCCTCCAGAGTCATCAGCCTGCCAGCCATCCCGGAAACCTCATTGATTCATCTCCCAGATGATCCGCAGTCCCTCCAGCGTCAGGTTAGGGGCGATCTCTTCGATGACACTGGTCTGCTCGGCAAACAGAGGGGCCAGCCCGCCGGTCGCGACTACTTTGGCCTGCGGGGCCTCCAGCTCAGCCTTGATGCGTGCTACCAGCCCCTCGATCATGGCCACATAGCCCAGAAACAGCCCGCTCTGCATGGCATGAACGGTGTTATGCCCAATCACCGACGGCGGCGGCACGAGGTCCACCTTGACCAGCCGGGCCGTCCGGCTGACCAGCGCATCATGTGCCAGCCCGATACCCGGCGCAATAGCCCCGCCTAGATAATCGCCGTTGGCGTTAATCACATCCCATGTTGTGGCTGTGCCAAAGTCAATGATGATAGCCGGGCCGCCGTACAGCTTCTTGGCCGCCGCCGCGTTGACCACCCGGTCAGGCCCAACCTCGCGCGGGTTATCCAGCAACAGCCGGACGCCTGTCTTGATGCCCGGCTCCACGTTAAGCGGTTTGCGCCGCAGATAGCGCTCTGACATCTTGATAAAGGCCGCTGTCAGATCAGGGACCACGCTGGCCATCACCACCGCGTCTACATCGGCAAAGGTGAGGGCCTTTTCTTCGAAGAAACTGCGCAACAGGACAGCGTACTCATCCCCCATTTTTCGGGCAACCGTATGCGCCCGCCACGAGACAAACCAGTCTCTGCCGTCATGCAGGCCGAAATGAATGTTGGTGTTGCCAATGTCAATTGCCAGGAGCATAAGCCTCGTCTACCACCATGTTGTCAATCAGGCGCACATCGCCGATATATACAGCCATGCTGAGCAGGCCCCGGCTGACATTCCCCTGTATCTCCTGCATGGTATCAGGGTCGGCCACACTGACGTAATCCACCCGTGCGCGCGGCTCGGCGCTGAGCGTTGCCTGCATGATCGCCCGCAGGGCATCGGCGTCCCGTTCGCCCCTCTGCCATTCCATCACCGCCGCCGAGAGAGCCAGATACAGCACCACCGCCGCCTTTCGCTCCTCCGGGTTCAGGCGCACATTCCGGCTGGACATCGCCAGCCCGTCCGGCTCACGCACAATCGGGCACACGATGATCTCCAGGTTAAAGGCCAGGTCACGCACCATCTGCTTGATGACGGCCACCTGCTGGGCGTCCTTCTGCCCAAAGTAAACCCGCTGAGGCTCGAACACGTTGAACAGCTTGGCGACCACCGTCGCTACCCCGCGAAAGTGCCCCGGACGCGCCGCCCCTTCCAGCGGTCGGGTCACTTCCTCGACTGTCACATAGGTCTGGTAGCCGGGCGGATACATATCCTCCACCTCCGGCACCCACACAAGGTCCACCCCCTCGGCCCTCAACAGTTCGAGGTCGCGCTCCAGTGAGCGGGGGTAATGGGCTAGATCGTCCGGGTTGTTGAACTGGAGGGGATTGACAAAGATGCTCACCCCCACGCGGTCGCATTCGGCACGCCCCCGCCGCACCAGCGAGATATGCCCCTCGTGCAGAGCGCCCATCGTCGGGATCAGCCCCCACATCAGCGACGGGTTAGCCCACCGGGCTACACGAACTTCTTCAACGGTCTTGACGACATGCATGGCACGCTCCTGCATCCTTCCCTAATAGAGAGCGCCTACCTTGTTTCCAGTGTATTGTACCGCAACTCAGGGCAACCAGAGGGCCGCTCGGACGCCGGCGGCCCCCTGATGTCATCTAGTTGACAGCCCCTCGACCGCCTGGCCGGTTACAATGTCGAACACCCGCCAGACACATTCCGGCAGGTCCAGTGTGGCACAGGTACGACTGCCCGGCACGCACACCGACCCTGGATTAGCGATCCAGACGCCGCCTGCGCTGATCCACATGGGGATATGCGTATG
This sequence comes from Anaerolineae bacterium, assembly GCA_034435015.1. GTDB lineage: Bacteria > Chloroflexota > Anaerolineae > Aggregatilineales > UBA3940 > DAOTYH01. The sequence continues at coordinate 3,852 of DAOTYH010000015.1, read as the reverse complement.
CCCCAAAATCAATATATCGGCCTGCGCCTCACGGGCCGCCCGTTCAAGAAGGTAGTCCGGGCTGTCAGGGAAGAGGTACACCATGTCGCTCCATGGAGCGCCATGAGCCAGCATTACACGCACGCCGTCCTGCGAGAAGCTCAGCCGCGGCGGAAGCCGGCTGAGGTAATGGAGCGACTCATCAGACAACAGGCGCCTTTGCAGGGCCGGATTGGACGGGTCGCCGTGCTGACACAGCCAAGCCTGATTGCCCGCCGCACTATAGTCATGGTTGCCCTGCACGCAGAGAATCTGTCCCTGCCGGACAACCCTGACAACCTCATCTCCTTCCCCGCCCCGCTCAACGATGTCGCCCGCACACAGCACCCGTTCCACGCCCTCCCGCCGCAGTATCCGCAGGGCCGTCAGCAGACCTTTCAGGTCGGCATGAACATCGGAGATCACACCCAGCTTCATACCTGCCGGTTGACCAGCCACGCCAGCCCGTTCGTTGAGGTCTGTCCGCGCACCCGCACACGGCGCAGTCGGTACAGGCTGGCTGTGGAATGGAGCGTCCCATCGGCAGTTGTGACAGCGGCTAGATACCCCGACTCGCGCACGGCGCGGATCACGCCCGCATCATAACGCCCCAGCGGATAGCAAAAAGAGACGGGGCGCTCACCCAGCATCTCTTCAATTACCCTTGCTGATCCCTCAACCTCGGCCATCAACGCTTCATGACTCAAACCGATGAGGTTAGGATGAGTAGCGCTGTGACTTCCAATCTCCAGCCCGGCCTGTCTCATCTCGGCGGCCTGTGCCCAGCTCAGGTAGCCGGCCTGCTCCATGAAACTACTCACCACGAAAAACACCCCCGTCATGCCGCGTTCGGCCAGTGCGGGGCAGGCGTTGGCAAAGGCATCGCCGTAGCCGTCATCGAAGGTCAGGACAACCGGTTTGGGCGGCAAGACAGCCTCTCCTCTCAGCGCAGACGCCAGATGAGCCAGCGTGACGGCGATGAAGCCCTCCCCGGCGAGGTAGTCCAGATGGCCGGCAAATTGAGCCGGCGTGACGGTCAGGCCGCGCCGCAGTGCGTCAGCGCCTGCCGGCACTTCGGAGATGTAGTGATACATCAGGATCGGGCAGTACAGCCGTGCCGGAGCGGCCCGCAGTGCCTTTGGCCGGCCTGCCAGCAGACCCGCCCCCGCTATGACCGCCGCCCTCAGAAACGCACGCCGGTTGAGGAATCTCTTTTCTGCCATACGGCTGACTATAGCACAAGCCGGTCGGGGGGCAAACCTCCGCTGATCACCCTCGTTGCGCCGCCCGGCGGTTGCAGTACAATCGAAGTCACAACCTATCCTGTATAGCCCATAACGAAAGACCATGAACCAATCATCCAGCTCACAACCTGCTTTTCAGCACCATCTTGAGCACATCTCCGCTCTGATCGCCGCCGCCCTTGAGGCCGCCGACCCGGCCCGCGCCCTCGCCCGCCATTGGCCCGCCGGCCTGGCCGGCTCCGGCCCATGCTACGTGATCGGCGCGGGCAAGGCTTCGCTGGAGATGGCCCTCCAGTTGGAGTCGCTGTGCGATTTAGCCGGCGGCGCGGTAGCCGTCGTGCCGGAGCGGCTGGCCCGCCTTGACCATGAGCCGGCAGGCTTTCAGGTCTTCCCGGCGGCCCACCCTCTGCCCGACGAACGCAATCTGCGGGCGGCTCACGCCATCGCTGAGACAGCCCGTCAGACCGGGCCGGATGCCACGCTGATCGCGCTCATCTCCGGCGGGGGGTCGGCCCACCTGACCCTCCCCGCCGAAGGGCTGACGCTTGAAGACCTGCGTGCCGTCAGCGGCGCCCTGATGCGGGCTGGCGCTCCCATCGGCGAACTCAATACCGTCCGTAAGCACTGCGAACAGTTAAAGGGCGGCGGCCTCGCGCGGCTGGCCTGCCCGGCCCGTGTGGAGGCTTTCATCCTCTCAGATGTCATGGGCGACCCGCTGGATGTGATCGCCTCCGGCCCGCTGGCCCCTGACCCCACGACCTACGCTGACGCGCTGGACGTGCTGGCCCGCTACGGCCTTATGGAGGCCGTCCCGGCTGTCACCGCCCATCTGCAAGCCGGCCTGCGCGGCGAGCGTCCGGAGACGGTCAAACCGGGCGACGCCGTGCTGGAGCGCGTCACCAGCCGCATCATTGGCAGTAACCGCCTGGCCTTAGACGCCGTTGAGCGCCGCGCCGTCGAGATGGGCTGGTATGTGGCCGGGCGCGAGGATAACGTGGGCGGCGAAGCCCGTGACGCAGGCCGCCGTCTGGCTGAGACCGCCCGCCGTCTGGCTGACAGCCCTCAGCGCCCCTGCCTGTACCTGATCGGCGGCGAGACCACTGTCACCGTGCGGGGGCACGGCAAGGGAGGGCGCAATCAGGAGATAGCCCTTGCGGCGGCGCTGGCCCTCGACGGGCTGGAAGGGGTGGCAGTAGCCGCCTTCGGCACAGACGGCATAGACGGCCCTACTGACGCCGCCGGCGCAGTAGTCACAGGCCAGACATGCGCACGCGCCCGTGCATTGGGGCTTGATCCGCAGGCCTGCCTGGACGACAACGACAGCTATACTTTTTTTGACCGGGCAGGGGGGCTGTTGCGCCTCGGCCCGACCGGTACAAACGTCAACGATCTAGCGCTCGTGCTGGTGTACTGAGTACCCTTCTGCTGGCCTTCCTTCGCAGAGTCCCTTACAATGAAGGATGGATATTCCCCCGATGTTGGGGCGTTGGCTTCCTTACAAACGAAGAGGACTAGCTGGTTATGAGATCTCTTCATCAGATTGGCCGCTATGAGATCAGGTCTGAGCTGGGACGCGGCGGCATGGCAAGCGTCTATCTCGCCTACGATCCTGCCTTCAAGCGCGAGGTAGCGGTCAAGGTACTGCCGCGCGAGTTCCTCCATGACCCCGCCTTCCGGGCACGTTTTGAGCGCGAGGCACAGATCATCGGCGCGTTGGAACATCCGGCCATTGTGCCTGTCTACGACTTCGGAGAAGACGACGGCCAGCCGTATATCGTGATGCGCTATATGTCCGGCGGCTCGCTCTCTGAGCGCATCCGGCGCGGCCCCCTTTCTCTGAATGAAACAGCCCGCATCCTCCAGCGCATCAGCCCGGCGCTGGATGAAGCTCACCGGCGCGGCGTGATCCACCGCGATCTGAAGCCGGGCAACATCCTGTTTGACCAATACGATGAGGCCTACCTCTCAGATTTTGGCATTGCCAAGCTGGCTGAGAGCGGCTCCACCCTGACCGGCACGGGGGTAATCGGCACGCCGGCCTACATGAGTCCAGAGCAGGCCGGCGGCGAGTCGGACATTGACGCCCGCAGTGACATCTACTCGCTGGGCGCTATCGTCTTTGAGATGCTCTCTGGTGTGTTACCCTATCACGCCGATACCCCGATGGGGATGGTGGTTAAGCATCTCACCGAGCCGGTGCCTCGCATCCGCGGCTTCAGAGATGACCTCCCGCCGGAATGCGATGCAGTGATCGCGCGGGCTATGGCCAAAGACCGCTCCGAACGTTACCAGACGGCCGCCGAGCTGGCCGACGCGCTCGCCGCACTGGCAGAGGGTAAACCGACTGCTGTGCCGGCTCCCGCTGGCCGGCCCCCTGAGGCAACATGGCGGCTGGGAACAGACGCGGCTGAGACGCAAGAGCCGCCCGCTGGAACGCCGCCGGTCAGGGCGCGGCGCGGCATCCCAGCGTGGGTTTGGATCGCGGGGGGCATCCTGGCAGGGGCGGCCTGCCTTGTCCTCGTGGCCGCCGGCTTGATCGCGCTGAACGTCATCGCCCTGCCGGCCATCCCGACCGCCGGCCCCCAGACCC
>DAOTYH010000014.1:0-8459 GCA_034435015.1 Anaerolineae bacterium | reverse complement strand
GGCATGGGGATGACAGGCTTCGACGGGGAGGGCTGAAATCCCACTGCGAGCCGGGGAGCCTCAGCCCCGTTAACAAGAGGCAAAACAATAACTGCCAACGAGCAGACACCCGCTCTCGCTCTGGTTGCTTAACCAGCCAAGCAGAGCCGGCTCCCATGAAGAGGGGCCGCGTCCCTCTGATACCTGTGCAGGGGGGATCAGAGCAGGGCGAGACAAAACCCTGACTGCGGTGTGGCTTAGCCGCGAAGCGCACCTAAGACTAAGCGGCTAATCTGCGCCTAAGCCTGCCGGCTGGCGTAGCGCAGATGAAATCAAAAAACCGGATAGGCTCGTAGACGTGGGTGCTCGAACTCTTCGGACCCGGGTTCAATTCCCGGCATCTCCACTCTTTCGAAAATGTGGTTGCTTCAGACAGGGGAGTGGCTAACAGGGTGGATATGGAGGGCTAAAATCGCCTGACCCGTTAACTCCATGTCCACCTTTTTGAGCACTCCCCCCTTGCTTTCTCAGTGCATACGCCACTCGAATCCGTGTTATACTGTCCATTAGCGCTCCGTGATTCTGTTGTTGGTTTTGTCTCTACAACTTTATCACGGAGTCGCATTTTTATTGAGAATACTACGATTATAGCCCGAAGGCCTGCGGGCGGCAGGAGCGATATATCCGTGTGGGGCTAATGCCGGCTGTGACGGTTGCCTTTGAACTGACTTTCCCCTTTACGCTATATTCCCTAGGGACAAACATAACACATCAGGAGGGACAAGGAAAAGATGGTAGTCGAGAGACCGGGCGGGGTGACTCACAAAGGGAAACCGCACACTGTACGGGGTGCTATGCTGAAGGTTGGGGATAAAGCGCCAGATTTCACTGTCATTGCCAACGACCTGAGCGAATTTAAGTTCTCTGATACGGCAGGCAAGGTACGCCTAATCAGTGTTGTGCCATCACTAGATACAGGTCTTTGTGATGCGCAGACCCGCCGCTTTAATGAAGAGGCAACGCGTTTTGGCAGTGATGTCGAGGTGCTGACCATCAGTGCCGACCTCCCCTTTGCCCAGAAGCGTTGGTGTGGGGCGGCGGGGGTTGACCGAGTCAGGACTTTCTCTTGCCACCGGGATATGCAATTTGCTGAGGCCTACGGCGTATATGATGTTGACCTGCGCTTGTGCCAGCGGGCAGTTTTCATCGTTGACAAGGATGACACCGTCCGCTACGCTGAGTATGTGCCGGAGATTGCCCAAGAGGTCAACTTCGAGGCGGCGCTCGCGGCACTCAAAGAAGTGACAGGATAAAATTGTCCCACTTTACCCTATCCTATCAAGGAGGTTGCAATCATGGACCCGCGCGTTGACAAGGTCGCCGATGTGCTGGTCAACTACTCGGTGGCTGTGAAGCGAGGGGATTTGGTGCTGATTCGGGTGCTCGATCCGCTGGCAGAACCGCTGGCAGAGGAAGTCTTTAAGCACGTATTACTGGCTGGCGGCAATGCCACGTTTCTGATGGCTCCTACCAATGCCAATGAGATTTTCTTCAAATACGCCAGCGATGAACAGCTCGATTTTATCAACCCAGTACAGAAGTGGCTGTGGGAAAATGCTGACGTCATGATCACGCTGATCGCTCACGCAAATACCAAATCTCTAAGCCGTGTTGATCCAGCCCGCCTGACCCGTGTGTCAAAGGCACGTGCTCCGCTAAGCAAGATTTTTATGGAGCGTCAGGCTAGTGGTGCATTGCGTTGGACATTGACCCAACATCCCACCCATGCCGCCGCTCAAGATGCTGAAATGAGCCTCGCCGAGTACGCAGACTTCGTGTACGGCGCGTCCATGATCCATCTGGAGGACCCGGTAGCTTACTGGAAACGGGTCTCTGCTGAGCAACAGCGTCTTGTGGACTGGCTTGCAGGCAAGGATAAAGTGGAAGTTAAGGGCGAAAACGTTGACCTTACCCTGTCGATCAAAGGGCGGAAGTTCATTAACGCGGACGGTAAAAAGAACTTCCCCGATGGGGAAATATTCACCGGCCCGGTTGAAGACTCGGTCAACGGATGGGTACGTTTTACCTACCCTGCCATCTACAATGGGCGTGAAGTAGACGGCATCGAGTTGTACTTTGAGAACGGCAGGATCGTCAAAGCCACGGCCAAGAAGGGAGAGGAACTGCTCCTCTCAACGTTGGACACAGATGAGGGAGCAAGGTACTTAGGTGAGTTTGCCATTGGCACTAACAACGGAGTCACGCAGTTCACGCGCAATATCTTGTTCGATGAGAAGATGGGCGGGACTATCCACGTGGCGGCTGGGGCCAGCTATCCTGACACGGGCGGCAAGAACGAGTCGGCTATTCATTGGGACATGATCTGTGACATGCGCTCCGGCGGGGAAATCCTTGTAGATGGGGAGTTGTTCTACAAGGACGGCGAGTTTAAGGTATAGAAACCTTCCCAGTTAGATTTGTGTTCGGGGTGAGCTGGACGGCTCGCCCCGACTTGCTGTCTGCGCCAGGGCGGCGGCAAGAGGGGCCAGCTTGACCCAGTCGCGGTTGCGGGCGTAGGCCACTGCCAGAGTCTCCACCGTCAGCCGGTCGTCGGGGGCTTGAGCAACCTGTGCTTCCAAGTAGGCAACTACTTTCGGAGGCACAGGCTTATCATCACGGAAAAGGGCCTCATACGCCTTGCGTAGTTGTCCGACGAAACCGTGCATCCGGGCGTACTCACGCCGCTCCTGAACCAGCCAGTTGATCGTAGCTACCAATTCTCCTTCGGCCAGCGGCTTGATCAGATAGTCGCGGGCCCCCGCGCGCATGGCTGTCCGGATGTCGTTGACATCATTAACCAGAGAGAGCATGACGACCTGCGTGTTCTTGCTGTGCCGGAGGATCGTTCGTGTTGCCTCAGCCCCATCGAGGCCCGGCATGTCGTAGTCCATCACCACAATATCGGGCCGATGTGTTTTTGCCATTTCGATCACTTCCTCGGCGGTCATTGCCGAGCCAATCACCTGCATATCGGGCGCCATAGAGAGCATATGCTCGATCTCGGCTAACGAGTCAGGAATATCTGAAGCGATCAACAGCCTGATGACATGTTGGCTCATGCGACCTCCGGCGGGGGGCTACAGCAAAAACTGCTGGCTCATAATGTAGCAGTAAGCGGATAGAATTGCCAATCCGGTCAATCAAGACAGCCGCCGCCACACTGAACCCTGTGGGGTGTCTTCAACTATCACCCCCAGGTCATGCAGACGTTCCCGGATTCGATCTGCCTCAGCCCACTGTTTAATTGTTCGTAGAATGTGTCTTACTTCAAGGAGCAGTTCGACATAAGGGGCTATGATCTCCCTAACCTCTACTACTCCCGCTTGCGATCTGGCTACCAGCCCAACGATTGCCTCGCGGAGAGCCTCTTCTGCCCATTGTACAGACTGCCAATCTGCACGTTCGCGGGCAGTACGCATGAAGGTCATGAGATCATATACATAAGCGGCCAGCTCTTCGGAAGAAGGATGCCCGGCGGCAAGGAGAGCGTCATATCGGGCGCGAATGGTGCTCCAAGAGAGCAGGGGTGATTTTTCTGTGAGGGCAGGTTCACCCAGTGTGGACTGTTCATTCAGTGCAGAAGGCGGGCGTAACAGATCAAGGCTGAAGGAGTCACCGTCGGCGAAGATTTGTTCTGTTCCGTTCCGCCGTATCGTGACCCGCCCTATGCCCTGTACCTCACCCCTGTTGATATTCAGACGCAGGATGCAGGCGGTGTGCTCATCTATACCCAGAACGGTCGTCTGCTGGGGCAACTGTGCTTCCAGAACAGCCCAGCGCGGTTCGCCCATGAAACAGAAACGGGTATCGTGATCGCCCCCGCTGGTGTTATTCCAGTGGGGGACAACGGCTACATCCAGCCCGCTGTGCCCCAGTATGTTTAGTCCTTCTACCCAGCGGGGCTTCTCCCCTACTTTGTAGACCTCGTAAACGGGTATGGCGAAATGTCCGAGTGTCAGTGCCGCCGCGCTGGCAAAAGTCAGACAGCCGCCGTTGAATAACGCCTTGAACATGCTGTCAAGGATAGGAGTACCTCGCCAGTTCCGTATAGCGTAAGTCGGGCTACCCGGCCCGGCAAAGATGTAGGAGGCCTCGCTTAAAATAGAGATTACCGTCTGGTGTTGAGCAGGTGTGATCTGCTCTGCCGATTTGAAAGAGGCTACGGTCAGGGGGGTATTCAGGCGTTGCTTGAAATATTCCACTGCCTTTTGAGCAAGTAGATCAGCGTTTAACTGGAAGCCGGCAGGAGTATCTAGGAATACGGCTCGTACCGGCCCCTCAATCAGCGACATGGCATATTTATGCACTTCGACCATGCTGGCCGACATCTCGCCCGATCCCATCAGGGTTACAACCCCGTGTGCGCTATGCGGCATTTTTGTTTCCTGCGAATCTTAACCGGTCAGCTTGCGCGAACATATACCATCGGACACCTGTCAAAACTGCCAGCAGGAGCGATATTCCCACCACCGAAATCTGAAAGACAGCCTTAGGCACGCCCAGTGCAACAGCGGCACAGAGCAACAACATGCCCCATCTCGTGCACCAGTGCGCCCATAACAAACAGGGCCGCAACTAGCAACAATGCCCCTGCGCTACGAGCTAGGAGGTTCATCATCCGGTATAGGTAAGATGCGATCCTGCTCCCAGATCGGTACATCACGGCGGCCCACTCTCTGCACTATCAGCATATCGCGTAATTCAAATATTTGGTCACGAAGCAGGGCGGCCTTTTCAAACTCAAGGTTCTGGGCCGCCGTCTTCATCTGCTTCTCCAGCTCTTTAATCATACGCTCAATCTCAGCTTTGGGCAGTCGCCCCAGTTCAGTTGGGGCTGTTGCCGCGATGCTGGCCCTCACCCTTTCGGTAAGGTCATGGACTTCTTTGACGATGCTGGTAGGGACAATACCGTGCTTCTCATTGTACGCTAATTGCTTGGCCCGACGGCGATTCGTTTCGTCAATGGCTCTCTGCATGGCGTCAGAGATGTGCCCTGCATACATGATGACCTTACCATTGATGTGGCGGGCGGCGCGGCCAATGGTCTGAATGAGGGCTGTCTCTGAGCGCAAAAACCCCTCCTTGTCAGCATCCAGTATGGCAACCAGTGATACCTCCGGCAGGTCAAGCCCCTCACGCAACAGGTTGATGCCGACCACCACATCATAGACACCCAGCCGCAGATCACGCAGGATTTCGACACGTTCCAGCGTCTCGATTTCACTATGCAGGTAGTGAACTTTGATACCCATTTCCATCAGGTAGTCGGCCAGCTTCTCAGCCATCCTTTTGGTAAGGGTAGTCACAAGTGCCCGCTCGCCCCGCTCGACCCGACTGCGGATCTCATGCAGGAGGTCATCTACCTGTCCCTCAGCCGGCCTGACCTCAACCTCTGGGTCAACAAGGCCGGTCGGGCGGATGATCTGTTCCACAACCTGCTGGCTGTGTTCCAGCTCATAAGGCCCTGGAGTTGCACTGGTATAGATGACCTGATTGATCCGTTGCTCAAACTCCTCAAAGCTCAGCGGGCGGTTGTCCAATGCACTGGGCAGGCGGAAACCATATTCAACCAGTACCTCCTTGCGACTGCGATCACCACCCCACATGCCGCGTACCTGTGGTATTGTCATATGGGACTCATCTACGATCAGTAGGTAGTCGGGAGGCATGTAATCCATGAGCGTCCAAGGCGGAGACCCTGCCGGACGGCCATCTAGATGGCGCGAGTAGTTCTCAATGCCAGCGCAATAACCTACCTCCCGTAACATCTCTAGATCGTAGCGGGTGCGTTGTTCCAGCCGCTGAGCCTCGAGCAGGCGGTCTTGGGCGCGGAGAAACTCCAACCTCTCTTCTAATTCCTGCTCAATATCTCGAATGGCCGCCTGAATCGTGTCCCCGTTGGCGATGTATTGCTTAGCGGGGAAGATCAACAGGGAAGTGTGCTCAGCCAGCATTTCCCCTGTGACCGGGTCTATCTCGATCATCCGCTCAATCTCATCCCCCCATAACGTGATCCGGTAAGCCGTTTCGCCATAGCCGGGCATGATCTCCAGTGTGTCCCCGCGCACGCGGAAGATGCCGGGTTTAAGCTCAAGGTCATTGCGGATGTATTGGATGTCCGCCAGGCGGCGCAGAATGGTGTCGCGTCGGATCGTTTCTCCCTGCCGTAACCTGAGTACCGCCCGTCCCCATGTTTCCGGCTCGCCAATCCCGTAGATACATGACACGGATGCCACGATCAGCACATCACGGCGGCTCATGAGGGCCGCTGTCGCGGCTAACCGGAGACGGTCAATTTCCATGTTGATGGTGGCTTCTTTCTCAATATAGAGATCGCGCTGGGGGACGTATGCCTCTGGCTGGTAGTAGTCGTAGTACGAGACAAAATATTCGACTGCGTTGCGCGGGAAGAAAGCTTTGAACTCGGAGTATAACTGTGCCGCCAGCGTTTTGTTGTGAGCCAACACCAGCGTCGGGCGGTTGACAGCCTGAACAACGTTGGCAACTACAAATGTCTTGCCTGTTCCAGTTGCACCCAGCAGAGTCTGATGCCGGTATCCTCTGCGCAGGCCATCTACCAGAGCGGCGATGGCTTCTGGTTGGTCGCCTGTGGGCTGGTAGTCAGCCACAAGCTCGAAGTCTGGCATGTCGGCCTCCATCCTGCGGGTAGTAGAACGATAGTTCGAATTGTGTAATTATAGCGTATCTTGATGTTTATGCAGGAATTTTGCCTGTAGTAACCTGATATCCTCTTCTTTTATGGGAATCAGGTTACCCAGAGTTTCCGTTTCAAGGAGGGATTTGGCCGAGAACTCTGCTACCTCAAGGCGGTCAAAGGCCTGTAGAATGGTCTTCCCCACTGTCAGCACACAATCATTTCTGATGAGCAGTACAGGGCTTTGCTCTGAGATCATCCCGGCAACCTTGTGAGGAGATTGGTACAGGGTCTCAAAAGGGATGACCGGTACATCTACAAGGAGAAGGTAACTTTCTGGGATTGTCCGTGTGTCAAACTTTGCAGTCGCTACTGCATAGGCGAGGATATGTGGTGACTGAGCGGTGATGATGCAGTGAATATCAGGGTGGGTGTCATATATCGCCTGATGCAACTGAACCGAACGGCTTGGGAACTTACCAGATTCGCGTCCGCCGCCTTGGATAAGGACAACATCAGATACTTCAAAGCTTTGGCGATCCATGCCTGTAGGCGTGATCAGGAAGTCTCCCCCGTCTAAACGCGCAGACACCACGCCCTCTGTCGAGATCATCAAGTACCGTTCGCAGGCACGATGGACAATCTCAACGATCTGTTTCCTAAGCTCTCTTTCGCGGCTGGATGGTGAAGCAGGGATGAACTCCGGCAACAGATGTTTGCGGCTGTCAAACAACTCCAATTGCTCTGGGCTGAGGATTGTGATCTCGCCCACACGCCGAGCCGCAATCAGCGTCCGGGCGCAGAAGTCTAGGGTCTCAAGCCTTTGGAAGGCGGTCAGCAGGTCATGGCCTGCTGTCGCAATGCCGTGATTCTCCAGCAGGACAACGTTGTTGCCTTCACCGAAGGTGGCGGCGATGTTCTCGCCAAGCTGTTCACTGCCAGGGAGGGCATAAGGCGCATAGCCTGCCGGCCCGCAGACCCGGTTTGCCTGGGGGATAATGCGTGTGTCTGGAATCTCGCGCACGATGCTGAATGAGACAAGCGCTGGCGGATGGGCGTGGACAACCGCCCTAAGGTCTGGGCGCCTGCGGTAAATAGCGCGGTGAAAGGGATACTCGGTAGAGGGCTGGTGGGCGCCTTCCGATGTGCCGTCAGCGTGAACCAGCACAATATCTTCAGGTCTGAGTTTACCCTTGTCAACGCCGGCAGGCGTGATCCACATGTCGCCATTGTCTTCCAGAATGGAAAGGTTTCCGCCTGATAGGGTTGTCATACCATTGCGGTAGATACGCTTCATGATCTCGACTAATTGATCACGGGGGTGGAGATAGTTGAACCTCATTAGATACCCTGCCTGTCTGTTAGTTTGTTCTGACCTTAGTTAAAGTGGGGCTATGTCATGATTATACCTGCCGCTTGGAGGTTTCTCCCTTTCAGTGTTCTGCAATGGCGTACCTCTTGTGGCGTAGTATTCTCAATAAAAATGCGACTCCGTGATAAAGTTGTAGAGACAAAACCAGCAACAGAATCACGGAGCGCCGATGGACAGTATAACACGGATTCGAGCGGCGTACGCATTGAGAAAGCAAGGGATTGCCGTTGAGGCGATTGCCGGCGGGGCGGGGCGGGATCGAGCGACAGTGTATCGGTGGCTGAAAGGTATCAAGCAGAGGGGGATCGAGGGGTACATCAGGCACTATCGGGCGGCGAAGAAAGGCCGCAGGCGGCGCAAGGTGCACAGTTATATCGTTCAGCGCGTGCTGAG
>DAOTYH010000013.1:0-34267 GCA_034435015.1 Anaerolineae bacterium | reverse complement strand
CACTCCCCCATACACGTAGGCTAGCACTTCGTCTTTCTGGCGGATATAGCCTTTATCGGCGACCACCTGGCTGCCCTCTGGCAAAGCTGCCAACAATTCCTGGATAGGGACCAACTCATCCCACGCCGCGGGCATTAGCTCAAAAGCAACAGGGACTCCTGCCGTATCGCAGACTAGATGCAACTGCCAACCGAAATAGTGTTCCTGTTTGGCGGCACAATAGCCCGCAAAGGCTTTGCCCTGCACTTTGCGGCAACGCTTGGCCCGCACGCGTTTGCAGACGGGGATAGGCAACGTATCCACGATGTAAATCTTGCCCTGAGCCAACACGTCACCGATCAGTTCGGCGATTTGCCACAGCCGCTCGCTCAAAGCGTGCAGTCGCCGGTTGAAGCGCGACACGCTGAACGCCCGCAGGCAGCCCAACTGCACCAGCAGATACAACGCCCGTTCGTGGTGGTTTTGAAAGAACTTGGCCACTGCCACCGCCACCGTCAGGATTTCTGCCGCACTCAGCGCCGCTCGCTTGTCGTCCTGATAGTGCAAAACCTGCAACAGGTCATCAAGGCCCACATAGACTGTTACAATGTAGGTGTCGTTCATGCGGCCTCCTCGTTGTATGGTTGTTGGGATACTTCCATTCTAACGAGTGCAGCATGAACGTCTTCAACCTAGCAATCAGGGTATAGTTTATGATTGTATAGCAACCTCTTACCCTGAACAAACACAGATGCTGGGTAAGTCATTACTTGACCACCCAGGAATGGTCGCCTACAATGCCGTCTATCTCATCCTGAAGGTATGCTCCTAGGAGGGAACATGGAACGTAAGGTTGTTCATAGTGAAGAGGCGCCTGCCGCTATCGGCCCCTATGTGCAGGCGGTTAGTGTCTGTGAATTCGTGTTTTGCTCCGGACAGCTAGGGCTTGACCCGGCCAGCGGACAAATCGTGGAAGGGGGCATAGAGGCGCAAACGCGTCAGGCTTTGCAAAACCTCAGTGCCGTGCTGAAGGCCGCTGGCACGGACCTCGCCCATGTGGTTAAGACCACTGTTTTCCTGACGGACATGGGGAACTTCAAGGCTATGAATGAGGTGTATGCGACCTTCTTTACCGATCAACCACCCGCTCGTTCGACCATTGCAGTGAAGTCATTGCCACGAGATGGTCTAGTCGAGATCGAGGCCATTGCGGTCAAGCCGTGACCCCTAGCGCAGAATGTCATTTTTGGCCAATGACATTTGTCATGTCGTGACTATGACAAATGTCACTATGTCTCTATGACTATTGACACTATGATGAGGGTAGATAGCTATGCTGAAGGGATGAGAAGGCCAATAATGAAGGCTACACCCAAGAGTGAGCCGGAGAAAAAAAGAGCCACATCCTTCAGCTTAGTGAAAGCCCCTACCAGCAGTATCGGTAGGGGCAATTTATTTTGGTGCGGCGGCCTCTGACCACTCGATCAGGATACGCAGGGCGGCATCTACTGAGAGTTCCCGGTTGCCTGTCCGGTCAGAGTGCCACTGAAATTGCCTAGCCCATTCACCTTGTCTGTCGCTGAGGCCAATCCACACCAGCCCGACTGGCTTATCAGCAGTGCCGCCAGAGGGGCCGGCTACGCCGGTGATCCCGACAGCCACATCTGCCCCTAACTGCTCGCGTATTCCACGGGCCATCTGGCAGGCTACCTCCTCACTGACGGCTCCATGCTTAAGCAGAGTAGCATGATTCACTCCCAGCAGGCGCTCTTTTGCCTCGTTGGCATAACTGACGACACCGCCAAGAAAATAGGCTGAACTGCCGGGTACATCGGTAATGCGCCCCGCTAACAGCCCGCCTGTACAGCTTTCTGCTGTGGCCAGTGTCAGCCCCTTCTGGGTCATGAGAAGTCCCAATCTTTCTTCCAATGCGGCCATGCCTGCGCCCCCTACTCCAAGACATCTATCTCGAAAATAACAACGGAGTCGCCTAGAGGTTGGCCTTGCGCACCGGTAGCTGGCAATCTGTTCCCTTCAAGGGGCAAATACAGGCCGGCCTGAAGTGTGTAGTGTCCGGCTGGTGCATCAGGGCTGATAGGAATAAGGTAATCGTCAACGATGATCTCACTGGGAAGCCAGCTCGTAGTCATGGCCAGCCCCCCGCGCGGCTCCTGATCTTGCTGACCCCACACGGTATTATTGTTGGCAGGGTTATAGGCCTCCCCTACCAGATGGACAAATACCTTGTATCGTTCCGGAATGATATGACTGGCCTGCCAGTAGAGTGTCAGCGGGATTGATTCGCCGGGCAACCACTCAGTGCGATCCGGCAGGTTAACGGCTAAGAGGTAGATACTGTCCCCAAAGCGCACGCCGATCTGCTCCGCAGATAGCGGTATGTCTACCGCCTCAAGGGATTGTGTTGTTGGAGGTCGGATGCGCAACGTGCCGAGCGGTTGCCATGTTGACCCCGCCACAAACACAATCTGGGCTTCCCTTGCCGGCGCGTCGGGTGGAACGAATATCTCAACCGGCAGAAAGAAATCTCGTTCCAGAGGAGAGCCATATAGAGTTAGCAGGGCTGATGCAATTTCTGCACCGTTTTGTCCGACTAATTCAAGGGCAACCGGCCACTGCTCTTCGTGCCCCCCGGTGACATGCCACCCCAGCCCCAACGTAATCAAACTGCCTGCCTGTACTTCTGGCAGGGGGCGGGTATATCCTGTCAATTGTGCCCCCTCTGCGATAGGCGCATGTACAGGCACGAATCCCTGCGGCCATGACTCAGCGCGATCTATAAAGTCAAAGTCACCGCGCCGCTGTTGCATGGCAAAGAACCAGAGGTCAGCTTCCGGGAAACGGTAGCGCCGCCAGTTCCAAGCGCGGTACTGAAGCCATTGGAGTAGATAGTTTTGGGGATCAGTCACAGGAGCATAGCGTGTCTGCACAAGCCAGATACCCTGATAGTTTTCCCGGTAAGGGGCCAGCAGGTAATCGGCGTATTTTTCATCACGGATTGGCTGGGTGTAGGAGATGATCCGTTCAAACGGGTAAGGATAGTGATAGGCAAAGATTGGCCAGTCCTTGTCGTTGTTGAGAATAACTACATCGTTGGGTTGCCGGAGTGCCTCCAGCGTTTGGGCCAGTGAGATGTAGTCGTCAGACAGGTGCAGGCTATTGGTGTAGTAGTCCCGCAAGCCCCAGCCTGACAGGCCGACAAGCGCGGCAAGCAGGATAGCACCAGCCGGGCGAAGACTCCCCCGTAGTGCGGCTACCCCCCACCCGATCAACACATAGGCTGTTGTGCACAATAGCAGGAAGTAGCGCGGAGAGGGGGGCGGGTGGATGTTAATCTGCAAGCTGGGTAGCGAGAGGACATAGACCAGAAAGGGAGGCAGCAATGTCCCGATGACCAGCACAGCCCAGACAACACGTTTGCCTTTCCCGGCTATTGCGGCGGTAACAGCCGCTCCGGCCAACACGATTAGTACGACTATGAGCAAGGGGACGTAGCGCTCAATGTCGGTGGCAATCCCCAGAAAGACAGTGCTTAGATAGAGCTTGATCACATACCAGAAGTCAACTGTGGATTGAATATCAAAGTTCGGCATTTTGCCCCATGTGTAGGCCGCCCATGGAGCAAAAAGCATCAGTGCTCCCGCCTGCGCTGCCAGCCAGACGAGGGCCAGTTTCCAGCGGCGAGGTGACGTAAGGAAGGCGACCACAAATCCTAGGTTAAGCACCAGCATAACTGCCCCGAAAAGGTAGAGTTCCAACAGGCCTGCCGCTATGCTGAGGCTAAGGAGGACTGCCCACCACTCTATTCTTCCTCGATGGCAAAAGACCCGCAGGGCCGCCCACAAGGCCAGCGATGCGAAAAAAGCCGCCGGCGCGTACATTCGTATCTCTTGTGACCATGACACCGGCAAGCGGGCCAGCGCTGTCAACAAAGCGGCTGATAAGCCTGCCTTTTTCCCGCCCGCCTCACGCCCGACCTGATAGGTAACGGCGACTGTCAACAATCCGAAGAAGACAGAGGGTAATCGTAGAGAGAACTCCTCATCACCTGTCACGTGTAGCCAGAAGTGCAATGTAGCATAGGAAAGCGGCGGGTGGGTGTCACGGGCGGTCTCTGCCAGCATGCGCTGGACGGGCAGCCGCGCCATCCAGACGGAGTATCCTTCATCCCACCAAACTGAGTCGTAGGCTAGACGATGCACACGCAAACCGAAGCCAAGCAGTAAGACCAACACGGCTAAGCCTGTCCAGAGTGCAGGAGTCGGCTTATGCAAAGTCCGGGCATCAGACATCAAGGTCTGCTCCTGTTGGAACAATTGAGGCTGACCGGCACCGGTCAGCCTCGCTAGCATAGCGTGAGAGAAAAAGCTTGTCGAGTCCAGATCACCCAAACCGCTTCTGGTAAGTTGCCCGGCGATCCAGTTCAGCCTGCATCTCGCCTAAGGTGTCGTACACAATCGGGTCATAGTACACGTTGGGCCAAGTATCACGAATGCGCCGATTCATATATTCGATGGTGTCACTACGGGCCAGTACAGTCACTGCCAGACTCTTATCAGATGGCAGGGTAGCGATCAGATCCCATTTTGTCATGACAGTTGGTCGAAAAGTTTGCCAGTAACGCCGGGCCGCCTGAAAGAACCAGTCGGCTTGCAGTCCCGGCGCCAAGACGAGGAAATGGTAGTCAGGTAAGTCAATGATGGGGCCGGGGCCGGGGGCGGCTGTCGCAGGGACAATCTCCTCAGGTTCGGATTCAGCGGGACTCCCGCTAGTCTCAACGTTGGGCACTTCCTTGAGCAGGGGCGGCTCAGCGGCCATGCGTTCAATGGCCGGTACGATCCCCTGAACATCGTAGTAATCCGCCTCATTCCACAGGGTCAGGCCGAAGAACCAAGGCGGCCCCTGCTCAACAATCCAGCGCCACATGCCCATAGTCGCTTCGGGGTGACTCTGGTAACTGTATGGGGGGTAGCGGTCGTCAATCAGATAAGGCTGTTCGTCACGCAGGGGAATGCGCCAGATACCGCCTTCTGTCCCAATCACCGGGACAGGGCCGGCATTGAAGTAGCGCTTAAGCAGTTGCTGGAATGCTTCACCTACAGCGATCAGCCCGTTAGGGTCGCCGTAGGGGGTCAATGCTGTTCCGCCAAATACTGTCCGGCCAGGGTCGTTACGCTGTTGGAGGGGATCGTAGGGGTATTCGAAATGCCAGCCCGGTTCATTGCCGCGTTGCTGGTAATAGGGGCGGGCAACATGCGAAGGTCCTCCGGGCGGCTCTTGGTAGAAATGGTTTAGCAGATAAGGATGCGTGGCACACCATAACCCGTTGGCGATCACCCGTCTGAAACGCGTGTAGTGATTCTCCTTCAGATACTTCAGTAAGGCATCCAGCCAGAGGATGGTGGCCTGACGATATTCGGTGCTTTCTGAGAGGGCAGGAAAGCCGGGGTATCCCCCCAGCTCAATGATGCGCTCAGCCCACTCCAGCCAGTTGTCCATAAGGGGCCTGATACAACCGTCGGTGTTAGTCCAGTCCGCTGAGACAGCCGGCCCGCCGCCTGGCGCTTGCGGCCATTCGCCGTCGAGATTGGGTTCATTATACAACTCGAACCAGTAGCTGCCCGCCTCGATGTAGGGCTTGTAATAACTTGTGTACCAGCTATCCGGTACACGCATTCCTGCCATACCCTCGCGGAAGATACGGATGATGGCCATACAGTTGTGTTGAGCCAGTTGACGTACTACTTCAGTATATTCTGTTCCGCCTGCTACCAGTTTGGCCCACCCAAGCTGAGGGCGTGTGTAGCGCTCCATTTGGAAGTGGCGGTATACACCAATGTTATGCAACCCGCGCGGGTTTCTGTACCACCTGTAGTCCCGAAGATTCATGGGCTTATTCCCTTCACTGGCCTAAAGGTAGACCCGCCTCCGCACGTGAGTCGAGAATGGCCTCCATCATGGGCAGGTCATTCGCTACAACCACGTCTAAGTATATGTCCTCACGCTGGATCTCAATCTGCTCTTGGGCATAGGAGGCTGTATCGGGGCGGGCCAGTAAAGTGACAGCAACCTTTGCTTCCGGTGGAATGTGTGCCAGCAACTTCCAATCCGTTGTCACAATGGGTTGAAAACGTTGCCAGTACTGGCGTGCGGCCTGAAAAAACCACGCACTTTGCAGGCCAGGAGCCAGAATCAGGAAGTGATAGTCATACCCTTCTGCCATAACTGTTCCTCACTTGCCTTCGGGCCAGAAGCTAACGGGCATTCTGCTTCATCATAACATTACGCCTGCCGGCAGGCAATTGGGCAACTGCGTGCCAAAGGGTTGAGCGGCTCGTATAATCTATCCCACAGTACCTAGTGGAGATTTTTACCTCATGCGCCTATTGATTGCTTCAGGCATATTCCACCCCGAAACAGGCGGCCCTGCTACCTATCTGTTTAATCTCCTGCCTGAGCTTGTGGCAAGGGGGCATTCGGTCAGTGTGCTGTCCTTCGGGGATGCCGCCACACAGGGCTATCCCTACCCCCTGACACGTATTCCACGCGGTTTCTACCTCCGCCGTCAGTTGGAGTACTACTGGGCGGCGTCGCGTCTGTGGCCCGGCCACGATCTGGCCTATATTCATACTCTGGGTTTGCCCCTGCCTCGTGCTATCCGTCCTCGTGTTGCCAAGATCGTCGGAGATGCGGCATGGGAGAGAGCTATGAACCGGGGTTGGGTTGCTCCCGACACAGACGTAGATATATTCCAATCGGCCCGTTACAGCCTGCCGGTTGAGATCAACAAGGCGTTGCGTGCACGGGAGGCCCGCCGTCTCGACCACATCATTGTGCCCAGCGAATATCTCAAGCGAATGGTTGTGGGCTGGGGAGTTGCCCCTGAACGGGTCACTGTGATCTACAATGCGCTGGAGAAGGGAATAAACATACCATCTGAGACGCAGGCTGAAGCCCGTACTATTCTGGGCTTGCCATCTGGCCCTCTTTTGCTGACTCCTGCCCGCTTGACCCCCTGGAAAGGAGTTGATCATTCTATTCAGGCGCTGGCCCGGCTTCCTGACGTTCAGATGGTAGTGGCCGGCGATGGTATCATCCGTCCAGCTCTGGAAGAGCTGGCATACAGGCTGGGGGTGGAACAGCGGGTCCGATTTGTCGGTCGAGTGCCCCGTGAGAAGCTGGCGCTTTATTTCCGTGCCGCCGACTATACACTGTTATACTCCGGCTATGAGGGGTTGTCACATGTGTTGCTGGAATCGCTGAGTATTGGAACACCAGTGATCGCCAGCCATAAAGGCGGCAACCCAGAGGTGATCCAGCATGGGGTGAATGGCCTGCTGGTGCCCTACGTAGATATTACAGCTTTGGCTTCAGCCATCGAGCAGGCCTTTTCCACTGGTATGCGAGAGCAACTGTCAGCCGGCGTAGCAGTTGGTCTGGAACGGTTTAGTTGGTCTGCTCTTGTTGAACAGACCATAAGGGTTTTGGAGGCCGTCTTGGCTTAGCGGATTGAACCCCCCTCGCTCATGTATATCTGCCCAAACCGAACAAATGCACTAGTTCTCTAAGTGTGGTAAAATACCATCGCTATGACAACAACCGAAAAATTCCGCACGCCGACCCCGCCCGTCGGCGTTATTGAGTCACTTTCACAGGGTTTTGAAACAGTAGCTGGCAACTTGGGTCTACTATTGCTCCCGCTACTGCTCGATCTGCTATTGTGGGTAGGCCCCCGCCTTGCTTTTGGGCCGGCCATCGAGGCCGCTTACCGCGAGGTTTGGAAGCCTGCATTGGTCAATTCGGAGCAAGAAATCCCTGAGGCGGCGGCAGAATTATTCCAGTTCATGGCCACTGCCTCTGAAACTGTCCCGCCTGTTTACTTGCCCGTGCTTGGTATACCAAGCCTCATGGCTTGGCATGCCGCCCAGCCGCTTCCCTTCAGCTATACCCCGCCCGTGTGGGTCATTGATACGCCTGCCGGCATTATGGGTGTAGAAGTGCTGGCGCTGGGGAGCGGGATTATCCTGATCAGCTTCTACATTACCTTGATCGCCCAGCAGGTAGGGGAAGGCAGGATCAGCCTGAGAAATGTGCTGGCTCGTCTGCCAGCCAACGTCTTTTGGCTGTCCCTCTTTGTCGTAGGGGGAGGCATCCTGCTATTGGCGATGTTCTTACCGTTCTTTGTCTTGGCGGCCGGGCTGTCCCTGCTCAACGGCTTCCTAGGGAATATCGCGACTGTCGGAGGGATGGTCTTCCTGCTGTGGGTCAGCCTGTTTGGTATTTTCACCGTCCATAGCATTGTGATGCATCGCCGGAATCTGTTCGGAGCACTCTGGGACAGCGTGCGCGTGGTGCAGTGGAATATGTCAGCTACCCTGTTTCTTGTGCTGTTGATTGTGGTGCTGAATTCAGCTTTATCGTTTGTGTGGTCACTGGCGGATACAGCTTCATGGCTGGCTTTACCCGCCATTGCAGGAAACGCCTTCATCAGCACAGGGCTGTGGGCGGCAACGTTTGTCTTTTTTAAGGACAGGTACAGGTACTGGCGGGAAATGCGGGAAGAGCTGATCGCGGAACTTGAACGGAGAAGGATACAGCAACATCGGAGCTAGGCCGGGTTGCGGTTGCAGAGGAGAAAGTAAGCGGAATGAATCGCAGGCAGGAAGATGAAACTGCTCGGTATGATGAGAGTACCATTCAACATCTGAGCGGGCTGGAGGCTGTCCGCCGGCGCCCAGGTATGTATGTGGGAGGCACGGACTTGAAGGCTCTCCATCATCTCGTTTATGAGGTGGTGGATAATGCGATTGACGAGGCGCTGGCAGGAGCCTGTGATGAGATTCAGGTGACGATCCTGAAGAGCGGCGGTGTGCGTGTAGTGGATAACGGACGCGGCATTCCGGTAGGCATCCACCCAACTGAAGGTATCTCGACCCTTCAGTTGGTCATGACCGAGCTGCATGCAGGCGGTAAGTTTGGGACGGGAGCCTACAAGGTATCAGGCGGCCTGCACGGAGTGGGCGTCTCCGCTGTCAATGCACTTTCCGCAGGACTGGAAGCGGAGGTCTGGCGCGACGGTTACGCGTGGCGGCAACGCTACAAACAGGGTGTCCCGGTATCAGAAGTGGAGTGCCTTGGTAAGGTAAAAAGAACAGGTACGTCTATTACCTTCTGGCCTGACCCAACGATCTTCCCTGACACCAACTTTCGCTTTGAGACGCTCATGCAGCGCTTCCGTGAGATGGCATTTGTGGCTCGTGGTGTTACTATCCATCTGTCTGATGAGCGGACTGAGCCTTACCCCAGAGAAATGTCCTTCTACTTTGAAGGGGGCATTCGCTCGTTCGTGCGCTATCTGAACCGCAACCGCGAAGTTCTGCATGATGTGGTGTATGTGGATCGGGTTGTGGAGGTCGAAAAACTAGACGGACTTAAGGTAGAGATTGAGGTCGCGTTCCAGTATGCTGACTACTACTCCGAGTCTATCCTGAGCTTTGCCAATACCATCAACACCCACGATGGCGGCACTCACCTAGAGGGATTGCGGACAGCTTTGACGCGTGCCATCAACTACTATGCCTACAAAGCTGGTGTTCTGAAAGAAGGCGACCCTAATTTCACTGGTGAGGATACGAGCGAGGGGCTGACGGCCATTGTCAGCATCAAACACCCCAATCCCCAATTTGAAAGCCAGACCAAAGTCAAGCTGATGAACCCTGAAGTAAAGGGGCTGGTACAGTCTGTTGTGACTGAGGTTCTTGGTGACTTCCTGCAGTCTGACACGCGGGGAGCAAAGGCCATTTATGATAAGTGCCTGATCTCCTCGCGGGCACGGATTGCCTCCAAGCGTGCGCGTGACCTGATCCGCAGTACCCCTTTGCAGAGCACTACTTTGCCGGGTAAGCTGGCCGATTGTTCCTCCACTAATCCGGCGGAGTCAGAGCTGTATATCGTGGAGGGTGACAGCGCAGGCGGGAGCGCCAAGCAGGGACGCGACCGGCACTTTCAGGCTATCCTGCCGTTACGGGGCAAGATTTTGAACACCGAACGCGCCCGGCTGGACAAGGTACTTGAAAACAAAGAGGTACAGGCTCTCATTTCGGCGCTTGGCGTCGGGGTAGGAGATGATTTTGACCTGTCGCGTTTGCGCTACGGGCGGATCATCATCATGACAGACGCTGACGTGGACGGCGCCCATATCCGTACCTTGCTTCTCACGTTCTTCTTCCGCTACATGCCTGAATTGATCGAGCAGGGGCACCTGTTCATCGCCCAGCCTCCGCTGTATCTGGTTCAGAGTGGTAAAAAGTATGCTTATGCGTACACTGACGAACAGCGCGATATGCTGGTGCAGGAGTTTGGTGAGAAGGCAACTATCCAACGGTATAAGGGCCTGGGTGAAATGAACCCGGAACAATTGTGGGAAACAACCATGAATCCTGCCAACCGTATCTTGTTGCAGGTAACCATTGAGGATGCGGCCATTGCAGATAGAACATTCGACATGCTGATGGGAAGCAGTGTACCGCCGCGCCGCAAGTTTATCCAGACCCATGCACGCAGTGTGCGCAACCTGGATATATGAGGACACAAGGAATCTCAAAGGGCGCTGTCTTCGAGACAGCGCCCTTTTTGTTTGGCAGGTGAGGGATGAATGTCAACTCTCAATGATCTCGACAGTGTAGAGCCTGTCGCCGGGCTGGGGATCGCGGCCCGGATCGCGAGGGCGGATTCGCATTAACACTTCCAATGACGCTGAATCAGCCACCTTCCCAAAGACAGCATGTTTGCCGTCCAGCCAGTTGGTAGCTGTGTGAGTGATAAAGAACTGACTTCCGTTAGTGTTCGGGCCTGCATTGGCCATTGAGAGGATGCCAGGGCCGTCATGCCGTAGCTGAAGGGCAGAAGCTTCGTCATCGAAGCGATAACCAGGGCCGCCCCGCCCAGTGCCTGTTGGATCGCCGCCCTGCACCATAAAGTTCTCAATGACGCGGTGAAATGTTGTGTTGTCATAGAAGCCGTCACGGGCGAGGAATACAAAGTTATTGACGGTAGCCGGCGCTTTGTCAGCAAAGAGGGTCACCCGGATGTCCCCATGCTCGGTCTTGAAGATGGCTGTGTATTTCTTCTGGGGATCAATGCCCATTGCCGGCGGGCTTGTGTATTGCTTAGACATGCTTTTACTCTCTTTCTTTGCAAATGATTGTTGACTATGTATCCTGTTGCCCGCTCGACCGACGGGCGGCCCGGCGCTCGGCGCGCCTTGCCTCGCGATCCATGCCTCCGCGGTTGGCGACCAGCCAGTTCATGCAATTCTCGTCGTGGCCCATCAGTACATCAGCGGCCAGAATCGCCATCTTGATCTCCGGCTCAAGCGGGTTTGTGATGGCACACGGCATACCAGCGGCGATTGCCATGGCCACGAAGGTCGCATTAAGGGTTGGGCGACCCGGTAGCCCAAACGAGATGTTGCTCGCCCCGCAGATCGTGTTGACCCCCAGCTCTTCGCGGCAACGGCGTACCAGCCTGAAGACACTTGCGCCCGCGTAACGTACCGCTCCTGCCGGCATCACCAGCGGATCAATCAACACGTCCTCACGCGGGATACCATGATCTTCTGCCCGCTGGACGATTTTGCGGGCGATCTCAAAACGCACATCTGGGTCCTGCGAGATGCCAGTTTCATCGTTGCTGATGCCAATCACCGCCGCATGGTACTTCTTGACCAGCGGCAAGACTTTTTCCAGCCGCTCTTCTTCGCCGGTCACTGAGTTGACCAGTGGCTTGCCCTGATAAGCGGCTAAGCCTGCCTCAAGCGCCTCGACCACAGAGGAGTCAATGGAAAGAGGAACATCGGTGATGGCCTGAACGCGGCGGATTGTCTCTGCCAGAATGGCGGGTTCATCCGCTAGAGGGATTCCAGCGTTCACATCCAGCATATGCGCCCCAGCGGCGACCTGTGCCAGTGCATCGGCTTCAACCCGGCTGAAATCCCCTGCGGCCATCTCAGCCGCAAGCCTCTTACGGCCGGTGGGATTGATTCGCTCCCCAATGATCACGAAAGGCAGATCAGGCCCAATACGGACAGTTTTAGTGGATGAGGAGAGAATAGTTTCCATTCGTGACTGTCTCCCAGTGAGCGCCAGTGTCTACTGGCGTAGAGCTTGACTCATAGCGCGAATGTGAGAGGGGGTACTGCCGCAACAGGCGCCGATAATGCGCGCCCCTTCAGCACGCAGTTGGACGGCGTACTCAGCCATGATCTCCGGTGTGCCGTCATAAACCGGAACGCCATTTTCAAGATGAGGGATGCCGGCGTTAGCCTTGGCCACAAGCACGACATCGGGGTTCAAGGCGTGCATCTTGGTAATAACTGTTTTGATCTCATCCGGGCCATTGCCGCAGTTGCCGCCCAGTGCCAGCACATCGAACTTGCTGAGCGTGTTCAGAGCCTGCTCCGGGGTTACTCCCATCATGGTGCGCCCGCGTGTATCGAAAGTCATGGTAGTGACAAGGGGAAAGGCGGGTGCAACACGGCGGCATCCTTCGACAGCGGCTCGTACTTCCTCAAGGTCTGACATAGTTTCGATCCAGAGTACATCTACCCCGCCTTCGACGAGGGCACGGGCCTGCTCTTCAAAGGCGGCCACAGCTTCGTCAAAGGTCAGTTCGCCATAGGGGGCTAGAATATACCCGCTGGGGCCGATGTCACCGGCTACGACAACCGGATGCGGGGCGGCCTCTGCTTCTTCACAGGCCAGACGTGCCGCCGCCCTATTCAGCTCAGCGGCCCGCTCAGAGAGGTTGTGTAACCCCAGACGCAATCGGTTACAACCGAAGGTGTTGGTGAGGATAATCTGCGCCCCTGCTTCAATGTATCCCCGATGGACGCTTCGCACTCTGTCAGGATGTTCAACATTCCATAGTTCAGGTGAATCGCCTTGAGTAAGGCCCAGCGAAAACAACATAGTCCCCATAGCGCCATCGGCAATGATGGTCTCACCAGAGGCGAGCAGGTCTTGCAGACTCGTTCTCATGTTTTCCCTCCTCGATCTTGCCCCTAGTCTGCGGCAGGCTGTCTGCGCCGAAGTGCCAGGAGTTTCTTGGCTGTTTCGACGGCGACGGAAGCATCCTTACAGTATGCATCAGCTCCGATTTCCTCTGCAAATGCCTCATTGAGCGGAGCGCCCCCAACCAGCACGATATACCGGTCGCGAAGGTTGCGTTCTTTCAGCTCATCAATGACTACTTTCATGTATACCATGGTGGTTGTCAACAAGGCAGACATGCCTAGAATATCTGCGTTGTGTTCTTGAAGCGCGGCTATAAATTTGTCTGCATCCGTGTTGATACCTAGATTGATCACTTCGATGCCAGCGCCTTCCCACATCATGGCTACCAGATTCTTGCCGATGTCATGGATGTCTCCCTTGACTGTCCCGATCACAGCAGTCCCGATCTTGGGCGCGCCTGTCTGTGTCAGCAAGGGGCGCAGAACTTCCATGCCTGCCTTCATGGCTTTGGCGGCCATTAATACCTCAGGGACAAAGATCACCCCCGCCCCGAAATCCTGCCCTACAATGTCCATCCCGGCCACTAATCCCCGCGTCATCGTTTCATAGGCGGTCATGCCGCGCCGCAGGCATTCATTGACCTCTGCCACGACCTCCTCGGCCAGCCCGTCATAGAGATCGTCCATCATCAACTCAAGTAATTCTTCTGTGCTCAGGTCTTGCAGATTAGGGGATTGATCGCTCATGGATCCAGTTTACCTCTCCGGATGAGATGTGGAACGCTCCCTTGTTCGGTTGCGCCGCCCATCGGGGGATGGGGCTGGCGCATCAGGGAGAATGCCTGCCAGATGCGGGAACGGATCAGTGGCATGCGGCAGGGACATGGCCGCGACAAAAAGGTCCTGAAAGGCCGGATTGAGCGGTGAGGCGACATGCTCAACAGCACGGGCGGCCTTCAGCGCGACCTCCCGCTGGGTGGCGTTGAGCAGGGCGATGCGTGCTCCATCGCCGGCGGAGTTGCCTACTGCTGTCACCTGTGAAAGATCACAGTCCGGGATCATGCCCAGAATCATGGCATGTAGCGGGTCAATGTAACTGCCAAAAGCGCCGGCAAGCTTGATCCGGTCTACGTGGTCAACGCCAAGATGGTTCATCAACAGTTTCACTCCGGCGTATAGAGCGCCTTTCGCAAGCTGGATGGCGCGAATATCCTGCTGAGTGATAACAATCTCATGGCCGGTAGCACTCTGCGAGGCAGTGGCCAGCACGAACTCGTATGCCCGGCCATTGTGGCGGATATATGGGCTGCGCTGGGCGGCGTCCTCTGCAAAACGCCCCCCGGACTTGATCAGGCCGGCGGTGAACAGTTCAGCTACCACTTCGATCATGCCAGAGCCGCAGATGCCCGTTGCACCCAGTGACTCGTCCGGCCCCAGTTCGTCGCTCCACCGATCATCGCCGATCACCTTGAAACGGACTTCTCCCGTCTCGCGGTTGATACGAACACGCTCAATCGCGCCGGGAGCGGCACGCTGTCCATGTGTGATCTGTGCCCCCTCAAAAGCCGGGCCGGTCGGGCTGGAGGTAGAGAGCATCCGATCCTTATTACCAAGCAGAATCTCAGCGTTTGTTCCGACGTCAACTACTAATGTGATCTGGTCGTCGAGATTAGGCTGTTCTGCCAGCAAGACACCTACATTATCCGCACCGACAAAACCGGCGATGCAGGGCAGGATGTGTACCATAGCGCAGGGATGCACCGCCTTCAGCCCCAGATCGCGGGCCTTCATGTCAACCGGGTCATAGGTGGCTAGTGCAAAGGGCAGTCCCCCCAGCTCAACCGGATCAATCCCCAGCAACAGGTGATGCATGACGGTATTGCCAACCAGCACCAGATCGGTGATCGCAGATGGCGGGATACCTGCTGTCTTGGCGGCGTTGGTGGCCAGCGTGTTGAGTGCCGCAATGATGGCACGGTGCATCCGGTTGACACCCTGCGGCTCCATCATGCCGTAAGAGATGCGGCTCATCAGGTCTTCGCCGTAGCGTACCTGCGGGTTCATCATAGACTCCGTTGCCAGCAATTCGCCCGTGCGCAGATCGCATAAATGGGCCGCCACTGTGGTCGAGCCTACGTCAACTGCCAGCCCGTATAAACCTTCGTTGTAGCCCGGTTCAACGCGGATCACCTCGCGGTTTTGCCACACTGTCACTGTAACAGCCCAATTGCCATCCCGCAGAGTCTTTTGCAGTGTCCGGAGGAGTACAGGGTCAATAGTTAGATTGGCCAGCCTCCACTGCTCAGCCAGCGCGGCACGTAATCGTTCCCAGTCGCCGGCACTTTCGAGTGCGGCAGGCTCAACTTCAACATAGGCCAATCGCACCGCAGGTGCTACCTCAATGGTCAGGTCACTGGCCGCCTTGCGGACTACTTGCTTGCGGGCCTGGCTCTCCTCTGGAACGGTGATCAGTACATCCCCCAGAATACGGGCAGAACAGGCAAAACGGCGCTCCTCCAAGTTGATGCCATGTTGAGCGGCATAGGCCAGCTCGGCTTCGTCGGGCGGGGACAGGTGTTCATCTGCTGAGGTAATGCCATGCTTAGGAAACGTGCCTCGTTCCAGTGAAATGAGGCACTTGCCGCAGGTCTGGCGGCCTCCACAAATGGACTCGATCTCCACGCCAAGAGAGCGAGCGGCGTCCAGCACAGTCGTGCCGGACGGCACATCACCCTGTCTTCCGGAGGGCATCAAGATCAAACGGTGAGTTGGGAGGGGGGGAGTCGCTTTTTCGGACATAGTTCCTCTCATAACTCTTGTGTTGGGCTAATGATAGCGCAAGATGGATCGTAATCCCACTACGAGGCGGTTATTGATTTGGGAGTGCATCTGCGATACAAATTGTACCGGATTCAACCCCCTATCTGTTAGATGCAACTGAAGAGAGAAGGTGTCCTGTGCGACTCGAAGTTCGGCCTGTTACATCCCGTCGTGAACGGCAAATCTTTCTGACTTTCCCTTGGTGCATTTACAAAAACGATCCGCTCTGGGTGCCGCCGCTCCTGCCCCAGCGTGCCTCCCGCCTTGATCCTGCTAAGAACCCTGTCATATCAGGAGGGGCAGTACAGCCCTTCATTGCATGGCGGGGAGATGAGCCGGTTGGGACGATTGTGGGTGCAGTAGATGCAGAACGCAACGCTGCATGGGAAGAGAATAACGCCATCTTTGGCCTTTTTGAGTGCATTGAAGATTACAGCGTCGCAGAAGCCCTGTTTGATACAGTTGCGGCATGGGCACGGCAACAGGGCAAGCCGCGGCTGTGGGGGCCATGGCCGTTGGATTATGAGGATAGCCATGGCTTTCTGGTCAAAGGGTGGGATCGCCGTCCGGTAGTGATGTGTGCCCACAATCCTCCCTATTACCCGGAATTTGCCGAACGGTATGGCATGAAGAAGGCGCGGCGTGACAGCCTTGCCTTTGCATATGACACGACGACCCATGATCCCTCTCAGGTCATGCCGGAAAAACTCCAGCGTGTGGCTGAAAAGGTGCGCCGGCGCGGAGGGATTACGATCCGCCCGGCTAACTTTGACCGCTGGGACGAAGAGATCGAGGTTGCCCTCGATGTCCTCAACCGCGGGCTGGCTGTGCTGGGTGAAACGCGGGGTTTCTGGTCAGCGGCGCGGCTGTCTGCACTTGGTAAAGCTCTGCGGCCTGTCCTCGACCCAGAATTGATTTTATTTGCTGAGGTTGACGGGAAGACGGTCGGCTGGGTAATGGGGTTGCCCGACCTGAACGAGGCCATCGCGGCGGCTAACGGCCTGCGCTACCCATGGAATGCGGTACAGTTCTGGCTGGCACTGCGCCGCAGGCCGGCTTGTGTCAGCATGAAGAGCATTGCGGTTGACCCGGACTATTGGAATCGGGGCATTGATGCGCTGTTGATCTATGACTTCAGCAGAAATGCGCTGGAGAAAGGGTTCAAATGGGGCGACTTCTCACTGACAGGGGAAGACAACCCGATGACCCCGCGTATTGTCACTCATCTGGGGGGGCATGAGTATAAGCGGTACCGCATCTATGACCTGACCGGATTGATCTGAGGGCACGTCCCAATGGGGTAGGCACCCGCTGTTCCTATTCAATCGGTATGATCAACTGTACGGCGTCTCCAGCCTCTTCTGCCAAAGACAGCCGGTTGCCTGTCAAAGGGTCGTAGAGGCCCACTGACAACCGGTATTCGCCCGCTGGAAGTGAAGGAGGCAAGGCTATGCTGTAGCGGTCGTCAATGACTGTTCCTGCCGTCCAGATGCGGGTTGGGGCATAACTGCTCACTGGAATGCCATCGTGCTGGGCGGCGATCATTCCGCTGGCGTCCAGCAGGTGGATAAATACCTTGTAATCTGTGCCGGGCGGTGCAATGACTTCCCATTGTAGCCATACGTTCAGCCACTGCCCGTCTGATTGCTCAGACAGTTGATAGGAGACTCCCGCCAGACTGATCTCCCCGTTGCCGAAGGCCTGTCCGACAGGTTGCAGGGGTGGGATGTCTGGCGGAAAGCTATATGGTATAAGCCGATAACCTCCAAACCATGTCTCTGCACCGACAAAGCCACGTTCGGCCAGCCAACGTTCTGCGCCATTGGCGGGGTTGCCGGCTGACGTTCCCTCTGTGACCAGCCACAATCGCCTATGCCATTGACTCATGCGCTCCAGCATGTTCTTCGTTCCGGCGCTGAGCGGATCTTCGAAGACCAGCCCTGTGTCAGGGATGCTTCCGTGATAGCGGTCAATCCAGCTCAGATAGCTGTAGGGGAGGACAAGCGCGATACCGTCGCCGGGCCTGACTCGGTTCGAGACAGCAGAGACGAGATCATCAAACCCTTCCAATTCACTGGTCGGGGTAGGCGCGTAATCATTGAGTGCGCGGGGATAACGCAACAATATGAGCGCGGCCAGTACAACGCCGGCTGTGATCTGTGCGGCTGGCAGAAGCACCGGATGGTATCGCCTGCCCTTTACCAGCCAGAACAGTATGATTGTGCTCAGTGCAATCAGGATGACCTGCCCAGCCAGCAAAGGCCAATCTGGCTGGCCGCTAGACAACCAGAGCATGTCCCACCGCCCCTGCTGAGCCAGCCTGGCTATCCGTGCCCATGGCAGTAATGACAGATCGGTCAGGGCAGGTGCTTGGACAAAGAGTCCGTGCGGGGGAGACTGAGAGGCGGCATTCAGGGCCTGAAAGATGGGGCCTTCGGTAAAGAAGACATCGAGTATGCTGGCAAGCGTCTGGGTGATGGCTGAAATAGACAGCAGGCTGGCAACGGCGATGCTCCGCCATACTGGTTTTGATTGGGCCGCTACATCCAATGCCGGGACAGTCAACAGGGTCAGAGCGGGCATGACTGCCACGAGGAAGCGCGGTCCCCATGCCTGGCCTGCCCACCATTCAGCATAGAAGCTGTATAGCAGGAAGAGCAGGCTGACCTGTCCAAAGCACAGAAGGAGCAAACGTCTGCCCGATTTCCACCCTCTGAGCATCCCTGCCGGTATGAGTATGGTGAAGGGGGCATACCACACCAGCCCGCGCGGCGTGCTGAACAACTGCCCGATGATGCCCGTCGGCAAGTAGCGCCAGTTTAGTCTGCCGGTTGCGCCTGTCTCATGGTACCCTGTCCATAGGGGGGAGCCGAAACGAATCAGGTTATAGATGCCTATCCCAATGACAAATAGTCCTGCTCCTGCCCCAAACGCGATCAGAAGAGGGGCGGCCCGCCTAAGCACAGAGCGCCATGAAGCTGCATCTTTGGCTCCGAACGGCAAGAGATAGAGCAGGTAAATAGGGGCTGTTACCCATGCGGGGGTAGCACTGCTCCCTGCCAGACCAAGCCCTATACCGCCCAGCAAGGCGGCGCGCCAATCATTGTATCGGCAGGCCCGTTCAGTACTTATGATGGCAATCAGAAGTCCCAGAGCGGCGAACGGCTGTGTGAAAAGTGTTTCAGCGTAAGGCCAAGCCAGACTAGCCAGCCCAAAGGTCAGTCCGCCGAGTAGCCCCGTTTTTGGGCTGTAACCCCAAGAGCGTATCGCTAGGTAAAGCCCCCCGCCCGTTAATGCAGTTATCAGGGGAGGAAGCAAAAAAGCGCTCCGCACCGGGCTGATGCCAGCTAGATTAGCCAGCCATACCAGCGGCATAATTACCAGCGAAGGCATGACATCTTTCACCGAGTAGGCATGGCCATCCAAGCCTAGTGCGGTGACAGAGCCTGCTCCTAGGCTGGCTTGTGTCCAGAAGATCACATCGGCATCAAATGTTCCACGCCCTGCCAGACTGCGGGCTACGCTGAAGATGGTCACCTCGTCTATGGACTGGAAGCGCAATGCCGAGGTAGTCAGGTAGATCATCAGCAATAGTAGTCCCAGTAAGAGGGCTACCAGCCGGTCAGGGGGGGTGGTTTCAGGCCTAGAATTTTGCACGGCAAGATTATAACGGCTCAGCAACTTGCCTACACATTTTGTTCTTGCCCGTTAGCTCTGGGTATGTTACGCTAGCAGTATCGTTAGGGGGCTGTTTTGCCAGCCGTATTTACTTGCATGGCCACGCGGCTCTGCCTGCCGTGCAATCTGGAGGGGAAGGTTCGTTGGACAAGCAGGGACACGTGTTGGTTATTGGTGCCGCCAGCCTTGACATCAAAGGCCGGCCCAGCGCTAGGCCGGTGCGGGGCAGTTCGACTCCGGGGTTGATCCGTACCAGCCTAGGTGGTGTGGCCCGCAACATAGCTGAGAATCTCGCCCGCCTAGATGTAGAAACAGTGCTGTTGACGGCGGTCGGTGACGATGATTCGGGCGCTCATATTCTGGGGCAGGCCGCCGGCAGCGGGGTTGACATCAGCGAGGCCCTGGTCGTTGAGGGTCAGCGGACGGGCGCTTACATGGCATTGTTGGCCGAGGATGGCTCACTGGACGTGGCACTGGATGACATGGGAGTCCTAGCCGCCCTGAAGCCTGAGTATTTCGAAGCGCGGCGTTACCTCTTTCAGAATGCACGGATGGCCGCCATTGACGCTAATCCATCCCCTGAGGCCCTTGATACAATTGTGCGGTTGTGTCAGGAATATCGTGTGCCTTTATGTGCTGACCCTACTTCGACAGCTCTAGCCGCTCGACTGCGCCCTCATCTGCCATATCTGTATATGACCTCACCCAATGTGCCTGAGGCAAGTGTCCTATGCGGCGACCGGTTTGAGCCGGGGGATCGGAACGCCGCTCAGGCGGCGGCCTCTCATCTAGTCGCAATGGGGGTTGGGATAGCGATCATCACGCTGGCCGAGTTTGGCGTGGTCTATGCTGATGCCGAAACGAAAGGACATATCCCGGCCATTCAGACCCAGATTGTGGACGCAACAGGCGCCGGAGACGCAATGACCGCCGCAATCATCTTTGGACTGCTGGAAGGGATTCCTCTGGATGAATGTGTACGTCTGGGCGTGACAGCCGCTACCCTGACCCTCCGCTCGCGGGAGACAGTGCGCCCTGACTTGAGCGTTGACTTGCTATACAACGAACTGGTCATTTGATCCCGTCCTGCTCACTGCCTGCCAAGTAATACACCATAGGGGGAGAAACGTGTCCATCTCCGATTACCTTTATGTTGCTCCCGAAGTCCGCACGGCGCTTCAGTCAGGCAAACCTGTTGTTGCACTGGAGTCAACCGTCATCTCGCATGGCCTGCCCCGGCCCGCTAATCTGGAGACCGCGCGTCGTTGCGAGAGCGCCATTCGGGAGGAAGGCGCTGTACCTGCAACGGTCGGCATTATCAAGGGTAAGATCGTTGTCGGGTTAAACGATGTTGAGCTTGAGACCCTTGCTTTGTCTGAGGGGGTGAGAAAGGTATCCCGCCGCGACTTTGCAATCGCAGTCGTGCGGGAAGAGTATGGAGCTACAACGGTCGCCGGGACTATGATAGCGGCACACATGGCTGGAATTAGGCTGTTTGCCACTGGCGGCATCGGAGGGGTACACAGGGGCGATGCTGGAGATATATCGGCTGATCTGCCGGAGTTAGCTCATACTCCTGTGGCAGTCGTCTGTGCTGGCGCAAAATCCATCCTTGACCTGCCGCGCACATTGGAATGGCTTGAGACGGCAGGCGTGCCTGTGATCGGTTACCAGACAGATACCTTCCCGGCTTTTTACTCGGTCAGTAGCGGGCTTCCTGTTGATGCACGGGTTGATACCCCTGCTGAGGCGGCTTCCATCCTGCACCTTCAGTGGTCGCTGGGCTTTGAGAGCGGTGTGTTGCTGGCAGTGCCTCCGCCGGAGGCCCTCGCGTTACCTGCTCATGAGATGGAGTCTGTGATTGAACAAGCTCTCCTTGCGGCGGAGAGAGAAGGTATCCGCGGCAAGGCAATTACTCCCTTTGTGCTGGCAAGGGTAAGTGAATTGACAGCCGGTCGTAGCTTGGCTGTTAACACCGCCCTGCTTGAGAAAAACGCTCGTGTGGCGGCGCAGATTGCTGTCGAGCTGGCCCGCTTACACTGACTCTAATGCGGAGGCGATATGGGTAAGCGTTACATTCCTTTCCTAGCAACGGCGCTCCTTATGCTTTCTGCGCTGGCCTGCAACCTGCCCGGCCCGGCTGGTTCTCCGCCTGAACCGACAGGTGTAACTGAGGCTGTTGTCACTTCACCTGACGCTGTCTCACCGACTACTGCACCAACTAGTACGCCAGCGGCCCAGAACCTGCCTGATCTTCCTCTTTCGCCTGCGGCAAGCCAGACTGGCTCGCCTGTGCCGCCAACCGATTTGCCCTCTGCAACGGTTGTCCCACCGATAGTAACTTCTACGGCTATACCCCCTTCACCCACTTTGCCCCCTTCGCCAACCCTTACTTTTACCCCCGCCATCCCGACACCAAGCCCAGCCATGATGTCTGCCCCTGTTGTGTCCACTCAAGCGCCGTCCGGACAGCGCCCGGCGCTAAACACGCTGAACAAGATAGCCAACCCAAACTTTACGACAGGACAGTACAACTACACAGCTCCGAACGGGGTGACAATAACCGGTGTGCCTGCGGAGTGGTTGCCGTGGGCAGACTTAAGCGTGGGCGGATGGCCTCGCTACGAAGAAGAACAGCATCCAGCCCATCATTTTGTGGAAAGCGACTGGGCTTCTTGGCGTTTTTACACGGAATATTCCAACTTTCGGGGCGGGTTGATGCAACATTTCTTTGATTTGCAACCCGGCGCAGTTTACCGTGCCAATTGTTGGATGTTCGCTCATGCAGGGGAGCCGGGGGTAGGACTGCCTTCAGAAGGATACATCAACCTGCGTATGGGCATTGATCC
The DNA here is from genome assembly GCA_034435015.1 of Anaerolineae bacterium. Taxonomy (GTDB): domain Bacteria; phylum Chloroflexota; class Anaerolineae; order Aggregatilineales; family UBA3940; genus DAOTYH01. Next base: position 11,911 of record DAOTYH010000013.1, on the reverse strand, counting down.
TCTGAACGGCAACAGCCCGGATGCGCCGAGCATTGTATGGGGAGTCACGCATGCCAATATGATCGGCAGTGTAGCCAACGTACAAGGAGATGTTTACACAGCCCATGATCTGTTCGATCCCTACACAGTGATTTTCGTTGCTCCTTCCCCTTCCGCTACTCTGTGGGTTGAGGCACGTACTACCTACCCCTTCCATCGCAACGAGGTTTGGATTGACTCCTGTGAGATGCGGGCAATCGGTTGGGCTGAAGATTTTGGCATGCGCTGATCAGTCTGTTCTGAATCAAGACCGCCCGGCCAGTACGTGAGCATTGCCGGGCGGTCCCGCTTAAATCAGACCTTAGCTAAAACAGTTGGAGCTTGATGGGGAAGATCAGGTTCAAGATCAGACCCAGTATAAACGTTCCGCCCGCTAGGCGCGTAAAGCGGAAGGCAATCGAAACAAACCACAACGGCCAGACAGGATAGTTCTCAGGAGGCTCAGAGGGCTTGGGCTTGGAATAGAGTGCAAGTGTCTCGATCAGCATGGGGATAGACAGCACCACCAGGAATAGCCAGACGCCCATCTGCCCTGATAGAACCAGCGCAAAGACGGTCGGGTAAAAGAGAATGAACAGGGCCTGATTCAGCCGTAGTGCCGCCTTCTCTCCAATAAGCACTGGCAGGGTATGAATACCCTTTGGCTTATCCATGGAGGCTTTGTCTATGTGCTTGCCAATCAGCACAGTGGTGACCATGAGGGCATAGGGGACGCAGGCCACCAATGCCCATGGCGACAGCGACCCGGCAGTCACATAGTATGTCCCGCCGATCATAAGCGGCCCCCAGACTAAAAACACACCCAGCTCGCCTAACCCGATCCTTTTAAGCCGGATGGGAGGGGCGGTGTAAAAGAAGCTGATAAACAGCCCAGCTAGTGCAAACAGGATCACCAGCGGACCACGCATCGCCGTCAGGAAGATTAAGATGCCCAGATCGATCAGGTTGAGCATAAGGAGGGCAATACGCATCTCCGCTTTGGTCGTCAGGCCAGAGAGGATGGGGTGGGGAGAATACATCGCCCGCGCGTAGCCGTCCGAAGAGTCAAGGCCAGTCTCCAGATCGAAATAATCATTGAGCAGGTTGTTGGAGGCATGGGCCAGTGTGATGCCTAACGTCGCTAGTATGAAGTACAAGGCATTGAAGGTAGAAGGGGAAAAGGCCGCCGCAAGAAGCCCGCCAATGATGCCGGAGGTTAGTGTCATCGAAAAGACACAGGCTCGTGTGAGCACCAGCCATTTGGAGACTGTGTCCATCCTATCCCGTTCGCAGTTGCAGGTGAGGATGGAGGTCTTCCAGTTCTCAAATAACTCGGACAGCGTAAGGCGCCGCTGTCCTACCTTCGTTTCAGAAGCCATTATGGAGCCGCTCCTCTCTCGTGAATTTTATAACTTTCAATTTGTACTAAAAGTATCGAACGATAGCATAGATAGTATAGCTCAAGCGGCATGCAAATTCTAATAGTCCCTAAGCCTTTTTGGGATTTCTGAGTGATTGAGAATAGGTGAGATGCTGACATAAAAACCGGGCGGCCCGTTCGGGCCGCCCGGCAAAACCTATTTCTTCTTTTTCTTCTTGCCGCCGCCCGGGTCCTTGGGTTTGTTCGTACCCTTATCTTTCTTCCCGCCGGGCTTATTGAGAACTTTGTCAGGCATTTCTATCCTCCCTATGGCGATCACCTGTGGCGACATACTGCCAGTCTAAAAGCTATCCCTTCTTCTTGTCCCTATTTTTTCGCTTCTGTTTTTCTTTATCTCCCTTCTTTGAATTGGCTTGTTTGCTGATCGGATCGCGGGGCTTGTAGTCTAGTTCCCTGGAAAGAATATCCACTACGGTAGACAGAGTCTTGACACGTGCCCACCACTTGTCGTTGCCTTCGACTACAGTCCAAGGCGCAGTCAGCGTGCTGGTCTTGAGTAGCATTTCATTGACTGCTGTCTCATATTCTTCCCATTTTTCCCGGTTGCGCCAATCTTCACTGGTCAATTTCCAGCTCTTATAAGGTGTATGTTCCCGCTCTTCAAAGCGCCGTAGTTGCTCGTCTTTGCTGATATGCAGCCAGAACTTGATCAGGATCGTGCCGTAATCTACTAACTGCCTCTCAAAAGAATTGATCTCCCGGTAGGCACGCTTCCACTCGTCCTCCGTACAGAGGCCCTCGATGCGTTCCACCAGGACCCGTCCATACCAGCTTCGATCAAAGATAGCGATCTGCCCGCGCTCTGGGAGCCTCCGCCAGAAGCGGTACAGATAATGGCGGGTGCTATCCTCCCCCGTTGGTGCCGCGATGGGGTGTACTGCATATCCACGCGGATCAAGGCGTTCAGTCAAACGCTTGATGCAGCCACCTTTTCCTGCGGCATCCCATCCCTCAAAGACGATGACAACAGGGCGTTTCTGCACGTAGACCTGATAGCCCAACTCACGCAGTTGCAATTGCCTGCGGGTCAGTTCAGTTACGTACGTTTCATGGTCGAGGCTCAGGGAAAGATCAATCGTGTCCAGCATCAGTTCTTCCCTCCCTGCTCCTCTTCAGCTTCCTCCTTCTCGTGAGGAGGAGTTTCATCCTCACCTTCGTCTTCTTCTAACACCCAGCCGCTGTCTTCCGGTAGAGGAGGTGCGTCTTTGCCAAGCTGCCGTTCTAAGGTCAGGATGATCGTATCATAAACCTTCTTGCGGGCGAACCAGCGCGAAGTAGCCTCAACAATGATCCATGGCCCCCACTCTGTGTCGGTACGTTCCAGCATCTCCTCAACTGCTACAAGATACCGATCATACTTACGATGGTGCTCCCAGTCCTCCGGGGTCACGTGCCAGCTTTCGAGGGGGTCTTTCTCAAGCATCTTAAAACGGCGCTTTTGCTCCTCTTTGCTGATGTGCAACCAGAACTTTAGAATGACTGTCCCGTCATCAGCCAGCATGCGCTCGAATTCGGTGATGTCGCGGTAGGCTTTGCGCCACTCGCTCTCTGGCGTGAGTTCCTCGACACGCTCAACCAGCACCCGGCCATACCAGCTCCGGTCAAAGATTGCCATCTCGCCGCGGGCGGGTATCTTTAGCCAGAAGCGCCACAGCCACGGATGATTAAGCTCATACGTGCGCGGGGCCTGAATAGGGTATAGTTTGAAGCCGCGCGGATCAAGGCGGGATGTCAATGTCGAGATGGTTGATCCCTTGCCTGCCGCATCCCAGCCTTCGAACACCAGAATCGAAGCAATGCCGTGGTCCCAGCAGGCCTTTTGCAGGTCATACAGGCGGCGTTGAAGGTAAGGAAGTGCCCGCTTGTATTCCTCTTTAGAGAGCTTCTGGGTCAGATCAACCTTTTCCAGCATGGGCGGCTCGCTTTCCCGTTTGCCTTGCAGGCAGTAACTACAACACGCTCAGTGCCAGCGCAAGTTTGCGGCGTGTCTCTGGTGCAACGACTGCGCTCCATACAGGCAACACTCCCTCACGCAGGCGCTCCAGCTCTTGCTCACGGTCTTGCAGGTAGGCCACGATCCCGTTCAAGGGGGGCAGGCTGGGCGGCACCATTGCACGTTTCTGTTGTTTGCGAGCCTGCCTGAGTAACCTCTCCATGTGTGTCCTCAGCAGGCTCTGAGACACATCCGCGTCGTGCAATGCGCCGAGGTGATCTTGCATTTTGATCAGTATCCCGATTACCTCTTCGATTTCGCTTCCCAGCACCTCTCGGAAAAACTCCAGTGTATAGCGGAGGCGTTTACCGTCAATCCGTAGGGCATGGAGTGTGGCAATCGGGGCGTCCTGCAACACACCCTCGTAGCCCCATACAGCCTCATAACGGGCATAGACCTGACGGGGGGCTACCTGTCTCACCCTCTCAGGAGCAGGTTGCCGGCCACGCCGATCAGCGCAACCAAGGCCGGGGGTTTCAACAAATTCCTCACAGAAGCGCACAAACTTCTGATAAGCCGGGCTTTCTAAATAGGCCAGCATCTTGGCGCGGGCAGACTCGCGTTCAGCGTGCCAGTAATCAAACAGGGGGTCAAGTTCGTGTTGCCGCTCCGGCGGCAGGCCGGAAAGATAGGTCCTGGCGTATTCCATGAAGACGTCCAGATCGCGTACAGCCCCCAGAGCGCTCCCAGTGAGCCGGAGGCCCTGCAAAAGCCGCCTGCGGAAGCCCTTCTCAAAAAATGGTCCAAATACCCGCAATGCCGCTCGCATCCGTCGTGTGGCGACGCGCATGTCGTGTAACGCCTCAATATCCTGCCCTAGCCGGGTTCCCGGCTCATGATAAAGCATCCGGCGGAAATGAAAGCGCAGTATCTTACGCCCTGCCTCACACATCAGGTCGTCGGGAGTAAGCCCCGGTCTTTCAAGCAGAGGGGGTTTTTCCGGGGCCGCAGGTATAACTGCTTCACTATATGGGGCAATATGAATAGGGATGTTGTACAGCGCACGCCACAGGTCGGCCTTCTCGTCAGCGCGTGCCGCATCTGTCTCTGCATAAGGCCCGGCCACGCTGATATGAACACCCGACGGGCCGGCTATGCACTGACCTAAAGTTGTTGTCTGGCTCTGGGAGTAATCCAGCCCATCGGCAATGCGGATCAAAGCCGCCAAAGTCAGCGCTACAGGCTTTACCCCCTCAGGCAGGGCAATGTAACTGGGTTCTTTTTCCAAGCGGCGTTTGCTCCAGCCTTTGCGATGGAAGGCCGTTGTAACAGCGATGATGGCCCGATCCTCATCCTCTAGGTCACTCAGAGGGTTTGCCAGCAAAATGTCACGTCCGCGGGTGTGGTGGGCTGACACCCCTCCCGCCATGGCCACGTTGTGGAGCAAGCCTGCGTTCCAGATCACATTACGGTAGCGCAGATCGAGCTGATGCAACGACTGGGTAAGGCCAAACAGCTCAACAGCCAGACGACCTACATACTGCCCGTGTGCCATGTCTACCTGATAGCGGCGGCAAAGCTCATCCGTTGTAATCCTGACATCCTCGCCCGACCTAAGCCCTTCTGGAGTCTCGCCCAAAGATGTATATGCCTGAACAGGCGCGGCCATCATAGTGGCTTGTGCCGAAGGGATAGCTTCGGAGATAACTTTGTCGGGGAAAATAGCGATGCCCAGTTCAAAGAAGGCTTGCAACCAGCGGTTGACAGTGCGTTGGCTCATCCCTAACTGTAAGGCAATTTGTTCAGGCTCCAGCCCTTCATCCCACGCCAGCACGATCCGCGCACGTCGTGCCGTAACTGGACTGCTTTCCTGTGCGACTGCCAACAGAACAGCCCGCTCGTCAGCCGTGAGTCTGTCCCCCATGGTTATCTTCCTCCTGCATGGAGTACGTCGCCGGTACTGGCCGGTCTACCCTCTTTTTCGCTTGTCTCCGCCCTTTGCTTTTTCCTCTTCCTTTTCCTTACCTTTTGCATCTGGCTTAGTCTCCGCTGGTTGTTTGGTTGGTTTCATATCAGCAATGACTGTTCTGATCCCGGCCTGAAGGTCCTTGAAGACTTGATGCATTGATCGGTTGGCATCAATGCGGCAGAAGCCATACTCGTCCGCAATGGAGTCGAACTGGGCTAATATGAGCCGCTGATACTCCACAAAGCTGTCGTAGTAATCACCGCCGCGGAGAAAATCAAGCCCTGACTCCCAGTAGTCAAAACCGCGTGCGTTCAGCACGCGAGGGATCAGGCTGTTGACGTCAGCTTGCAGGTAGAAGACAATGTCCGGCACCAGCGCAAAGCTGAACAGGTTGCGAATCCATTCCGGGTCTGCGCCGCGCACCAGTGACCGTACAATGATCGAGTAGATGTACCGGTCGGTCAGCATGATAAATCCCGCTCGCAGGGCAGGAATGATCTCCCCTTCTAGGCGGTCAGCAAAGTCGGTGGCGTACAGCAGATTCATGGTGATGTCGCCGAGGGTATGGCCTTCCATGGCCTTACTGAGTCCCTTGCCTGCCAGCTTTCCTCGTTTAAGGCCGCTGGTTGCCACTGCATAGCCCTCATTTTCCAGCCACTCGCGCAGTAGTGCGATCTGGCTGGATCGCCCGACCCCATCCGTACCTTCCAATACAATCAGACGCCCTTTCAAGCGCTTGGCTTTAGGCGCCAGTAGATCATAACCGTAGAACTCAGGTTTTTCTCGGCTCATGCTTCACTCTGCTCCGGGAACATCTCTCTCAGATAACGCCCGTGTAAACCTTCGGCGGCCAGGACCTCCCGCCACCCGCTAAGCTCAGAAGTCAGGACGTTATCCAGATGTGGTCTGACAATCGAACGGACTAGTTCTTGTTGCTCAAGCAGAGGCAAGGAGGCATCTATAACGGTCAGGCCAAACTCATCCACCATCTTATCGTACTCTCTGAGGATAATGCTCTGGAACAGTTTGAAGCTCTCGTATGGATCATCGCTCAGATTGATGTCCAGCCCTGCCTCATAGTATTTTAGTTCGGGACGGCCGCCCAGGATGCGCTGGAGAGACTCGTCCAAGGGGACACGGAAATAAAAGGCAATTGTGGGGCGAATAGCAAAACTGTACAATTGCCGTACAAACTGAGGCGACAGACCGCGTGCGACATCACGGGCGAAGGCGGTGTAGATATAGCGATCCGCAAGAACGATGGCACCTGCCTTTAGGGCAGGCAACATCTGCCGTTCCATACGGTCTGCAAAGTCGGCGGCGTGGATCAGGCTGAACGAGAGCGGTGTGAGAAGCTGTTTCTTCTTGCCGCGTCGTGTGACACTGCCCACAATGGTTGAGGAGTTCCATTCGCTGAAGGCAACACAGTACCCTTCGCCGATCAGCCATTTGCGCAGTAGGTCTAGCTGGGTACTCTTGCCTGAGCCGTCAATCCCCTCGACAACGATCAATTTACCGGGCAATACCTGCCCGTCCGGCAGAGTTGCCATCTTACCTCCTTGCCTTCTTACCCGCTCATACTGTCATCATATACCCCAGTACGCTTGCGGATCAACTGCAATATCCTTGAAAGCCTCAAAGGTGAGATCCGTTATGTCAAGTTGCAGCGAGCGGCGCACGTTATCGAATATCTGGGCATAGCTGAGTGTCAGCCCGTCTGTCATGTTGAACCCCAGTTTCCCCGCCAGCACACGAATTTCCGATGGAGGCCCTTCCAGTTCCAGAAACCAGCCATAGGGCATCTCGTCTATCACGGCCTCGACAGGCTCTATCAAGAAGACCTCCCGCCGTTTCTCGTAGCGCCAGTAAGGCGAATAACCCAGCACTTCTAAAGCGGCCAGCATCGCTGAGCCGTCGCTCACTTCCAGCTCGATCTCTCTTCGGACGCTGAAGCCGATATGATCCCCCCCTGCCGGCGTCTTGACCGTCAGCAGGTGGGTGACCTTTCCTTCAGCGTTTTCAAGCCGACGCAGCCGCAGTACAATTCCGCGCTCTGTCAGACCGCGTGCCGGGTTGTCCAGGCGGATGTTGATCTCCGTATGGCGGCCACGTACCATGGCTCCCAGGCCTATCAGTGTTTTTCGGGTGGAGTCGGGATCACGCAGGACGAACTTGATCTCGGTCTCTTGTTGGTCGGGCATTGTGCTCACAAAGAAAGTAGTGCAATATGGTGAATTGATTGTAGCATACTCTCGAAAACTACCATAGCATACAATAAATACCGATTATGTCCCGCAAATCTTTTATTGTCATGCCTTATCTGCTTGTGACAATGTGTATGACGGCAGGTTGTGCTGACTGGCTGACCGATGTTCCCACTATCGAGCCACTGCCCAGCCTGACCCCCAGTCCGATAGCCAGCCCAACGCCGGCTGTCTCTGATCTACAGGCATCTGCTACTGCCGCTTTCTCGCCTACCCCTATACCGACTGCCTCGCCTATCCCTCGTTACTCTCCGACACCTCCTATCGGCGCAACCTCTACACCCTCGAATAATCTGTTAACAGTGACAGCACTAGGGCCGGTCTCTTCGATCTCACCGCGGATTATCTATTTTGTGGCTACTCCAACTGAGGTCTTGCCGGGAGAGCCGGTTCTGCTTTTCTGGTCATCAGAGCGGGGGAGCGCCGCCGCTGTCTATCGTGTTAACGAAGATGGGACGCCAGGGCGCACTTGGGCAGTGGACACTGAGGGTTCTCTGACAGTCACGCCCCGTACAGTAGGAGGGACTGAGATCTACACCTTGAGCGTGACCAACGGCACAGTGACAGTCGAGCGCTCAGTGAGCATTACAGTTGCCTGCCTGTTTACATGGTTCTTCCTGCCTGCGCCGGCGGGGAGTTGCCCAGAGTCACAGGCTAACGTCTCTCCAGCCACCGCCCAGTTGTTTGAGCGGGGACGAATGTTCTGGCTGGCTGTTACTGATGAAATCATCGTGCTGTTTAACGTTCCGGAGGGACAGGGCAGTGGAAATAACCCTGCCTGGCTGATCGTACCTGATCCCTACCTTGAAGGACAGCCGGAAGATGATCCGGCCATTATCCCGCCAGAGGGGTTTAGACAGCCTCGCAGAGGGTTTGGTACATTGTGGCGGACAACGCCAGCCATACGTGATCGGCTGGGCTGGGCGGTCAATGATGAAGTCCCCTATACTGTAACCTATCAGCGGGGACAGAGTGGCGGGGAGACGATCACCTACTTTACTGATGAAACAGGGGCTGTGATTGGGCTGTTACCGCAAGGGCAGGGGTGGGAAATTGCCGGGCCATGATCAAGCCTGCCCATTCAAGATGGCTTCATGGATAGGACATACATAGCTGAGATAGGTCTGACAGGCAGTTGGCACATCAGAGCTGACTTCCACACCAGCCCGTCGTAGCAGACGGGTAACATGGCACAGCGGCAGGCCCATCACATTGGCGAAGCAGTGATGGAATCCTTCGGCAGGATGAAAAGCGCGGTGCTGGATTCCATATGCGCCGGCCTTATCAAATGGATCGCCGGTGTCAATGTAGGCTGTGATCTCCGCCTCAGTATAGGGCCTCATTGAAACTGGGCTGACTGCCAGCTCACCCAACAGACGGCCTGCTGGTGCTTCCAGCAAGGCAACCGCTGTATAGACGTAATGGGTACGCCCGCGCAATCGTCTCAGCATTGAGGCCGCTTCCTGGGCATCAGCGGGCTTGCCGAGCACGTCATTCCCATCCAGCACTATAGTGTCAGCGGCTAAGATCGACGCAGAGAAGTCTAACGCAGTAGATGCCGCCTGAGCTTTTTCGCGGCTCAGGCGGCATACGTAATCCACAGGTGATTCGCCGGGCCGTTGGTCCTCGTTGATGTGCGGGGCCAGTGTCTTAAACGGCAAGCCGAGCAGAGCGAGCAACTCCCGGCGCCGCGGTGACACAGAAGCCAGAACAAGGTCCATACATGCCTGTTTTAGATTGACTTTAGCGCCTTATCGCTATCTTTCATCGTCATGGACATGACCATGCTTCAGTTCTTCGGGGGTAGCGGCGCGTAGACCTGTAACTTCCACATCAAAGTGTAACCGCTCGCCGGCCATTGGGTGGTTGAAGTCAAGAGTGACAGAGTCCTTCGTGACTTCTGTGACCTGAGCGATGAACTCATTGCCTTCCTCGTCCTGTACGGAGAGGAGCATTCCAACCTCAGGCTCAAAACCCGGCGGCAGTTCATCAATCCCTAGCTCGTCTACTTCATCGGGATCGTAATCGCCGTAAGCATCGGCAGGCTCCACAATGACGGCCTTCCGGTCACCTACACGCAGGCCTTCCAGCTCGCGCTCTAGGCCGGGGATAATGTTGTCGTGACCGTGTAGATAGACCAGAGGCTCATCCGCCGTGCTCTCTTCGACCACTTCACCATCGTCTAAGCTTAGCTTATACTGTAGGGTCACGACTACGTCTTTTTCAATTTTATTGGGTGGCATTGTTGATTTGTACTCCTTACTAACAAAAAAACGTGGGTGATGGGCACCCACCAACAGAGAGTATAACTATGATTCCCCTTCTCATCAACAAGAGTTCCGGACAGCCGTCACACCGGCGCCAAGCGGGTATGCCACTCGGTGGTCTGCTCGTAGGCATAGGCCGCATGCAAGATGCGTTCCTCTCCGAAAGCAGGGCCGAGAAGCTGGAGGCCGATTGGCAAGCCAAGCTCGTCGAATCCGCAGGGAACCGATATGCCGCAGATGCCCGCCAGATTGACAGCCAGGGTGAAGATGTCTGACAGGTACATCTGCAATGGGTCATCTACGCGCTCACCGATCTTAAAGGCCGTTGTAGGCGAAGTAGGGCAGGCAATCACGTCAACCTGAGCGAAGGCGGTATCGAAATCCTGCTTGATCAGGGTACGTACCTTCTGGGCTTTGAGGTAGTACGCGTCGTAGTACCCCGCAGAGAGCGCGTAAGTTCCCAGCATGATGCGCCGCTTCACTTCCGGCCCGAAGCCGGCCCCCCGTGTCTGGCGGTAAGTCTCCCACATCGCACCAGTGCTGATGCGCGGCCCGTATCGTACCCCGTCGAAGCGGGCTAGGTTGGCGGATGCTTCAGCCGGGGCAAGCAGATAGTAAACAGGTAAAGCTGTATCGGTATGCGGCAGGCTGACAGGGTGGATTTCTGCACCTAAAGAACGAAGATGCTCGATAGCCGAGCGTACAGCTTTCTCGACAGAGGGTTGCATCCCTTCGATGAAGTATTCTTTCGGAACACCGACTCTCATCCCTCTGAGGTCTTCTTTCAGGGCGACGGTATAGTCTGGCACTGGCAAGGCCATCGAAGTGGAGTCGAGGGGGTCGTGTCCGGCTATCGCGTTCAGCATCAGAGCCGCCTCGGCCACAGTCCGGGTGAAAGGGCCGATCTGGTCAAGCGAAGAGGCAAATGCCACCAGCCCATAGCGTGATACACGCCCATAGCTGGGCTTCAAGCCGACCACTCCGCACAGCGAGGCAGGCTGTCGGATACTGCCACCCGTGTCTGTGCCTAGCGCGGCGGTGGCCATTCGTGCCGCCACTGCCGCCGCGCTCCCTCCGCTTGAGCCGCCCGGCACCCGCTCTACGTTCCAAGGGTTGCATGTGATCTGGTAGGCCGAGTTCTCGGTTGAGGACCCCATTGCAAACTCGTCCATATTGGTCTTGCCGAGCATGACTGCGCCGAGCGCTTCAAGTTTGCGGATGGCGGTAGCCGTATAGGGAGGACGGTAACCCTCCAATATTTTGGAGCCGCAGGTCGTCTGGACACCGCGTGTGCACAGCACATCCTTGTAGGCTAGAGGTATTCCCAACAGAGGCGTGTCCTCTCCCTGTGCGCGGCGTGCATCTGCTTCCCGTGCCTGAGCCAGAGCCTGAGTATCAGTCACTGTGAGGTAGGCTTTGATCTGACCGTCCAGAGCGGCGATACGGTTCAGGTAGGCATTGGTCAGCTCGACGGATGAAATCTCGCCCTTTTTGAGCAGGGCATGGGCCTCTCCAATAGTCAGAGTCGTCAGGTCAGTCATGGGCCTTAATCCAGAATAGCTTCCACGCAGAACATGCCGTCTTCTTTGCGAGAGGTGTTGGCAAGTAGTTCTTCGCGGTTCAGACTCTCACGGGGGACGTCCGGACGCAGGACGGTATCCAGCGGAAGGACGGTAGCCGTCGGCGGGATGTCGCTCGTATCGAGGGCTTGTAGGCTGTTTGCATAGTCGAGGATGGATGAAAGCTGTTCTCGGAATCGGCTCTTTTCCTCGTCAGTCAGCGCCAATTTTGCCAGTTCGGCAATATGTTCGACTTCTTCCAAACTGAGTGTCATGTTCTCTTCTCTGACGCGTGGGAGTTTAACGGGGGCGATTATAGCATGGGCGGCAGGCAGGAGCGAATTATCGCAATGTGTCATATCAAATGCGACTCCGCGAAGGCCTGAGCAGGGGTACGCATGCCCAGCGCCAAGTGAGGGCGCTGGTGGTGATAATAGGCGGGATAGTCATCGGCACGGCG
>DAOTYH010000012.1:0-22174 GCA_034435015.1 Anaerolineae bacterium | reverse complement strand
ACGCCGTGCCGATGACTATCCCGCCTATTATCACCACCAGCGCCCTCACTTGGCGCTGGGCATGCGTACCCCTGCTCAGGCCTTCGCGGAGCCGCATTTGATATGACACATTGCGGCACGTTGTCCCAGCCTGACCAGCGTATATAATAATTAGACTGAACAGCGTAGAGTGTAACTGGGGTTTGCGGAAAGGGTTGAAAATCGTGGATCAGCAGAATGATTTAAGCCCGCCTTGGGGCACAACCATCAAGCTCATTGTGGGCGTGATCCTCTTTGTGTTGTTTGCGCTGGCGGTATACGTACTACGCAAGGTCTTCACACCCATCATCTTTGGGGCGATCATCGCCTATTTGCTCTTCCCTCTTGCCAGCGCCGTGGCGCGTATCACGCGCCTCTCGCACGGGCTTGCCACGGTAATCGTGTTCCTTGTGTTGTTGGGTCTGCTCGTCCCTATTGGTTTTCTGGTGACCCCTATGCTGGTGGATCAGGTCGCTGACCTGCGCGATGTGCTGATCAACACGCTCAACTACCTTGACTCGCTGGGCGAGGGGACAATCGAGATTCTGCCCGGCCTTGAAATAGGCGGCCAGACCCTGGTTGACGAGATCACTTATGCGCTGAGCAACTTGATCCGCACCACTGCCAGCAAGTCCATCAGCCTCTTGGTGGGCGCCAGCAAGACACTGCTGTTGGCCATTTTCACCATCTTCATTGCCTTCTACTTCACAGCAGATGCACACAAGCTGATTGACTGGCTTCAGGGACTCGGCCCCAGCAACTACCGCGCTGATGTCAAGATATTACTCTCTCAGATCAATGACATCTGGGGGGACTTCTTCCGCGGGCAGGTGGTGCTGGCCATCGTTGTGACGCTCATCCTCACGGCCCTGAGCTTTGCCATCGGCCTGCCCCAGCCGCTATTGATGGGCATCCTGGGCGGACTGCTGGAGTTTCTGGTGAGCGTCGGGCATACCATCTGGCTGATCGTGGCGCTGGCGCTGGCGCTGATCGAGGGATCAACCTACCTGCCGGTATCCAACGTTGTCTTCGCCCTGATCGTGGTGGCCACGAATCTGGCGTTCACCAAGTTTGACCTCAACTACCTGATCCCGAAGATCGTCGGGAGCCGGGTTCATCTGCATCCGGTCGTTGTCATCATCGGCATCATCATCGGCGCGACGGTGGCCGGCGTGCTGGGAATTGCGCTGGCCGCGCCGACCATTGCTACCCTGCGGGTGATCGGGCGCTACATCCGTGCCAAGATGTTCGACCTGGACCCCTTCCCCGAATTGAAAGCCGCCCCCGCCGCCGTCCCACAGCCGGAGCGCCCAGCCGTCCTCCCCGCCGGATCACAGCGGGAAGCGCCACCTGTCGGGGGCAGTCAGAAGGCCGACGCATAGTTCCGTGCCGCCCGGCGGATGCGGGGTTTCAACCTGCCCTGCCGTCTCGAACATACTCAGCGTCAGAGTCCCTGCTCGGCGGGACTCTGACGCTGAATACGCATAAAGCTGAAAAAACCCCGGGGCACCTGATCGGCGGTGGGGTTTTTTCAGCTCGTGGGGTATTTTCTTCAAACGGGAACAACTTCAACAGCCTGTTCCCGGTTTGGTCACGTTCCTGTGGACGGCCCACCAACGCCATCCATAATCTATAATAATACACTTTGGCCGATTTGACAAGGGGGTATTTCCATCATTTTGCCTTTTTCATCGGGAAATCGGCCAGAGCCTCCCGCCGCTCAGGCGGGCAGGCGGGCATTCCGCATGTCCTCTGCCGCCCGGACCAGCCGCCACAACAGCGTGTTCACCGGCACAGGCACGCCCAGCCGCTCCCCCGTCTGGGCGACCGCCCCGCAGATGGCGTCAATCTCAGTTGGTGCCCCCCGCCGGAGGTCCTGCCACATCGAGGAGCGGTTGTGCGCCGTCTGGCGGGCAACCTGTTCGGCACGGGCTGGAGGGTCATCGAAGGGCAGGCTGATCCCCTGCGCCGCGGCTACAGCGGCTGTCTCGCGGGCGGCTTCCCTCATGATCTCCCGCGCCGCCGCTGACTCAAGCAAGGCCCCGTTTGGCACACCCAACAAGGCCGTGAGCGGATTGATGGCCGCGTTGACCGCCAGTTTGCCCCACAGCGCCCCGCGGGCATCCGGCGTGACCTCAACCGGCAGGCCGGCCTGCTCGAACAGCGCCGCCAGCGTCCGTATCTGCGGCTCGATCTCAGGCCGGACGGCCAGTGTCGTCACGCCGTTCCCGCCGGGGCGCAGGACGCCCGGCCCGTCCAGCGCCGCGCCGAGCGTTGTCACGCCCAGCGCCGCCCGCTCCATCCCGACTTCCTGCGCAATGACTTCCAGATTGCCCAGCCCGTTCTGGAGCGTCAGCGCGATCCCATCAGGGGCGAGCAGACGGGCGGCTGTCTGGGCCGCTTGGCGCGTCTTGACCGTCTTGGTGACGATCAGCGCTACATCCGCCGGGGCGTCTGCCTCCGTGCCGGTGCTGACTCGCAGGCGGACCAAGTCCTCGCGCCCGTCCGGATGAATCACGCGCAGGGGTGCGCGTTGCAGTGCCTTGATCTGCTCCGCCCAGCTCCCGATCAGGGTAACGTCGGCGTAGGGGTTCAGCCGCGCCCCCAGCAGACAGCCCATCGCGCCGATGCCAAGAATAGCCAGCCGCACCGCCCTACCCTCCTGCCGCTTCGGCCTCGATCTGCGCCCACACCTCATCGGCGATGCTGAATTCGTGCTCTGTCGAGGGGAAGGCCCGCGCCCGCACCTCATCACGGTAGGCTTTGAAGGCGCTCTGCATGACAGCCGCCAGATCGGCATAGCGCTTGGCAAACTTGGGGGTATGGCGGACAGACAGCCCCAGCAGATCATGGGTCACCAGCACCTGCCCGTCACAGCCTGCCCCCGCCCCGATGCCGATGGCCGGCACGCGCACCGAACGGGTGATCAGCGCCGCCAGCCGCGCCGGCACAGACTCCAGCACGAGGCTGAACACGCCTGCCTGCTCCAGCGCCCTTGCATCGTCCAGCAGACGGCGGGCCGCCTCCAGCGTTTTGCCTTGCGCCTTGAAGCCGCCCAACGCGCTGATGCTCTGCGGCGTCAGGCCGATATGCCCCTGCACGGCAACCCCCATCTCAACCAGCGCGCGGATCGTCTCGGCGGCGGGCTGTCCGCCCTCCAGCTTGACGGCATCCACGCCGCCCTCCGCCAGCAGACGGACCGCGTTGCGCTTGGCCTTCTCAACCGAAAGCTGGTAACTGCCGAACGGCATATCGCCGATCAGGTAAGCCCGCTCGACGCCGCGCCGGACAGCCCGGCAGTGCAGAATCATCATCTCCATCGTGACGGGCAGGGTGGTCTCAAAGCCATGCACCACCATCCCCAGCGAATCCCCGACCAAGATCATGTCCACGCCGCTGAGATCGATCAGCCGGGCGGTCGGATAGTCGTAAGCCGTCAGCATGGTGATCGGCTCGCCGCGCTCCTTCATGGCCTGCAAGGTATGGAGCGTCACTTTGTCCACAGCACCCCTCCTTGCCGCAGGCCCGTCCCCCGGATCACAAAACGCCCTCCGGGCAGGGAGGGCGTCAGGCGTGCAGTGATGCGGCGCCGGCGGCCTCACCATCCCGGTCGCACGGCGATCCTGGTGGCGGGTCAGGCGGATCAATCCTCTCAAACAGGTCCATCATGCTCGCCGCCCCGGCGGGGTCGGCGGCTGGCTGTATTGTACGCCGGAAAGGCCGGAGGGACAACTGGAGCGAAGAGGCCGCTTCCGCCGAAAAGGGTATAATGAATGCACTTCACAAGGAGGCTCACTTGCACATCACGATTCTCGCCTACGGTTCACGCGGTGACGTACAGCCCTATCTGGCATTGGGGATCGGCTTGCAGAGGGCCGGACATGCCGTCCGGCTGGCCGCCCCCCAGCCGTTCGAGTCGTTCGTGACCCAGCACGGCCTGGACTTCGCGCCGCTGGCCGGCGACCCATCCCGTCTCAGCCGCGAGCTGGTTGACCGGGTCGGGTACAACCCGCTCCGCCTGGTAAGGGCCATGTCCAACTACGTGATGCCGCTGGCCTTGCAGGTCTATACTCAGGCACGCGAGGCCTGCCGGGATGCTGATGCCATCATCCACTCGTTTCTGATGGTCAACGCCGGCCATGAGATCGCTCGTCAGCGGGGCGTGCCGGACTTTTCCGCCCAGACCTTCCCTGTCTTTGCCCCGACCTCTGCTTTTACAGCCCTCATGGCCCCTGAACTGCCGTTGGGCGGGGGTTATAACCGCCTGACGCACCGCCTCTCTTCATGGATGTTCTGGGCTGGTGCGCGGCTGGGCTACAACCAACTGCGGCGCAATCATCCCGAACTGCCGCCGCTTTCCGGCTGGCCTTTCAACGCCACAGACCGCCGCCCGCCGCCGATCTTGTTCGGCTTCAGCCCGCTTGTCATCCCCCCGCCGCCTGACTGGGGGCAGGATGTCCACGTCACCGGCTACTGGTTTCTCGATCAGGCCGCCGGCGGGGAGGCGCCGCCCTATGAGCCGCCCGCCGGCCTCATCTCCTTTCTGCAAAATGGGCCGCCGCCAGTTTACATCGGCTTCGGCAGTATGGTCACCGACAGCGCTGAATGTCTGACTCATGTCATCGTGGAGGGGCTGAGACGGGCAGGCCAGCGCGCCCTCCTGTTGACCGGCTGGAGCGGCATTGGCCAGAAACGCCGCGCGGCATCGGATCATCTCTACGTGATCGACTCGGCGCCGCATAGCTGGCTGTTCCCGCGCATGGCCGCACTTGTCCATCACGGGGGGGCCGGCACGACAGCGGCAGGGCTTCGCTCCGGCGTGCCCGCCCTGATCGTCCCCTTCACCAGCGATCAGCCCTTCTGGGGGCGGCAAGTCTGCAAGCTGGGTGCGGGGCCGGAGCCAATCCCCTTGAAAAAGTTAACGGCAGGGGGACTGGCAGAGGCCATCGAACGCATGGTAAGCGACAGCCAGATGCGCGCCCGTGCCGCCGCGCTGGGTGAGCAGATCAGGGGCGAGAACGGCGTAGAAGAGGCCGTCCGGGTCATAGAGCAGTACCTATAAGGCTGGCCGCCCCCCAGCCGCCCCGCCTCCTCAGCACCCCTCTCATGTAAGCCTCCCGTCTCTGCTCGTTTGACAATTCACCCCCCTTCCCTTATCCTGAGGTCAGCGAAAAGCAGTATGGGGAGAGGATACCAACCACAGTAGCCGAAAAGGAGGAACGTTCGCTTTTAGTTCGTTTACTCTAAGGAAGGAGCAAAAGAATGCCTTGCTTAAGGCGAAGAGTGCAAGCGTTGTTGTTAGTTGTGACAATCATGATCCTCTCCGGCCTGCTGACCGCATGCAGCCTGCCCAGCCAGCAGATCGAACAGATTCTGAATCAGGCTGTCACAGAACAAACAACCACACAAGAGGCTGATGAAAGCCTCGCCGGCGGGAAACAGCCCTCCGGCAATGAGAACGAAGCTGAGGCAACAAGCGGGAATAAAACAAACACCCAAGGGGAAGCGCTAACCGGCCCGATCGCGTTGACGCTGGTCAACAACTCCGGCGAGGATGTGTGCTACGTTTATATCTCGCTCACCACAGATTCCTCGTGGGGGACAGACTGGCTTGGCCCGGACATTATCGGGAGCGGCGAGAGCTACGACTTCCACTTGGACGCCGGCACATGGGACTTCCGCGCCGATAACTGCAACGGCGACACATTAGACACTCGGTTTGGCGTCACCATCAACAACAACCAGACGTGGACGATTGGCGGTGCGCCGTCTTCGCAGGGCGGCGGCTCCAGCGGCGGCGGCCCAGCCTCGCTGACCCTGTACAACAACTCCAACAGCACCGTCTGTTACGTCTATATCTCCCCCAGCACCAGCTCCAGTTGGGGATCGGACTGGCTGGGGACGGATGTCGTGCCGGCGGGCAGTTCCTACACCTTCTACGTCACACCGGGCACCTACGACTACAAGGCTACCGACTGCAGCGGCAACACCCTCGCCTCTGAGTTCGGCGTCTATCTCAGCGGCAGTCATACCTGGACCATCACCGGCGGCGGCTCCAGCGGCGGCGGAACAGCGACTATCTACGCTTACAACAACTCCAGCTCTACCGTCTGTTACGTTTACATCTCCCCCAGCACCAGCTCCAGTTGGGGGTCGGACTGGCTGGGGTCGGATGTCATGCCGGCGGGCAGTTCCTACACCTTCTACGTCACACCGGGCACCTATGATCTGAAGGCCACCGACTGTAGCGGAGGCGTCATTGATACAGAATACGGGGTGTACATCAGCGGATCGTATAACTGGTATATCCCATAATCTCCCAGCGGGGGCAGGACATACCCCGCCGGGCAGGTAAGCAGGTTCTTGGCAGGGACATAGCAGAAACATGTCCCTGCCTCTCTTGACAGGCGGAAACGACAATGAACCCATCTTCTCAGCCAGCGGCTGGTTTCCGCCAGCCGGCAGAGACCAGTAGTCTGCCCGCCGGAATGGCATGGGCGGCAGTGCGGCTGTTGTTGGCCGCCTCAGATATATACGCGGTCCTGATGTTGACCTATTTGGCCTTGCGGCTGTTCAGCGGCGACCGGCTGTGGCCGGTGGCATTGCTCAACAACTTCACCCCCTGGATACTGCTCCCCGCCCTGCCCGTGTTGATCCTCCTGCTGACGGCCCGCCGCTGGTGGAGGGCCGCGCTGACCGGGCCGGGCGTTGCGGCCCTGATGTGGCTGTACGGCGGGCTGTTTCTGCCCAACCCGCCCCCGCCGCCCTGTGCCGCCTCAGACGGCTGTACGGCTCTGACCGTCATGACCTACAATACCGGTTGCGGGCTGATCGAGCCGGACGATCTCATAGCGGTATTGCGTGACTCAGAGGCAGACATCATCGCGCTGGTGGAGGTCACGGCAGATGAAGTTCCTCTGCTCAATGCGGCCCTTGCTGAGGTATACCCCTACCGTGTCCTATACGGTTACGGCATCCCCGGCATCGGCCTGCTCAGCCGCTACCCGATCTTGGAACATGAGTTGTTTGACCTGTCCACGCATGCCTTTCCCTACCTGCGGGCTAGGCTGGATGTTGAGGGCAGGCCTCTGACCGTGATCGCCGCCCATCCGCCGCCGCCCGGCCTTGAGGGCCTCCGCGCCTACCGTATCCCCGGCACGCCGGATTTCCCCTTGCTGGCCGATGCGGCTGTCTCCGACGGCCCAACCCTGCTGATAGGTGACTTGAACACCTCTGACCAAAGCGAGAACTACCAGCGGCTGGCTGAGGCCGGCCTGCAAGACTCCTTTCGAGAGGCGGGCTGGGGATTGGGCTTGACCTTCCCCGCCAGCGGCGCCAACATGCCGTCGCTGGTGCGGATTGACTACATCTGGCATACCCCCGGCTTCCATGCCGTGCGGGCATGGACAGGGCCGGACGCTGGCTCAGACCACCTGCCGGTGACGGCCCAACTGATCTGGTTGCCGTAGGAAGCACTGCGCCGTCTTTCCGCTGGAGGCAAAAACAGGTTACAATCATCCTGTACAGACATCCCGCAACAGACAGCCGCCCGGACAGCGGCGCAGAGAACCTGTTCAAGGGGCGTTGCTCGGTTTTAGGCTGGAACGCTCACACGGGGTTTAACAGACATGGCAGTCATCCTAGTTGTGGAAGATGAGACCACTGTGCTGGAGACGCTCTCCTACAACCTCCAGCAGGAAGGTTACAAGGTACTCACCGCTGAAGACGGCGAACAGGCCCTTGAACTCATCCGCACTCGGAAGCCCGACCTGATCGTGCTGGACATCATGCTCCCCCGCCTTGACGGGCTGGCCGTCTGCCGGCTGGTGCGTAAAGACCCGGAGATCGCCCACATCCCGATCATCATGCTGACCGCGCGGGGCACGCAGGGGGATAAGATGGTCGGCCTGGACAGCGGCGCAGATGACTACATCACCAAGCCGTTTGGGCTGGGCGAGTTTCTGGCACGGGTACGGGCCGTCCTGAGGCGTGCGCCGGGCCGCACGGTACAGGGGCAGGAATTACGCGCAGGCAACATCCGCGCCGACTTGACATCCCATCGTGCCTATCGCGGCGACGAGGAGCTTCACCTCAGCCAGCGCGAATTCGACCTGTTAGTGGAACTGATGCGCAACGCGGGCGCTGTCCTGACGCGCGACCTGCTGCTGTCGCGCGTGTGGGGCTACGACTATCTGGGTGACACCCGCACCGTGGACGTACACATCCGCTGGCTGCGTCAGAAGATCGAAGACGATCCTTCCAACCCTCAGCATATTGTCACCGTGCGGGGGGTCGGCTACCGTTTTGAGGCATAGGACGTGCAAGGCATCATTTTTGCTCTGCTGGTCTTGACGGCAGGCGTTGCAATCGGCGGGTGGTATACCGCCTACAGACGGGCGCTCCGTCAGCGCCGGCAGTACCACGAGCTGACCGAACATCTAAATGAGGAGATCACTGCCCTCAAGACCCGCTGTGCCTCGCTGGAGGCCGCCGGAGAATCAGCCTACAACGCGCTGATATTGGTCAACGAAGAACGGATCGTGACCTATATGAATGAAGCCGCCCGCGAGTTATTTGATGTGCCGCCTTTCGACTCTGCCACGCTCAGCAACAGCATCATGGCGCTTACCCGCAACCATGAGCTGGAACAACTGGCCGCCGAGGCCCTGCGCGAAGAGGCCGAGATCGGCCTTCAGATCACCGTGCGGGACCGCCCCCATCGGGCGCGGGCTGTGCGGGTTGAGACACCGGGCGGGGTATATGCGGCATTGGCGCTGGAGGATGTCAGCGAACTGCAACGGCTGGGCCGTGCCCGCCGCGATATGGTCGCCAACGTCTCGCACGAACTGCGCACGCCGATCACCTCGATCCGCCTGTTGGTAGATACCCTTCTGCGCGAAGGTCTCCCCAACCGCAAAGCGCGCGGTCTGCTGAGGAAGATCGCCGCCGAGACCGACACCCTCCAGCAGATGGCGCAGGAACTGCTTGACCTCTCCATGATCGAGTCGGGGCGGGCTGAGATCATCCTCCTGCCGGTCGAACTGCGCCCGATCATCGAGGAGGCGATCAGCCGCTTCGCCGAGCAGGCCGAGCGCAACGAGCAGATCATCGAGGCGCAGGTCCCGCCGGGGTTGATGGTTCTGGCTGACTCGACCCAGTTGGGCCGCGTGCTGAACAACCTGTTGCACAACGCCATCAAGTTCACACCCCCGCGCGGGCAGATCAACATCTCGGTTGGGTTTAAGGACGAGTGGGTCATGGTAGCTGTCACCGACAGCGGCCCCGGCATCCCGCCGGAGGAACGGGAGCGCATCTTCGAGCGCTTCTACCGCGGAGACCGCGCCCGCAGCCGCGGCTCCGGGACGGGGCTGGGGCTGGCCATCGCCAAGCATATCGTCGCGGCACACGGCGGCACGATCTGGGCTGAAGACCCGCCGGCTCTGTCCGGCACAC
Organism: Anaerolineae bacterium; assembly: GCA_034435015.1. GTDB lineage: Bacteria > Chloroflexota > Anaerolineae > Aggregatilineales > UBA3940 > DAOTYH01. The sequence goes on along the minus strand of DAOTYH010000012.1, from coordinate 12,703 downwards.
CCGGCGAGCCGCTTCAGGGGGCGCGGGTCTGCTTCACCCTGCCGGCGGCAGAGCAGTAGAAGGCCAGCCGCCAAGCGCTTACTTTGCGATGTAACGTACACCTTCCAGCCCCTCGAAATGCTCATCCTGTGTCCAAAGGGTGGCACGATACTCACGGGCAATGGCAAGGATCAGGCTGTCAGCCATAGGAAGATGATGCGCCGCTGAAAGCAGGGCGGCGTTCATGGCCAAAGGCGCACTCACCTCAACCACTTGGCCTTTCATCATGTCAGCGATGCAGACCTCAGCCAGGGCCTGCCCCTGAGTTTGCAGTACCTTCTTAAAAACCTCGTAGATGCAAATGACAGGCACGAGCAGATGCTCAGTATCCTCAATGGCCGGGGCGAAGAGACCGGCCCGCGGGCTGTCGGTGAAATACTCCAGCCAGCCCGAAGAGTCCACCACATTCACACACGATCCTCCTCGCGCTCAATGGAGGTATCCATCTCCCTCAGCAGACCACGTGCCTTCTGAATGGGACGGCTGGGGATCAAAACAATGCGGTTGTCATAAGCGATGACCGTCATCTTTTGCCCCGCCCTTATCCCCAGCAATTGCCGGACTGCTTTGGGGATGACGATTTGATATTTGGGGGACACAGTGACTGTTTCCATACGTTTCTCCCATCGATCAAGATTCCGTCATACGATTATAGCATACTCTTCTGTTGACGGGCCGGCGCCGGCGGCTGTTTGCAGGGAAAAAACATAACAATCCGATAAAATCTCCCCCGCCAGACAGGCAGTATTCTCAATAAAAATGCGACTCCGTGATAAAGTTGTAGAGACAAAACCAACAACAGAATCACGGAGCGCTGATGGACAGTATAACACGGATTCGAGCGGCGTACGCATTGACGCAATGTGTCATGTCAAATACGACTCCGCGAAGACTTGGGGCAAGAGTGCGCATGTCCAGCGCCAGGTGAGGGCGCTGGTGATGACAGCAGGCGGGATAGTCATCAGCACAGCGCAGGGCAACCTCCGCTAGCTCCCATCTAGGAATGACCGGGATCATACCGCCGGAGGCAAGGCCTCTTGCTTAAGGCATACCAGACTACCCAAACACTCCCCGCAGGCGGAGCGGTTGCGCTCTGCCTGCAGGAAAAACAAAAGCCCGCTGGATGTCCAGCAGGCTCTGAGCCGTGTATGGGAAGCCGGTGTCAGAAGTTAGTCAGCGAACATTACTACCTGCCGACGTAACTGGGCCACCGCCAGTACGCAGGCCAGAACCACGATCAAGACTCCCCTGAGCAAAAGAGCGGCCCCTCTGAGCACCAGACCCAGCGGGCCTGATTGATGCTTGGTCGGCAATTGATTCATCCTCTATCTTCCTCCCCTCACCTTTCACGAGTGCCGTGCAGGCTGTAACTCAATTGTAACACGTCTTTCACCTATACGTACAAGAGGCATCAAAAGTTTTACAATATTCTAACAATGCAGGCCGCCCGGCGTTACGCCCTGCGGCGGAGAAGATGATCTTAGTTGATTTTGTGGTAAACTCTTTATGGAAACGCTTATAACGATTAGCCAAAGGAATCGTACCCCCTCTCCCCGCGGGGTATTGGAACGAGGAAAACAGGGATAGATGCCGCGCTCTTCTTTTGAGAGGTTGCCTCCTCAAATGCTTGGCGCTGTCCATGAGGCGGCACTCGCCATCACTTCAGAGTTGGCACTACCGATCGTGCTGAACCGCATTGTCGAGCTGGCCCGCGACCTAGCCGGCGCCCGCTATGCCGCATTGGGCATTCCCAGCCTTGACGGCAGTCACCTCGTTCAGTTCATCACCTCCGGCCTTAACGAACAGCAACAGCAGGCTATCCCTCATCTGCCATCTGGGAAAGGTTTGCTAGGGATTCTCCTTCAACCCGGCGCACAGCCTTTGCGCGTTGCACGTATCAGCGAGGACCCCCGCTCGGCTGGCTTCTGCGAAGGCCACCCTGTCATGACCAGCTTTCTGGGTGTGCCGATCCAGTCGCGGGGTAAACTGCTGGGCATTCTCTACCTGACCGACAAAGAGGGCGGAGATGAGTTCAGCGAGGAAGATCAAATCCTCATTGAGGTACTGGCCGCCTATGCCGCTGTCGCCATTGAGAATGCTCGTCTCTACCAGCAGATCAAGCGGCTGGCCGTGCTTGAAGAACGCGAACGAATCGGCATGGACTTACATGACGGCATCATCCAATCCATTTACGCGGTGGGGCTGATGCTGGAGCATACCGGCTTCCTGCTTGAGCAGGATCAGCAGGCGGCGGCCAAACAGCTTAAGGAGGCTATCAACGGCCTGAACACCATCATCAAAGATATCCGTAACTACATCCTTGACCTGCGTCCGGCACGCTTTCAGGGCACTGATCTGGCGGGTGCGCTCCGTGACTTGACTCAGGAGTTTCAGGCCAACACCTTGGCTGATGTCAGCCTGCACTACAACAGTGAGATCAACGGTAACCTCAACGAGCAGGTAGCGACAGCCGCCTTCCACATCGTCCAAGAGGCTCTGGCCAATGCCGCCAAACACGCCGCCGCGACCCACCTGTCCGTCAGCGTGGAGTTGCAGGATGGTGAGCTTGTCCTGAATGTGCAGGACAACGGGCGTGGATTCAGCCCCGGCGAGAAGTCGCACCCCCTTGGTCACGGCCTGTCGAACATGGAACTCCGTGCCCGTGCGGTCGGCGGGCGGGTGATGATCACCTCCACCCCCGGCAAGGGCACACAGGTAACTGCCCGTCTGCCGCTCACCTTCTCTGAGTGTTGATCAGTCCTCCAAGACGGTCAGGTTGGCAAAGCTGGCCAAAAGCCTCCTCAACCCTGCCCCTTCGAACTGCACACTCACCTCCTGATCTTCTCCGCTGGAACGGCACTCGATGATGATCCCTTCGCCAAACTTGGGGTGCGATACCCGTTGCCCGGCCCTAAGAGGCGGCCTCCCGCCGGTAGCATCGAGGGGGCCGCCTCTCCACGGGACCTTGCTTGCCCATGTAGTGACAGAGCGGTAAACCGAACTGACACCCCCTGCACTACCTACAGTCATCAGGTGGGAGGGAATATCTTCAATGAAGCGTGACCGCAGGCCTACCTCACTTCCTCCCCAGCCCGCACGCCGGAAGGCATGGAGCAGAAAAAGATAACGCTTGGCACGGGTCATCCCGACATACATCAGGCGCCGCTCCTCCGCCAGAGCTTCCGGGTCATCCTTTGATCGGCTGTGGGGCAGGATACCCTCCTCCAGCCCTGTGATGAATACCGCATCGAACTCAAGCCCTTTGGCGGCATGGAGAGTCAACAGAGAGGGGGCGCTTACCTCTTCCGGAAGGTTATCCACCTCAGACACAAGGGAGACCTCCTCCAGAAAGGCGGCAAGCGGGAGCTGTTCATATTCAGAAGCCACATTCAGAAGTTCGAGGACATTTGCCCAGCGCTCCTCACCTTCCTCGCTTCCATCGTTGATAAAGTCGTGGTAACCCACCTCATCTAGTACCAGCTTGAGCAGATCAGCCGGCGGCATCTGATCCCGTAACTGGCGCCAGCCCTCCAGCATCTGGCGGAAGCGGAGCAGGGCGGCCAAGGCCCGTCCCTGCATTGGATGCTCCGCCCCCTCATTTAGGCGGCACAACCCGCCGTATAGTGATATACCCTGCCGGGCAGACCACCCAGAGAGAACGGACAATGTCTTCTCGCCGATGCCGCGGGGCGGAACGTTGATTACCCGGCTCAGGCTGATCGAATCATCCGGGTTGTGAATGATACGCAGGTAGGCCAGCACATCTTTGACCTCTCGCCGCCCGTAGAAACGGGTTGCCCCAACCAGCCGGTAGGGCAGGCCGGCACGGATGAACGCCTCCTCAATGACACGGGACTGGGCATTGGTGCGATACATCACGGCACATCCCCCCGGCTGTACCTGCCCAGATGCCACCAGCCCGGCAATTGTGTCAACCACAAAGCCGGCCTCAGATTTTTCGTCATAGGCCTCGTAAAGGGAGATTTCAACGCCGCCCTTCTGTTCAGTGAACAAGGCCTTGGGGGTGCGGTTGGGGTTGCGGTTAATGACAGCGGTAGCGGCATCCAGAATGATCTGGGTAGAGCGGTAGTTCTGCTCCAGCAGGATGACTCGCAACTCAGGAAAATCAGCGCGGAGACGCTGGAGATTGCGGTAATCTGCACCACGCCATCGGTAAATGGACTGATCCTCATCACCCACACAGAAGATACGGCGATGTCCGCCGGCCAGTTGACGCACCAGCGCATACTGTGCCCCGTTGGTATCTTGAAACTCATCCACAAGAACGTGATCGTAGGTTCGGCGGTAGCGGGCAAGAACATCCGGGTTCTGCTCAAAGAGGAGAACCGTACACATGAGCAGGTCATCAAAGTCGAGGGCGTTGCAGGCAATCAGCCGTTGCTGGTAGCGCTCGTAGGCACGCTTGACTATCTCATCGCGGTAGGTCTGAGGAAGAAATTGGTCAGGCGGGATCAAGTCGTTTTTTGCCTGTGAGATGCGCCGCAGGATTTGTTCAGGGCGATGTGTTTTGTCATCGAGATGGAGGTCATCAGTGATGACAGCTTTGATCAGCGCAAGCTGATCATCGGTATCGTAAATCACGTAGTCACGGGTGATGGGGAGGTGAGTGTCAGCCTCACGGCGCAGGATGCGGGCACACACCGCATGAAAAGTACCTAGGTCCAGCCCCTGTAGACTGCCGCCCAGCAGACGCTCAACCCGCGAGCGCATTTCACGGGCGGCCTTGTTGGTGAAGGTCACAGCCATAATCCGCCAAGGCTGGAACCCCCGCTCCTGAATCAGCCAAGCTACACGGTGGGTCAGAACCCGCGTTTTGCCGCTTCCCGGCCCAGCTAGGACAAGGACAGGGCTGTCAGGCGCGGTAACGGCTTCGAGCTGAGACGGGTTCAGGCCGGCAAGGATGGGTGATGACATATCTTCCTCCCCTAGGGTGTGAGGCGGTGAAGATTGTAGCACAGGGGAGGAGAGGTTTCGAGTGGGGGGAGAATAAGAAAATTGGCCCCCCAGCGGCTACTACCCCAATGGGGCGAGTAATCTGGGCAATCGCCAGCTACCTTCTCTTTTCCGAAGAAACGCCCCCATGCTGGCGCTGTTCTAGTTCGGCCAGCATAGCTAGAGCTTCGCGGGCCAAGTCTTCTTCCGGCAACAACGCTTGCACCGTGTCAATCGTGCAACGTCTTGGCCAGAAGGCTACCTGTTTGGCCACCAGTGGAAAGCGGGCATGAGCCAGTGTTTCCTGCCAGGGAATCGCAATCTCCTTGAGCACGCGCTTCGGTTTAACATCCGGGCCAAGGTCGGGATGTTGACGCATCTGGTCCACCATGGCAGTTACCAGTTTCTTGCGGATGTAGACCAGATTGGACCATGAGAACACCATCATAAAGCCGTAGACTACAATAATCGCATTGATCGGCAGGCTGTATTGTTCATAGAAGCGCAGAACCTGAACAAAAGCACTACCCATGAGACTTTCGAAAAGGGCTCTCAGCATAGGATGTGAATCTCCTAACATACATCAGACAGGACGGCAGGGGCGGCTTGGTGAGCCAGCCCCTGCCTGAGTTAATTGACCAAAACCTATGGGGAGCTGGCAGCCCCGCCCGGCAGAGCAGGGCCACACCAGCCATGCAATACTTGATTACTCCTCAGCGGGGGCACCAGCGGCCTGCTCCCAAGCCTTGGTGTTACGGCTGAAGAAGAAGAAAGCCACCACGATCAGCACTGCGATGATGCCCAGGCCAACCCAGCCCAGCGCGCCGCCCAGGCTGCCCAGGGTCATGAAGGCCCACGGCGTCCAGATGAAGCCATCGGCAATGCTGGTGATCTGAGCCGCATTCTCCGGGATGGCGAAGCCTGCATCAGCCGCCGCCGTGGTGATGATAGGCGCCAGCGCATTGCCCACATAGAAGCCAATGATCAGAGCAATAGCGCCGATCACCACGATACGGAACACATTGCCGCGCGTCATTGGCGCGAAGATGGCAATGACAAACGGGATCACCGCCAGGTCAGCAAACAGCAGGACGCGGTTGCCGGGCAGGATCACCGACAGCAGGATGGCAATGGGGACCAACAGCAAGGCGCTGGAGATCACTGCCGGATGGCCGATCAGGATCGCGGAGTCGAGACCAATGTAGATCTCGCGGCCCGCCGCACGCTTCTGCATGAACTCACGTGCGGCTTCGGAGACAGGGATCAGGCCTTCCATCAAGATGGCCACCATGCGCGGCAACAGCACCATAACTGCGGCCAGGTTGACACCCAGCTTGAGCACATCGGCTGCAAAGGCAAGCCAGGTCTTCTCACCGCGGAGCGCCGGGATGATGAAGCCGATGATGCCGAGCACCAAACCGATGATCAAGCCCATCACCATCGGGTCGCCGAACGTCGGCCCCAGGCGCTTCTGAATGGTTTCCGGATCGGCATTCCAGTCCTTAACGCCGGGGATGCGGTCCAGCACCCAGTTGATGGGGATGGCCAGCGGCACATAGCCTGAAGAGGTGCCATGCGGAATGGAAATGCCCGGCAGGCCATAGAACTTCTGGACGGCTGGTGCTGTCCAGTCAGCGAAGAACAGCATCAGCGCCGCATACAGCGCGGCGGCCACCAGGCCCAGCGCCAGGTTGCCCGTCACGGCCACAATTAGCGAGCCGGCGAAAGCAAAGTGCCAGAAGTTCCAGAGGTCTACATTCAGTGTGCGGGTGACCCGAAGCGCCAGCAGGACTACATTCACCAGCAGGCCGATGGGGATGACCCACAACCCAACCGATGAGCCGAAGGCAATCGCCGCCGCCGAAGGCCAGCCGACATCAATAATGTCGCGCTGGATGCCGGTGTTGGTCACGATAGCCTGCGACACGTCAGTCAGTGATCCCCACATCAGGCCAATGACCAAGTTGATGCCGATGAAGGCCACGCCAACGATAACCGCGGCACGGAAAGCGCGCCCTACCTTGGCACCCAGGATCACAGCAAACAGGAAGATAAACACGGGCAACAAAACAGTTGAACCCAGGGTATCAACGAAAGTTTTGAGCCCCTCCAAGAATGACATGGTAACTCCTCCTCTTTCTATGGATGCACGCCGAAGATAAAGATACGCTGACAGATGGGCCGGATAATCTAGCCCTGCTTAGTCCAGCATTTACCTCCTCTGCCTAGTTACCACCTCCTTTTTGACCTGCATAGTGTTATCCACCCCAGACCAATCAGTCTTTGAGGGCCTCGACGATCTGGCGCAGGACCTCTGCTTTGCCAATGCCAGTCAAGAAGGCAAGCCCCTGGATCACCGGCACGCCAAGGTCCTTGCTGACCGGGGTGGTTGTTACGATCAGGTCGGCTTCTTTGGCCATCACAGGCACTTCTGCCGCCTTGCACTGACGTGTCACGACTGCTATTCCGGCCTCTTTACAGGCCTCTTCGATTGCTTTGGCGACCACGGTGGAAGTAGCGATGGCAGTACCACAGGCAACCAGTACTACCTTGGGTTTACCAGCAGGCATAGTCTCAAGCTCCTCTTTAAAAACATGTTACGGGGTGATCTGAGAATGGTGTAAAACCATTTCAATATAATATGATTATATGATCAGATTTTGACAATGTCAGCCCTTTGGGCATGGGTGAACAGAAAAGTTTCACAATTTTCTGAAATTATATAATCAGATTCCAAAGATGACAGCCCCCTGGCGCTTTACCGGGCAAGCCTCAGCCCTTCCAGCAACTGCTGATGCCCATCAAACAGTTGCACAATTTCCCGATGTTACAACACATCTGCTATTTATTGGAACACCTACCTTGCTCAATCGTTTCTCTCACTCCTTCTAGACTAGATATACTTTGAGGCGTTCTCCCATTTTCTTCTATCTTGGGATATTCCTCTTTCTCCATGCTTATTAAAGAACCATGTCCACTTTCTAGTTTCTGGTCAGGCGTGCTATATTTACTAGGCCAGTGGATGAGAGGAAAAAGGTTCATGGATGATACGCAACCGAACAGGCCGCAAAACCCAAACGAATCACCACAGGAGGAAGCTCCTGAGGAGGGGACGAAGCGCCCCAATCGCCTGGACCGACTGATGGGGGCCAAGGATCGGGCGGAGAAAGAAGCCGAACGCTGGAGGCAGATCGAGGAGATAGGACTTCCGCTTCCCAGCCGTGACCATCCCGAACAACAGCAGATGACCCAGCCCGGTATCCCGGAGACACCACGCAAGACAGGCGACACTCCTGCCGGACAAGGCACACCGCCGGGCGGCGTTCCGCCAACGCAACGTGAAGTGCCGTCTGCACCGCCGCCCGCCCAACAGACGCCCCCCAGCCAGCCGACGCCGCCTGCCGCCCCGGCAGGATCAGGCATGTCTTCTAAGGCTCCCCAACGGCGCCCCCCGCCCTCCTTTCCGCACCCAACCGACAGCCCGATGATGCCGCCCCAGTACGGGCAGGGCGCCGGCTCTCCTGTGCCCCCTCCTAAACCCGATCTGATGCAGGAGCCGCCCATGCCCGCGCAGGGCAGTATGGGCGGGGAAAGCCCTGGTGTTGTACCGCCGGCGGTCCCGCCCCATCAACGCTATCAGCCGCCGCCTGACGACCTCGACTCGGTACGGCTGGACTCGAGCGGGATGCCTCTTCCAAAGCGCGTACCGCTGGAGGACGCGGATGCCACACTGGTAGGGCAAAGTGCCTATCGGGACGATGTGATCCTGCCGCCAGCCGGGCCGACTGAGCCGCGCGGCTTTCCACGCCCTGATCTATCCTATACGGAGGATACACAGCCATCCCGGTCAGGGCGGGGTTGGCAGGCCCAGCCGCCACCAACGCCGCCTTACCAGCCGCCCTCTTACCAGCAACCTGCACCGGCTTACCCAAGGACTCCTTCCCGTTCAAGAGCACCTGCACGGCCACGCCGGAAGGGCTTCTCGTGGGGATGCCTTGTGCGCACCATGCTGCTGGCTATTGTCGGCGGGCTAGTCACGCTGATGCTGTCAGGCGGCGGGGCGGCTATTTACTATGCCAGAGTGACTGCCCCATCTTTTGAGGGGATCAGCCGGATCGAAGACCTCCAGTCACGCGCTCTCCAGTTTGAGACAACCCGTATCCGTGACCGCGAGGGGAATATCTTGTACCAGATCAACGACCCAACCGGCGGTTTCCGTGACTACGTGACGCTGGATGAAGTCTCGCCGTGGGTCATTGTCGCCACTGTGGCGACAGAGGAACGCAACTTCTTCATCAACCCCGGTTTTAGTATCCCGGCCATCATGCGGGCTGTGGTGCGCAACTATCAGGAAGGAGAGGTGGTTTCAGGGGCCAGCACCATCACCCAGCAACTTACCCGTGCCCTGCTCCTGCCCGAAGAGGAACGTACCGAGCGGTCATACCAGCGTAAGATCAAGGAGATCTTCCTTGCCGCCGAGCTGGGCCGCCGCTTCAGCAAGACAGATATTCTGGAGCTATATCTCAACCAGATTTACTACGGCAATCTAGCCTACGGCATTGAGGCCGCCGCACAGACATATTTTGGCAAAAGTGCCCGTGATCTGACTTTCGCTGAGGCGTCGTTTCTGGCTGGCCTGCCGCAGTCGCCGGCCATCTGGGACCCGGTCAACAACCGCGAGGGGGCGCTCCTGCGCCAGCAACAGGTCCTTGCTCTGATGCTTGAAGCGGGATGTATTGATACAGGTAACAGCGGCTTGGTTCTGCCATGTGTGACCCAAGCCGAGTTACAGGCCGCCCAGCCAGAATTGCTCCAGATCGCTCAGCGGGAGTTTCAAGCCCCCGACATTCAAGCCCGCTACCCCCATTGGGTAGTGTATGTGCAACAACTTCTGGAAGCTGACCCGACTATCGGCCCGGCTATCTATACCTCCGGCTTCGATGTGTATACTACGCTTGACCCACGCCTTCAGGACCTGGCCCAGCAACAGGTTGAGATCACGCTCTCTGGCCTGACCGACCGCAACGTTAACAATGCCTCAGTCGTGATCATCAATCCGCGTACCGGTGCTATCCTGGCAATGGTCGGCAGCCGCAACTTCAACGATGACACAATTGACGGTCAGGTCAACATTGCCCTGACACCTCAACAACCCGGCTCGTCCATCAAGCCCTTTACGTACATCGCCGCTTTCCGGCAGGGCTGGACGCCGGCCACTGTGTTGTGGGATGTTCCCATCAGTTACGAGATTCCCGGCTTCGGCACATACGAGCCGGTCAACTATGACGAGCGGTTTCACGGCCCAGTGTCGGTGAGATCGGCCCTTGCTAACTCCTACAACGTTCCAGCGGTACAAGCTCTCGATCACGTGGGCGTGCCGGCATTGCTTCAGGTGTTGAATGATGTCGGCATCTCCTCACTGGGCGATCCGTCCAATCCGAACGGCTACGGGCTGTCGCTGACATTGGGGGCGGGTGACGTCTATCTGCTGGAATGGGCCAACGCCTTTGCTACACTGGCCAACGGCGGTGTGTGGCATCCGACCTATGCCATCGAGCGCATCGAACGGGACGGCCAGTTAGTCCAGAGCTACCAAGTACCAGAAGGCAGACAAGCTGTTGACCCAACCCACGCTTATCTGATTGCCAGCATTCTCTCAGACCACGAAGCACGTGCGCCAGCCTTTGGAACCAACAGCATTCTCAACACACCCTATCCGGCGGCGGCTAAGACCGGCACTACCAACGATTACCGCGACAACTGGACAATGGGCTTTACTACTGAGCTGGCAGTCGGGGTGTGGGTAGGCAACACGGATAACTCACCGATGCTGAATGTCTCCGGTGTGACAGGCGCCGGGCCAATCTGGCGCGGGATCATGGATGGAGCACAGCAGTGGTATCCCGCCCAGCCCTTCCCTCGCCCTCAGGGCATTTTCGAGCAGACCATCTGTGTAGACGATGGGGCAATCCCCTCTCAGTACTGCCTGGAACACTCCCAGACACGAGTGGAGATATTCTCAATGAACCAACAGCCGCCCCCTGCCGATCAGGGGTTATACCGGCAACTGCGGGTAGATGCATTCACTGGTCTGCTTGCTAATGAGTATTGCCCTAACTTTGCTGAAGACCGCTTCTTCGTGGTACTGCCTAACCCCAGCCAGTTGATTGACCTGCGTGAGTTTGAGAAGAACTGGCTACTCAACACGCCAGAGGGACAGGCCTGGGCCATTCAGCGGGGTATTCCACTTGACAGATTTGAAGACCCGCCCACTCAGTCATGCGGCCCTGATACACCTTCACCTCAGATCGCTATTACCTTCCCTCCGCCCGGCTCAACTCAGAGCGGTATTCTGACCGTGTTTGGCACAGCAGATGTGCCTAACTTTTCACACTACTCTGTTGACTTCGGCCTGAGTGAAGACCCAATCGGATGGGGAGTATTGCAGGGAAATACCTATCAGGCAGTGCATGACGGCGCACTGGGTCAGATCGATCTCTCGCCTTTCCAGAGCGGGCCTATGACGATCCGCCTGAACGTGTATGACAACGCCGGCCACAGCGCCTCAGTGCGGGTGACAATCATGGTCAGCAACCCGACGGCAACCCCCCCACCAACCGAGACGCCGCCGCCAACCGTCCTGCCGACTCCTACCATCCCTGTACCGACGGTTGCTCCTCTGGCCACGGCGACGCCGTAGCATATAGCCGTTTTAACCGCCCCGTTGAGTCAATCAACAATCCCCATCCCTCCGTCAGTCTGAGGGATGGGGATTGTAATCTCTCTGAAACGACTATATCTTTCAGCGGCTCACTCGGATTCGAGGCTGGATAAGACAGCCAGAACATCAGCAGGCGACTGAGCTTCCATCAACTGGGCCACAATATCCGGCCTCTGAAGCACCTCAGCAACTTGTTGCAACGTTTCCACTTGCGACTTGGGCTTGTCCAATGCGAGCATAATCACCAGACGGACAGGAACTTCCTCGTCCCTCTCTACCATATTACGAAAGACCACTGGATGCTTAAGGGTAGCTAAGGCAAGGGCCGGCTTGTTGACATACTCAATATCCACGTGCGGGAGAGCGGCGTTGAACTCGCCTCCCAACGGCAATCCGGTAGGCATACTTGCCTCACGGGCCAGCGTGGCTTCTACAAAATTATCCTTGACAAACCCCAGCTCATGGAGTTTTGAGCCTAGTATCCTGATTACCTCTTCAGAATTGTGCGCTTCAAGCTGGATGAGAACAGCCTGCGGCTTCAATAAGTGGGAAATCCCCATGTCAGATATGCCCTCCGGATGCTGATCACGCTACTTATCCAACATTGTTGCCCTTGACAGCAAACAACTGTGCCAGCTTAAACACAAGCTGACCTTCGTAGCGGATCATGGTCAAAGCAGGTTAAGGAAAAAAATTTTATATTGACACTAAACGGCTTGGCCTGACCTTAGACAGAGGCAGATAAAGTAACAGCTCAGAGCCTCGCCCTTGACTCTGCCCTGCTTATAGTCTAAAGTAGCAAATGTGAGAGCCCTATTCACATTTAGTGAGTAGCGTACACCAAAACGATTCCCTTGTCAAATCCCTGCGCAAGAGGGGAGTGGCTAAAAAGCTGGAGCCACAAAATCAATAAGGCAGGTAGGATAAGCAGGGAAGCGCTGTTTGTGAAGTTGGCGTTGGTTCCAGCAAAAGACGAAGAGGGAAACAGCA
>DAOTYH010000011.1:0-50147 GCA_034435015.1 Anaerolineae bacterium | reverse complement strand
ACTACAGTGCCTTCCGGTAGATGTGATGTGTCTTGTAGAACTTCACGCCGAATTTCCTCATCTCGTTTAAGCTCTTAGCATTGAACTCTGATATCTGGACTGCTTCAGCGTGCTTGAACTGGGGAAACTGGATGAGAGCATGATAAAGCTCAGCGTACATGAGGGCTGTGCCGCCCATCCCCTGATATTCGGGTACAATGCCCATGCCGTTCATGTTCAGCCAGTCTGTGCGTTTGAACTCCCGCAGGATGTGATACCACCCCAAGGGGAACAACCTCCCCCGCGCCTTCTGAATGCCGGCAGAGATGTCAATGAAGCAAAACAAGAAACCGACGATCTCCTCACCCTTCATGACGAACTTCATCATCTTGGGGTCGGTGATCATCAGGAGACCCTCAGCGACAGCGTCCACTTGATCCTGCGGCAGGGGAGGATCACCTGCAATATGGGTCAGGGAGCGGTTATAGACCTCCGCTAAACGAGGAGCCGCCCAGTGACGCAACTCGCGCTTGTTCTTGAAGACCTTGATATGGAATCCATAGCGCTGTTTAACCTTTTCGGCCACCTCAAAAATGCGTGGAGGGAAGCTCTTGCTTAGCTCCTCGATATTCAGATAGCCGGAGTAAACGCGCTCTTCCAGCAAGAAACCCCATTTCTCGGTCAGGTTGATGTAGTAGGGGTAGTTGTATGGGATGCCGATAGCAGGACGATATTCGAAGCCCTCGGCGAGCATCCCAAACCCGTCGGCGGCCATGAACCCCAGCGGCCCCCTCAACAGATCGAGGCCGCGCGCTCTGGCCCATTCAGCGGCGGCATTAAAGACAGCATCCGCGACGGACTGGTCGTCCACGCTGTCAAACAGGTAGAAAAAGGCCTGGCGCGTCCCTTTGAAATTGTTGTAGTACTGGGGGTCCATGACACAGATGCGGGCAACATCCTCCCCATCCTGTTCGGCCAGAAAGAAGGCGGCATCGTTGCGCTTGTAGAAAGGGTTCTTACGGCGGTCAAGCTGGAAGCGGGCATCTGAGATGAGGGGAGGCACCCACTGAGGGCAGTCACGGTACAACTTGAAGGGCAAGTTGATGAAGCGGTTCACATGGCTACGCTTGCTGGTGTCAACCTCGACAATACGCACAAAAACCTCCAGCCGCCTTCGGCATCAGGGAATGTCGTTCACTCGCGCGTATAGATCAGGCCAAAGCCCCGCCGGGTAACCACATAGTGATCTGCGTCATACTCGGCCAGACGCTTACGCAAGCGGGAGATGAGTGCGTCAATCATCTCATCGGTAATATCGGTCTGCCCCGGCCACACAGCCGCCGCTATATCCTCCCGTGTCACTAATTTACCCTCCCGGCAGATCAGCAGTTCAAGCAGTTTGTACTGCCCCGGAGAGAGGGGAGGATCAAGCAAATGCCCATTGACCCAGACTTCCTTGCGCATGGTGTCAATGTGTACACCACTACGTAACTGCCTGACGTCAATTTGCGCCGTAGCCGCCGGGTCCTCAAACAGAAGGACAATGCTGGAGGCAAGGCGAATCCGATCTCCATGGTGTAGTTCAACAGCACCGGTGATCTGCTCGTCATTGACGAACGTCCCGTTGGTGCTGTCTAGATCGGTCAGGGTGTACTGCTGGAAGGCATAGTCAATGCGGGCGTGCAGGCGGGAAACACCAGCGGCACTCAGTGAGAGGTGGCACTCCGGCGCACGTCCGATCAAGAAGGGTGACACATCTATCGAGCAGTGTTGACCTTCGCCTTCACCTTGAATAATGAGTAGTGTCGCGGGTACAGGGGCCATAACTCCTTCCACCTGAGAGCTGTATCACGACGATCTACGTACACTACATACATAATAAAACAAAACTTTTGTCCGAAAGAAGCGCCCTGGGCATGCCCCAAAGCAAGCCGGTCAACCCTCTTCATCACTAGGGATTTCAGCCGACGCGGCGTCATCCATAGCCGCTAGTCCCAGGTGCTGTTCAAGGTTGGAGAGAGCGTCCATGAGGCGTTGTTGACGAAGGCTGTTGGTCAGGTCGCCGCGTGTCCGCTCCAGCACGCCCCGCAGAACATCCACGCGATGACGTAACCCCCCCGTCATCGCGTCCGGGAAGTCGAAGGTCATCAGGATGTCATAGATCACGTCCATAGCATCAAGCAGACGCTCGGCCTCAGTGTGATGGTCGCGCCGGATAATATCAAGGATAGCACGGCGCAATTCGCTGGCGGCTTCAGCCAAGCCGTTGAGATAAGTGGAAGACGGGACATCCAGCATCTCTGGCGAGGGGAGAGGCTCAGCACGCACCAGTGCATAGGTCACCACTGCCTCAACGTACTCTTTCAGGGCATCCTGAGTATAACCGGAGTAATACAAATCGGGGTATATCCGGACACCCGCCGACAGTTCCTGAGCGGCGGCACGGGCCGTCTCCAGCCCCTGCCGGGCTTCATCCCACATTTCGCGATGCACTGCCCGGATCGCATTGGCACAGCACCGCGTCAGAACGCGTGAGCGGGCCACCGCCTCATCGCGGGCGGCATTCTTAGCCTCAAACTCGGCGCGGATGGCATCCGCAATGAATTCTAAGTTTTGCATCAGAATGGCATATCCCCAATGTCCTGATCATAGATCGGGCCGGCCTCAGCCTCACCAGCGGCGGCGCCCTCACGCCCGCCCAAGAAGCGGACATCACGGGCTGTCAGTTCAAGGGAGGCACGCGGCTTCCCTTCCTGATCAAGCCACGCTGAGGCGTCTATTTCGCCAATCACCATCACCTGACGGCCCTTCTTGAGGTATTGATTGGTGATCTCAGCCAGCTTACGCCAGCAGGTCACTTTGAACCACCAAGTTTTCTCACTTTGACCGCCGCTGGAGTCAGTCCATCTGCGGTTGACGGCAACCGTGAAGGTGGTCACGGGTATCCCCTCAGGGGTGTAACGCATCTCCGGATCACGGCCCAAATTGCCGATGATAATACATTGCTGGAACACGTTTTGACTCCTTTTCTCTTGTCTCTTGAATAACCCGCCGCTTGTCTGCTGTATTCCTGCATCAGGAACCTCGATCATGACCTTTCAGCCGCTCTCAGCAGATCGCGGGCTTCGCCTTTCATCAGCCCAGCCGTTGTGCTAGAACACGCACGGCCAATCCAAACAGAACAAGGGTAAAGCCAAGCAGGACAGCCAGATCGACAACCCCAGCCATAAAGACCTCGCCGCTCAGAGCGGCCTGCAGGGCCTCAACCGAGTAGGTCAGCGGCAACAGACGGGCCATGACTTGCAACCAGAGTGGTAGTGTGGTCACCGGCACAAAGATTCCGCCCAGAAACATCATGGGGAAGCGGATGAAGTTCGCCAGCGTCTGGGCTTCAAATACCTCGCGAACGGCCACCGACACAAACGCACCCAGCGCGGAAAACGCAGTAGCCGAGAGTAACAGTGCCAGCACCAACAGCATCCAGTTGATGCCTGTTGCTCCAAAGACCATCAAGACAATTACCAGCACAACCAGCGTAACTGACAGCCCAAAAACTATGCCCCCCAGTAGTTTGCCAGCCAGCAACGCAGGCAGGCTGATGGGCGCCAGCAATAGACGCTCCAGCGATCCGATGCGCCGCTCAAAGACGATGACGATGGCTTCCATTGAACTAGTGCCGAATAGGATCGTCAATGCCAGCAGGCCGGGAATCAACCCCCGGAGGTCGCCGGGGTTTCGAATGGCAAACGCCAAGATGAAGGCGAATGGGAACAGGATTCCCCAACTAATGTTCGGCGGCTTGAGATAATAGGCTTGCAGGTCCTTCAACCCAATGTAGATCATTCCACGCAGGTTATCAGCCAGCATTACCCTGTCTCTTTCCATTCTTCTCGGCCAGCATGGTTTCCACGCCCAGCCCGGTCAGCTTTACAAACACATCTTCCAGCGTCGGGCGAATGGTGTTTAACGCGATGACTCGTTGCGCTGACGTCTCATCCAGTGCAGTGCGTAAAGCACCAGCTAAATCAGCTCCTGCCTTCACCCGCTTGATCTCCACCTCGCCATCGGCGCCTGCCAGTGTCACCTCCACAACCGGCTCTCCCTGCACAGAGGCCTTCAAACCGGCAACCGTATCCTGAGCTACAACCCGCCCGTTCACAACAATGGCAATGTGGTCGCACAGGCGCTCTGCCTCTTCCAAATAGTGTGTGGTCAGAAAAACCGTGATCCCCTCCTTACCCAGCCCGGCGATCATCGCCCGCAGGCTACGGGCACTGACCACGTCTAGGCCAGTGGTTGGTTCATCAAGAAACAGCAGAGAGGGGCGATGGACGAGCGCCGCCGCAATGGTCAACGCGCGTTTCATCCCGCGCGAGAGCTGAGCAAACGGAGTATCGCGCTTGTCACTCAGCCGAAAGCGGGCCAGCAGTTCCTCGGCGCGGGCCGCACGCTCCATGCAGGAGACACCATAAAGCCGCATGGCAAACATCAGATTATCAAAGGCTGATAATTCATCATAGAGATTCGAGACTTCCAGCACCACACCGATACGTTTTTTGATGCGCGTGATATCTGAAAAGAGGTCAAGGCCCAGTATCCGGGCGCTACCGGAAGACGGGCGGGTCAGGCCGGTGAGCATACGAATTGTTGTCGTCTTTCCGGCACCGTTCGGCCCTAGGAAACCAAACACCTGTCCCTCTGGCACAATCAGGTCAAGATGATCCACTGCCCGCAGACTGGGTTTGCCACGCCCAGCCCGGTACACCTTAGTCAGCCCCGAAGTCGTGATGGCTTCAGGCATTCAGCCCTCTCTTCATAATGCCCCGAATCAAGACAAACAGCCGGGCAGAAGAAATACTTTCTTCCAAAGAACGCCCCCTGTGTTTTAGCAGAAGCCTGTATCATGGGCGTGGAATTGATCGGCGCGGCATGACACCACACGAAAGCACTCGACAGGCGGCACAGCAAGGGTACAACAAAATGACTGCCCAAGCAACAAATGCCGATCAAGGCCCTGTTTCACATAAAACCTCTCTGAGAGCAAACATGTTCTCAGGGGCGGTGTAGCGTGGAACCTCACAGCCGGGCGCGGCCAGCCAGTTCGGCCCGCCTACTGCCCGACAGCGGCGGGCCGCCTCCTTGACATCGTCGGGCGTGCCCTGATAGAGGATAGCAACCGGATCGAAGTTGCCGCAGAGGGCCAGAGCAGGGTTGATCGCCTCGATGCGGCGGCGGGCAGATTCGAGGTCTACCATCCAATCAAGGTCAATAATCTGCGCTCCGCTGTAGGCCATGTCCTCTACCAAAGGGGTGGTGTTGCCGCAGATATGCAGTCGTCCTATTGCGCCGGCCTTCTGGACTGCCTCGAAGATACGCTGTTCGTATGGAAGAGCAAAGCGCCGGTAACCCCGCGGGCCAATCTGGGAGGCAATCGCATCGCCCAGCCCGATGATGGTTGCGCCCGCCTCGACCTGCGCCACTGCAAAGGCGATCTCGACCTCAACGCAGTGTTCAAGCAGTTTCTCTACCCAGTCCGGGCGGTCGTAGAGATCGTACAAGAGCGGCATGACGCCGCGAAGGGTGGCGGCCTCTGCTAACGCTCCCTCCACCCAGCCCTGAATGGGCATCTGCCCGCCGGCACGCTCGCGGAACAGGCGTATGGCATCCACGCGATCCCGCATTCGGCTTCCCGGCGCCAGCGGATCAGGGGAGGGCAGATTTTTGAGGTCAGCGGGGTCTTTCAGCAACGGCTCACGGCAAAGGGGCAGGTCATCTTCGGGGAAAAAAATGACAGCCCCAAAGTCAGCCGTTTCACGGTAGGGGTCGCTGATGGCATCCAACGTGTCCAACCCATAGGTCTCGGCGACGGCAAAGTTGGACTCGCACAGCACATTGTAATCCTGATAATAATGGGAGAGCGGCGCGCCAATGTGCTGGGCGGCAAACTGCATGACCAGACTCATATTAGGGATGCAGTCAACTGCCTCTCCCTTCAGGCGGGCGGACAGGCGCTCGGCAGAAGCGGCCATGAGCTATTCACTCCGTCGCAAAAGGGATAAGGTCAGCGGGGGCGGCAGGTGCTGCAGGCTGAAGTGCCTGAAGACCCGCAGGTAGTGCATCCTCCTGAACCGGCGGCAGAACGGATACTGCCTCCATCATTGACCAGCACGGCAGAGAGGCTGATCATCCGGAAGGCATTTGGGTCGCCGCACTGGGGGCAAGAAGCAGGTTTGTCAGCTTCATCAAAGCCGCGGCGCATTTCGAAGACCGTGTCACAGGCTTTGCAGTGATACTCGTAGATAGGCATGTTCGTTTCTCCGCAGTCTATTCTCTACACACTTACTACAGTAACGCAATTGGTGCTTTGAAGCAACGTTGAAAAAAGAGAAAAGTAGAGCGCCCCCGCTCTACCGAACGAGGGCGCCCCGGGCTTAAGCTTCCCGGCCCACAAGCCCGCTGAAGAATAAGACCGTTGTCAGTTGTTCAGTCGTCATGTTGCAGCCAAGGCGGCAGGGGAGGACGAGGCAACCCCCGCCGGCTAGCGTTTTCGCGGATCAGGTCTTCAGCAATACCTTCCGGCGCAGGTTCACCATCATCTACACGGGTAGCCAGCGAGCGCAAAACAGCGGCCTGAAGCTCAAGACGTTGAGCATGATCGCGCAGAAGCTCCCGCCAGATACGAGGAGGCCCATAAGCACAGCGCTCGCAGACATCGCCAATCCGCTCATCACCATCCATAAGCACAAAACGGACCGGCAACTTAGAACATCCCCCTGCATGGCGGCCGCAGATCACACAACTGGTAACCAGTAGTTTCTCATCATAGAAGTATTCAACACGCAGAGCCACGATGCCACCCCTTCCGTTAAAGGTATAGGCCATCCTAAATCCCAAAGGTTAAAAAGGCCGACTGGGTCACTTCAAGTCAAGCACCCCAGCCGGCGGCGATTGTCATTGTAGAGTATTGTCATCCACAATGAGTTATCGTATACTGTAGGTACTTGGTTCGACAGCCTGATTCTTTTTTGGGCTTGCCCTAGTGCTGGCACACTAGGGTTTTGCCTTTTACGGAGGATGCTCCCCGTCGTCCCGGCCTCCTTTCTACTCTCCAGGTGCCTGTGAAGAGAGCTTGCTCTCGCGTACCAGTTCACGTCGTCTGGCATCGCGTTGATCATATTTGCGGAGCAGGTCGCTCAGCGCCTCCCGCAGTAGAGAGGCCTCTGAGCGGGACAACTGCTCGCGCAGGGCGCGCAGCCGCCCCAGTTGAGTTGGCAGGTAATGGCTGGTCTTAGGCACCATGTTGACCGCCCGCCCGAACAACGTCCGGTTGCCCCCGCCCTCACAGGCGCGCCGGGCGGCATCTTCAGCCAACTCAATCAGCTCGTTTCGGTCTTCCGGATCGCCGGGGTAGGAAGCAACACCGGCACTAAAGGTCACGTTGATCTCTGCGTGCTGGTCATCCTCTGACTGGACACTAAAAACGCGATGAGACAGCTCCCGGCGGACTTCTTCAACAGCGTAAAAGGCATCATCGAGGCCAAGGTTTTCATAGATGACGAGAAACGAGTCGCGCACGTACCATCTTGCCATAGCGGCCTGAACGACCGCCTCAGGTTGCTCAAACTTTTTGAGGTAGTTTGCAACAGCGATCAGCAGAGCATCAGCTAAATCATAGCCGTATTGGTTCTCGATCTTCGAGAATCCATCAATGTCTAGGTAGGCCACTGAGACGACACCTGCTCCCTGCAACTGGATGCGCTGGATAATTTCGTCCAGCTTCCATTCAACCGGCTTCCGCCTCAGGTAACCGGTGACGGTAATATCCAGATCGCTGTTCTGTACCTGTGCCATGAGGATGCTCCTGTCGTCTTAGATGGCCCTATTCTTTTATTGTACCATATATTAGTATAAAGTGCAATATATCAGTATACATAGGTAATGCTAAATATGCCCGCATACTCAACAGCCGCACAAATAAGAAGCGGGCATTCCGCAGGGAATGCCCGCTATACGTCAAAGCAGCCTTTGGCCTGTGAGCGCCTAGTCGCCCGCCGGTGCGGCGGCAGGCGCCTGAGGCTTGCTCGCCCGCCTCAAGAAGAACTTCGTCACCTCGGCGGCAATGGCAGGTACAAACATCAGCGGGATGATCTCAAGCCAGTCGGACAGCGGCAACGGCACCGTGTCAAAGATGTCGTTGAGGAAGGGAACGTAGATCACAATCAACAACAGGACTACAGAGGCCAGCACTGCATACTGCATATACTTGTTCGAAAACACGCCGATACGGAATACCGAATAGTACTCAGAGCGTGAGGTATAAGCCCGCAGTAGTTCCGAGAACGCGAGCACCGTAAAGGCGATGCTTCGTCCCTCCGTCAGGCCGCCCTGGTTGTACCCCAAGAAGAAGCCTATCAGCGTGACGCCGGCAATAAAAATGGTCTGCACGATCAAACCGATACGCATAGTGCGGTCAATGATAGGCTCATTCGACGGGCGGGGGGGGCGGTTCATCACATCGGGTTCACCCTTTTCCACGCCCAGCGCCAGCGCGGGAGCGCCATCGGTCAGCAGGTTCAACCACAGAAGCTGAATGGCTGTGAGGGGGCTGGGATAACCCAGCAGTGTACCCACGAAGATCACCATAATCTCAGCGACATTGCAACTCAGCAGGTAGTAGACAAACTTGCGAATGTTGTCATAGATGATACGGCCCTGCTCAACCGCGTTGACAATACTCACGTAATTATCGTCGGTCAGCACCATATCGGCTGTCTCTTTGGTCACATCAGTCCCCGTGATGCCCATCGCCACGCCGATACTGGCCCGCTTGAGGGCGGGCGCATCGTTGACCCCATCGCCGGTCATGGCCACAACATATTCCCTTTTACGGAAGGCATCCACGATCCGCATCTTATGCTCAGGGGAGACACGTGCAAACACATCTACCCGGTCAATGACATTGGCCAGCTCCTCGTCGCTCATATCTTGGAGCTGTGCGCCGGTGATGACTTCCCCCTCCTCTTGAAGCAGGCCAATCTCCTTCGCAATGGCGCGTGCCGTGTCCGGATAGTCGCCAGTCACCATAACCGTCTTGATCCCGGCATGGCGGGCCTTCTCAATAGCCGGCTTCACCTCCGGACGGGCTGGGTCAATCATGCCCACCAATCCAATGAAGGTGAGGTCTTTCTCATGCTCTTCCGGGGTGAGGCTCTCAGGACGTTTATCAAAACGCCGTTCGGCCACCGCCAGCACGCGCAGGGCTTCCTGAGCCATGTTACGGTTGACGTTGAGGATGTGCTCGCGCATCTCCGGCGTCAGCGGCTTGACCTCACCATCGCTGTAAAAATGAGTACACTGCTTGAGCAAGATGTCAGGCGCGCCCTTGACGAACAGGATGTAGCGGTTGCTGTCCGGGTCGTTATGCAAAGTGCTCATGCGCTTGCGGATCGAGTCAAACGGTATTTCGTCCCGGCGCGGGTAAAGCTGTTCCAGCCGCTCGCGCGTTAAATTCGCTTTTGCCGCCGCTACAACCAATGCCCCCTCTGTCGGGTCACCCACAATACGGAAGTTCCGCCCGCTGTCAGAGGTATCGGCCTCCAGCCGGGCATCGCTACAGAGCAGGGCACCGGTCAACAGGTTTGTCAATTCAGGGAAGTCAGTGGGATCAATCTCCGTCCCATTGCGGTGAAAACGCCCGTCCGGGGTGTAGCCCTTGCCCGTGACATCCACCATCACATCAGGGATGTAGAGCTTGACGGCTGTCATTTCGTTCTGGGTCAGTGTGCCAGTCTTGTCGGAGCAGATAGCTGAGGCACTCCCCAATGTCTCAACCGCAGGCAGACGCCGGATCAGTGCATTCCGAGCGATCATCTCCCGCATCCCCAGCGCCAAGTTGATCGTCACAATGGCAGGCAGGCCCTCCGGCACAGCCGCAATAGCCAGCGCAACTGCCGTCAGAAAGGCCTCCAAGCCGGCGTCACGCAAGCCAAGGCGAATGGCAGGGCCAAGCGCAGCATCGTTGAAAGCCTGCCAGAAAGCTGACAGGGAACGAATGCCAAGCTCCTGCGAGAACCGCGCGGCGGCACCCTCAAAAGCCACCAGAAAGACAACGCCGCAGACCGCCAGTGCGGCATACACCAGCCACCGCCCTAGCTGATCGAGCCGCTTTTGGAGGGGTGTCTGTTCTTCTTCAACCGACTGGATCAGCTCAGCGATCTTACCGATCTCTGTGTTCATGCCGGTAGCCACCACCACGCCCCTGCCACGGCCATAGGTAGCAATGGTGCTCTTGTAGGCCATTGTTTTGCGGTCGCCCAGCGTGGCTTCAGGACCAACTTCGTGGTTGGCATCCTTACTGACAGGCACCGATTCACCTGTCAGAGAGGCCTCATCTATCTGGAGGTTGACACTCTCGATCAGGCGCATGTCGGCAGGAACGTAGTTGCCCGCCTCCAGAAGCACAATATCGCCGGGCACGACTTCGGCACTCGGCAAGGTGATCACATGCCCATCGCGGATCAGGTGGGCTTCAGGGGCGGCCATCTTTCTCAGAGCGGCCAGAGCCTCCTCTGCCCGTCCCTCCTGTACTACCCCCAAAACAGCGTTCAAGACGACAATCAGGATGATGGCGCCAGCCTCATACCATTCACCTAACAGAGCCGAGACAAGGCTGGCGGCAATCAACAGCAACACCACCATGCTCTTGAACTGATTGAGCAGACGCTGTAGAAAGCCGGGCCGGGGCGCTTCGCGCAACTCATTGCGCCCGTATTTTTCGAGCCTTTGGCTGGCTTCGGCAGAACTGAGGCCCTCATCCAGCCCAACCTTCCATTCAGATAGAACCTGCTGAGGCGGCAGGCTATGCCATGGCTGAGTTGACATTCCTCAAATAGTTCCTTCTTGCATCTTAGGGTAAGATATGACCTTTCAAGGTCACAACTTAAGTTTAGAAGCGAATCCCCCGCTTGTCCACTTTTCCTCGAATGAAAGCAGGGCAGAGGCTTCCCGGCATTCCTC
This sequence comes from Anaerolineae bacterium, assembly GCA_034435015.1. Taxonomy (GTDB): domain Bacteria; phylum Chloroflexota; class Anaerolineae; order Aggregatilineales; family UBA3940; genus DAOTYH01. Next base: position 39,152 of record DAOTYH010000011.1, on the reverse strand, counting down.
CAGATTAATCCATATCTCACCTACTTGCCGTGACAGGCCAGACCGTGCTATAGTGAACCTGAGTATGCGAGGATAGTAGGGAACAAAAACACTCATGAGCGATAACTTTGACTATGACCCCGGCGACACACCGACTATCGGCACGCCCCGGAATGAGCAGTTCGCGCGTGACGGCCTGCCGGCAGGCACAGGGCGGTTAAACCCTGCCGCGCTTGCCTCTCAAGCGCGTATCTCGGCGCAAGACCGCCAGCGCCTGCTCCGAGACCTGAGCGGCACCGGCTCACTCCGCCGGAGCATCAAGATCGATCAGGCGCCTGTCACCATCAAGCAATTCTTGCGCGGCGAGATTGACCTGGATACTGAGCTGTCACGCCGGTTTGCCAACGCGCCGCTGATGACCTCAATTGCCCGCTCACCGCAAGACACGCGCCCGGCCAACCGTGCAACAGCTATGCTCACCAGCCAAGATTCCAGCGCCATGCTGACATTTGATATTTACAGCGATCAGGATGCCACAGAGGCGATCTTCACCCTCAACCACATGCTGGCATTGCGCTTCCATCTGGAAAACCTGAGCAACTACGATAAGCGCCGCTGGCTTGATCTCATGCGCCGTGAGGCAGGGGTGGCCTTTCTGTGGACCAGCAAGCGTTGGGAGGATGATTACTTCATCTTTGTCCTGCGGCCGCACTATGTCCGTATGTATGCCTTTTCGCCCCAGCGTTTTGAGGCTTCTGCCCGCATATCTCATCCGGTGGCCCGCCAGTTGATCAACTGGCTAGATATGCGGTGGTTCCAACAACGGGCCTAGCTTTCTATTTTGAAGTCCCGGCCCTGCCGGGCTGACTCCGCTATGCAAGAGGGTGAGGAGAGCGGAACATGGACTTCACTCTAAAGAGCGATTCTTTCGAGGCAGGGGAAACTATCCCAATCCGCTATACCTGTGACGGCGAGGACGTCTCGCCTCCCCTGGAGTGGACTGACCCGCCGGAGGGGACTGCCGCCTTTGCATTGATCTGTGACGACCCAGATGCTCCGCGCGGCACATGGACTCACTGGGTGCTGTATGACATTCCAGCGGATTTCCGCCTGTTGCGCGAAGGTGTTCCGACCACCGAGCGGCTGAGCTGGGGCGGCATTCAGGGGCGGAATGACTTTGGCCGGATCGGTTATGGCGGCCCCTGCCCTCCGCGCGGCCCGGCTCATCGGTACTACTTTCGCTTGTTTGCACTGGACGAACCGATCAATCTGCCGGCTGGCGCCACACGCCAGGAAGTGCTCAAGCGTATCCATGGTCACATCTTGGCCGAAGCTGAGCTGATGGGACGCTACGCGCGTCGTTAAGCGCTTAATTACCGGCCACTTACAAGGGTAATGTGTGTTTGAAATCGTGTTTCTGGGCACGTCGGCCAGCGCTCCCTCAGTACAGCGCGGGCTGAGTGCTCAGATCGTCATGTATAATGAGTACCGCTTCCTCATAGACTGCGGCGAGGGAACTCAGCGCCAGATATTGCGCAGTGGGCTGGGTTTCCGCCGCCTCGATAAGATATTGCTTACTCATGGCCATCTCGATCACATCTTGGGGCTGGCAGGGCTGATCTCCACCTACGCACGCTGGGATGCCGCTGAGCGGATCGAGATATGGGGAGGCCAGTCCACGCTGGATCGGGTTGAGAGCCTGATCTATGGAGTGGTCTTGCGCGGGGCAAACCCGCCAGTAGACATCCAGCTCTATGAGATCAAGCCGGGCCTCCTGATGGAAGATGACAGTTTCGAGCTGTCTGCCTTTCCGGTTGAGCATCGGGGAGCAGATTGCTTTGGTTTCTGCTTCGCTCAGAAACCACGCCGTCCCTTCTTGAACGACAAAGCTGAGGCACTGGGAGTGCCTCAGGGGCCGGAGCGGCGTATGCTGGTGTCCGGACAGCCTCTGCTGTTGCCAGACGGGCGGCTCATCCAGCCTGATGATGTGCTGGGCGAATCGATCCCCGGCACCAAACTGTGCCTGACAGGCGATGTAGGCAGTATCGAAGGTCTAGCTCAGTTCGTCGAGGGCGCAGATGTGCTGGTCTCTGAGGCTACCTATCTGGACTACGAGGCTGATCTGGCACGTCAGTTCGGGCATATCACAGCACGGCAGGCCGCCGAACTGGCACGCTCTGCCGGTGTTCAGAACCTCATCCTGACACACCTTTCCCGCCGCTACAGGGAACGCGACATTGCCGCCGAGGCAGAGGAAATTTTCCCGGCGGTTATCGTGGCCCGCGACTTTGATCACTTCCGTATCCGGCGTGGATTTCCCCTAGAGCGCATCGAGGCATGAGGAGACTCGATCAGAGGGCCGCTTTCTCCATCGCCTCCACACGAGCAACCAAATCAGCCAGAGTCGTTTTGTCCAGCCGCTCCACCAATGAGCGTTGTGCCTCAGTGAAGATCTCACAGAACGGACATCCCCCTGAAAGCTCACACACGGAGGGATCACGGGTACAGCGGTTGAGGTTAATGGGGCCGTCAATGGCCTCAATGACCTCCCGCATGGTGACTGCTTCCGGCGGGCGAGCCAGACCCACACCGCCGCTGGCACCGCGCGTAGCCTCCAGAATGCCGCGTACCACAAGCTGGGAGATGATCTTAGCAAGGAAGGGCAGAGGTATCTTCTGCCTTGAGGCAATCAGGGACGTTGGAACACGACTACCGCTGGGCAACCGCGCTACCTCGACTACAGCACGGAGAGCGTAGTCAGCCTGCCGAGTGATTTCTAACATGGCTTCTAACCTTAGAATGTGCCTCGTTCGGGCTAAATCCGAAAATTAGGCACTAGTTATCTTAAATATCAAGATAAGGGTAGATCAGGCAGGGGCAGGCCGCAAGTGACGTATATCATAGGCTCGGTATGACACACGGCGTAAGGGGGCATCATCGCTCTGATGTCTTTGAGAAACACCCGAACGCCCGATATAATTCTGTTGCAGGTGGGAGCATCATTGGCCTGCTCTACACACTGAGGGAAGTACAAAGGTGGCCGTCACACGCTGTTACATCTGTGAGCAAAACCCTGCCGAAGCACGTAGTCTGGGAGGAGCTGGGTTGGCAGAGGGCATCATCTGCCCAATCTGCCAGCGCCCGACCTGCCGCTATCACCTGGTGACAGTGCGGTGGCGCTGGCGTAATGTGACCCGTGATCTCGATGCGGCACAGATTTGCCGTGAGTGCAAGCGGGCCTATAAACATCGCAGTTGGGACCCCCTCAACCGCGAATGGATCAGCTGACCTGATCATAGAGAACTAACCTGAAGGAGGACATCTTGAGCAAGAAAGTACGTGTTGCCATCATTGGCGTTGGCAACTGCGCCTGTTCACTGGTACAGGGCGTGCATTACTATCGAAACGCAAAAGAAGATGAGATGATCCCTGGCCTGATGCACGTCAATCTGGGGGGATACCATATCAGCGATATTGAGTTCAGCGCCGCCTTTGACATTGATATCGAGAAGGTCGGCAAGGACCTTTCAGAGGCCATCTGGGCAGGCCCCAACAACACCATCAAATTTGCTGACGTGCCTAAACTCAAAGTGCCAGTCCATCGCGGGATGACGCACGACGGGCTGGGCAAGTACCTCAGCCAGAAGATCAAGAAGGCGCCGGGCAAGACAGACAACATCACTCAGATACTCAAAGACACTGGCACAGATGTTGTGGTCAATTACCTGCCTGTCGGCAGTGAGCAGGCTACCAAGTGGTATGTCGAGCAGGTGCTCAACGCAGGCTGTGCCTTTGTGAACTGCATCCCTGTATTCATCGCCCGTGAGGAATACTGGCAACAGCGGTTCATCGAGAAGGGATTGCCGGTAATTGGCGACGACATCAAGAGTCAGGTCGGGGCAACGATTGTCCATCGTGTGCTGGCCCGCCTGTTCGAAGATCGCGGCGTCCGCCTGGAGCGTACCAGCCAGCTCAACGTGGGCGGCAACATGGACTTCTACAACATGCTGGAGCGTGAGCGGCTGGAGAGCAAAAAGATCAGCAAGACCAACGCAGTCACCTCCCAGGTGGATCATGAGCTTGGCGCGGATAACGTTCACATTGGCCCCAGCGACTACGTGGCATGGCTGACTGACCGCAAATGGGCCTACATCCGGCTGGAAGGGCGTACCTTCGGCGACGTTCCGCTGAACCTTGAACTCAAGCTGGAAGTGTGGGACAGCCCTAACTCCGCCGGTGTGGTCATTGACGCTGTGCGTTGTGCCAAGCTGGCGCTGGATCGGGGATTGAGCGGCGCGCTGATTGCTCCCAGCAGTTACTTCATGAAGTCACCGCCTGTGCAGTTCCACGACGACGTCGCCCGCGCTAAGGTCGAGGCATTCATTAGGGGTGAGGAGAAATAAAAAAAGAGGGGGTACAAAGCCCCCTCTCTTGTTTGCCTTGCCTGCCAGTTAGTGGATGATCCCCATCTCCTTGCCGACACGCCCCATGATCTCCAACGCACGATCAAGTTGTTCAAATGTGTGGGTGGCCATGTAGCTGGTACGTAACAGGGCCATGTTCGGCGGGACGGCAGGCGGGATGACCGGGTTTGTGAAGACCCCTGCCTCAAACAGCGCCTTCCAGAACATCAGGGTCAGGCCGTCATCCCGGATGATGACCGGGATAACAGGCGTCTGGCTGTTTCCAACATCAAAGCCAAGCTCTATCAAGCCCTTCTTCATGTGGGCTGTGTTATCCCATACACGCTGTACATATTCCGGCTCGTTCTCGATGATGTCCAACGCGGCCAGGACAGCGGCTACATTCGGGGCAGGCAGACTGGCACTGTAGATCAGTGAACGAGCATGGTGCTGGATGAAATGGATCACCTGATCGTCACCGGCAATGAAACCGCCAATCGAGGCAAAAGACTTGCTGAACGTTCCCATGATCAGGTCTACACGGTCGGTCAAGCCAAAGTGGGCCGCTGTGCCGTGTCCCTGTGCCAGCACACCGGCGCTATGGGCATCATCTACCATCAGGCGTGCGCCATATTTCTCGCACAGAGGGACGATCTCCGGCAGGGGGGCTATATCGCCGCCCATGCTGTACACACCATCCACAATCACCAGCTTGCCCGCCTTGGGATCAACAGAACTCAGCACCCGCTCCAAGTCCTGCATGTCACTGTGCTTGAAGCGCTTCATCTCGCCGTAGGACAGGCGACAGCCATCAATGATACTGGCATGATCTTCCTTGTCGGTAATGACAACATCACCGCGCCCTACGACCGCCGAGATCGTGCCAACGTTGGTCTGGTAGCCCGTGCTGAAAACCAGGGCCGCCTCCTTGCCGACAAAGGCGGCCAGACGAGCCTCAAGCTCACGGTGCAGGGAGAGTGTACCGTTCATAAAACGCGAGCCTGTGCAACTTGTCCCGTAGCGACGTATTGCCTCGATAGCGGCCTCCCGCACTTTGGGGTGAGTGGTCAGGCCAAGATAGTTGTTTGAGCCAATCATGATGACCTCACGGCCACCAAAGCGGACAATTGTGCCTTCTGAGTCATCAAAGGGGATAAAGAAGGGATAAATCCCCATGGCCTGAGCCTCACGGGCGCGAGTGAAGCCAAACGCCTTAGCAAAAATATCCATCCGCTCCTGTTCGGAAATGCTCATTGGATGCAGCTCCTCTCTGAAGGTGGGAGGTTACAGGGTATACGCCCCGGATAAAGCCTCTCTCGCCTGTTCTGATTGATAACCCCAGATGCCATAGTAAGTTACCCGCTTTTGACGATGGTTGCAAAATAAGACGCACTCACAGAGGACTGTGGTCTTTTCTTGTCTTCCATAGGGCGGCATCTTCACTCGTGAATTACTAGGTGATACTTTTATTTGAAAATAACACGACCCAACTTTTTCAGGGTTGACAACAGACATACATTTTCTTATGATGTTTAATTAACTTCCGAGTCCCTGTCTTTACAGGCAACAAATGGCCTTATAATAGGGGTACTCGCGCAAGGACCATTCTAACACGGAGGGAGAAGGAGACCAATTATGCGTAAATATGGATTGCTCATAGTGTTACTGCTCGCTCTAGCGGTGGTGCTAGCGGCCTGTGGAGGAGGCACTCCAGCCCCTGCGGAAGAGACAGCCCCTGCGGAAGAGACAGCCCCTGCGGAAGAGGCAGCCCCTGCAGAAGAGGCAGGACCGCCCGCTGTGATTCCAACCTGCTTTGAACTTGAGGCCGGCGAAGTCCCCGATCTAGGCGGGCGCACGGTCTCTATGGCGGTCGAGAATGCTTACCCGCCCTTTAACTCGATTGACGCGGCAACCGGTCAGGGAGTTGGCTGGGACTACGACGTGGGGCGCGAAATCTGCAGGCGCCTGAACTGCGTCCCTGACTTCCGCGAGTCAGCATGGGAGGGCATCTTCCCTGCTATGGCGGCAGGTGAATACGATGTCCTGTTCGACGGTGTGACCTATACCCAAGAGCGTGCCCAGCAGGTAGCTTTCTCCTGCTCTTACGTGACAATCGGGCAGGTTCTGCTGGTGCGTGCGGGCGAAGATCGGTTCACCACACCTGAGGAGTTCAAGGCCAACCCCGATTTCGTAGCGGCCACCCAGATCGGCACAACCAACGAGATCGCGGCCATTGATTTCCTTGGAGCGGATCGGGTTCAGAGCTTTGAGGACTTCCCAACCGCCGCTCAGGCCCTGCTGGCCGGTGACGTAGATGCGGTGGTAGTTGATACGGTGCTGGCTGTCGGCCTCAGTGAGGCTAACCCTGGCCAGCTTGAGATCATCCCCGGTGTCACCTCCGATGAGCAGTTAGCGCTGGTGTTCCCGCCCGACAGCGACTTGATCGAGCCGTTCAACGCGGCCCTTGCCGCCATGGCCGCTGATGGAACGCTCCAGCAACTCAATGACAAGTGGTTCAACCCCTAGTTTGTCGTCTTTGAGATATGTGGGCAGGGCCGCACCCTGCCCACATTTTTACCCTGCCGAAGCCAATGTATTCCTGAGGAGCAAAGGTGAGCGACCAATCTGAAAGAGTCCAGATCACGGAAGAGGAAGGTGCGGGCGGCTCCCGATGGAAGAAGAGACTGGCACGCGTGCCGTGGTGGGTTTCCCTCGTTATTTTGATCGCCCTGCTGTTCATCTATGCCGTGTTGACTAACTCCGGTTACCGTGAGACATTCAACATCATGGTCTTTGGAAGGCCCGAAGCAGAGGCCACTGAAGGCGTGATATTGACCATCCGTATCACCCTGATCGCCTTCGCCATAGCAACCGTGCTGGGGCTGATCGCCGGGCTGGCCCGTGTATCCAGCAATATTATCCTAAACAACATTGCCACCTTCTACGTGGAGATTGTGCGCGGTGTCCCGCTTGTCGTCCTGATCCTTTACTTCGCCTTTGTCCTACTCCCCATCGTGATTGATCTGTTAGCTGGGCTAGGCAACAGGCTCAACCTTGACTTTCTGGCAAATCTCAACCTGCGTAACGTCAGTTTTGAAGCGCGGGCCATCATTGCGCTTGCGTTTGGTTACGGCGCCTACGAGGCTGAGGTCTTCCGGGCAGGCATTCAGTCTATCGAACATGGGCAGATGGAGGCGGCCCGTTCGCTGGGCATGACCTACTTTCAGGCCATGCGCTATGTGATCCTGCCGCAGGCCATCCGCCGTGTACTGCCGCCGCTGGGCAACGACTTCATTGCCCTGTTGAAGGACTCTTCGCTGGCCACCGTGCTGGCGGTCCCTGAGTTGACCCAGTTAGGCCGGATTCAACGTTCGAGTACCTTTCGGGTATTTGAGGTCTTCAACACGGTAGCCGTCATGTACCTCAGTATGACCTTGTTGCTGTCGTTAGGCGTCAGGATGTTGGAAAGGAGATTGAGCAGTGGCCGTCCAAGCTCCACCATCCGATGACATTATTGTTGTGCAGGACCTCTATAAGAGCTTTGGGCGTGTAGAGGCGGTCAGGGGAGTCAGCCTGCGCGTCAAGCGCGGCGAGGTAGTCGTGATCATCGGGCCAAGCGGCTCCGGCAAGAGCACCCTGTTGCGCTGTATCAACCATCTGGAAACCCCAACACGAGGGGAAATCTGGGTGGACGGCATCTGCCTGACCGACCGCCATACCAACCTCAACGCTGTCCGTGCTGAGGTGGGAATGGTCTTCCAGCTTTTCAACCTCTTTCCTCACCTGACCGTCCTAGACAACATCATGCTGGCCCAGCGCATTGTGCGCGGACGCTCCAAAGAAGAGGCCGAGCGCATCGCCAGAGAACAGCTCGCGCGGGTTGGCATACCCGAACAGGCTGAGAAGTATCCCAGCCAGCTTTCGGGCGGTCAGCAACAGCGCGTGGCTATCGCGCGGGCATTGGCCATGAATCCCAAGATCATGTTGTTCGACGAGCCAACTTCTGCACTCGATCCGGAGATGATCAAAGAGGTACTGGATGTTATGCTGGAGCTGGCCAAGGGCGGCATGACGATGGTCGTTGTGACCCATGAGATGGGCTTTGCCCGTGCCGCCGCCAACCGTATTATCTTTATGGACTACGGGCAGGTGATCGAGGAAACCACACCGGAGGAACTCTTCATTAACCCGAAGCATGAGCGGCTGAAACAATTCCTGAGCAAAATCCTGACTCACTAGACATTGTCATCCTGTAAGGCTATCATGAAGACAGGCTCTCGTCTTAACTCAGGGCAACTCAGGAGAAACCAGCATGTTAGATAAACGCTACGGCTCAGATGGTAAGGTATGCCTTGTGACGTTTATTTTACCCTCAACCATCACAGCGCGTTCAGCTTATGTGGTGGGGGACTTCAATAGCTGGGACAAGATGGCTACCCCTATGGAACAGGATGAGCACGGTGTCTGGAAAGCTACTGTCGAGCTTGAGGCAGGTAAAGAGTACCAGTACCGCTACTTTGTCAACGGCAATGAGTGGCATAATGACTGGGAAGCCGATAAATATGTGGCTCATCCCTACGGGGGTGAAAATTCGGTAGTGGTAACATGAAAAGCTCCTGCGTTGAGGAGTAAGAAGTTCTTAGACAGGCAGGCTCCTTCTTCTTGGGGCCTGCCTGATTTTTGGTTGTTTGCCGGCCCTGCATCCCTCCCCTGATTGTGGTATGATGAGAGTATGTTGATCGCTCACCCGTTCTAGTAAGTAAGGGTGCTCTCTTCGTTTGAAAGGCGGCTTCCCAATGCCAGAGCAAGGTACAAAGACAAAGCGGCTGGTGCTGATTGACGGGCACGGGCTGGCTTACCGGATGTTTTTTGCCATCCAGCAGGAACTGACTACCAGCCGGGGCGAGCCAACCAATGCGACCTTTGGCTTCACGCGCACGCTGGTCAACTTGATCAGCGAGGCTGACCCGCCTGATTACCTTGCGGTAAGCTTCGATGTAGGGCGTACATTCCGGGATGACCTGTTTGCCGACTACAAGGCGACCCGCGCCAAGATGCCGGACAGCCTCCAAGTGCAGATCGACCGCATCCACGACGTTCTAAAGGCCTTTAACATCCCAACACTGGAAGTAGAGGGATATGAGGCAGATGATGTCCTCGGCACGGTAGCGCGGCGGGCAAGCGAGTTGGGCTTACATACTCTGATCGTGACCGGCGACAAAGACCTGCTCCAGCTTGTGGACGAACACACCACCGTCCAACTGCCTGGGCGCGACGGCGGTGAAGTACAACTGTTCGATGCGGCCGCCGTGCAAGAGAAGTATGGTCTCTCACCACGCCAGCTTGTTGACCTCAAAGCTTTGATCGGGGACAAGTCTGACAACATCCCCGGCGTAGCAGGCATCGGCGAAAAGACGGCTACCCGCCTTCTGCAACAGTACGGGACGCTGGATAATCTGTATGCCCGCCTAGACGAGATAACCGACAAACGCGCCCGCACTGCACTGGAAAACGGGCGAGAGTCAGCATACCTCAGCCGCAAGCTGGCGGAGATCATCACGACCGTACCAGTCCAATTCGATCTAGAATCCTGCCGCACCCGTGATTACGACCGGAACAAGGTCGTGGCGCTGTTCCGCGAACTGGAGTTCCGCTCGTTACTCAAACAGATACCCCATCCCGGTGAGGAAACATCACCACCCCAGGAGGGGCAACAGCTTTCGTTGTTCGGTGACATAACCGCCCCCTCTCCTGAGAAGCCCTCGGTCAGCACAGGCGAGCCTCCTACCCGCACTTGTGTTGTACAGGATGAAGAAACATTAACAGCGTTGGTCAATCGGCTGGCTTCAGCTAAGATGATCGCCTTTGACACGGAGACAACCAGCCTTGACGCCATGCAGGCACGGCTGGTCGGCATCTCGCTGGCGGTAGAGCCGGGCGAAGGGTATTACATCCCTATCGGGCATCAGAACGGTGACGGCGAGCAGTTGCCGCTTGAACGGGTCATTGAACGGCTGACACCAGTCATGACAGACCCTGACATTCCTAAAGCGGCTCATCACACCAAGTTTGATGTGCTGGTGTTGAGACGGCACGGCCTGCCTGTTGTGCCCCTCAGCTTCGATACCATGATCGCCGAATGGCTGATCCACCCTGATTCACCGCGCGGCAAGCTGGGGCTGAAGAATCTGGCCTTCTCGCGGCTGGGTGTCGAGATGACCGAAATCGAGGAGCTCATCGGCACAGGCAAGAAGCAGATCACCATGGACCTTGTGCCGATCATGCAGGCCGCACCATACGCGGCGGCAGACGCCGATGTGACTCTGCGGCTGGTTGAGCCATTGCAGGCTGATCTGAGCCGCTATGGGCTGGAATACCTGTTTCACGAGATCGAGATGCCGCTTGTGCCTGTGCTGATTGACATGGAGCAGGCGGGCGTTCTGGTAGATACAGCACTGCTTCAGCGTCTGTCGGTTGAGGCAGGCGAGATACTGGCCCGCCTGAGCGACGAGATATTTCAGATTGCCGGCTATTCCTTCAACCTGAACTCAACCCAACAACTCAGCGACGCGCTGTTCAAAAAGCTCCAGTTGCCGACGAGAGGCCTGCGTAAGACCTCCAGTGGTTTCTACTCGACTGCCGCCGATGTTCTGGAAGAGCTGCGGCCCCAAGATACAACCGGCGTGATTGAGGTTTTGCTCCAGTATCGGGAGATGGAAAAACTGCGCTCTACCTATCTGGACGCCCTGCCAGACCTAGTCAACCCCTACACGGGACGCATTCATACCTCGTTCAACCAGACCGGTGTGGTGACGGGACGGCTCAGCTCAAGCGACCCCAATCTGCAGAACATCCCGATCCGCTCGGAAACCGGCCGCAAAGTTCGAGATGCCTTCATTGCCGCGCCGGGTTGCAGGCTGATCGGGGCTGATTATTCTCAGGTGGAACTGCGCATCCTGGCGCATGTGTCCGGTGACGAGGCGCTGTGTGAGGCATTCCGTCAAGAACAGGATGTTCACGCCGCTACTGCCGCCGCTATCTTTGGCATCCCGCTGGAGCAGGTAAGCCGTGCTCAGCGCAGTCTCGCCAAGTCTATCAACTTTGGGCTGATGTACGGCATGGGGGCGTTTAGGCTGGCCCGCGACTCAGGAATGACCGTGCCAGAAGCAGAAGCTTTCATTAAAGCCTACTTTGAGCGCTTCCCTAAAGTACGCCAGTACCTCGATGAAACCCGCCGGATGGCAATCGAAAGAGGCTATGTTGAGACACTGCTGAAGCGGCGGCGTAACTTCGAAGTCTTTCAGAACACATCAGGCGCCCGGCGCACCGATCTAGAGCGCCGAGCCGCTGAGCGTGAGGCAGTCAACATGCCGATTCAGGGGACCGCCGCTGACATCATCAAGATCGCCATGATACGGCTACATAGGACGCTGTATGAACGCGGACTGCACAGCAAGATGATCTTACAGGTACATGATGAACTTGTTTTAGAAGCGCCGGAGGAAGAAGTCGAAGAAGCGGCAGGGTTAGTCAAAGAGGTCATGGAGGGCGCTTACCCGATGGCCGTCCCGCTCCGCGCCGATGTGAAGACTGGCCGGAACTGGGGGGAACTCAAATAGCACCCCTCATTCTTCATGGGTTAGGCGTGTTGACATTGCCCCGTACATACTGTTCAAAGAAAGCCAGGTTGCGCTCCATCATCGTCTCAAAGCCGCGTCCGCCCAGTGTATGGCCGCCGCCCGGGTAAGGCCAAAACGTCACATTCAGTCCCACAGCCTGCATCCGCTCATACAAATCTGCTGACCACCAGTACGGCACCGACTCATCCATCGTGCCGTGATGAATCATGACCGGCATCCGGACACGATCCAGATAGTTGATAGGCGAAATCTGCGCATAGCCTTCGGGGCTTTGCTCTGGCGTGCCATAAATCAGCGCCAGGGCATTCATGGTATCCCGATCCCAGTACCGGCGGATATGATGCCAATTGCGGCCTACATCGCCGCTCAACGCGGCATACAGGACCACGGCGTCTACTTCGCCGCTGAGCACCATCGGCCACATGCTGATCCCTCCGCCCATACTGTGGCCAATGATGCCAATCTGTTCGGGCATGGCCTGCGGCAGGGAATCCACCTGCGCGATCAGGTTCATCACATCAATCGCATAGCCGATTCGGAAAGGGTTGGGGCCTAGGCTTGACCCCCCATAATTGCGATAGTCAGGCATCAGCGCGATGTAGCCGCGGGCCGCCATCCAGTCAGCAATGCGCCAGCTATCAAAGCCGGGTTGATACTCCTCCGGGCGCAGATAACCATGATTGACAATGACTACCGGAAACGGCCCCTCGCCGGTTGGAATGTCCACCAGGCCGGTGATCCTCAAGCCGTCACTGTCGTAGCTCATGGCATACTGGATGAAGTTCGGCTCAACTTTGACCATTTCCCCGATCACGATCCCTGTCCCTCCATACTGGCGGGAGGCAAGGTCATCAATCCGCAGGCCGGTGAAAGGGTCAGGCGTGCCGGTCACAACAGGGGCCAGAGGAAGAGAAGCCTCAGAGGAGGGGGCAGGAGAAGGCTCAAGCGTAGAAACGGCGGTTGGGCTACTAACCGGCAGGGGAGTCGGCAACACCTCAGGCGTAGGAGTGGGAATGCAGCGGTCAGCCGATTGACAGCCGCCGTATGGAGGCTCAGGCGCAGATACGGCAGTACAGCCCATCAGCGCACACAACAAAGCACTGAGCAGAAGGACGCTCAGCCGCCAGCGCCAGCAGAGAATCAGGTGAAGCAATGACATCAAACCTATGGCCAGTCGTCCTTCTCATGCCCCTCAAACAGGGGCAATATTCCCATCTCGCGTAACGCATTCAGCAAGGCCGGCAGATTCTCGCGGCGCACTGCATGATCACGCGGGCCAACCTGCCGCCCCAGCCATTTGTTCACCCGCTCGTTTTTTCGCAGGCGCTCGTACACAGCCAAATCTTTGACCGTGAGGATGACAGCATCCTCGACAATCACCTCATTGGGGCGTTCATGCCATGCCTGAAGCATCTTAAGTACATTGGCCGGCAGGGTGCGGCCAGACAGACGCTGTAAGAAGGGGACAATGTGGTTAGGGATCGTGATCCCCTCGCCGCTCACCCGTGCGATAGCCTGCGGCGTCAGGCGGTACTGATACACGCTCTCGTCCCGTTCGGCTCTGCCGGGAATATAAGGTACAGGCGGAGGGGCGCTGATCCACGAGGCGAACCGCGATAACTGGAGCCGGTCATAGCGGCTCAGTTCAACCGGTACGCTGATCACACCCTGTTCGTCTACTCGAATCCGTGCTTCGGGATCAGGCTGGGAGGGCCAGCCGCCCCGCCCAAGTAATGCCAGCCCTAACGGCGTGAGAAGAAATGCCCCTTGCCCGGCACGCACTGCACCCAGCCAGCGCAATGGCCCCTCGATGATGAAACGGATCAGTGCCCCCTCAATTTGATCCCAGTATTGGAAGCCATGCATGATCTCGCCGCTGTAAGCATCCCGCAGATACCAAGCGGCATAGTCACCCTCAGGACGCTGGAAATCTGGGTTGGCCTGCTTGAGATATTCAATAAACCCGTCCAGGCTCCACCATATCTCAGCCGGAACATCCTTCAGAGCGGCAAGGACGGCCTGACGGGCTAATCGCGGGTCGTTGGGCCATGTATCGGCTTCCAGTCCGGGGGTATAGGCTAGATCGTTCCATGTGGTCGAGGCATGCCATGCCTCAAGCAGTGAGCGGCACTGGTGAAGACGGGGGGCCTGTAACCATGGCCGGGCGGCCTCTTTGTCCACTTGAGTTACAACATGCCCCAACAGCTCATAGTCCACAACAAGCTCAAGATCGTACATGAGCCTGACCAGCAACGCACGGTAAGCAAACTCGTTGCGGCGGCGCAGGTGGCGATCAATCACCTCAACCGGCTCATTGACAAGCCACTGACGGGCATCCGTTTCCCGCAACAAGAGGTAGGAGATCAACGTGGCCACATCATCAGGGGCAGAGTAAGCGCCGTCTTTGAGCCTGCGCGGAGGGGCAACAGCATAGCCGGGGGGGCGTATGATAGACTCCGGCTCTGGCTGAGGGAGCAGAGAACGCAGGTCGCTAGGGATGACAATATACTCCTGTGCCCCTGCCGGCGTCTGCTCGAAGGCCCGCACGATCAGGCCCCGATAGTAGAGCGCCTCAGTGACCCCAGCAGGCGAAAGCCATGGCTTTTCGCGCTCCCGGCGTGCCGGCCCCATGGGGCGGATCTCACCGTAACGACGCACAAAGTGAGAGAAGGGAAGCCTCCCTTCATGGGCCAGTAGATCGAAAATCGCCAGCCGTTCCTCATCAGCGAGGCGCTCCCAGACCGCCGCGACTGCTTGTGGGCGTAGAATAGCCCCCGCCAGCTCCTCGACCATGGCCATCCGCTCGCTGGCGATCAGGTCAATGTCCCATTGGGCGGCAATAATTTGCAACAGGTCCAGATCATAGTCCACAAGGGCACGAGCCAGTGTTAACATCCCATAGCCCGGCCTTTCATCTGAGGGCAAAGGCTCTCCCCTAAGCCCCGTTAAGGACGCGAATGGCGGCGGGCATCATGCTCACCACAATATGCCGGACATCCGACTCCCATGAACTGTAGACCTCACCGTCAGTGTGGATTGCCATTGCCCTGTCGCTTTCAATCTCAAACCGCTGAGCCGTCCCCCCTTCGAAAAAGCGGGGATAGCTAAAATGTTTGCCTTTCATCACAACCGGCACAAAGCGCAGCATGTTGATGCGCCCCATCTTACGCATGATCGCATAACTGATCAACCCGTCATCCATGAGGGCGCCGGGCATCACCGGGAAGCCTCCTCCCTCACGCGGGCCGTTACACAGGCTCAACATGCTGATCGGGCGCTCGAAGGGCGGCTGGTCATCAATGGTCAGCCGGACGTTGAGAGCAGGCGGGCGAAATAGGATCGTTTCCAGCGTGGCAATAAAGTACAACATGAAGCCCCGCCAGCGGCGCAAATGGCGGGTGGCAATGTTGACTGCTCCGCTGAAGCCAACCCCAATCGTGTTGTCCCAGTACTCATGCTGGCCATTCTGGCCGGTGATAAGGCCGACATCAACCGGGCGGTCACTGGAGCCGAACAGGGCACGAGCCGCCTCAAAGGGATGGGAAGGCAACCCTAAGTTGGCGGCGAAATCGTTGCCAGAGCCAGCCGGTATAACACCCAGCCTAGGACGATGCTCAGGGGCAACCTGCATCAGGCCATTGATCACCTCATGAACTGTGCCATCTCCTCCAATCGCAACGACGACATCGTAGCCTTGTTCAGCAGACACGGCGGCCAGATCAGCAGCGTGGCGGGGATGCTCCGTCCTGACCCATGACAGTTCATAACTACGGCCGTCGTGGGAAGCGGCCTGTGCCTGTCTATCCAGAAGCTCCTGCAAAGGTAGTCCCAGTTCGCTAGCGTGCCCGTGATCGGCGGCGGGGTTCAAAATCATTTTCAGGCGCGGCATGTCAATCCTCTCACCTCGTTGTGTGGTCAACTCTTATTGAGGGTGCGATCATAGCTGAGAGAAGGAAGATCATCAACCCTCACGAGAGGCCTTCTTGGCAATCCGGGCTACCCCGCCGGCCACCCAGTAGAGGATTGTCAACGCCAGCAGTAAGAACTTGATGGAGGCTGAGAGACTCGCCGCAAGGATCGGCACAGGCGGGGGCGGCATGATCCCAAGCACACTCAGAAGCAGGATATTCTCTAGCGCGTCAAGAAGCACCGCCGCCAGGGGCATCAAAGTCAGCGTCAGGCCGGCCTGTTGGAGCAAGCCGCTCTGTGCCCGTGCTACCCACAGCGTCACTGAGGCAAACGCCAGCCCATAGCCGGCCATGAACAGGAAATCCCTCAGCATACCCGCCCGCGCTGAGCTTTGTCCGTCCGGCCCCCATGCCTCCAGAATTGCCTCAGCACGCTGAGGGGTAAAGGCTAACTGAAGCGGCACAATTCCGTACCCCCGTGCCTCGATATCCTGTTCGGCAGGCCACATCCACAGCCAGCCGGCAACAGCGATCAAGGCCGCTACAACGGTAATAATCAGAAGGACGCCTTTAGCGGGAACAACCAGCAGAGACCTCATGTAGACCCCCCCGAAGTGTTATAATGGAGGCGGAAGCGATCCGCGCTCAGCCCCTGATACTCAGAGGTCCAGATTGACATGGCGCTCAGGCTGAAAGTCAGCCTCAAGGAGTACGCTCTATGGTACGCAAAACCCTTATCTACAGCGGGATGAGCATTGTTTTGTTGCTCGGCGCCCTGGTCTACGCCGCACCGGCTCATGCACAGCCTGTACTGCGTGATGCCTCCCCGCCGCCGGATGCGGTACTGTCTACTCCCCCCGCTGAGATAATTCTGACCTTCGACCGCATCCTGAGCGACGCCTATACCTCGATTCAAGTCACCAATGAGGCCGGCGAACGCATTGACAAGCGGGACGGCTTCATAGACCCGGCTAACCGTTTCGTGTTGCGCGTATCGCTCCCGCCGCTGTTTGAAGGCCGTTATACCGTCAGCTACACGGTCAGCGGCCTGGGCAGTTCTACTATTGTCAGCGGAAGTTACCAGTTTACTGTTGATCTGCCATCCCCTAGGCTGGCTCTTCTCACGCCGGTCAATGGGCAGGCATTCGAAAGCGGCAACATACCGCTTGAGATGCGCGTTGACTTCTTTGACTTTGGATTGTACAACAATCGCATTCGGGTCTATTTAGACGGCACTCTTATCGCCGAAGTACGCGCCCTGAACTACACCATTGAAGGATTGCCGTCAGGCGTTCATGAGATCAAAACCGTGCTGGCACAGTACGAAGACCAAGAACTGCCTGATACAGCCATTACAGTCTATGTTGCTGTCGCCCAGCCCGACCCCGAAAGCGAGGGGCGGGAGCTGGCCGCCGTTGCCCCTCCTGACCCGGGTCTGCGGCTGACCACCGCTCAGCTTATTGTTGCTATTGCGCTGACCGCCATCCTGCTGGGGATCGGGATATGGCTGGGGCGCACGGTTGAGGCAGGCCGCAAATAGGGAGCCGCCCCTAAGGCACTGGCAGAACAATTAATCCACTAGAGTATACGTCTGTGAAGCGGCCAGCCTGTCTCCTATATAGAACCGGATTTCATATTCACCGGCAGGCCAGCCGCCCTGTGCCTCAAACCAGTAGTAAGCAATCCCCTCCGTGCCGCGCTCCCATGTTTCGCTTTCACTGCGGATCACGTTGCCGTTTAACAGTAACACCCTAGACCAAGAAAGCCCATTCGCCATGTTGGAGAACTCAATCCAGTAGTATAGGCGGGGTATCCCTGCCGGAAATGTGGTATTCACATTGACCGGCTCTAAGGCTGACGAAATACCGCTGGAAACAGCCGTGATCCGCAGGACAGCGTTGGCCGGCGGAGTCACCACCGAAGCCACCGTGGCAATAGGCGGGGTAGGCGTCAGAGTTGGGGTTGGTACAGTAGGTGTAATGGTGGGCGGTGCCTCGAACAATGGTTTGGGTGTCAGGCTGAGATTGTCTGTCACAGATAGAATAGCGTCCAGACTAAACGTGGGGGTTGGCTCAGGCGGACGGGGGAAGGCTACCTCCAGACGCGGCGGCGGAACAAGCTGGCGCACTCTGAGAGAAGCTGTGATCCCGCCCGCACATACAACCACGAGCAGCACCCACCGCCACCCAGCTCGGCTGGAGTCACGGCGTATCCGAAAATAGGGTGCTTTGCGGGCGCGGCGCAGATTGGTGTATGCACCAATCAGCGATACCAGCAACAAAACACCCAGCAGGAAAGGGGCCAGATAGACAATCAGCGAGAACATAGCCGGATGCCTTTTGCGAGAAAACGGGTGGATGACTCATCCCTGAAAAAAAAGCAGTCCAGCCGATGAGGGCTGACGATGCAGCAGGTGAGTGCGCATATAGTATAGCACAATCAATCGCGCTCAAACGAGATGATGTCCCCTTAACCTGCGGCCTGTCAAATTGTCATTGGGCTGAGACTTGCTTATACTTCTCTTTACTGGCGTCAACAGGAGATTTAGGCAAGGAACAATGGCAAAAATACTGGTCGTTGATGACGATCCCGCAACCATTACATTAATGCGCGACTGGCTCAAGTTGCGCAAATATGAGGTACTGACCGCTAGTAGCGGTTCAGAGGCCCTCCAGATTGCCGAGTCACAACGGCCTGACATTATTCTGCTGGACGTCATGATGCCCGATATGGACGGCATCGAAACCTGTAAACGTCTTAGGGCTGGGGAACGGACAAGCCGTATCCCTGTCATCCTGATCACCGCTCATGGGCCGGCAGTCGGGCGTTTTGAAGGCCTGATGGCAGGGGCCACGGACTATGTCACTAAGCCGATTGCGCTCAGTGACCTTGAAGCCCGCTTGCATGCCTTGTTGACTCATGCGGGTATCAGCCTCGATCAGAGCGAGCGCCTGCTAAATGAGATTGTCCATGCCACCCTTGCCATCCTGCCATGCAACTTGGCGTGGCTGTTAACGATTGATCCCCGGCGTCGGATGCTAGTCAGCCGGGCTGTAGCGGCCAGTCAGGGCGACCATGCCAAAGAACAGTTCATCCGTGCCTTATCCCCGAACGGGGGCGAAGTAGTCATCCCCTTTGAGCCAAAGCGGGGATTGCTGGTCAGGACAGCGCTGGGGGGCATAGCCAACTTCAACCTTCCCCTCTCCCGACTGCACGAGATGGGTGAGAAGGATGTTTACCGTGCCTGTGAGAACCTTAACCTGTATTTTGTCACCATCCTGCCGCTCCAGATGGCAGGCACGCCGCTGGGATGTCTATTGCTTGGCTCGCTGGAGCCGCGCGATGTAGAGACCACACGCGGTCAACAGCTATTCTCGGTTATTGCCAGTCAAGCCTCGATGGTGGTCAGCAATGCCAACCTGATGCAGCGTTTAGCCGAACAGGAAGCAGAAAGCAGTCATGAGCGTGCCTTCCGCCAGATGCTGTTGGACACTATGGGCGATGGTCTGCTGGTCTGTGATAGCAAAGGCCAGATCAGGTACACTAACCGCCGCCTTTCCCGGATGACCGGCAGGCCGACACAAACACTCCGCGCCCGCCATGTCGAAGACTTATTCCATCCCGAAGACCGGGAGCGTCTACAGGCCATTTTCTCTCAAGCGAGACCAATCCGCACCTCCTCATTTGAGACCCGCCTGCTACGCGCCGATGGAGAATACATGCCCGTTCTGGCCGTACAGGCCGGCAGTCCCCCGTCTGCTGAGGGGCAGGAAGGCGATGAGCGCATCATCGTAGTCACAGACTTAAGCGAGCAGAAACGGCGGGAGCAGGCTCTTGCCAAACAGACACAGCGTCTGGTTGCCCTGAACCGGGCCTCTGAGGCGATCACTTCAACACTCTCGCTGGATCAGGTACTTGGCAACATCTTGAGCGAGGCGAGACAGGCACTTAACGCAACTGCCGCCGTCGCGCTGTTGCATGTCCAGCGGGAGGGCGTTCTAACCTTTCACTCGGCAGTCGGGTTGGACACTTCCAAGCTGGCAGGACTGCGACTGCCAGTCGGACAAGGGGCGGCAGGCTATGCGGTCCGCGAGAAGCGAGCTGTGCTGATAGAGGACACCGCCGAGGACGCCCGCTTCAAGGGCGAGATTGACGCTCTGGCCGGCATCCAGAGCCGCTCGCTGGCTGTAGTTCCTCTGCTGGTGCAGGGAGAGGTAGCCGGCGTGCTGGAAGTCATGGATGAACGGAAAGCCGCCTTCAACAAAAGTGACATCGAGATACTGGAAGGGTTGGCTCGTTCGGCCTCTATCGCCATCGGCAATGCGCGTCTCTTCAGCGAGACCCAACGCCGCATTCGTGAGCTGACGCTTCTGCTGAAGACCAGCGAAGCCGCATCCCGTACGCTGGCTATCGAGAAGGCACTGGAAACGGCGGCTTGGCAGATCATGGACGCCCTGTCAGTCAAGTGGTGCCTGATCTCATTCTGGGACAGACAGACGGACATGCTGATCCAACTGGCTGAAGTAGCCGATTTGTCATGGTCTGAGGGTGAAGGCCGTCACTTCCCCCTCGACGATCAGTATCCGCTGTCCCGGCAGGCCATTGAGGAGGGCAAGCCTTTTGCCCTGTCAGTTGGAGAACTGGATCAAGAACCGGGCCGGCGGGAGAGCCTGCTCAAGTCCGGCTTCCAGATGCTACAGGCCATTCCCATCACTGTGGAAGGGAAAATCGTAGGGCTGGCCGAGCTTTATTTTATAGCAGAGCGTAGTCCCTTCTCCGCCGCCGACCTGAACAGATGTCAGACGGCCATACAGGCATGGTATCGTGTTCTCGCCTCCAAGCAGAACTGGGCCGAGCAAGCCAGCCTTCGTCAGCTTGGCGCACGATTGATACACGCCAGCGATGCTTCATGGTGTTCTATACTGCTCTACGACCCAAAGCGGAAGGTCCTTCGCGTCAGTCATGAAGGAGGTACAGCGATTTGGCCCTTCGACAAAGGGCAAAGCTACCCTCTGGACAACACCAGCTTGCGGCGTGTGGCTTTGGTGGAGCGTAATGCATTGACAGCTCGGCTGGAGGATGCAACCCTGCCGCCCGCCGATCATGCGGCATTGTGGAGGGCCGGCAAAGGCGCCATGCTGATCGCTCCGCTCATGGCACGAGGCGAGGCGCTCGGCCTGATGCAACTGATTGACACTAAACCGGGCCGCTCTTTCACTGAAGGTGATCTCTCACTGGCGCAGGCTATCGGCAACCTGATCGGCAGTGCACTGGAGAATGCGCGGTTGTATTCTGCGCTTTCCCGGCGTGCCGCCCAACTCGAAGCCGCATACAACGACCTGCGCGAGGCCGACCGGACAAAAGATGAGTTCATCCAGAACGTCTCTCACGAACTACGTACCCCCCTCACGACCATTATTGGGTACGCTGAGTTGATGCTCAATCAGGACTTTGGCCCGCTAACCGCCGAGCAAAAAGAGGGCCTGAATGTGATCCTTGACAAGTCCCGTCAGTTAACCCAGTTGGTTGAGGGGATTCTTGCCATTCAGGAGATGGAAAAAGAGCCGCTACACCGTAGCCTGTGCTCCATCCGCGAGATCGCCAAGCAGGCCATTGAGAGTGTGCGCCCCATTGCGGAAGCCGCCTCTATCCAGATCGTGACTTCTTTTCCCAGCTCCTTGCCCTCCATTCAAGTTGACCGGCAACGTATTGCACAGGTACTGGAGAACCTGCTGACCAACGCCATCAAGTTCTCCACAAAAGGGGGGCAGGTCACTGTAGCCATTCGTGATACGAGGCTGGCCGTTCAGGTAGAAGTATCCGATCAGGGGATCGGTATTCCGGCGGAGGAGCACGACAAAATCTGGCGCCGCTTCTATCAGGTTGACGGCAGTATGACCCGTCAGTATGGAGGAGCCGGCATTGGTCTGTCTATTGTCAAACACGTGATCGAAAAGCACGGCGGTCGAGTGTGGGTCGAAAGCGAGCCGGGTAAAGGGAGCACTTTTGCCTTTATCATCCCGAAAGCTGAGGTGATAGAATCAGAAGTCAAGGGCATGAGCAGTGCCGCCGCTGATGCCAAAGAAAAAGAAAAGGAATAAGTTGCCTCATGTTCCTAAACCACGCTCACGAATTCCTATCACGGGCCGTTTCTATCTTTACCCTGCTGGTCACAGCCTTCTCTCTACTGAATGTGCTCCGCCGCCAGCCGATAGGCGGCGACTTCTGGGGGGCAGTAGCAGTAGGAGAGGGCCTATTGGTTATACAAGGGATAATAGGGGTGATTCTAGCGCTTACCGGCTACTTCCCTGCCCGCGGGGTGCATTTTGTGTATGGTGCGGTCAGCGTATTGACATGGCCGGCTGTGTTTGCCTTCACCCGCGGGCAGACAGGCCAGCGGGAGAAACTGATCTGGCTGGCCGCAAGCCTCTTCTTGTTTGTGGTTACCCTGCGGGCAACCAGCACAGCAACGATTCCGCTGTAAGCGAGTGTGCAAGGCAGGCTTCCGGCAGGTATCCGCCACGATGGGTTTTATAGGGAGAGTCGTCCTGTTTTGTCCCTTGACAAAGTAGAACATATGTGCTATTATCTGCTTAAGTCTGCCAGCCGGCTAAACCTTCCTTCTCCCTCCCTTTTTGACAAGCCACTCTCCCGGCGCTATACTACCCGCACTTTCAAGAGAGGAGGCAGGCAGTATGCATTTCGGACTCGTGACGGGTTGTCAGCAGTGTGGTACTGCTGTTGTATGCCCGGGGTGCAGTGTGCCTGCTGGAGGTTGACCCTCTCCTTGGTGTGAAGTCAGCCGTGGGCCGCTGTACCGTTGCCCACGGTTTTTGTTTTCTTGTGACTATCCTCACAAAGGCAAGCCGTGGGACTACCATCCACGGCTTGTATGTTTGCATAGCCAAGAGGGAGTGTTCGGAGAAGGGGAGAAGAGAATTGACGGATGATCCGATCAAGCAACAGTCACTCACCGGTCATCTTGAACAACGGCGGGTTTCATTTTCGCAGGACAACAGGGGATATATGGACACTTCACTAGCCATTCAGACTATAGACGTAGGGCGCATCTACAAGTTGCGCGGCCCCAAGCATAAAGGCGATCCAAAGCAGGTGGTGGCACTGAAGGATGTTAACCTGGAAATTGGACGCGGGGAGTTATTTGGGTTACTTGGCCCGAACGGAGCGGGCAAAACAACATTGATCAAGATACTGGCCACTTTGCTGTTGCCTACCAGCGGACAGGCTTTCGTAGACGGGTTGGATGTCACACGCGATATGTATGAGATTCGGCGGCGAATCAGCATGGTCAGCGGCGGGGAAACCAGCGGCTACGGCCTGCTGACTGTCGAAGAGAACCT
The DNA here is from genome assembly GCA_034435015.1 of Anaerolineae bacterium. GTDB lineage: Bacteria > Chloroflexota > Anaerolineae > Aggregatilineales > UBA3940 > DAOTYH01. The sequence goes on along the minus strand of DAOTYH010000011.1, from coordinate 15,861 downwards.
CTGGATGTTCGCCCGATTCTACGGGTTGGACAACAAAACGGCACGTGAACGAATCAGCGCCATGATGGAGATCGTAGGCATTGCCGACCGAGGGCGCAGTAAGATCTCAGACCTCTCAACCGGCCTGCGCCAGAAAATGAACTTTGTGCGCGGCTTCATCTGTGATCCGAACATCGTGTTTCTGGATGAACCTACTCTGGGGTTGGACGTAGGAGCGGCGCGTGAAGTGCGGGGCTTCATCAAGCAGTGGATGCATGATCATCCCGACCGGACTGTGCTGCTGACCACCCACTACATGGCCGAAGCAGACGAGTTGTGCGACCGGCTGGCCATCATTGACAGGGGACAGGTTCTGGCCTGCGACACTCCAGAGAACTTGAAGAAGCGGCTTCAGCGTGAGGCGATCTTCAACCTGAAGGTCGGGCCGCTCGGCCCCAAGCCAAGCCGCGAGTCCATGCTTGAGGCGGTGCCGGGAGTCCGGCAGGTCACAGTAGTACAGAAGAACGGCCATACAGACCTGAACCTGATCTTAGCCGCAGAGGACGCCCTGCCCGGCGTTCTGATGCATCTCTCGCAACGCGGGTCAAACCTGATCTCATTGGAGAAGCGTGAGCCGACCCTCGAAGATGTGTTCATAGACTTGGTAGGACGCGGCCTCGATGTAGACACTTCGCATGATGCAGATGAGGAAAGTGATGAACACAGCTAAAAACGCACTCATCAGCAGTACGGAACGTGTGCCAAAGGCAAGGGGCTTCAAGCTGTTCTGGATCACGGCGTGGGCACGTGCCTATCCCCGCATCGTTGGAACAACACGTGAGCGGAGCTGGCTGTTCTTTGAAACGGTCTTGCCGCTTATGGGAGTGGCGGCTTATGTCTTCGTCTATCGGGCGATCAACGCCCCAGATGAGTACATCGGCTTCGTGGTAGTCGGCGGGGCCATGACGGCCTTCTGGCTCAATGTGCTGTGGTCCATGGCGAGTCAGTTGTACTGGGACAAGGATATGGGCAACCTGGAGCTGTATGTTCTCAGCCCCGGCCCGATGATGGCGATCCTGCTGGGGATGGCTGTCGGCGGGCTGGTCATGACGGCTTCGCGGGCGGCTATCATTCTAGTGGCTGGCTCTTTGATCTTCAGAGTCAGTTACCAGATCGCCAGTCTGCCCCTGCTCATACTGACCTTTGGGGTCACGATGGCGGCCTTGTATGGGATGGGGATGATGTTTGCCTCAGTCTTCCTAGCCAGCGGACGTGAGGCATGGCACATCTCGAACCTGCTTCAGGAGCCAATCTATCTAGCCTCTGGTTTCTATTTTCCAGTCAAGGCAATGGGATTCTGGGTGGCCACTTTTGCATCCATCATCCCTCTTACACTGGGGCTGGATGCCATGCGGCAACTGCTCTTCAGCTCTGATCCCACGCTCGGCTTCCTGTCTGTGCCGCTTGAGATCGGCATTCTGATCTTTTTGGCGGTGTTCTTCATTGCCGGCGCCGGATGGATGCTCGCCAAACTGGAGGAAATTGGCCGCCGCGAGGGACGATTGATAGAGAGGCGGCGTTAGGAGAGACGGGAATGGTTATTGCTCAACGTATTCTTGACATTCCGTTTGTGCGCCGCAGTAATGCACTGCGTTCCTTTGTTGTGGCGGCATGGCTGGGCTGGCAGATCGAGTCGAACTGGGCTGATCCGTTCCTGTTTGCCATCTACTCGATAGCCCGTCCCATTGCAGGTGTGCTGATCCTGGTGGTCATGTACAGCGTCATCACCAACGGGGCGCTGGAACAGCCGATATTTGCCTACATCTACTTGGGGAATGCGCTGTATATGCTGGTCGGTCAGGTGATCACCGGCGTAAGCTGGGTTGTCATTGACGACCGTGAGCATTACCGCACCATGAAGCAGCTTCACACCACCCCTCTGAATCACTATACCTACCTGCTGGGGCGCGGGGTAGCCCGGCTGATCATCGGCACGATCTCCGTGCTGATCACCATTGGCTTCGGGATAGTCGCCTTCAAGCTTCCCATTGTCCCAGCCGCAATTGACTGGCCGCTGTTCATTGTCAGTACAGGCTTGGGGGTGATCTGTCTGGCAACGATGGGGCTGATCCTTGGAGCGTTGACGATGATGATGGCACGCCATTTCTGGTCACTGGGGGAGGCAGTGGCGGGAGCATTGTACCTATTCAGCGGGGCAATCTTTCCCTTGGAAACATTGCCGAACTGGCTGAGGCCCCTGGGCTACATCTTCCCGGTCACCTACTGGCTGGAGGTAGCCCGCCGGTCACTGCTTGGCCCGAATGCGGCTGGCTTCCCAACCCTCACGGCTTTCTCAAACGAGGGACTGATAGCCATTCTGAGCGGCTTCGCAGTTGTGCTGAGCATCAGCTCGTACTACTTATACCGCTGGGCGCTTCATCAGGCTATGGAGAAAGGCCTGATTGATATGGAAACAGGGTACTGAGAACTCCCTCAAGAAAACACAGGGGCCTGTTTTTGAAAACAGGCCCCCCTTTTTATTTACTGCCTCATTCCAGCTTAGGCGGCGTAGAAGGGTCTGTGTCTTTGGGAGGGGTAAACTTGACTGTGGCAGGACCCTCATCATCCTCCGCTGGAGGGACAAGCGGCTTGGACGGCTTAGGGGGCAGGACGAGCGGCCCTGCCGTGAGAGGCTTGGTTTTGTCATCCTCTGCCACGGGCACAGAAGGTTTTTCTGCTTTGCTCCCCTCACGCTGTTTACGGAGACCCGGCCCGTCAATGATCTTGACCGTGAAAGTCATACGGCCCAACGTCACCGTGTCATTATGGGAAAGCGAACGAGCCAGCCCCGGCCCTAGAGGGGCGGCGTTGTGCATAGTCCCGTTTGTGCTGTTCAGATCAATGATGTAGAGATGATTCACAGTAGGCCGAAGCAGAGCATGCCGCCGTGAGACTCCCCGCTCCAACGCTCCGAACATATCTAGATCAAGATCGGGGGCAGAAGGGCCGCTTGCGCCGCGCCCAATCACGGTATCTCCGACAATATCCAACCCCAGCGGGCCGACACCCGCTGAGATGTCATGCAACTCAATCCGCCACCGCGGAGCGCCGGGCGGTATCCCGTCACGGGCAATGTGGGCAGGCAACGGAATATATAGTGTCGCCGAGCCGATCTCTGCCCCGAAAGGAAGCTTGGCGGCCTGAGGGATCGCCTGCCGATCCTTGTCATCGAGCTGGTTAGTCGGCTTAGCCCCTTTCTTGATAAGGCGTGCCTCCGCCGCTTTCCTGAGACGTTCCGCTTCCTCTATAATGGCCCGCGAGGGTCTGTTGAAGGAAGCGGCTGAAGGTTGTGCATCTAACCTGGAACTGTCCAGTGGATTAGTATCTTGTTTATTCTCTGTCTTCTCCGGCTCTTCCTTGCCCATGATCCATTCCCTCAATATTGCAGTACAGCCGTCAACAAGAACGGATTAGTCATTGCAAGGGAATCTCATTGCCCCTTGTCTCGTCTCCTGATTGGCCTAGATCAAGTGTTTTAGCAGAGGAGAAGGCAACCGGCACCTCCACCAGCCGCACCACAAGTGTCAATGCACCCAACATGATCACATCCCCGTCCGACAGGACACGCGCAATCCCCGGCCCGACCGGCACTGAGTTATGGAGGGTCCCATTGGTGCTGACTAGATCAATCAAGTAAAGCCGAGAACTAGTGGGACGCAACAAAGCGTGACGACGCGAGACTCCCTTCTCCTGAGCACCAAGGGGAGTCAGGTCTACACCATTCCCTGCCCGGACTTTTTCTCCCCTCCCCAGAATGACGTCACCGTAAATATCAAGACCGAGGATTTCACCATCTTCGGCGACCAACTGGATACGCCACGGCTTGGACTGTGAACGCACCAGCGAAGGGCTGACCGGCACGGGCCGGTAGACTACTTCAATAGGCAAAGCCTCTGCCCCATAGGCCACCCGACGGGGCCTGCTCTCTGGCAGATCAGCCTCATCTTTCAAAGGGTTGGTATCTGGTTTTTTTCGGTTAGCTTTAGGCGACATGCGTTTCTTCTCTAACGGGCAACGATCCCAACTTACAAAGCCCTGACCTGAAAACGCGGATTGGCCTGATTCCGGGTGAGAGTAGATGGATAAGTTGACAGGTGGTCTATCCCGGCCTACGCTACATACTATACTCTAAGTTGGATTTCTTGTAAAGCGGCATTAGAAGATATACATCTTCTAAACTCTTGCAGAAGAGCACGTCCAAGGGACGTCCGATCACTCTGCATCTCTTCATGCTATCAGCCACAGAGTGTTAAAATAGAGAGCCGTCACACAGGATAAACCTACAGAAAGCTATGCGCGTTAGACATCTCTCCCTCACCAACTTTCGCAATTATATCCGGCTGGAATTGTCCTTCCCGCCCGGCGTGATCGTGCTGTACGGCGACAACGCACAGGGCAAGACCAATCTGCTGGAGTCAATCTATTACCTGGCGACCTCGCGCTCTCCTTACACCAATTCTGATCGGGAATTAATCAACTGGCTGGCTGAAGGCGAGACCTTGCCCTATGCACGGCTGGCTTCGGAGATTGAGACGGGACAAGGGATCAGGCGGATCGAGGTGACACTGCTCAACGAGCGCAACGGCAACTCGATGCGTTTTCGCAAAGAGATTCGCATCAATGGTCTCCCGCGGCGGGTGATGGATTTACTGGGTCAGGTTACAGTCGTCATGTTTCTCCCTCAAGACCTCGCATTGGTAGAGGGCGCCCCGAATCTGCGGCGGCGCTACCTGAATATCACCCTCTGCCAGACCGACCCGGAATACTGCCATGCCCTGAGCGGATACGAGCATGTGCTCAGCCAACGTAATGCCCTGCTCAGACAGCTACAGGAACAGCGGCGGCGGGCAGACGTTTCTCAGCTCGACTTTTGGGATGAACATCTAGCCTCCGACGGCGCCAAGCTTATTGCCGGGCGCTACCGGCTGGTGAAGGAGCTGGAACAGCGCGCCCAGCGTATCCACCGCGAACTGAGCGGAGAGAACGAGCACTTGAGACTGCGCTATCAGCCCGGCTTCGATGCAACCCCTGCACCGGCAGGGCAGATGAGCTTTAGCGTGGGTGATCTGGGAGCTTCGGCCCTGCCGCAACTTCCTGTCAAGCAAATCGCTGAACGGTTTCTGGCGGCGTTGCATGCCTGCCGGAGTGAAGACATTGTCAGAGGAATAACAACCATCGGGCCACAGCGCGACGAGATGCGCTTTCTGGTCAACGGTCGTGATCTGGGCTTGTATGGCTCACGGGGGCAGGATCGTACAGCGGTGCTGGCCCTCAAGCTAGCCGAGCTGGACTGGATGCGCGAGCGCACGCAGGAGTGGCCCATCCTGTTGCTGGATGAGGTTGCCGCCGAACTCGACCCCCGCCGGCGGGCCTACCTGTTTGATCGGCTGAAAGGGGCAGAGCAAGTCGTGCTGACGACTTCTGAACCTTACTTGCTGGCCGAAGCCACACTGGACATGGCGGCCCGCTGGCATGTCCAGAGCGGGAACATTGAAACAGAAAGTCAGATGTAGTCAAAGCGGCTTTTTGGCGGGTATGCCGGGCCGACGAGGGTAGCGGGGAGGTGTGGCGGCCACCTTCTCGATGTCTACCAGATAGTGTGTCTCAACCACAGTGGGAAGCTCGACCGGCGTAAGCTGTAAGACCTTTCCGCCCAGCAGTCTAATCGCCTCTTCTGCCTCAGCCACCTCCTGATGGGCGCTCTCCCCCTTCTGAGCCAGACAGTGCCCTCCTACCTTGCACAGCGGCAACAAATATTCCGCCAACGTGCGCATTCCGGCTACAGCCCGTGCCAGCACCCAGTCATAACTTTCGCGGTGTTCAGGCATCTGTCCGACAGTCTCTGCCCGTTCGTTGATCAATGCGACATTCTCCAGGCGGAGCGTGCGAACAATATGCTCTAGAAAGACCACCTTCTTACTTGTGGCCTCCACCAGCGTCAGATGAATGCCGGGACAGATAATCTTCAGCGGCAAGCCCGGAAAGCCCGCCCCAGTGCCCACATCTACCACACGCAGTCCAGGCGGAAGCGACTTGATCACCAGCAGACAGGAAAGCGAGTCCACAAAATGGCGTATCTCAATAGCCTCCGGATCAGTGATAGCCGTCAGGTTGGTATGGGCGTTGTAGGCCAGCAACTCATCTGCATAAAGCTGAAATGCCCTGAGGTGTGTCTGGTTCAGCCTCAGGTTAAGCAGAGTCTGAGCAGTTTGAGCAAGGCGATCCATCATGTTCAGGGCGGCCTGTATCATATCCAGTTTCTGGCAACATAGGGGCTAATATCCATAGGCCAGCAGGCTGTTACCCAGAATATACACCTGTCTGCCGGAAGCTACTAACTGATACAACGTCTGGGGGTCATTGCCAATGGGAAGTCTAACCAGCTCTAGACCGCTCCGGGGTTCTAGGCCGCTCAGCCATACCTGCCCTGAGCTGTAGTCCCTGACAATCGTCCACAACGCCTCCCCGCCCACGGTCAGGGGGTCGGCAAGCAAGCCGCTCAGAGAGTGCCACGCCAGCTCACCCGTGTTTGCATATAATCCTACCACGCCGGGACTAAACCCCACCTCGGCGGCTGGCGCGGGCGCGAGATAAAGCAGGCCGCCCAGTACAGCCAGCCCTGCTTCAGGGGCCGTTTGCAGAATGGCGATCCATTTCACCGTGCCGGTAATCTTGTCGAGGGCCAACGTCCGATCAACGGTCTGTACATACAGGCTGTCATCGGCCAGCGCGATCAGATCGGGCTGTTGTGTGGCCGGGTCTGCCCAACGCCAGAGTTCTTCACCCGTGCGCAGATCATAACAGGCAATTGCCCCGCCGCTCAGGTCGTTGAGCAGAACATACATACGTGTCCCATCATGGACAATCTGCTGGTAGCCGGTCTGCTCTTCGTTGATCTCCCAGATTCTTTTCCCCGTCAACAGTTCATAGGCGGCCAGCGAATTATCAGCGAAGCCATGCGGCCACTTGCCGACCAGCACCGAACCGGGGGCCAGAGCGGCGCTGTAGAAATGCTGTGACCCCAGTTCAGGCAAGGACCACAGCTCATTGCCCCCTGCATCATAGACAGCCAGCCTTGCCCGTGAGTCGGCCAGCCCTGTCTGAGGATTGATGCTCATCTCACGGGCGGCCACCACCGCGACCGCTCCGTCGGTATAGACCTCACCCCAAGAATCCCCCTCCAGCAGACCAGACCACAGGAAAGCACCTGACTCAAGACGGCCATTTTGAGCATTCAACCACGCGAAACGGCCATCGGCCACGATGACAGCCAGACGACTGCCTCCGACCGCCAGCGAAGAAGGCCGCGCAACCTCGCCCCACTCCCACAGCAGATGAGTAGCTCCGATTCCAACTGGCTGTGGAACAGGGGTAGGAGGTACAGGCTGGGTAGGGACAGGCGAGGGCGGAACATCAGTGGCCTCAACCGTAGGGGCAGGAGACTGGGAAGGAAGGGCCGGCAGAGTTACCAACACAGGCCCCGGCTCTGGGGAGAGTGACAGAGCCTGCTCGCAGGCAGTAAGAACACCCCCCAGCAGAAGGATCAAGGCGGCAGAAATCAGCCTAGCCTGTATCGTATTAATGGGATGTAAGCTGTTCATCAATCAGGATGTTCTAGCAGAAAGGTAATGGCGGCGCAAAAATTCGGCTCGCGGTAGCCGAGATGCAGAGCATCTTCGGGAGGAACTTCTGCCAGCGTATAGGCAATACCGCGCGGAATAAAGATCGCATTGTACCCGCCCCCCAGCGGATCATCGGGCGTCGGCGCGATCCAAACAGGCAAACCTCTAAGCCACCGCTCGGCAGGCGCAACCTGCCCTTGAAGAGCGGTAACCCATGTGTAGATGTCGCCTTCAGGAGTAGCCCAGCTTGCCGCAGAAACAATAGCGGCATCGCGGCGGCTCTCTCCCTCAAGAGCCTTGAGGATTCCAGCGCGCCCGTGCTCTATCAGATACCGCCCGGCCTGAACGCCCGGTGCGCCGCCCAGAGCCGCAACGTGGAAGGTTGTGTCTTCGACCAACACCGGCACTCCCAGCCGTTTAGCGACAACCTGAGCGCCATACCGTGAAACGGCGGCGGCTGTGCTGCCCACCTCTTCATAGGCGGCCAGTTCACCATACCGTTCGCGTGCCGCGATCAGACGTATGGGCACTTTCAGGGCGGCAATGACAAAGGCCATCTGAGCCAGTTTAGCCTGATTGCCTGTGGCAAAGATTAATTCTCGCATCGTCGCGTGACGCCCCCGGCAGATGAGTTTCCGCGTCCACGTCGGCCAGCTACAGGTTTCCGGCCACAGCATGAAGAATACGCCCAAAAGGCTTTCAGCGCCAACGCTCCCTAATGGGGCAGGGGTCAACTTCGTCCCAAAGAAAACAAGCCCAGCCTTATGAGCTGGGCCTTGTTTTGCTGTAAAGCAACTAGACAACTAACTGCCGCGTTCCTAGACCTTGTAGCAAGCCACAAAGTGCCCCCCACCCTTGTCCTCCAGAGGGGGATGAACATTGTTCTTGCAGAACTCATCCGCAATCGGGCAACGTTCATAGAAGCGGCATTGCGGCGGCGGATCAACAGGTTTGCTGATACCGCCTTTGATGTTGATGATGTCACGCCTTAGACGCGGGTCAGGTACAGGCGTGGCCGCCAGAAGCGCCTTGGTATAGGGATGCAACGGATGAGCGAGCAGTTCTTCTGTCTCTGCCTTCTCAACCATCTTGCCAAGGTACATAACCGCCACGTCCTGGCACATGTACCGCGCTACGGCCAGATCGTGGGTGATGTACAGGTAACTCACGCCGAAGCGGTCAGCCAGATCGGCCATCAACTGCATGACGCCGATACGGATCGAGACATCCAACATGGAGGTCGGCTCATCAGCGGCAATGAATACCGGATCAACGATGAGCGCACGGGCAATGGCCACACGCTGTCGCTGTCCGCCTGACAGTTCATGCGGGAAACGGAACATAAACGTATCAGGCGGGGTCAGCCCCACCAACGCCAGCAGGTCGGCGACTTTCTCCTCGCGTTCGATCAGTGTGCCGATACCCTGTACCGCCAGCGGCTCAGCCACTGTATCGAAGACTGTGCGGCGCGGGTTTAGCGACTCGTAAGGGTCCTGAAAGATCATCTGGACACGCCGCCTGAAAGCCTTCAGGGCCTTTCCCCTTCGGAAAGCAATGTCCTCCAGCGTCCCTTCCGCCGTTCTGATTTTGATCGTGCCCGACGTCGGCTGATACAGGCGTACCATCAGCTTACCGGTCGTGGTCTTCCCGCAACCCGACTCGCCTACCAGCCCCAGACTCTTGCCCTGCTGGATTTCGAAGCTGATGTCATCCACAGCATGTATCTGGCCCCTGACGCGTGAGAACAGCCCTCCCTCCACTGGGAAGTACTTGACGAGATTCTCGACCTTTACCAGAGTTTGATCATTAGTTGCCATATCACACTTCCAGTGGATGCCAGCAAGCGGCAAAGTGATTGTTCCCGTAATCACGGAAGATGGGCACCTCGTTCTTGCACTGCTCAGTTGCCCGTGAACAGCGAGGGTGGAACCGGCAGCCAGATGGAGGCGAGATCAGGTTGGGCGGCTCACCCGGCAGTGGCTCCAAGGCGTGTTTCTTCCCCTTGATGCTGGGGAATGAACCCATCAGGGCGAAGGTGTAGGGGTGAAGGGGCCGCTCAAAGATTTCGATCGAGTCAGCTATCTCTGCCATCTGGCCGGCGTACATGACACCGATCCGATTGCTGACCTCAGCGATGACGGCAATATCGTGCGAGATGTAGATCATGCTCATTCCCAGCTTGGCCTGAACTTCCTCCAACTGGCGCAGGACGCGATCCTGCACAATCACATCAAGCGCTGTGGTCGGCTCGTCAGCAATGATCAGGTCAGGATTGCAGGAAAGGGCCATGGCGATCACCGCACGCTGGCGCATCCCGCCGCTGAACTCGTGTGGATAGCGATCCATCAGGGCCGGGTCAAGGCCGACCAGTTCAAACAGCTCAGCGACACGCTGGCGGGCCTGATCAATGCTCATCACCCCAATATGGGTGTTGAGCGCTTCAATGATCTGGTCGCCTACGCGGTAAACGGGGTTGAGCGAGTTCATAGCCGCCTGAAAAATCATCGAGATGCGATTCCAGCGGATTTTGCGCATCTCTTCATACGGAAGGGACAACAGCTCGGTATCGCCAAGCCAGACCTTCCCCCTCAGGATTTTGGCATTATCAGGCATCAGGCGGAGCAGAGTGAGCGCGACGGATGTCTTTCCGCAACCCGATTCGCCCACCAGCCCCAACGAGTCGCCTTGTGCGAGCGTAAAGGAGACGTCATCAACCGCCTTCACATCTCCCGCCCGCGTTGTATAGTGCATCGTTAAGTTTTCAACTCTTAGAAGTGGTTCACTCACGTTCAGGACTCCCTGACTCCTCAGTACACGGTCATGTCAAGTAGACGTAGAGCACACATTGACTAACGCTTGCGAAGACGGGGGTTGACAACCTCGTCCAACGCACGGCCAACCAGATAGAAGGCCGCACACAGCATGGTGATGGCTATACTGGCCGGGAAGATCAACCACCACTTCTGCAGATCGAGCAGGTAGCCGGCTGTGCTGGTGGTATGGATCATCAGGCCCCACGACATGCGGATGTTCAGCAGTCCAAAGAACGACAGGACCGCCTCCGAGAAGATCGCGCTGGTGACCGTGAACATCATGTACAGGAACGAGATCGGCAATAGATTCGGGACAATGTGCCGGAAGATGATGTGCGCATCACTGCCCCCCGCTATCCGAGCCGCCTCAATGTAGGCACGCACCTTGATCGTGAGAGCCTGTGACTTGATGACGATCGCATCGCCCCCAAAGCCTGCCAAGATGCCAATGATCAAGGCGAGGTGCAGCATCCTGATCTCAAACAGCACCGACAGCACAATCAGCACGGTCACAAACGGCATCATGATGATGATGTCAGCCAGGCGCATGAAGATCGTGTCTATTGCCCCGCCAAAGTAAGCTGAAACCGCTCCAACGGTGGTGGCGACGATGACGGTCACCAGAGCGGCCACCACCCCCAGTGCGAACTCCGAGGCGGCGCTGTACATCAATTGGCTGAGCACGTCCCGCCCCAGCGGATCGGTCCCCAGCAAGTGGGCCGGCGACGGCGGCGCTGGTTGCTCAACCTGTGTGAAGTCATAGCCAATGATCGGATCGTAGATATTGGGGTCCCAGACGGTGTTGATCAGAATCGGATAGGCGGCGGCCATCAGCGCAAACATCACAATAACTGCCAGCCCGATCAGCCCGATCTTGTTTTCAGCAAAGAGCGCCGCGTTGCTCTTGAATCCTCTCCATGCCAACTGCAAGCGCACTTTCCACAGCGGCGTCTGAAGAATCGTACTCCGCGCGGCGGCTTCTCCCGCAGGAGAACGTTGAGAGGGGACTAAATCCATTTTTTCAGCCATGATTGGGCCTCCATTGTTATCTGCCTTGCTTCTCACGAGTAGCGGATACGGGGATCAAGGTAGGCATACAGGATGTCAGCCGCCAGATGGGCCGTCAGCGCCAGCGTGCCTGTGAACACCAATCCCCCTATTACCATCGGGATATCCTCTAACTGCGCCGCATTCAGCAAGGTCAGCCCCATCCCCGGCCATGAGAAGATCGTCTCGGTGATCACTCCTCCATCCAGTGCAAATGCCAGTGCAAACACCAGGCTTGTGACCACCGGCAACATCGCATTACGTGCCGCGTGCCGATCCCTGACGACTTTCTCCGGCAGGCCCTTGGCATGTGCTGTCAGGATATAATCTTCTCTCAGCGTCTCCAACATGCTGTTGCGCGTTAACAACATGGTCCCCGCAAACGAGATCAGCGCCAGTGTCATGACGGGCAGGATCAGGTGTCTGAGGATGTCGAGCGCATAGATCGCCGCCCCGCTGGTGAAGAATGCCCAGTACCCTACTATCCCCGCCAACAGCACAATGTATCCGATCCATCGTGTCCGCCGCTTGGTGATCGGGTCGAGCTTCTGAGTAGCCAACAGCCAGATGAACAACAGCACTGAGCTGATCAGCGCTGTGAGCAACATCCGGACGAACACATAGTTTGCGTCCACTGGCGCACTTTGCCACAATACGGGGTCCACAAACTTACCAAGCGGGAACAGGCGCAGGGAGTAGGCAAATATCCAGATCATCATCAGGCCGAACCACGGCGTGAATACCGTGTACAGCGTGACCCCGCCCACGGTGGCTACATACTCCAGCAGTCCTCCTCTTCGCCATGCCAGAACCTTACCGGCTGAGAACCCAAGATAAAAGGAGACCAGCGTTGAGGTTAAGAACAGGGTCAGCGTGCGTGGGGCACGCTCTGCTATCACGTCCAGTACTGGGCGGGGGTAGTTTGAGAACGAGATTCCCAGATCGCCTTGGAAGAAGTCCCTCAGCCACAGCACGTACCGGACATAGACCGGCTGATCCAGCCCCATACTGGCGCGCAAAGCCTGACGCTGCTCTGCCGTCAGCCGCGGGTTGGACAGGTAAATGTCCGCAAAGTCCCCCGGCTGGGCATCCATCACGAAGTAAACAATCGTTAAAAACAAAAAGAAGGTTAGAACGTTTTGTGCCAACCGCTTGATGAGATAGTTTCTCATTTCTTGTTTTCTTTCCTCCATCCGGCACTGCGGGGAGACGACCGAGAGTCAAAGCGTGGACTGTAACGAGCGGGGAAAAAAAGGGAGGGAAGAGCACTGCCCTTGCCCTCCCATATGGCATCACTCAAACCCCGTGCCGGGTTCCCTTTACACTACTTGATGAACACCGCGGACTGCATCCCGCCGCCACCCTGGTGGACGGACTGCAGACCAGCCAGTGTGCTGGTGTAGGGGAAGACCAGCCGACTGCTGTTGTAGACCTCGACAATGCCGGTATCGAACAGCAGGACATACGGCAGTTCGGTGGCCAGCATGGTCTGAATCTGATCCGAGATCTCCTTGCAGGCCTCGAAGGTCTCGCAGGTCAGGAGCTGATCGGCCAGTGCATCGAACTCAGGATTGCTGTAGCCGCCCGCGTTGTTACCATCAATCACAGCCTGCTCGCTGTGGAAGAAGTCACGCAGGTAGCTAGGGAAGATGCTCAGGCTCCAGCCCAAGATCGCCAGATCGAAGTCCTGCTCGGTGAACATCTTCTGGACGATGACGTTGAAGCCAGTCAGGTTGGCAGTCACAGGGATACCAGCCTCACGCAGCCACGTCTCGATCCAGATGGCGAAGGTCGAACGGAGCGGGTCATAGCCCGCGCTGGGGGCCAGCAGGGTAATCTCCTGCATGCGTGCGCCGTTGGGCAGGATCAGCCGGCCGCCGGGGTCAACCGAACGGTTGGCCGCATCCCAGGCCGGCACATCGCCGCCCTCCCAGCTATAGCCAGCCTCGGTCAGAATGCGCACGGCCTCATTGACGCGTTCCTCGCGGGTCATGCTGGTTCCGTCTTCCTTGAGGCCGAACTTGGGCACATCATCGAAGTACCAAGCGGCGTTCGCCTCAGGCACAAAGGTGTAGAGCGGGAAGGCCACACCCTGCAGGACCGTCCGGGTCACGAACTGCTTGTCAATCAGGACAGCCACAGCCTGACGGAAGGCAACGTCACCCATCGGCTGACGGCGGGTGTTGAAGGTCATGTAACGGAAGCCGTTGGTCGGGTTCTCGATGACCGTCAGGTTCGGGTCGCCCTCAACCTGGCTGCGCAGACCACGCTGCAGACCCAGCGGGTTGAGCACGAAGTCAATCTCGCCAGCCTTCAGTGCCAGTACAGCGGCATCCTGCGAGCCGTAGATGGTGTAGACAACCGAGCTGACCCACGGGCCAACCGTGTACTGCAGGGTAATGTCGCCGGTGCCCTCACCATACAGCATCAGCTCACGGTCACCCTGTACTTCCTGATAGGTCATATCAGAGTACTCAGTGATAACCGTGCCAGTGCCGAAGAAATCCGGGTTGTAGGTGTTCTCAGCAAACGCACCGGCTTCCCACTTGCTGAACAGGAAACTGCCAGCCAGCGGCTCGCCGTCGGGCTGAATGGCATACAGGTTGTTCTGAGCCTCAGCCTGCGCGGCGGCCAGGTCCTCTTCAGAGGGGTTCTCGCCCAGCGCGTCAATCGGGGCGGCGGCTTCATCCACCAGCGGCTGCCAGAAGTGAGCGCACAGAATGGGTGCACCCAGCGTGCCATACTCATGGCGGGCCAGACCAGGCTTGGTGTGATAGAAGATCTTGACGGTGTAGTCGTCTACCGCCTCGATGCGATCAAGGAAGCCGGCATCAAACCAGCTTGACCAGTTGCCTGCGATCAACCCGAACTTCAGGGCTGTGTTGGCCGTGAAGGCAACGTCCTCGGCGGTCACAGGCTGGCCGTCACTCCACATGACGTCCTGACGGATCGGAATCTCCACTACCCAGAAATCACCTTCCTGAGTCAGCGGGGCGGGCATCTCTGCGGCCAGTGAGGGGATGATCTGGAAGCGAACATCCGACAGGCCGTACAGGCTCAGACGCGGCGGCAGAACATAGGAGTTCCACACCGTGTTGTCCGGGCCGTTGGCACCCCAGTAGTTGAGGGTAGTGATATCTGAGAAGATACCGACGCGATACGGCTCATCCTTAAAGGCGGCCTCGACAGGCGCTTCAGTGGCTTCTGGGGCCGGTGTCGCAGTGACAACCATCACCTCACCGCCCTCGCCCGGAACCTCGACCGTCACGATGACCTGCTCTGGTGTTGCACCCGCGCAGGCAGTCATGAGGAGGCCAGCGATAACCAGGATGGCGATAGCCAGCCATTTAGTGTTCTTCATTACCTTTCTTCTCCTTCTCTTCAGGTCCTAGTGATCTGCATTGAGCTGAGATAGCACAAAACACGGATGGTCTCTTTGCTTCGCTCGCAGTGACACCTCCTTACCCAAAACCCGGCGCGTGGAATCCTGTTATAGGTTGCGCCTTGATATGAAATAACGAGACGCCCTCTCTGAGCGAGACGGCCTCCGGCCTGACGGGCAAATACTCTGTTACTGGCCCTCTTCTGGCCGGAACCAGTGTCGGCCAGCGACCGAACTGTAGATATAATTATGACCTACCTGCTACTGATATGTCAAGAGCGTAAACCCGCCGGGAGTGGCTAATAGAGTGGATATGGAGGGCTAGAATCGCCCGACCCGTTAACACTATGTCCACCCTTTTGGCCACTCCCAACCCGCCAAGACTGGAGAAGGCTTCTCTCTTACCTCGACTCTTAATATAAGCAGAAAGAGAGGAGTTGTCAAAAATATCAGACAATTTCTCAGAGTGTTTCGGAGGGTCTTAGAGTGTTTCGGAGGGTCTTGCGGGCAGTCCGTCCCGGCAATCTAATTTGGAAGGAAGGCTCCCGCGGTAGGATTCGAACCTACAACCCACCGGTTAACAGCCGGTTGCTCTGCCGTTGAGCTACGCGGGAACGACGGGGAAAATTATAACGCAGGCCGGCAGGGCCGTCAAAACTTTTGCCTCTCTGGGAGTGGCTAATAGAGTGGATATGGAGGGCTAAAATCGGCTGACCCGTTAACACCATGTCCACCCTTTTGAGCACTCCCGCAATGTGTCATATCAAATGCGACTCCGCGAAGGCCTGAGCAGGGGTACGCATGCCCAGCGCCGAGTGAGGGCGCTGGTGGTGATAATAGGCGGGATAGTCATCGGCACGGCGTTGGGCTAGAGCCAGGTCACTGCTCTTGAAGGGGGTACGTCCGAACTCCTCCCGGCGCAATGTGCCGTTAAAACACTCGATGAACGCCTGGCCGT
>DAOTYH010000010.1:0-3365 GCA_034435015.1 Anaerolineae bacterium | reverse complement strand
ACCGGCCTGATTGTGCAGGTGCCGTTGTTCGTCGAGGAAGGTGACGTCGTGCGCGTCGACACGCGGACCGGCGAGTACCTGACACGGGCTTAGTTTTGGGGCACAAGGCCCTATGTGTCGCCCTTCAAGACATCGTAGACAAGGATAGCACCTTAACAACCGACAGAACCTTCAAAACATCGTAGACAGGCGGTGAAGGCAATGGGTCAGTAGCTGACTTGCCAGTTCAGCCCAGCCTCGCTGCTGCGGACGCTAAGTACACCATTTCGTTAGTTTATTCCGAGTTTAAGTTCCAGTTTCTGGACGGTATACGACCACTGAATCGGTTTCGCGGTGCGATTGTGCCGCCTGATGAAGGCCATAATATTCTTGACCAATGCTTGTACATTGTCAAAGTGATTGGGTCTCAGCAATTTGCGTTGCAGGCTACTGAACCAAATCTCAATCTGATCCAACCACGACGCATTCTTGGGCAGCCAATAGACTTGAACCTTGAACGGCCAAGCGTGCTTCTGGGCTTGCTCCTGCAACCATGCCTCCAATCGTTTGGGAGCGTGAGTCGAGCTATTATCCAGAATCAAGGCCACGGTATGCACGCCCCGCCGTTTCGCCGCTGGCACAATGACTTCAGTGATGAAGGCCTGAAAATCGACAAAGCGTTTATGCGGGCGACATTGACCATAGACTTGTCCGTCAGCTACGCTCAGGCCGGCAAACAGCTGGATAGCCCCTCGTCGGCGATAGCGCGGCGCGACCTGCACCGGCTGACCGGGGCGGGCCGGGCGTGGTTTCTGCTCCCCCTGTCGCGCTTGAATCGAGGTCTTTTCATCCAAGCAGACCAGCCAACAACCCTGCGCCAGCAAGTCTGGTGCCTGAGCGTAAAGCTGCAACACCGGTCGCGCCCGAGCCAGAAACGCCGCCGGGTCCAGAATGTGTTGCCAGGTATGATACCGCCACGGTTTGATCTTTTCGGCGGCCAACCACCGCCACACCGTGCTGGTCGCGATGTGGTCGACGCGCCCCAACGCAATCAATTGTCGAGCCAGCTCCGCACTACTCCACCGAGCCAACGGTTGATGAGCGGACTGGGGTTGGCTGCAAGCCAGGGCCGTCGCTTGCGCCCGCACCTCAGGGGGAAAAACGGCGCGGGGCACCCGGCCGTGGTAGATCAGCCACGCTATGTCGCTCCGTCCACTTCCGCCGCCAGCTCCGTACCGTCCGGTCGGTGCAACCCACCTCGTGGGCAATCTGTTGGTTGCTCCACTCGGGGTGATCATGAGCGGCTAATACAATACGAGCGCGTGACGCCTGTACTTGAGGCGTCTTGTGGGCATTCACCAGACGTCGTAATTGCTGTTCTTCTTCACTTGTTAATTTAATCGGATACTTGGGTCCTGGGCCACGCATATCACACCTCCTTACCCAAGTATACGCCTATTTTGTCTTTACTAAAAATCGGAACTTACTTGCGAAATGGTGTACTAAGATGTCACTCCAGTGGCAGTTGAGCCGCGAGGTGCCCGAGGATACGGCCCATATTGGTTGTCAGCTTTTGCCCGAAGACAACCTGTACCGGCAAATTGGCGATCGTTTTAACGACCTGTTCCCTGATGAGAGCGTTTTTGTTTGTCTGTATGCTAAAACGGGGCGGGGTGCTATTCCGCCCTTGTTAATGGCATTAGTGACTGTGCTTCAGATGCTAGAGAAAGTTCCTGACCGGCTGGCGGCCGAGTGGGTCGTCAGCCGTCTGGACTGGAAGTATGCTCTCCATTTGCCGCTGACCTACGCTGGCTTTCATTTTACCGATCTGTCCGCTTTTCGGCAGCGTTTGCTGGAACATGGTCAAGAGCGTCAGATGTTCGATTTGGTGATAAGCCGGTTAAGGGAGTTAGGCCTGTTCAAGCCACGGGGCAAGATGCGTACCGATTCGACTCATTTGCTGGGGGTGGTGCGGCGTTTGAGTCAACTGGAATTGGTCACTGAGAGTATGCGGGTGGTGTTAGGCGCGATAACTGCCGTAGCGCCAGAGTGGGTGAGCCAGGCCCTGCCGGCCGTCTTCGTGGAGCGTTACGAACGACGGCAAAGTGAGTATGGTTTGAGTGCGGACGAAGTTCGCCAGGCGCTGTTGCAGGTGGGGAGCGATGGTCACTGGTTTGTGGCGCAGATTGATCAGGCGGCGTCGGTCGTGCTGCGCCAGCTGCCTGAGGTGGAGGTGCTGCGCACGGTGTTGCGCCAGCAATTTCCACCCGGCGGTGGGGGCGGGCCGGCCGCCAAACGGCCGACAGGGCGGTCAGTCATCGAGAGTCCCCACGAACCGGAAGCCCGTTATGCGACCAAACGAGGTCAGAATTGGGTAGGCTACAAAGTGCAGGGCACCGAGACCTGTGATGAGGATTACCCGCACCTGATCACCGACCTGGAGGTGACCGGGGCCTTGGATAACGATAGCCCGGAGTTGCCCAAGATTCAGGCCCGCCTGGACAAGCAGCGGACTATGCCGGGCGAGCAGCAGGTAGATCAAGGCTATATGAGCGGACAGAACTTGGTAGACAGTGCCGCTCGGGGCATCAACTTAATGGGCGTTCCTTTGGCCGATACGCAAGGGCCGCCCGGTTTTCGCCAGGCCGACTTTCAGGTTGATGAAGAGGCGCGCAAAGCGACTTGTCCCGCGGGTCAGAGCTCAGTGGTCTGGAGCGAATGCCAGCGGTCGGGCTATAGCGCCCCGTCTGTCCTGATCCGCTTTGAGGCTCAGACCTGTCAGTGTTGTCCTTATTTTGGTCGGTGTACCACGAGCCTTCATGGCCGTTCCTTGACCTTGCATCCTCACCGGGCCGCCTTGTCTGCGCGGCGGGCCGAGGCCCAAACGGAGGCGTTTCGCCAAAGACTACATCTGCGGGCGGGTAGTGAAGCAACCATTTCCGAACTGGTTCGTGGCCATCGCTTGCGTTGGGCGCGTTACCGTCGGCAAGCTAAGGTGCGCCTGCAAGCCTATTTCACTGCCGTGGCTGTTAATCTCAAACGTTTGGTGCGGTGGTGGGTTCAAGCACGGTTGCAAGAGGTGACAAGGGCAGTCAGCTAAAGACAAGGTGACAGACAGGGCGGAAATCCCCTTTGATTAAGCCCGATTGTCACTCTGGTCAGCTCCAACTCGACCGCCCCTACACTAGACGAGGTCTAAAGGGGACCCCTATCCTATGGTTAATGTACAGAAAACCTACAGAAACACAAGGGGCTATGCTACATTGCTTCGTCGCCCTACGGGCGACTCGCAATGACACTCGGCGGTGGTTTCTTCACCAATGAGCGGCGCGCCTACGCGCCGTGGGGGAGCTCAGAATGACGGGACAGGGTAGTTTCTTAGTAGC
>DAOTYH010000009.1:0-23229 GCA_034435015.1 Anaerolineae bacterium | reverse complement strand
CAGTTCTTGGAGGTTGTTAACCAGTACGCCAGACAGCATGTCATCGCCCGCCCTTACCGCAAGAGCGGCCAAGCGTTCATCGAGTGTTTTAACGGCACGCTGCGCCGGGAGGAGTTCGGACGTACCCCCTTCAAGAGGAGTGACCTGGCTCTAGCCCAACGCCGTGCCGATGACTATCCCGCCTATTATCACCACCAGGCGCCCTCACCTGGCGCTGGGCATGCGTACCCCTGCTCAGGCCTTCGCGGAGTCGCATTTGACATGACACATTGCGGCCATATGACAGAATAGCTACAATTGGATATAATCTGCTCTATTGAAGAGCGATGAGGCTCGCCTTGTTGTCCGCCCGAATCGGACTGATGGCCTCTACCCAGTTAAGTGCGTCAGCACGGCTGTGTAGAGGCCTTTTTTCTACTTAGTTGAGGGTAACAAAACCTGTTCACCTTAGATTATGACGCGGGGATTTCTATGGTGTTTCGTAGCATCTTGTTTACAGATCATGATCAGCATATGGAAGAGGCTGGTGTCCCTGACTGTTTTGGGGACCTATTCCTCGATCAGGTTATTGATGCCATAACTGCCGGCAGGGAGCCATATAACCTGAAACCATTCTTCTATACCCCCCTGCGTAATGTGGATACTATCCGATACCGTCATGAGGTCATGCGCGATCTGGAGGACACAGCTCTGCTGGAAAATATCAAGGCCTTTGCAGAAAAGATGGCACTTATGCGCCGATATGCAGGCTTAGCGGAAAAGGTTGAATTCAAGAACTATCGTGAGGGCTGGTTCTTGGAGGCCGCAGAAGTTTACTGCCAGGCAGTAGTCAATCTGGCGCATGACCTCACTCAGGCCAGCTTGGAATCACGCGGCCTTCAGGCTTTTCGTGAATATCTCATGTGTTATATCCAGTCCAACTATTTTACTACTCTTCTGGCAGATACAAGGGAACTCAAAGCGGCTCTCTCTACCGTGAAGTACAGCGTGATTATCAAGGACCTCCATGTGAAAGTTCGTAAGTATGCAGGGGAGCCGGATTACACTGTCGAGATAGAGAAGACTTTTGAAAGATTCAAGCAGGGGGCTGTTAAGGACTACCGCGTTAAAGTTTATGAAGAGAGCGGCATGAACCATGTGGAAGCAAAAATCTTGGATTGTGTCGCCAAACTGTACCCAGACATCTTTGCGGCTCTTGATGCCTTCTGCGCACGGCACAGCCGCTTTCTAGATGAAACCATCCGGACCTTTGACCGCGAGATCCAATTTTACATTGCTTACCTTGAGCATATCACAAGGCTTAGAGAGGCTGGCCTAAGTTTCTGCTACCCCGAAGTCACTGTTGCCTCGAAAGACATCTACAACTACGGAGGATTTGACTTGGCCCTGGCGTATAAGCTCTTGCTTGAAGGCTCGCCGATTGTATGCAACGATTTCTACCTGAGGGGTAACGAACGGATCATTATAGTCTCTGGGCCAAATCAGGGAGGCAAGACAACTTTTGCCCGCACTTTTGGACAGCTCCATTATCTTGCCAGCCTAGGTTGCCCTGTGCCGGGCACTCAGGCACGGCTCTTTCTGTTTGATAGGATATTTACCCACTTCGAGAGGGAAGAAGACATCCAAAACCTACATGGTAAACTGCAAGATGATCTGATCAGAATGAACGATATTCTCACTCAGGCTACCCCAGACAGCATTATCATCATCAACGAGATTTTTACCTCTACAACTCTTGAGGATGCAGTTTTTCTGGGAAAGGAGATCATGGACAGGATTACCCGTCTGGACTTACTGTGTGTCTGTGTAACTTTCCTAGATGAATTGGCATCTCTAAACGGTAAGACAGTTAGTATGGTCAGTACAGTAGTCCCTGAGAATCCAGCCCTGCGAACCTTTAAGATCGTCAGAAGGCCTGCCGACGGATTGGCTTATGCTCTCTCGATTGCTGAAAAGTATCGCGTTACCTATGACAGCCTGAAGGAGCGCATCAAATCATGAAAGCCTTCCTCATGTACAGAGATCGTAATTTCGATCCCCGACAGGAATTACCGTGGAATGAGCGGGACCTAGTACAGGATTTGGAATTAAATACGCTGTTCAATGCAATGGCGCTTGGAGATAAGTTTGTATATGGGGTTGCCAAGACAACGGTTCTATCCAGCTTAGAGGACTTGGAGACTATTCAGTACCGTCAAGACATACTGAGAGACTGCCTGAAAAACCCCTCTGTTGTCAGAGATATTTATCAGATACCCATTGAGTCAATGGAAAACAAACGGAGGCACTGGATGGGTATCTTCAGTAGTTACCCCGGCGGGATACTGTCCAGTGCGATTGAGATGATGCACATGTTCGTAGGCCTTCTCAAGAAGTTGAGGAGCATTGCGGATCAGCATGCTGACAGCTTCAAGTCTGAGGGCTTTACAGCATTCTTCTCGGTGATCAAAGGGGAGCTGGATGACGAGTATCTTGCTGCTATTCAGGAACACCTCAGAGAACTGAGATTCCGTGACGGCATCTTGATCAGCGCCGAATTGGGACGGGGTAATGAAGGCACCCATTATGTTCTTCGGAAACCGTCTGGCAGACACAATTGGGTGAAGCGTCTCCTCACTCCTGATGCCCCTGCCTACTCTTTTGACATTCATCCGCGTGATGATCATGGCGCTAGGGCGCTGGCCGAACTCAGCAACAGGGGTATCAACTCGGTTGCCAATGCATTGGCCCAGTCAGCTGATCATATTGACAATTTCTTCCAGACTCTACGGGTCGAGCTGGCCTTTTATATCGGATGCTTAAATCTGTATGAGCAACTGGCTCAGCTTGGTGAACCGGTTACCTTCCCTCAGCCTGCCCCCTCCAATGAACGCAGACATTCTTTCAGGGGGTTGTACGATCCATGCCTAGCTCTGACTATGAAACAAAAGGCGGTCGGCAACGATGTGAATGCCGATGGCAAGGACCTTGTGATGATCACGGGCGCTAACCAAGGCGGCAAATCCACCTTTTTGCGTAGCATTGGTCTGGCGCAGTTGATGATGCAATGCGGCCTGTTTGTGCCTGCTGAGTCTTTCTGTGCCAATGTCTGCAATGGTCTGTTCACACACTACAAACGTGAAGAAGATGCCACTATGAAGAGCGGGAAATTCGATGAGGAGCTTAGCAGGATGAACAAGATCGCAGACAGCCTTACTCCTCATGCGATGATACTATTTAACGAGTCTTTTGCCGCTACCAATGAGAGGGAAGGATCGGAGATTGCCCGGCAGATCGTTTCTGCCCTGTTAGAGAAGCGTATTAAGATTTTCTTCGTCACGCACCTTTATGAATTTGCACATCACCTGTACAGCAGGGCGATGGAGAACGTGATCTTCCTACGGGCGGAAAGGACACCTGATGGGAGGCGTACCTTCAAGCTGAAAGAGGGCAAGCCGCTCCAGACCAGCTACGGCAGAGACCTGTATTACACAATCTTCAGGGCGCCTGCCTCCTGACGAACACGCCGCAGGGAACTAAATACTGCCTGCTCTAAGACACGCCTCCCTATCACACGGCAGAGGGAGGCCTCGTAAGGCGCTATCCCCTTGCTTTGCATTACGTGGAAGATGAATCAGTTTGCCTGACCTGTGGTAAACTTAGAGTGAAGTTGCCTCAACAGGAATTGGTCTCTACTACACGACAGGGGTATCTCTGGATGCTCACAGGCCATACTCTCAGAGGACGTTACCACATCTACGACCGGTTGGGGGCTGGCGGCGCGGCCACCGTCTACCTCGCGCGGGACTATCAGACTGGCCAGATGGTGGTTGTGAAAGTAGTTCACCCCCATATGGTTGACGATCAGTTCATAGGGCGCTTCCAGCGCGAGATCAATCTGTTGCAACAGATCAATAACCCCTATGTCATCCGTCTATATGACTGGGCTTTGCGTGAGTACGATCCGGCGTTAGGAGAGACACTCAGCTATATTGTGGCTGAATTCGTCGAGGGGCATACACTAGCTGAGGTCATTGACACCCGCGCACCTCTCAGCGAGACAGACGCCTTAACCATAGCCCGGCAGGTAGCGCTGGGGTTAGCCGATATTCATGCCAAAGGGATTGTGCATCGCGACATCAAATCCCAGAACATCATGCTGACACCAAATAATCAAGCTAAACTTATTGACTTTGGCATTGCCAAAGCACCCAACCAGGCAACGTTGACAGCCTCTTCACATTTTGCCGGAACCCTATACTACGCCGCCCCAGAGCAGATCCTTGAGGCCCACACTGTGGATCATCGGGCTGACATTTACTCGTTAGGGGTGGTACTGTATGAAATGCTGACCGGCGGCTTGCCGGTCAAGTCCCGTGAGTTTGGGACAGTGGCCTCACGTATTATCGCGGGTAAGCTTGATCCAATTACAGGGGTTTCAGAGCCAGTGGCAGAGCTGGTCAACGGGATGCTGGCTCATCGTGTCGAACGGCGGATTCCGTCAGCCGAGGAGGTGATCCGTCGAATTGAGGCCATAACAGGAGGAGGCCGGCAACCTGTGAGCGTTGAGATGCCTATGCCGACAACGACCGTCTGGTCACGTACGGCTATTGATACAAGCATCCCTCCTAAAGAGACGGCTCCCGCCTTTGTACTGATGACGAAGGCGGGGCAGGTTATCCCGCTCACGCTGGTAGAGACTATTGTCGGGCGCAGTCACCCCCGCGATCCGGCTACCCCTGATATTGATCTGTGGTCATTGGGGCTTGAGGAAGCGCGTACAGCCTCCCGTCGTCACTGCCGCATCTTCAAGCAGGATGACCAATATTTCATTGAGGACCTTGGCAGTATGAACGGCACTCGGCTTAACGATCAGTTGCTGACGCCGGGCCAGGCCTACCCCCTGTCTGAAGGGGATCAGATCGCGGCAGGCCGTGTCTTGCTGACCTTCCGCAGGGCCAGCCAGTAAGCTCAAAGATGGCTGACAGACCGATCTACCTCGACTACAACGCAACTACTCCCATTGATCGGGCAGTAGCAGACGCCATGTTGCCGTATCTGTATGAATGCTTTGGAAACCCGTCCAGCTCTCACATGTATGGACATGAAGCCCATGAGGCGGTCGAAAACGCACGCCGGCAGGTTGCGGAGCTGATCGGATGTCAGCCTAACGAGGTGATCTTCACCAGCGGCGGTACAGAGGCCAACAACATGGTGTTAAAGGGTGTAGCAGAGGCTTACTCTGCACGGGGGGAGCATGTCATCACTTCAGCTATTGAACACCCCGCTGTCCTTGAGCCGTGTGATTTTCTCGCTCATCATGGTTGCCGGATCACGATCCTGCCGGTAGATGAGTATGGCCGAGTTGATCCCTCAGATGTGGAACGTGCAATCACGCCGCGCACTATTCTGGTGACCGTCATGCTGGCTAACAACGAGGTAGGGACTCTTGAGCCGGTGGCGGAGATCGCACGGATTGCCCACCAATACGGTGTGCTGGTGCACACGGACGCCGCGCAGGCAGTGGGGAAAATCCCCGTGAATGTCACTGAGCTGGATGTTGATTTTCTGACCGGAGCCGGCCATAAGCTCTACGCGCCCAAAGGAGTCGGGTTTCTGTATCAACGGGCTGGAGTCCAACTTCCTAAGTTCATGCATGGGGCTGGTCAAGAGTCTGGCCGGCGGGCGGGCACAGAGAACGTTTTGGAGATCGTCGGGCTGGGAAAGGCCTGTGAGATCGCCGGTCGCGGGTTGACTGCCAGTATGAGTCACATGAAGGCTATGTGTGACCGGCTGTACGCCTTTCTGATGCGCGAGGTGGATGATATACGCCTGAATGGCCATCCAACTGAGCGCTTACCCAATACGTTGAGCGTGGGCTTTCGCGGTGTGCAGGTCAGTACCCTGCTGGCGCGTCTGGATGGGCGGGTGGCCGCCTCGGCGGGAGCGGCATGCCACTCCGACCGCGTCTCAATCTCGGCGGTGCTACAGGCGATGAAGGTCCCTTATGAATATGCCCTAGGTACAGTACGTCTTTCGGTTGGGAAGATGACCACCGAAAGCGAGATAGATATTGCCGCAGGCGAGATCGCCGCCGCGGTGCGGGAGCTTCGCAGAGAGTCAGATACCCCCTGCTGACTTTGCCCTGTGCGTGAAGCCTCGTTTATTCCTGCGGGGAGTCAGTCCGTTCCACAAAGGTAACGTGCTTGCGATAGTCTTCTACCCATTCCGGTTCATAGCGTGCCAGTGCGGCTTCAACCTCTTGTACCAGCTCGGTATTGCCAGCAAAAAAAGGCACTCGTTGATGCAGTCCCTCTGGCTGGATGTTCATGACAGGCCCAATGCCGTTTGAGGCATATCCCCCCGCCTGCTCGACTACGAAGGCTAGCGGGGCACACTCATAGCACAGACGAAGCTTGCCGTATCGTCGGGCAGGATCGGCAGGTTCGGCTGGATACAGAAAGACACCCCCGCCCATCAGGTTACGATGGAAGTCGGCAACCAGCGAGCCGATGTAGCGCAATGACAGCCCTTTACGTGGTCTCTCTGGGTCGCGGCCTGTGATCCATGCGATGTAACGTCGAATGCCCTCCCCCCATCGTGCTTCATACCCCTGATTGGCACTGTAATATTTGGGATTTTCAGGGATACGCATATTGGGATGGGAGAGGAGAAACTCGCCTACGCTGGGATCAAGGGTAAACCCATGCACTCCCTGCCCGGAGGTATAAACCAGCATGGTGCTGGAGCCGTAGAAAACATAGCCGGCGGCTACCTGCCTAAAGCCGGGCTGGAGCAGGTCCTGTAGAGTCCCTCGTTCTTCTTTGGGGCTGATCTTACGATAAATCGAGAAGATCATCCCGATACTGGCGTTATAGTCAATGTTAGAGGAGCCATCCAGCGGATCGAACAGGAGAGCATAATTTCCGCTGGGGTAGCGGTCGGGGATTAATATGGGATCAGCACTCTCTTCGGAGGCCATGATACACAGCCTGCCGGTGTGATCCAGAATACGAACTATCGTCTCATGGGCATACAGATCGAGCTTCTGCTGCTCTTCCCCGTGTATATTGGAAATGCCCATATTCCCAAGAATCTGAGCGAGGCCGGCTCGTGTTGTCTCGCGGGCGATCAGCTTGGCCGCTAGGGCAATATCGTACATCAGGCTGGTGAAAGCGCCTGTTGCTTGAGGAAAGAGGCTTTGCTGATCAAGAATATGCCGTTCAATGGTTATCAGCGCCTGTGTCATGAAAATTTCTCTGTCCTTTACCCCTGCCTGCCGACTCACAAGACGAACAAGGTGAGGAAGTAATATCCGAGCAGACCTCCAACAAGTAAGGCATCTACCCGGTCGAGGAAGCCCCCATGCCCCGGAATCAGGTGGCTGGAATCCTTGGCACCGGCATATCGTTTGACAAGGCTTATGCCAAAGTCACCCAGAGGGCTGAGGATGGACACCAAAGCGCCAATGATAAGGCCGTTTACAGGTGTCACTGCAGGGCCAGCCCCCAGAGCCTGCCATGCCAGCGGCAGGATGGCAGATACTACCGTTCCTGTGAGCACTCCGCCTGCGTAGCCTTCCCATGTCTTGCCGGGACTCACATCCGGCATGATGCGGTTATGCCCAAAGAGTTTGCCTACTGCATAGGCTCCTGTGTCAGACATCCACACAGCACCTACCACACTGAGGGTCCAGAACAAACCATCTGGGAGTGAGCGCAGGCCGATGAAGTGGGCGCCCGACCAGCCAATGTAAAAGCCGCCGGCGATGGTCAGGGCAAAGCCGGTTAGGGCGTTGGCAGTACCCTGACGGTAGCGCACCAGTGTCCAAGCCAGCGTCAGAAGTAAAAGTAAGGCTGTACCCGGTGCCAGCAGATTGGCTTCCGGGAAGAGACGGTCGGCCACAAACAACCAGAGCCATAAAAGTGTCAGCCCGCCGGAGGCACGATGCCCCCGCCGGGCAACAAGGCGTACAAACTCGCCCAAACTAAACCCGAAGACGATCAGAACAACCAGCGCAAACCAGCCATGACCGGCAATGATGGCCGCCAGCACTGGCACGCCGAACAAGATGGCGCTCACTATTCGATCACGCAACATAGGTCGTGCTATTTCACCAGACCGTACCGCCGGTCGCGTTGGCTGTAGTGCAACAGTGCTTTACGCAGTTCTTCTTTGTCAAAGTCCGGCCAGTAGACCGGTGCGCAGTAATATTCGGCATAGGCCGCCTGCCAGAGCAGAAAGTTGCTCAGCCGAAGCTCACCGCTGGTACGCACAATCAGATCGGGGTCGGGCAGGTCACTAGTGTATAAGTAATGGCTGACTAACTCCTCGGTGATCTCCTCAGGCTTGTGCCCGTTACGCACGATCTCCTGGATAGCATGGACTATCTCGGCCCGGCCGCCGTAATTGAATGCCACATTCAGGATGAGCTTGTCATTATTTTTGGTTAACTCGATTGCCTGACGGACTTTCTGCTGAAGTTCAGGTTCTAGGCGGGAAAGATCGCCGATATGCCTGAGCTGTACCCCTTCGGCGTGTAGTTCAGGCAGTTCACGGTCAATCACATCGCGCAGGATGGACATCAGCCCCCTGACCTCAACCTCTGGACGCCCCCAGTTCTCAGTAGAGAAGGCATAGATCGTGAGAATCTTGACCCCGAACTCAACGCAAGCCCGTAGCGTCCGCCGCAGGTTTTCTGTGCCAGCGCGATGACCAGCCATGCGCGGCAGGCCGCGCTGTTTGGCCCATCGCCCGTTGCCATCCATAATAATGGCGACATGTGTGGGGATGCGCTCTGGGATCAAATCTTTTTGTTCAACCTGTGTTGTACTTACCAAATTAATATCCTCTAGACTTCCAAAATATCCTGTTCCTTACGTGCGCCGACCTGTTCTACCTGCTCAATGTAGCGGTTCGTCAGCTTTTCAAGTTCTTCCTTGCCTCGATAGAACTCATCCTCAGAGATCAATTTCTCCTTCTCGAAGTCGCGCATGTCCTCCAGCGCATCACGCCGAACATTGCGCACAGCCACCTTAGCTTCTTCGACTCGTTTGTGAACGATCTTGACCAGTTCCTGACGGCGTTCCTCGGTCAGGGCAGGTATAACGAGCCGGATTAATTTGCCGTCATTGATAGGGTTCAGTCCCAAGTCGGATGCCCGGATAGCCTTCTCAATGGTGTTCAAGGCGCCGGGGTCAAAGGGGCGGATCGTCAGTAGTTGAGGCTCCGGTGCCGCAATCGTCGCCAGTTGTAGTAATGGGGTGGGCACGCCATAGTATTCAACCATCAGCCTCTCAACCAGCGCGGGAGAGGCCCGCCCAGTACGTATCCCTGCCAAGTCTTCTTCCAATGAGTGAACAGCGCCCTTCATGCGCATCTCTGCGTCTTGCAATGCGTCTTTGATCATGTCCAGCTCCGAAGTAGAAAACAGGCGACTTATCAGGTGGATGGCCTATTTCGATTGTGTCCGATCTAACTCAGATTGTCAAACGCAGGGGCATGGTTTGGTTCAACCTCAGGGCGGAGAGGTTTCTATCCATATGCCGGCTTGACACCCTATCAGGGCATGCGATAATAGACCTTAACAGCAGGCAGTGACAAAAGAGGCAAAACTGTCTCACGGCCATGCGAGATCAAGGGCGGCATTACGGGAGGGGGGCTCTCGTCTCTGGGGGGACTGAGGGCCTTGTTTTTATAGAGATTCAGGTGAGGCGGGCAATGACAGATTTGCTCTACCAGATGGATAGTTACATCCAAAACTTTGAGGCGACTATCGTTGGGGTTGTTCCCGAGACTCGTGCAGTGATCTTAGATCGAACTGCTTTCTATCCGGGCGGGGGCGGTCAACCGGCTGACAGGGGTACGCTCTCAGTGGGGGGTACAACCTATCAAGTCACCCATGCTAAGAAGGCCGGTGACTCTGTCTTGCATTTTGTCGAGGGAGTTTCCCTGCCGCCGGTGGGGGAATGTGTAGAGGGCCGGCTTGACTGGGAACGCCGCTATCAACTCATGCGCACTCACACGGCTATGCATATCCTATGTGGAGTGATCTGGCGGGATTATGGCGCCTCAGTCACCGGCGGTGACATGGAGCCGCTTAAGGGGCGGATGGATTTTGAGTTCGAGACCATGCGTCAGGAGTTTGTGAAGGAGATCGAAGAGAAGATCAACGCGGAGGTAGTTGCCGCCCGTGAGGTGCGTATCGCCATCCTGCCCCGCGAGCAGGCCTTTCAGATACCTGATTTGATTCGCACCAAGATCAACCTGCTTCCTGAGGGGATTACTCAGGTGCGCACAGTCGAGATCGTCGGCCTTGACCTTCAGGCAGATGGCGGAACGCATGTCCGCAACACCTCAGAGGTGGGACATCTGCAAGTGGTAGATTACAAAAGCAAAGGTAAAATCAACAAACGTATCTACCTGGAGGTGGAGGCATAAGTGCGCCTACTGCACAGTATCCGATCAGAGGAAATACCTGTCTGTCAGGGACAATATCTCTGCCTGATCGGGGGCAGGCGGATCAACCAGATCGAGTTGTGGCGGATCACACGCCTGCCAGATGGCACGGAGATCGTGCGTGCAGACATCAGCAGGGAGGGCGGCCCTGATCTGTTGACTCACTTACAGCGCGGGCCGAGCGGACGTCCGGAGTGGCTGAGAGTCCGGTATAAACATGGCAGTATCAATGCCGCCGCACAATATACCTTTGAGGATGAAGTCGTCCGGGTTGCACGGCAGTTGGAAGGCCAGCCGGTGCGTCAGGAAATGATGGACATTGCGACCGGATATGAGGTGGATTATCCGCCGGTAATTGGCCATGACTATGTATGGCGTGGCTACCCTGACCAGGCACAGGGTAGGGTATGGGCAATGCCGGTGTTTAGCCCTGACCTGTGGGGCGAAGAGATCATGGGTGGGCGGGTTCTCCGTTTCAGCGTAAAGCCGCGCGGCGCCGAGCGGTGTGAGACACCAGCCGGCCTGTTCGAGCAGGCCAGCCATTTTGAGGTCGTCTTGAGCGATGGGGTCCGGGCGTTTAGCTGGTTTGATGAGAGAGGTATCCCGCTACGATGGCTTTACCCTGACAAGGGTTATGATTTTGTGCTGGCGGCCTATACAAAACACTCAGAGATAAGTTACACTTAATGGTTAGTGGTATGGTTGAACACAACACAGGGGCGAGATTTTATCAGGGGGCGGGGCAAGGACATTGTCATTGATACCCATGGAGAAAGCGCAAGTATGGTCTCTCTTCAAGAGCAAATGAGCACATTGAGTAAGCAGATTGCCCGGCTTGAGGATCGCCTGGCAGAAGTATGCGGCGATGTGGCCGAGCTGGAAAGCGTTCTAGCCCCCTTCCTTGCACGCTATCAAAAGGAAGTACTGCGCTATCATCAGGAGCTTGTGCGGGTACAGCGGGAGATTGCCGACATGCGCATTGCACTGGGGGATCGCGCTACTGCCGGCCCAGGACTGGCAGAGTCGCCCTTGAATCGTTTTGCCAATGAGGATTATGTCCCGGTTCAGGAGCAGTATGAGCGGGTCTGGAAAGGCAAACGCCCGCCTAAGCCCACTGACCCCCGTGACCTGCCGCCAGCCTCCCCTGCGCTGAAGGAGGCCTACAAGCAGGTTGTGGCTAAAATCCATCCTGCTCTAGCTAAGACGACCTCGGAGCAAAAGCGTAACAAAGAGCTGATGGAGAAAGCTAATCAGGCTTATGTCCGCCGCGACGAGGTCACTCTGCGGGCTACAGCTCAGGCCCTCAGCAGACAATCCAATCTGCCGGCAATAGTGGATGAGAAGGTAGTGAAGGAATTACGCGATCGTGCCTACATGCTGGAACAATTGATCTTCAAGCTAGAAGGCGAATCGTTTGAGTTACAGCACGGCGCTGTGGCTAAGATCAGGGCCTTTGCGGAGCAGGCAGAAACCCAGGGGCGGGATTTTCTGCTTGAGCTGAAAGCTGAGCTTCAGGCCACGTTGAAGGAGGCCCAGCGCGAGCGAGTCAGGTTGAAATCACTGCTGTAGCCAAGATCGGCTTTAAATCAGGCTTGAGCGGGGCGACCAAAGCGGTCGCTCCATATCTATCAATTCACGTAACAAAGGGGGGTGATCCTATGGCGCAGCGTCGCGCGGCGCCTCGATCCATTCAGTGTGTCAGGATAGTCATACTACTTCATGCCATCTACCTGACTAACTAACCTGACACACTGAATGGGAGGACTCATGTTTAAAACGGTATCACCGAAGGCAGATGTTCAGTCGGTCGAAAATGACCAACTTCAGTTCTGGCGTCAGCACGACATCTTCCACCGTACTATGCAGGAACGAGCCGGCGGGCCGCGTTACGTCTTCTACGAGGGGCCTCCGACCGCCAACGGTCGGCCCGGTTCCCACCATGTGCTGGCCAGAGCGTTCAAAGATATGTTTCCGCGCTACAAGACTATGCGGGGCTACTACGTCCTGCGCAAGGGCGGCTGGGATACACACGGCTTGCCTGTCGAGATTGAGGTGGAACACAAGCTGGGCTTCGAGCATAAGCGGCAGATCGAAGAGTATGGCATTGCCAAGTTCAACGCTCAATGTAAAGAGAGCGCCCTCAGCTACATTCGGGAATGGGAGGAACTAACCGAGCGGATCGCTTTCTGGGTGGATGTGGATAATGCCTACATCACATTTACCAATGAGTATATCCAGTCTGTATGGTGGATTCTGCGCCAATTATGGGATCAGGGCCTGCTCTATCAGGGCTATAAGGTAGTTCCCTACTGCCCGCGCTGTGGCACTCCGCTGTCCAGCCATGAAGTCAATCAGGGCTACAAAGACGATACAGTGGACCCTTCGATCTTTGTACGCTTTAAGGTAAAGGGTGCTGATAACACTTTCTTCCTCGTCTGGACGACGACACCGTGGACACTGCCCGGAAACGTGGCGCTGGCTGTCGGCGAGGAGGTGGATTATGTCAGGGTGCGCGGCCTCAATGAGGCGGGCCAACCTGAAACCCTGATCTTGGCTGATGCACTGCGCAGTTATGCCCTCGCTGATAAGGCCGACAGCTATGAAGTTGTTGAGCGGCTGAAAGGCCGTGATCTGCTGGGCCTTCACTACGACCCGTTGTACACCTTCCTGCCTGTGGAGCAGGACTATGCCTATGTAGTGGCAGGGGATTTTGTCAGCACAACGGAAGGCACTGGCATTGTCCATATCGCGCCGGCCTTCGGGGCTGATGACCTGACAGTAGGTCAGCAGTTTGGCCTGCCTGTGCTTCAGACTGTCAAGCCGGATGGCACTTTTATTGATGAAGTTGTGCCATGGGCTGGGGTGTGGGTCAAGAAAGCTGATCGCCAAATTATCGAGGAACTGCGCGCACGCGGGCTGATGTTCCGATCTGGCACCTACAGGCACACTTATCCCTTCTGCTGGCGGTGTGATACGCCGCTTCTGTATTACGCCCGTCAGACATGGTATATTCGCACGACAGCCCGCCGTGACAACATGGTACGCCTGAATAAGACCATCAACTGGGTTCCGGAGCATATCCGTGACGGGCGCTTCGGAGACTGGCTGGAAGGGAATGTAGATTGGGCGCTGGGCCGCGAACGGTACTGGGGCACACCCCTGCCGGTCTGGGTTTGTGACCAGTGTGGACATCAACACTGTGTGGGCGGTGTAGCCGAGCTAAGTGAGTTGACCGGTACAGATCAGTCTGGGCTTGACCTGCACCGTCCGTATGTGGATGAAGTGACGTGGCCATGCCGCAAGTGCGGTATAGGTATGATGCGCCGTGTACCTGAGCTGATTGATGTGTGGTTTGACTCTGGCTCAATGCCGGTCGCACAGTGGGGCTACCCTTACCAGAATCAAGAGCGATTTCAGGAACAGTTCCCGGCAGACTTCATTTGTGAGGCGGTGGATCAGACACGGGGCTGGTTCTATTCACTCCATGCCATCAGCACCCTGCTGTTTGACAGCGTGTGCTTCAAGAACGTGATCTGCCTAGGGCATATTCTTGACGAAGACGGCAAGAAGATGTCCAAGAGCCGGGGGAATGTCGTTGAGCCTTGGGACGTCATCAACACTTACGGGGCAGATGTCTTTCGGTGGTACATGTATACTGCCGGGCCGCCCGGTGAAGCACGCC
Source organism: Anaerolineae bacterium (assembly GCA_034435015.1). Taxonomy (GTDB): domain Bacteria; phylum Chloroflexota; class Anaerolineae; order Aggregatilineales; family UBA3940; genus DAOTYH01. Next base: position 9,110 of record DAOTYH010000009.1, on the reverse strand, counting down.
GCTTCTCAACTGCGTTGGTCGGGCAGGTCTACCATTCCTTCTGGCAGACACTCTGGAATGTCTATCGCTTCTTTGTCGAATATGCGAACCTAGACAAGTTCAACCCCACTCAAGTCTCTGTGCCTCCCAGTCAACGGAGCGAACTTGACCGCTGGATTCTGGCTGAACTGCACAAGCTGGTGCTTGATGTAACAGAGGCCTATGAAACCTATGATGTGCCGGGGGCGACACGCCCCATTGAGCAGTTTGTGGTTGAGCTTCTGAGTAACTGGTATGTTCGCCGTTCCAGACGGCGTTTCTGGAAGAGCGATAGTGATACCGATAAGGTATCTGCTTACCTGACCCTGTATGAGTGTCTGGTGACGGTCAGCCAACTGCTCGCCCCGACTATGCCGTTCATTGCTGAGGAGATCTATCGCAACTTGGTTGGCTCGGCTGATCCGGGCGCCCCAGAGAGTGTTCATCTGTCCATGTGGCCGCAGGCAGATAAGTCTTTGATTGACCAGAAACTCCTGAATGACATGAAACTGGTCATGCGGTTGGTCAGTCTGGGGCATGCGGCCCGCAACAACGCTCAGATTAAAGTCCGCCAGCCGCTGGCAGAGGCTCTCTTTTCATTGCCCCCGCTTGAAGCTGAGGCAGTCACCGCTTATCTGCCTATCGTAGCCGAGGAGCTTAACATCAAGCAAGTGTCCTTGCTGGACAGCCCTGGTGATGTAGTCACCTATGCTCTTAATCCGCTACCCCAATTGCTGGGGCCGCGCTTTGGGAAGGACTTCCCGGCCATCCAGAAATTGCTCCGTGAGGATCAGACTGGCGAGTATGCCCGGACTCTGCTTGCCGGGCGGCCTATCACGGTACGCTATAACGGTCAGGAGGCTACCTTGACCCCTGAGGAGGTTGAAGTCAAGATTAATCCTGCTGTGGGCTACGCGGTTGCTCAGGAAGGGAACTATTTAGCGGCGCTCAATGTGGTGTTGACCGAGGAGCTTGTAGCTGAAGGGCTGGCACGTGAGTTCATCCGCCGCGTTCAGACATTGCGTCGGGAAGCGGATTTCAACATTGAGGATCGCATCATCACAACCTACCGGGCCAGTGATCGGCTGGCTCGCGCTGTGGAACAGTTTGCAGAGCTGATCAAGAACGAGACGCTCACTGTGGAGTTAAGGGCTACGCGCTCACCTGAGGGCGAGAAAGTGGGGGAGTATAGCTTCGATGAAGAGGCCCTTCAGGTAGGGGTTCGTCGTTGCTGTTAGAGTGAGGATGCCAATAAGGGGGATAACCAAGAGGGGGGTTATCCCCACCTCATTTTCGTTTGGCAGGCGGTTGGGAGGCCGCTACAATCAAAGCCGTATTTTTGAGGAGGATTCTGCGATGGCCGTTTCTTTCGATGAGCTGAAGGCCAAGCTCGAAGCACAACGTGACCGGTTGAAGGCTGATCTCGCCGAGATGAATTCCTATCCAGACAGCGGCATGGGGTACAGCAATCATCAAGCCGATGACGCCTCAGAAGCGTTTGAGCAGGCGGCTGAGCTTGCTGTGCGCCAGAATGCAGAGCGGCTTCTTTATCAGATCGAGCGTGCCCTGTACCGTATGGAAGAGGGAACGTATGGCATCTGCCGTGACTGCGGCAAGCCGATAGACTATGCCCGTCTTAGGGCAATACCGTACTCACGATACTGCATCGAGTGCGCAAGCCGTCACGAAGAGAAATAGGCGAGCCGCCAGAGACAGCCTCCCTATGACGGAAGAGCGCTTGCTTGATCTTACGGTAGGCATCCCTGGTTTGCGGCTTGATCAATTTGTTGCTGTGGCTGTCCCGGACCTCAGCCGGACTGAGGCCCAGCGGCTCATCAAAGCCGGTAGAGTCTGGGTCAACGAGCGGCCCGTCAAGTCTGCTTACCATGTATCAATAGGTGACAGGGTACAGGTAGCTGTCCCCGCCCCTCCCCCGCGCTCCGTCAAGCCGGAGGCAATTCCGCTCCATGTGCTGTATGAGGATGCCGATCTGGTTGCTGTTGACAAGCCGGCGGGCATGGTTGTCCATCCGGCTCATGGCAACACCTCAGGAACACTTGTCAACGCGGCACTCTCGCGCTGGCCGGAGATGCGGCGGGTCACTGGCGAGGAAAGGGCTGGAATTGTCCATCGCCTCGACAAAGACACCTCTGGTGTCATTGTGCTTGCCAAGACCCCCTTGGCGCTCAAGTCCCTCCAAGAGCAGTTTAAGGCCCGAACGGTCCGCAAGCGCTATCTGGCGCTTGTGGATGGCATTCCCTCTAGCAGTACCGGAATCATCTCAGCCCCTATCGGGCGTGACCCCCGTCAGCGAAAACGGATGGCTGTCACACGGAGCGGCCGTCCTTCTGAGACCCGCTATCATCTGATCGAGGACCTCAAATCCCATGCCCTGCTCTCGGTTGAACCCCTCACTGGGCGTACCCACCAGATTCGGGTTCATCTGGCTTGGCTGGGCTATCCCGTCACGGGAGACAGTCTCTACGGACACCGCAGGCCGACCCTTAATATATCCCGTCCGTTTTTACATGCCGCTGAGCTTCAAGTTGACTCACCGTCTACTGGTGTTCGCTTATGCTTTGTGGCCCCGCTTCCTCCTGAACTGGAAGAAGTACTTTCCGTACTACGGTATGCCTATCGAGGCAGTTAAACTTCAATTAGAAGGCAACCTCTTCTGCACTTCCCAGATCAAACTCAAAGTCGAACTCGTCCTCCTCGTTATCAAGCTCATCCTCGTCCAGGTGGCCGGCCCGCTCCCCCCGCTCGCATAGTGAACGATAGAGACAGTACCTGCAATGGTCGGTGTCGGTAGTCAGCGGCCAGACCTCCTGTTTGTTCCCAATGACCTCAGCGATTAGCTGTGTTAGGTGGGCTCGGTTGTCCTCATGCTGGGCAGTTTCGTAATGGAAGGTTTCGGGGTGTTGGGGCGCTTCCGCAAACCAGTATGTGAGGCTGACCTGCTCCGGCTCAATTCTCTTACCGAACAGATATGTTCCTGCCTCAACCAGCACAAACGGATAAACCTTTGTCTGGAGACGCTCAGCAAGTATCCGGCGGTCAGTTCGATGGCGGGTCGTCTTCCAGTCTACAATGACTGCACGCACGCCCGGTTCTATGGCCAGCAGGTCGAAGCGGGCCATCAATCTCTGACCGCCGAGAGGGGTAGAGAGCAGTATCTCCGGCATGCGCTGAGTAGCCGGCAGATCGGGCGGAGGGTAGCGCAGGCAGGCATCCCACCAGCGGGCCAGGACAGGATCACGGGGGGTCAGCTTCTCTGCTGGAATACCCAGCAGATGCCGCTGGACAAGCAGATGAAACTCTGCGCCCTGTTCGATAAACCGTTCGTGGCGGGTAATTGGCTCCGCTTCGACAGCAGGCCACTGCTGACCCAGCACATATTTGAGCTGGAATCGGCGCGGGCAGTCTGCATAGTCTTGCAAGCTCTGCTGGCTAAACTGGAATGCCGGCGGCAAGCCGCTCCCTTCAGGAACTACCTCAGGCGGGATGTCACGCGGACGGACAGCCGTCTGCCAGTGTCCAAACGGGTTCATGACTGCCCTTCCTTGCTCTTAAGGAAATGACTGAGCGCTACTAAGGCGGCGGCAGGGGCCTGTTGCCTGCCCTGCTCCCAGTAGCGCCCCATATTCCACGTGATAATCAGATCGCGCCGGGCGCGTGTGATACCTACATACAGAAGCCTCAGGCGTTCAGCGGCGTACTCGCGGCGGGCCTCTTGTGTTGCCTTTCCCTCCCTGTATTCGGAGGCTCTATCCTCCATCAGGCATTCAGCCTGAGAGTGTGCCTCAGCTTGAAGGTTGAGGCTGTCGCGAATGAACCATTTCTCCGCAATGTAGGAGTCCGCCGGCAAAGCCGCTGGGAAGCTATAGTTGTTCACTGACATTAGATAGACACGGTCCCATTCCAGCCCTTTGGCCGCATGCATTGTTGCGACGGTAACACAGCCCGGTCTTGGCTCATAACCTGCAACAGCATCATCAAAGCCCAAAAACCGGCGTTCATTCTGAGCGATCAGACGCAACTCGTGGCTTAACTCAGGCAGGCGATAGTCCGGGTTATCCCCCGCGATGCTCTTCAGCACGACGGCCAACTTGTGCCCAAGGGCTAGATCGGCTTGCTCGGTAAAAAGGTCCTGAGACAGGGTCAGAACGAGCTGATCAACCGGCAGGATGCTTGCCTTCAACCACGTCTGCACCTGAGCGCGAAAATGCTCCAGTAGGATCACATCATCCGGCGCGAGGGAACCTTGTACCTCTGCCAGCCAGTCACGTTCCGGGCTGGGCCATAGAAAGTCTTCGGTGTTCCGCAACTCGTGGAGCATGTTCATGACGCGGTCGCGTGCTTCTTCTCGGGTAGTGTCGGGGGCATATCTGGGCCGCCAGACTTCTTCATACAGGCGGCTAAGGGTGCGTCCATGGAGGGGGTTGGCCAGAAAATCAAACACGACCTGAAGCTGGGCGGCTACATCGCGTGTTGCAGAGGTGGAACGCAGTAACTCTTCATACGCAATCCCCCGTGTCCTGAGGGCCTCAGCTACCTTGAATCCCCGGCTGTTCTCTGGCACGAGCACAGCCACCGTCCAATCGGGATGGGCAGGTAACCAACGCTCCAACGAAGTGACTACACGCTCAAGTTCCCTCTCCGGAGTGACATTCTTGCCCGCTTCCCAGTCAATATAGACCAGCCCATCCGGGGGGTTTTGTTGGGCGTCGCCCGGCGGGGTTGGCTCGATCTGCTGGTAGAGCAGAGGTTTGTTCAGGTGGGCAACCAGTTCGTCCTCGCAGGCCCAGCGCACCAACTCATTAGCCAGCTCGATGATTGCCGGGCAGGAGCGCCCTGAGACAGGCAGGGGCAGGCTCTTGACCCCCGGCTGGTTCAGGAAGCGAATCAGCAGACTGGAGTCGGCGGTGGTAAACGTGGTGTAAATGGCCTGATTGGGGTCGCCTACACGCACCCAGTTACGCCCTCCGGAGAGCAATCCCAGCATCTCGTTCTGAAGCTTACTGCTGTCCTGAGCCTCATCCTCTAGGACGTAAGGCCATCGAGCGCGTAACCGCTTCAGGAACTCAGGGTCGGATTGGAGCGCCTGCATGGCGAGCCATACCAGATCATCGAAATCAACCGCCCCCCGATAGCTCAGACTACGCTGGTATGCCTCGTACAACTCGATGCCTATACGCGCAAGGGGCAAATCAATGGGAGAGGACTCTAGTTTAGCCCGCATATCGGAGGGACTCCAGCAGTTGTCTTTGCCCAGCTTGATGATCGCCAGTGCAATGCTCTCGACCAGCTCAACCGCGTCCTTACGAAGCAGATTCCGGAGTTCATATTCACCGCTCAGTTTGGTAGTGTCAATGTAAGTCAGCAACTGTTCACCATTGGCACGCACCCATCCCTCTGCCAACTCGCGGATGATCAGGCTGGTGATACGTTCGTCCACGATCTCAAAGTTCTCAGACAGCCCGACCAGACCAGGCCGCATATGCACAATGTCGTGAGCTAAACCATGCAAGGTTCGGACTCGGTAGCCCAGATAAGGTAACAGGCCGCGTTCCTGATTCACCAATCGAGCGATGCGGCTTCGGAATGAGTTGACCGCCGTATTGGTGAAGGTGACAATCAGAACCTCCTGTTCATCAGTCAAACCCTGATCGGTGAGATGTTCAACCAGCGCGGCGGCCAGATATGAAAGTGTGAGAGTCTTGCCACTGCCCGGTACAGCCGCAACACCCATCCGGCCCCCCCTGTAGGCGACCACGGCCCGTTGTGATGGGCGGAGGAGAGTCTGGTCAACCACCATTCCCCTCCTTCCCAGCCGCCTGGGCATGGCGGCGCAGAACTTGCTGGAAGATACGTAACATGGGGCCGCGCTGTTCGTACCCCTGTTCTCCCAGATCGCTGATCCCCAAGTAGACACGTTTACGACAGCGCAACAGCAGGCCGTTCATGATGCGGAAGAGCAACTCCTGTTGACGTTCGTATTCGTCAGCGTCTGTCCAGAGCCTTCCCGGCGGCCAGTTGGGAGAGAGAATGTACGGGTGCGTGAGCGGCTGATCGAGCAGTTCCCACCAACCGCCTGAGCCAATATCCAGCCAGAACTGGATGTCCACAGCACGGTTGCGCATCAGGAAAGTGTAGGCGGGGGCCATAAATACGGCGTTGGCCTGCTCGTCCCGCCAGCTCTGAACATAGAGGGCCGCCAGCAACCCTTGATGGACAACGTTCAAGTAACGTTGCCCAACCTCATTGAGGTCAATACTGTCGCCCGTGAAGAGGCCTTTACGGAACTTCCGTGCCGACTCGATCAACTCTGCTGTGACACGTCCGGCTTCAGGGTCAAGACGAAATCCATACCCCGGCCTTGATAGAAGCTCGTCGAACAAGCGTTGGAAGAAATGATCCAGCGGCGATACTTCCCCAGAAGCGTATTCCGTGAGCCAGCTCAGCAGACGGTCGTAGCGTTGCCCGACGCTGTAGGTGATGCGGGTTTGTACCTCCGGTTTGATGCGTGTAAAGGGAGTCAGGATTGGATCGCCGCGCTCTCGATAGACAATCTCTGCCATCAGGTGCGCCCGCACGGGGTCGAGACCTTCAATGGCCTTCTGAAGGGTTTGAGCTACATCGGCGCGGGTTGGCAGTTTACGCCAGTGAGGATGCGCCAGCGCGGCAAGAGTCAGAAGACAACGTGCGGCCGGCTCATCGCGCAGGGCACGGGAAGGTCGGTGTGAAATGGAGGGAATACCGTACCGCTCCAGCTTCTGCCCAAGCGAAAAGCGCAGTGCGTCACTCAGGAATGGAGCCAGCACAGCGATCTGTCGAGGGGCAATGCCTTCCTGATGTACCAGATAATCAATCTGGGAAGCGACCCAATCAAGCATTTCGGGGTAGAAGTTACAGGTTTTGTAGCTGAAGGCGAGTTCTCCTCCTGCCGCCGGGGGCTGGCAGGGCTGTAGAGTGTGCCCTTGAATACGACCTACCTCTACCCTGAGTGCTTCCAGTTCAGGGGATATGACAAAGGAGCGGTTGAGGGTCAGAATGCCTTCGCACTCGTTGCGCAGATAGTAGCCTCCCTCAGGGTCTGCACCAAGAAAGATACGGTAGCCCCCATCCCACTCATAGATCAGCAGGGCGGCCTCAAGCACAGGCAGCCACTGCCGGAGCAGATTGTGTGTTAGAGGCGACTCTTCTTCCACATGCTCGACAATTAAGTAAGAGTAACGATAAAAAAACTGCTCGCGGAAGGACGAGTTCCCAAGCAGGCGGGAGAACAACTCGACTTGAAGGGAGTAGTCCAGCAGGTTGTTCTTCAGGCAATGCTGGCGGAAGGCGTGGGCTACCCGCCCAGCCGCTTCGTAGGCGAGAAGGCGTTTGCGCGGACGTTCCGGCCCCCATGCGGTTGAGAGCAGGGGGGGAACTTGCCGGTAATCTATGCCCATGATGGCGGCCTTGCCGAGGTTATCAATAATCTGCCGTGCGATCTGCTGAGGAGAGACATTCACTGCATCGAATTCGCCGTTCTGGACAGCTTGTTCGACAAATTCCGCCATTGCGTACTGCGAAGTCTCGATAGTCAGGAAGCGTGGTTCATGGTCTGGCTCTTGGAAGCCTGCTTCATCAGCGACCAGAGGCCAGAATAGCCTGACAGCGTCTTTAGCAAGGCCGCCCAGAGTGCGTATCTCTATGTCACCAGTTGGGCCGCGCTCAAAGTTGTGCAGTGCGATCAGGTAGCGGAACGCCAGCGAGCGCTGGGGAACCATCACGAGGATGCGCTCTGGCGGAACACCTTCCTTCAGCCAGACAGATAATGTTTCGATGGCAAGGGTAGTCTTTCCCGCTCCGAAAGGCCCTTCCACAAAGAGGGTACGGGGGTTTTCCTTTCCTGTGTAGTTACCTGCGCCGTCATTCATGAATATCTCTTAGTTACGCCAACAGGCACGTTTGAAACCACACCACTGGCAGATAGACAGATCATCTGTCATAGGGAAGTTCCTGATCGTAACGGTATTGTACTCTATATCGTTCATTTGTTCTACCATCGCCTGAACGCTGGCATGGATGAGCGCCTTCGCCTCATCCAGTGAAGGCGTTCCGCCGGGCGGGTCAACACTTTGGCCTTCCCGCCCAAGATCGGCGATCACAACCCGGATGTCCTTTTCGGGTAGCTTGTATTGATAGTGAGCGTAGAGGCGATATACCCCTGCCTGATCGCGGATACCTGCCGTCTCGGTGTCGCCGGTCTTCCAGTCAATAATGTGAACCTGTCCGTCGTGGTAAAGAAGCACGTCCGGAATAGCAAACACGCGAACCCTCCCCAGCAAGGGGACATCCCGCATCTCAAACTCTTGAAACGCCTCATCTACTTCACGAATGGCCTGGGAGGGCATGCTCTTGATCAGGTCATAGGCTTCGCTCTCCAGTAGAGTATGGGTGAGGTCAACTACCGCCTGCTCTGCCGCATCGCGGTCAAGGGAAGGAGGATCGCTGGGGTAGACATGGTGGAACAAGATCATCCACCTGTCTTCGTGTTTGATGCCGCGTTGGGATGCCTGCACTCCCTCCCGGAAGGCGGAAATTGCCTGCCGGGCAAGTTCTTCTGGGTTGACTGTTTGCTTCTGGCGGTGGGATTGGACAGCCTGACGGGCCGCCCGATGAATGACGGTCCCGATCCAGCTTTCCAGTGATGTCACCTGCCTGAGCCACCAGACAGCACTCACTACCTTGTTATTTGCCTCGTGGACACGCCGTGAACCATAGTAACTCAGGTAATACTGCCGTTTACAGCGGGTAAAGGTCTGGTGACGTGTCACTGACCAGCTAAACCCACTGTAGCGGTCTGGCTTGACTTTCTCAAGGGTATGATAGTCGAGGGCTTCTTCCAGCTCGTCCAGAGTGATCTGATCGAGGCAGGAAAGGTTGTCGCGCCACATGTTTGGGGGCCTTTCTCTGACAGAAATATACCCTATACCTTTGCACTTTTTAAGCTGACGATTTGAAAACACCGCGCCCCAGGCGGTAAAAGAAGGTTGGAGCCAATCTCAACCGACCGAGGTGCGCGATGTCGATACCGATTATCT
>DAOTYH010000008.1:0-2108 GCA_034435015.1 Anaerolineae bacterium | reverse complement strand
CCGCCGCGCCCCAGCCAAGCCGTGATCTCGTATTGTCCCAGCTTGCGGCCGGTCAGATCGGTCATCTCGTCTTCTCCTGAGGTGCAAGAGTGTACGGTCTTATTTTATAGTATGGACGGCTGGTCAGGGCAAGTCATCCCGCCTCTGCCCCTCCTCTGAGACAGGGCTGAGGCGGCCTGCTCTGCTCACCGCAAAACCGATTTTGCGCTGAAACACGACGCACCCTAGCGCAATCTATTCTCTCATCTTAAAATAACAGTTGCGTTATTGCAACATCACCTAAAGAGCATTTATAGCGTGTCAATCAGATCCAATAGGGGGGCCTTAGAGGGGCTGGTGAGGCAATGGAAACCATTGTTATTACCTTACAGAATACAAATGGCGAGACCGCCGACCTTGAAGTGCCGACTGATGTGCCGCTTGCAGTGCTTCTACCGGAGATCATGAACGGCCTGGGGTGGAGTAATAGCACCAAGCAGGATGGTAAGCCACCAGTTTATCAACTGGTTGATGCAAATGAAGAGGTATGGATTGGGCCGCAGGATACCTTAAGAAAGGCAGGGGTGGTGACGGGGGAGATCCTCACGCTGAGACCTGTCGTTGATCTTATGCCTGACGCAGGGCCTGTGGTGATTGCCCAAACAGGCGAGGTATTCAGAGTAGGGCAGGAGGTGCTCATTGGCCGCTCAAGCCCAAAGGTGGGCATCGATCTGTCCACGCTCGACATTGGCAGACGTGTCTCCCGCGAGCACGCACATATCATACGCAGAGGCGATCTCTATGCGGTCTGCGACCGCGAGAGCAGAAATGGAACCTACTTGAACGGAGTGCAACTTACCCCTCACAAGTACTATGCACTGAAGGATGGCGATGTTTTGCAATTCGGCAGGACCGGGCCAACGCTCCAGTTCTTTGAAAGGTATAGCCGCTCGCGCCGCCTGCCGCGTTAGGTACTTTTTTGTTGCGCTTTGCGCGGCTTTACCAATAAATACAAAGGCTAATAAGAGAGGGCACAGCGGAACCCAACGTTGTCAAGTGTGTAGGACGGATTGATTCTGTACCGATTCGCACCACGCATAGAGTCTGCACTGCCGAGCCATGATCCGCCCCGCCCCACGCGATAACTACCGCTGTCCGGCCCCTGCGGGTTCACCGCCCCAGCCGCCAGCATGCTGTAGTAGGTTTCTGAATACCGATCGCTGACCCATTCCCCCACGTTGCCGCTCATATCCAGCGCTCCTACCCACGATACCCCACGGGTGTATGTCCCGACAGACGCAGCATATGCATATCCGTCATTAACCGTCCAATCTTTCCACTCGCCTTCACAGTTGCTGTCACAGAAGTTGAGCCGAGAACTGTCAAAGGTGTTGCCCCAGGGGAAGATCAGGCTGTCCGGGCCGCGGGCGGCATATTCCCACTCGGCTTCAGTCGGCAGGCGTGCCCCGCGCGCCTGGCAGTGCGCCTGAGCGTCATTCCAGGTAACACAGACACGCGGCTGGCTGTTGCTCGATGAAGCCCATGTGCAGTCTGGCGCCGCTCCCCCGTACTGGGCATTGGTGACCTCGTATACATCAATCCAGAACGGCTGGTCAAAGCACACTTGATGTCTTGGGAGTTCATCGGTGAACCAAATCCGCTCGCATTCATTAGGGAGCGCTTCGCACAGTTCCATGGCGTAGTCAACCTGCTCATCGGTACTGCCCATCCAGAAACAGCCTGCCGGCACGAGTGCCATCGGCACGCCGTTGATCTCCTCGATGTAGGGCGTCCAGTCGGCGTTGCGGCTTACCCCCTCCTCGGCCAGCTCGCGGGCAGTCAGCGTGGCAGTCGGCGAGGGCCTGGGCGTGTTAGTTGGCAAGGGAGTGGGTGTGTCGAGGGGAAGAGGTGCATCGGTTGGCAAGGGGCTGGGTGTGTTGGTTGACAAGGGTCTAGACATGTCGACTGACAAGGGTCTGGGTGTATCAGCCGGCAAGAAGAGCGCAAGGGGCTTGGCGAGCGCCATCCCCGCCGCGAGCCCCACGGCGAGCACAATGACGAGGGCCGCCGCCCCTAACACTCCCAGACAGCCTGTCGAGGCGGCCCGTTTGGCGGGGGCGGGCGCGACC
>DAOTYH010000007.1:0-87564 GCA_034435015.1 Anaerolineae bacterium | reverse complement strand
CCGGTCCCGATGGTGACGAGCAGGACTACGCCCATCCGCCCCTTGCCTGCACCGAAGGTCATCTCGGCCAGACCAGCCGCATCAGCATCGTTGATCACCCGCACCGGACAGCCGGCAGCTCCAGAGAACAACTCCGCGACATTTGTGCCGATCCAGCTTTTGTGGATGTTGGCCGCTGTCAGCGCTACGCCGTTCCGTATTGCCGCCGGGAAGCCGACTCCAATGGGGCCATGCCAGTCAAAATGACGGGCCAGGTCGGCTACTGTTGCGGCAACATCTTTTGGCTTGGCCCCTTCCGGTGTGGGGATGCGGTGGCGCTCAGCCAGCAAAGCGCCCGTGTCGGTGTCTATCGGTGCCCCTTTGATCCCCGTCCCTCCGATGTCCACGCCCAGTATTTGCATCTGAGTCACCTCCTCCGGTGAGCAGGGGCAGAACGCAAGTGTACTCTCCTACCATTATACAATGGTCACGCGGAGGACAAACGGAACGAGCTGTTTTTGAGCCGGCATCCTTTTCAAGACCCGTTGATCCTGCCGTATCCCCCTCTGAGGGGGCAGTGCTCATCCGCCCTCTCACGCCTTGCAGTACCGGTCAAACCACTCGATCATTTCCTTCAGGCGGCTGACACGGTGTTCCGGCTCACCACTGCGGGAAAGTTCATGTCCCTCGCGCGGATAGCGCAGCATCTTGACCGTCCCGCCGCTCCGCCTCACCAGCGCAAAGAGCTGTTCCCCCTGCTCAATGGGGACCCGGTAATCGTTTTCGCTATGCTTGACGATCAGCGGTGTCTTGATCCGATGAGCATAGGCCGCCGGCGAGCACTCCCATAACTGCTGGGGGTCTTCCCATGGTTCAACGCCCATCTCATCCGTAACCAGCGAGGGGATGTCGGTTGTCCCGTAGAAGCTGACCAGATTGTACACCCCCCGCTGGGCAAAGGCCGCCGCAAAGCGGTCGGTGTGCCCGATCACCCACGCCGTCATGAACCCGCCATATGACCCGCCGGTCACTGCCATGCGTTGCGGGTCTACGAACCCCTTTTCGAGCAGAGCATCCACCCCTGCCATCAGGTCAGGAAAATCGGCCTTGCCCCATGCGCCGTAAATGGCCGTCTGGAACGGCTCGCCGTATCCGTCGCCGCCGCGCGGATTGCAATAGAAGACTACGTATCCCTGCGCGGCGTGAAATTGCCACTCATGCCACATGGTGCGCGTGCTCGGTCCCCACATGACGTGCGGCCCTCCATGAATGTTGAGGATCAGCGGGCAGCGTTGCCCCTCCTTATATCCTGCCGGCAGGATATACCAGCCCTGAATGTCCCATCCATCGGCTGACTTAAACCACATCTCATGCACCGGCTGGACGATCACCTCATCGAGCAGGGCCTTGTTGGCGTCCGTCATCTGAAGCGGCTCGTCAGCGGCGGGCGGCTGCCAGTACAACTCGGAGGGGTCAGCCGGCGTGCTGGCTGTGAAGGCCACCCCGCCGTCCTGCGACACATCCAGTGATTCGACCTGCATCCTGCCGGGGATGATCTTCTCAATTGAGCCGTCCGGCAGCGTGACCCGGTAAATCTCACAGTTGCCTTCGCTGTTAGCGTTGAAGATCAAGGCCCTGCTGTCTGCCGTCCATCTGAAATCCACCGGCGTCCGATCCATCTCCAGCGTCAGGTCGCGGGGTTCTCCTCCTTCTGCCGGCAGGATCGCCAGCCGCATCACCCGCGAGTACAGCCGCTCACGCGGAACGCGCAAATAGGCGATCCATTTCCCATCGGGCGAGGGCCTCGGCTGGTGATCGGCGTGGGTCCTGCGGGTCAACTCCTCCTCTGACCCGTCTTCCACCCGAATACGGTACAGCCCATTGGTGCGCCATGGTTCATCGCTGTCGGGTTCGGTGGGCCGCGCCGTCAGGATGTACTTGCCGTCAGGTGTCCATACGGGTTCTTCGTAGTGGGCGTCCACGTTGGTCAGGCGGCGGGGCTTGGCCTCGTCTTCCTTCAGCCCTTCGGCTGTCGGTATCACATAGACCTGCGCATAACGGTCATCAAGGAAGGCGGTGCCGGTGCGGTAGGGGATACGCCACGCCGGACGCGGGTCCCAGCGCTTCTCCTCGTCGTGCTTCCGGCGCTCCTCGCGCTGTTTGGCCTCAAACTGGCCGGAGGGGGGCGGCTCTTCCTCCCCGCGATCCTCCCGCGCCCGTTCTTCGGCGTTCATGCCTGCGAGGAAGGCAATGGTCTTCCCGTCCGGCGACCATGCCGGCGAGTTGGCCCCATTGGGCATCCGGGTTAACTGGCGGGCCTCACCGCCCGGCTCCCCAAACGGCAGGAGATACACTTGCGGCTTCTCGTTGCGGGCTGAGGTAAAGGCCAGCCATCTGCCGTCCGGCGACCAGCGGGGCTGTGAGTCCTTCCCGCCGCGCGTGATCTGAACGGGTCTGCCTCCGTCAGCAGGTGCCACCCAGATCGAGCGCTGGTAACTGTTTTCTACCTTGTCGGCAGTCACCTGCACGTAGGCGACCCAGCGCCCGTCTGGGCTGATGCGCGGGTCCTCAATGGCGGCGATCCGGTACACATCTTCTGCGGTGATTGGACGCCTGTCGGGTTGATCAGACATGGGTTTCACTCCTCAAGGTGACTCAGTGAGGCGGGCTACACTCAACGTGCGGCTTGGCGGACGATCTGGAGCAAGTCTTTCTCCAGCGAGCCGCTGACCGGATTTTCAATAATACGCCCCAGCTCGCGTCCGCCTTCGCGCTCGTACACAATAAAGGTCGGAATACGAACGATGCCCAGCGCGGCCCGGCGCTCAGGGTGAGAGTCGCTGTCGAACACTTCCCATGTCCAGCCGGGAAGGTGCTCGGCGATGCGGGCCATGCGGGGGATGTTGCGGGCGCAGTCAGGGCAGGTGTAGCGGTTGGGGACAATCACATGGGCAGAAGGGCACGCCTCCCTGATCAGGGCAATGGTATCAAGCTCAGGCTGGTAGGCTTCGTAAGCGGCATAGAATGTCTCGTTGGCCTCAACCGTCCGGTGCAAGGGCGTCTGGATGGTGGGCGGCTCATCGGTCATGGGCCTCTCCTTTCAGCCAATTGACGGTGTCTGTCAGCGTCTCATCCAGCGGGCGGAAGGTAACCCCTAATTCGCGCTCGGCAAGCGAGCTGTCATACCACCAGTAACGGGCCATCAGGCGGGCTTGTGCGCTGTCTAGGGCAGGGCTGTAGTTGACCCGCTCGGCCAGCCGCGCCAGCGGCAGTCCAGCCCACAGCGGCAAGCGCAGGCGCGGAGCAGGCCGCCCCGTCAGGCGCTCAAGGCGGTGAAAAAGATCAGTCAGCGTCACGTTGTGCCCGTGAGCGAGATAGCGCCGCCCGATGCTCCCCCGCCGCATGGCGGCAATGTGAGCCGCCGCCGCGTCGCGTACATCCACCAGGCAGATACCCCCGCCGCTGATGACAGCAGGCAGACGCCCGCGCATCCATTCGGCAATGGCGGCACTGGATGACTGCCTGACATCGCCGGGGCCAAGACACAGGCCGGGGTACAGCCGAATCAGCGGCAGTCCGTCCTGGACGGCCTCTTGGGCGGCCAGCTCGGCGTCGTACTTGGCCCGCAGGTAGGGGATGTCGAGCAGATCAGGGACGTTGAAGGGGCTGTCCTCACGGGCTGGATGTTGGGCATCCTTGGCACAGCCCAGCGCAAAGATGCTCGCTGTGTAGACGACCCGCTCGACGCCGGCCTCTAGCGCCGCCTCGAACAGGTTGACAGCGCCCTCATAGTTGATCCGGCGTACCAGCACCGCGTCATGCCGGCGGAAACTGATGATGCCCGCCGCATGATACACCTCACGCACTCCCTGCATGGCCTGCTGGAGTGAAGCCCGATCCAACAGATCGCCTTCGACTACTTCAACCGATGCCCCGTCGAGAGGGGGCGGACAACTGCCGGGGCGTAGTAGCAAGCGCAACCGGGTCTGCCCGCGGGCCAGCAGGCGTGCGATCCAGCTCCCAATGAAGCCGCTTGCACCGATGATCAGGGTTGTCATGGCCTCTCACCCAGCTGATGAAGGGCGATCAGCTGATCAACGAGCTGATCAGTGTGCAGGCCGGGCAGACCAGCCTCGCCCAGCGGATCAACTATCTCATCCCTGCCGAGCAGGGCATAGGCGATGTTCAGCACGCCGTGAGCGAGGGCCTCCAGATTGTACCCCCCCTCCAGCACAAAGATAATCCGTCCGCCGCACAGCTCCTGCGCCATGCCGATCAGCTCGCGCGTCAGATGGGCATAACCCTTCAGGTCAAGCTGGAGCATGGCCAGCGGATCAGCCCAGTGAGCATCAAAGCCTGCCGAGACCAAGATCAGGTCGGGCTGAAAGCGGCGTGCCGCCGGCCACAGCACCTTCTGGTAGAGCAGGGCAAAACCCGCGTTGCCCGTCCCAGCCCGCAGGGGCATGTTGATTGTGGCCCCGCGCCCCTCGCCTTCGCCTGTGTCGGTCAATGCCCCCGTCCCCGGATAGAAGGGGTATTGATGCGTCGAGACGTACAGCACAGACGGATCGGTGTAGAAGGCGTCCTGTGTGCCGTTGCCGTGATGCACATCGTAATCCACGACCAACACCTTCCGGACAGCAGGATAGGCGGCCTGCGCATGACGGGCGGCAACGGCCACATTGTTGAACAGACAAAACCCCATAGCACGAGCAGGGGTAGCATGGTGGCCGGGAGGACGCACGACCGCTAAGGCGTTGTCGGCCTGCCCGCCCAGCACGGCATCCACGGCGGCTGTCACACCGCCGGCGGCCAGACGGGCGGCCTCATAGGAGGGGGGCACTACATACGTATCAGGGTCAAGCAGAACCGGCCCCTCAGCAGATGCCTGTTGGATCAGCTCCACGTGACGCGCGGTATGGACGCGGGTCAGTTGTTCGACGCTGGCCGGCTGTGGCTGAAGCACCGCCAAATGGCCGAGCACACCTGCTGACTCAAGCACCTCCCAGATACGCTCGATCCGGCCCGCATTTTCGGGATGGCGCTCCAGCGTGTGGAGACGATAATCCGGGTGTGTCACATAGACGGTCGAGGCCATGAGCAGCCCCCTTACCCTAGTCTGTCAGGCCGAACCTGCCTGCGGGACAAAATGCACAGCCAACACCCCGTCCTTCAAGCGGGCTGACTCGATCTCCAACGGCCACAACACACGCGGCAGGACGATGTTCCGGCGGTATGTTCCCACTCCCAGAGTCAGTTCATCCGGTGAGCGGTACAGGTCTATTTTGGTTTTGTCGGCCAGCGGCAGAGGGATAGACAGGGTGTACGTCCCGTCGGGGCCGTGTTCCAAAGTCTGGATACTGCCCTCGTAAAAGCGCTTGGCCGGGTCTTGGCCGGCAAACAGCGCATCCCCCATCTGGCGGAGGCGGTCAAGGCCGCCCATCTCGTCGTTGAACAAAGGCGCTGTCAGGATGGGGAGGGGGTCAAAACATTCGTGGATCAGGCTGAGATTGCGGGCTTGAGAGTCCTTCCAGCCCTGAAAGTACGGATCGGTGACGGTGTCCGGCAGAAGGCGGTTACAGACTACCGCATCTACCGGATAGCCGTACAGGTTAAGGTACGTATAGGTGCGCTGTGTCTCTTTGATGACCATCCGCTCGGCGTTAACGACCATCCGCATGGCCGACCGTTCGCCATCGCTCAGCATGGCCCTGACTTCGTCGAGGGTGTCAAACAGCCGCTCAACCGTGTTGATCGCCTCGACATCCGGGGCATTGATCCCGAAGGGACGGGCTACAGGCGTCAGGAAGCGGGCCGCCGTGCGCCCCAGCGGGATGAGCTTCTCGACCCACCAGCGGGCCGCATCCGGCAGGCTGAGCAGGCGCAATGTCTCAGCGGTCGGCGCGGCGTCAATCACCACCACGTCATACCGGTCGCTGGCGGCGTATTCGCTCAGCCAGAGCAGGCTGGCTCCTTCCTCAAGGCCGGGCAGGATCGTCACCTCCTCGGCAATGACATCCTCCACGCCGCGCTGAGTGAACAAGGTGACCATGAACTTCTGGAAGTCGCCCCAGTACTTGTCAATCGAGTAGTGGACATCTATCTCCTGCGCATCCAGATTCTTGGCGACGGTGATCGGCTCCGGCCCCAGTTCGGTCTGAAGCGAGTCGCCCAGCGAGTGAGCGGTGTCTGTGCTGACTACCAGCGAGTGATAGCCTAGATCGGCACAGCGCAGGGCAGTTGCCGCCGCAACGCTGGTCTTGCCCACACCCCCTTTGCCGGTATACACAATGGTTCGCATTACCTCACCTCAACTGTTCCCAACTCAACTACATTATCCTGTAACCTCTCACCGGTAGAAGTATAGATCACAAGCCGCTCAACGGTCTGACTCTCATACATACCAAATAAAACCCGATAATTGCCCGGCGGCAACCCCTCCAGGGATACGGTCAGAGTATCCTCAACGACGGCCCCCGCCGGCCAATATCCCGTCGGGAAGCGTCCTCCCAGCGGACGAACGTCGGTTTGGGCTGTGAGCTGTCCGCTCTGATCCAGCACGTGCACAAAGGCGGTGTAGTCGTGAGTGACAGCGTCTGGGGCAAACCACCGGACATGGACGGCAAGGCTGTCGGGGGAGGGGGGTGCTGTCATCTCTAGGCCCGTCAGGGCCAGCTCGCCGCCCAGATCATACAAAATGGGGCCTGCCGAAGGCCAGCGGCGCGGCAGGACAGCTACCTCACCCAGCAGAACTATATCACCAGTTGTCCCGTCGGCGAAAGTGGCCGGCACAACGGCCAGTGTGTCCTCATGAAAATAGCGCAGGGTAACCCGATAGACCTCCGGCGCACGCGCCTCCCGGCTTAGGGGGACGCGGACACGGTCGCAGAAGGCCGCGCCTGACTGCCAGTACAGAGTGGGATACATCCCCAGACCGGGGTGCGTGTTGCGCTCCCCGATCTTGGCATTGTCCTGATCCACGATATGAATACCGTAAGGCAGGGCTTCCTCAAGCGGGCCGCCGCTCTGCCAGCACAGCGTGACCCAGATCGTGTCGCCGGGATGGGCTGTCTGCGGCTCAATGCGGTAGCCGAACAAGGTGATCGTGCCGCCAAAACGAATGCGGACGGGGTGATCATACTCCCCTGCTAGCTGGGCTGGGTCCGAGACCAGACGGGGCAGATCGTAAGCCGGGCGGAGCACGCCCAACGCGCCGTACAGGCTGAGCGGGATCAGAATGGCCGCCGGCACGATGGCGGCGATCTGCCGTTCCGGTGCCCGTCTGGGCGGCAACCGCTTCAACAGCCCTGCCAGCCCCAACTGCGAGACGACCGCCATCGCCCCAAAGCCGGCATAGACGTAACGTACCTGCCCGCCGTTGGCACTGACAGTGAAGAAGATGACAATCTGGATCAGGTAGAAGACTGTTACCAGCAGTACAAAGATGGCGGCTCGTTGGTTGGCGGCGACCTCTGCCAGCCGGCGGCTCAACAACAGATCGAACAACCCCCCTATCAGAAGGATACTCAGAACCAGCAACAGCACGTTGACCCAATCCGGCATCCCGACAGCGCCGTAATGCGCCCAGTAGCGCCGGAAGGTCTCCCATGCGACCCTGCCCGCCTCAGCCCATGTCGGAGGGCTGGAGCGCAACGGCAGGAATGCGGGGCGATCAGGCAGGTTCGCATAGGCGCCCAGACTCATGCCGGTAAAGTCGCCGTACAGGATCAGATTGCGGACGAACCACCATCCCCCAATTGGAAGGGCGACGCCTGCCGCGGCGGCCAACTGAGCCAGCCGGGACCGCCACTCCGTGCGGAGGCGGGGGGTCAGCATGAAGGCGACCGGCACAGCCGCCACCGTGGCCGGCCATGTATGCGGCATTGTGCTTGGCTGTACGGGGATGGTATGATCCTGTTGAGAGCGCATTGTGTCCGCCCCGCTAGACGAGGCAGGGAGCAGAGAGAGCGTGGGTATCCGCCTGGACTGGTCAGTAGAGTCAGATGGGGGATGGAACGAGGTTGGCGAGGACCCTCAGTCAAAGGCCGCCCGCCAGCGGCGTAACCGCCGCATCCGCAACTTGCTGGCGGCGCTGATCCTGCTTGTTAGTCTGGCCGTCGGCCTGATTGTGTATCGTATGCGGGTAGTTGCCGCCCGGCTGCGTACTGATCTAGAGGCAACAGTGGCCGCAGAAACGCTGGCTCTGCGCATAGGCGACCGTGCCGCCTTTATGGCCGTTCAAGCCAACGCTGGCGGCTGGCTTCTGATCCAGAGCAGGACCTTTGATGAGTATCAGGCACTCGGCAGCCGTCTCCGCGTTGAGGGGGAGGTCATCGAACAGGAGATCGAGGGTCTGCGTGCACGGGTCGTACTACGCGAGACGCTCGATGGCCGCCCCTGCCGGGTGGTCTGGTTCTATGAGCATTACCCGGAGGGATGGCGGCATGTTCCGCCGGATGCTGACTTCTGGGGGGCACAACAGCAGATTGCCACTACCTACTTTGACTTTTATTTCTACGGCCCCGACCAATCAACGACCTACCGGCTGGCAGTGCAGATGGACGAGTGGTGGGAAACAGCCTGCCGGCTGACCGCCTGCACAGGAACGCCCCCGCGCCCTCGCGTACGCATTGAGCCTGATCCGCTGATCACAACAGGATGGGCCGCCTATGATGAGTGGACACTGCTTATCCCTTCTCCCACTCTGGGGCGTGTTCCGGAAGACGGCTCACCTGATCCAGCTCTGCTCAGCACGCTGGCCGATCTGCTGGCGGAGCGGTGGGCGCAGATCACGATGGAAGATGAGCTAGAGCCATACTCTGATGCGGCCTACGTAAGAGACGAGTTACATATCTGGCTGCGCCATCAGTTCGACACTTCGGCTCCCTCCTCGACCTTCTTTGATCCCCTGATCGAGATGTACGGGGTTGAGCTTTTGCCTCCCTTCTTAGACGCGATCCGGCAGGGTGTGGGCATCGTCCCAGCTTTGCAGTCTTTGACAGGCGCCGAAATCCTCGATGTTCCCGTTAGTTGGGAGGGCTACTTCGCCCACATACTGAGATCACAGGCCTCGCTGATCGCCGAAGGGCATGCAACTGAAGCAAGTCTCCTATTTGCTGATCCAGAACGGACTGCCATAGGCGGCTTTCTGCCCGATTTTGCCGTTGAGGCAACGGCCATCCCCGACTCGATAGCGGTGCTGGGCATCGGGCGTTTCGGGGAGATCATATGGGCCGAAGTTCTGTTTGAGCCGTTGCCTGCGTCCGGTTACCATTCTTCCTCCCTGCTGGTCTTTGAGCCATTCCGGCTGATGGGGGATCGGTGGGTTCACACACTGGGGCTGGAGACAGACTGGGGAAGCACGTTTAGGGAGGAGGGGCAGTATTTCCGTTTGCAGTACTACGAACTGGACGCTCCATATGTCGAAGGCTTGTCTTCCTATCTGGATAGCCTCTACCCTCGTTTGTCTGCCGACTTGGGCCTGCCATCTGCCTACCAGCCGGTAGAGGTGCGGATACAGCCTGTTTTCTCGCCATGGACGTGGAATAACGTGAGGAGGATGCTGATGATCCCCTCACCTCACATTGCCCTGCGCACTTCTGACACGCCGCCTCAAAACTACGTGCAAATTACAGCCATCAGAGCACTGGTTGAGAACGCCATTTTATATCAGATAGCGGCACCTGCCGGCTCCCCGCTAAGCACAGCTTTTATGGACTGGGAAATGGGGCGTCTTGGCATCGAGGCTGAAGACGCGGTCCGGCCATCCTTTGGCCTCTACACTATTGGAGCGGGGCAGGTTGATACGCTGGAGGGTTTGTGGTTATCCTCACAGCTTCCAGCGACCAGAACCGATGCTGAGGTACAGAATCTGGCGGCGCAGGTATTGGTTGATCTGCTGGTGGAAAGGTACGGGCCGCAGGCTGTCCCTGCTCTAGTGCGCAATCTACGTGACTCCTCCACCATCGAGGAATGGCTCTACCGCAGTGTGGGCGCTCATGTTGACGAGATCGAAGGGGAATGGCTGAGCCGCTTCCGAACAGCTCAGATGACTCGGCCCTAGCCGGCCTGTCTGGGGCGGTACTGGAGTGCCTCAGCCAGATGGTAGGGACGAATCACCTCACTGCCCTCTAGATCGGCAATGGTTCGGCTCAGCTTAAGCACACGGTGGTAGGCCCGTGCGCTGAGATGCATCTGTTGCATGGCTGTACGCATCAGCTTTTCTCCTTCAGGGTCGAGCTTGGCATACAGCGGCACTTCGCGTGCGCCCATGTCAGCGTTGCACAAGAGCGATGTCCCCATGAACCGCTCGGCCTGACGGTTGCGTGCCGCCTGAACCCGCTCGCGGATGACGCTGGAAGGCTCACCGCGTTGGCCGGCGGATAGCTTCTCATAATCTACACGCGGCACTTCGACATGGATGTCAATCCTGTCAAGCAGAGGGCCTGACACCTTCTGCTGATAACGGGTGATCATGGCCGGACTACACGTACACGGCTTGATCGGGTCACCATAGTAGCCGCAGGGGCAGGGGTTCGAGGCGGCGATCAGCATGAAATTGGCCGGGAAGGTCATTGTGCCGGAGGCGCGGCTTACCGTCACATGACGATCTTCCAGCGGCTGGCGCAGTGTTTCCAGCTTATAACCGAACTCTGGCAACTCATCCAGAAACAGCACGCCCCGATGGGCCAGACTGATCTCGCCGGGGTGAGGCCATGATCCGCCCCCCACTAGGCCTGCATGGCTGATGGTATGATGCGGCGCCCGAAAAGGGCGATGGCGCATCAAGGGGATGCCCTCAGCAAGCATGTCAGCCACCGAGTAGATTCGCGTGACCTCAAGTGCCTCGTCAAGCGTCATGCGCGGCAGGATACCCGGTACAGCCCGTGCCAGCAGAGTTTTGCCTGCGCCGGGCGGCCCCATCAGGCTGACGTTATGTCCGCCCGCCGCGGCTACCTCCAGCGCCCGCTTGACATGTTCCTGCCCTTTGATGTCGGCAAAGTCAGTGAGGTAGGCAGGGGGAATGTCCGGTAGATCAAGGCTGTTACGGTCAAAAGGAGGGATTGTGTCCAAACCTAACAGGTGTTCAACCAGCGAAATGAGATGATCCACGGGGATGACCTCAATGTCGGGGATGAGCGAGGCCTCTGCGGCATCCGCTGATGGAACATAGACCCGTTCTAGGCCGAGCGTGTGTGCCAAATAGACAGCCGAAAGGACACCCCGCACATGGCGTACTGTGCCGTCTAGGGAGAGTTCGCCCAGCACGAGCGACCCCTCTAGGGTATCAGGTACGATCTGACCGCTGGCCGCCAGCAGGCCTAGTGCAATTGGGAGGTCATAGGCCGGGCCTTCTTTACGCAGGTCAGCAGGGGCAAGGTTGATTGTCAGCCGCCGCCCGCTGGGGAAGTGCAGGCCGCTGTTACGAATGGCCGCCCAGACCCGCTCCTTTGACTCCTTAACGGCCGCATCAGGTAGCCCGACCAACGTCAGGCTGGACATCCCGCTGGCGGCATCTACCTCAACCTCGACCAGTGTGGCATCCAGCCCGATCAACGCACAGCTATTCACTTTTGCAAGCACATTCACCTCCCGTGTTGGCTGGCGAATAGGGTAACATGGCAGTAAGAGGGAGGCAAGTGTGGGGCAAGCCTAAGGAGGCAGGTGACCGATGTGATATACTCTTGGCAAGGTATCCCAAAAGAGGGGAGTGGCCAAAAGGGTGGACATGGTGTTAACGGGTCAGGCGATTTTAGCCCTCCATATCCACTCTATTAGCCACTCCCAACGCTCGTTCGTGGTGGTTTTGAAAGAACTTGGCCGTTGCCACCGCCACCGTCACACTCAGCCCATCTTCTTCCCGCCTGGCTTGTGCTGCGTCGCATCATCCCCAATCAGGTAACCTGTCACGACGGTCGCCTTTGGGCGTCCTCGACGCCTGGCTTGCTTGCGCTGTTGCCGGGCATGTTCGTCTTGCACTGCCCCGCTCATCTGTTGCGCAAACTGCTCATACCATACCCTCGCCACTTCTTCCGCCGACCACGGCGCTGTGCTCAGAAAGCGCGACAAGCCGCTTACACTCGGCCCAGCCGCGATCTGTCTCATCAGTCCGCTCAACGTCCGGCTTTCCTGGCAGATGATCAGCGCCAGCACTACGCTCACCAAGTACTTGAACTGGGGTTTGCTGAAGCACGCCCGGAACACCTCGCAAAATTGGCACAGACATTCAACCAGACAGATAATCGGTATCGACATCGCGCACCTCAGTCGGTTGAGATTGGCTGCAACCTTCTTTTACCGCCTGGTGCGCGGTGTTTTCAAATCGCCAGCTTAAAAAGTGCAAAGGTATAGCGTGCCCTTTCTGAGCAGGATACTCGGAGTGTTTGAATTGCCATTAGCGATTGTATGGCTGATTGTTTTGCTCGCCGTGAGCCTATTGGTCTGGTTGGCTTTCCGGCTTGGCGAGAGATATGCTCATCGTTCGGCTGGGGAGCTGGCTACTCTGAATGAGATAGGCCATCAGTTGTTGCGCTCCCAGTTGAGCGTGGACGAGCTATGCGGGCTGGTTTATCGCGAGGCTGGGCGGCTTATTCCTACTACCTTCTTCCAATTAGGCCTGTTTGAGGGAGATACCTATCAGGTCAAAGTCTGGGTTCGGAATGGCGAGCGTTTGCCTCAGACTGATTTTCCAGGGGGCGGAAGCAGAGGGATCGTAGGGTGGGTACGTGAGAGCGGACAGGCGCTAATCGTATCGGATTATGAGGCAGAGCGTCATCGTCTGCCGGCTTTTCCAGATTTCGATTTAGATATAGAAGCTCCTCCCCGTTCTGGCCTGTTTGTCCCGCTGGTTGCGGGGTCTTCCACAATTGGTGTGATAGTGGTACAGAGTCATCAAGCCGGACGGTTCAGTGAGGACTCGCTTCGTTTACTCACCCTCTTGGCCAATCAGGCGGCGTGGGCAATCCGAAATGCCCGCCTCTACGAACATGCCCAGTATCGTGCCGAACAGTTGAAATTAGTTGGCACAGTCACTGCGCAGGTCTCGGCTGTTCAGCCCCTCCCCGACCTATTTCACCAGATCGTCACTCTGATCAAGGAGACTTTCGGTTACTACAGCGTCAGTATCTTTGTGTTTGAGAAAGATCGCTTGCAGGTTGGGGCCAGCACTAGTGAGGAGCTGGTCCGGCAGTATCCACAGGTTGAACCGGGCATTGGGATGGTCGGCTGGGCCGCCAAGCAGGGGCAGACAGCGCTGGCAAATAACGTCGCCAGCGATCCCCGTTACCGCCGGCTAGGCGTACTACCCGAAACTCGCAGTGAAATAGCCTTGCCGCTGAAAGTGGAGGATCGGGTGCTGGGAGTGCTGGATGTTCAGAGCGACCGAGTAGGGGCGTTCAGCGAAGAGGATGTCTCTTTGCTTGATACACTAGCGGCACAGGTGGCTCTGGCTATTGAGCAGGCTCAAACCTACGATGCCGAACATCGGTTGGCCCAGCGACTGGAAGCGCTGACTCAGGTCAGCCGCGCAGTTGTGTCTGTCTTGGAGTTAGATGATCTGCTGGATCAGGTTGTGGACTTGATCTCAGATACATTTGGTTTTGAGCGGGTGCATATTTTTGTGTACACCGGTGGAAAGCTGGTCTTCCGGGCAGGGGCAGGTCCACACAGCGTACGCTGGCTGATCGATGAGCTGGCTTATGGGCCGGACGATCCTGGACTGATACCTAAGGTGGCTCGGACGGGTATACCGGAGTTAGTCGGGGATGTTCACTGTTCTGAAGATTATCGTCCCGGCCCCGGTCTGGAAGATACGCGCTCTGAGTTGGCCGTTCCGATCAAGATGGCCGAGCATGTTTTAGGTGTGATTGATCTACAGAGCGAGATTGTGGATGCCTTCTCGCGCGAAGACCTGATGCTCATGCAATCTCTGGCTGACTCGGTCGCGGTTGCGATCCGGAATGCAACCCTGTATGCCAATGAACGCCGCCGCCGGGTCTTGTCTGATGCGTTGCGTGAAATTGGTGCCACATTGGTATCTGATCTTGACCTTGACCATGTCCTGAAGGGTATTCTGGATGGGTTGGGCCGTCTAGTCCCTGTGGATACCGCAGGTGTAGCTCTGTTCGAAACCAACTCCGATCAACTGATTCTACTAGCCGCTTCCGGGCTTGAGTCAGAGGCGTTGGTAGGCCAGCCGTTACCGCTGGATACCACTCATGAGGGGGAAGACCCCAGAGAGCTGGTGCGCAAGGCTTATTGCCAATTGCTCAGCTTAGCCGGCGAACGTGCCTGTGTCGTTGCGCCGCTGGCAGTAAGTGGCCGTCTGATTGGTTATTTGATCGCTGATCATCAGCAGGCAGGGCGTTACACACAGAATGATGAGGAGTTTATAGGAACATTCGCGAGTCAAGCGGCGCTGGCAATCAATAATGCGCGGCTCTATGCGGCTCAGCAGGCTGAGGCCTATGTAACGACCGCCTTGCTCCAGATTTCTGAGGCTGTCAACACTCAGATTGAGATGAGCGAGGCTCTTGATACGGTTGCACGATTGACCACTCTTCTGTCGGGAGTCAACCATTGTTTGGTGTTACGCTGGGAGGAGAATGAGGCGGCTTATTATCTGAGCGCGCAGTGCGGCGCTAGGCGAGAGCAATATGAGGAGATGGCTTCTAAGCCGTTTGCGGCTGGGGATTACCCTTTCTTAGACCTTCTCAGTGTGGCAGATAGGCCGCTGGGGGCAGGCGAGGGACATCAACTGCCCATTCCTGAGCCGCTGATGCGTTTGATGGATGCTTCCTCTATCCTCGCTTTCCCATTGCGGGTGAAGCGCGGGCTAATTGGACTGTTGATTGTGGATGATGCCGGGTATGGAAGACCGCTTGATTCACGCCTGTTGAACATTTTGACGGGTGTTGCCCATCAGACTGCACTGGTGCTTGAGACAGCGGCCTTACAGAGTAGCGCCGCAGAACGTGACCGCCTTGAGCGGGAACTGGACGTAGCCCGCGACATTCAGGCCACCTTTATTCCGGAGAGTCCCCCTCGTCTTCCCGGCTGGCAGTTGGCCGCCGCTTGGCGGGCCGCTCGTCAAGTTAGCGGCGACTTTTACGATTTTATCCCTCTACGGGATGGACTGTGGGGTCTAGTTGTCGCTGACGTAGCAGATAAGGGTATTCCTGCCGCCCTGTTCATGGCCATGTGCCGAACGCTGTTGCGGGCCGCCGCCATGAGCCGCACTTCACCTGCCGCCACGCTGATCCGTGTCAACGAGTTGCTGTTTAACGACTCGCGTAGCGACCTGTTTGTGACCGCTTTTTATGCCGTATGGGACCCCGCTTCTGGGCGGGTAGCATATGCTAGCGCCGGACACAATCCGCCTCTACTTGTCCGTTGCGTGGATGGCCGTGTTGTCGAATTACACAGCCGAGGGATCGCGCTTGGGGTAATCAATCAGATTGACATTGAGGAGCATCAGATCACCCTCCAGCCGGGTGATGTGCTGGTTGCCTACACCGATGGCGTCACCGAGGCGATGCAGGCTGATTATACGGAGTGGGGGATAGATCGGTTGCGGGCCACGTTGGAGAGCACCTGTGCGGAGACGGCTGAGGCGATGCTTGAGAACATTCTCTCAGCCATAGACGAATTTGTGGGCGATGCGCCCCAGAACGATGACATGACGCTGTGGCTGCTTAAGCGGGAGATGGAATAAAAGGACGGCAGGAAAAAGGGAATGTTTCCTTGCCGTCCTTTCCTTTCAGGATCGCCGGCTAAGATCAGGGGTTGATCCCCAGCTCAGTAGCGAAGCCCCGCCGTGGAACAAGCACCATATCCGGGTTGAAAAAGTTGAAAGTCGCGGATGAGATATTCTGGATAATAGGGAAGCTAACCTGAGCATTTAACCAGTCGGTGTCGGCCCATAGGAAGGCTACCAGCACGTAATCCCCCCCAGGGCTGAAGACGATCCCCGCGTCCCCATGGGTGTCGTATGCCCACCCATGCTTATGAGCAATCTCAATATCTGCCGGAAGGCCTGCCATCAGAATACCGTCTGGATTCTGCTTCATGAGGTCCAACATCATTTGGCACTCAGCTTGCGTGATCTGATTCGGGTAGGCGGCTATCAGTCCTCCGCCATTGTACTCGGCACACTGATAGATCATATCCAGTAAGACAGCCAGATCACTAACGGTTGTCTGCATCGCATAGTCAGGCCGTGTATCAACACACTGTCCGGCCCGTGCCGCCTCCTGAGCTGGAGTGCTGTAGTAAACAGGGGGCTTGTTATCGTCGTAAGGCACAATGATGAAGGTATTGGGCAGGCCGAGATATTGGGTCATGTTCCTTACGTCATCAACTCCCCGCTGGGTATCGCCGTAACCAATGTCCTGCATCATGAAGTTGGCCGAGATGTTGCCTGACTGGAGCATAGTCTCCGTCAAGATTTTATATTCGTCGGAGCCGGGTTCGGGCATCCAGTCCAAAAACCGGAAGAAGTCAATCATGATGGGTATCTTCATGGTACTGGTGCTGGCGTAGGCCACATCACAATTCAAGTAGTTGGCTGTACCCTGCCGCAGATCAACGTTCAATTCCATCTCCTCACCAGTTTGGAGATCGGTCACATGAATCGAGGCCACGCCGGCAAACTCTGTGCTGAGCAGGTAATCTACCAGCAATGCTTTAAGTGTTTCCAAGCTCGGACGCGGTGCCTCAATCTCATTGATCACCAGATTGACTGTTCGGTTGACCGGTCTGCGGAGTGCGGCATCAATCAGAGCGAAGGACGCCTCCTGATCCATTGTGTAGCCGGGCTGGCCTGACTCAAAGGAAAGAGTCTCCAAAACAGGCCTTGCAGACTGGGGAGGACGGTCGTAGCGGGCCGCTACGTCAGCCAGCCATGCACGCAGAAGATCGGGCGAATACTCGGCTACCAGCTCAACGCTAAAGGCCTGTTCAGGCCGTCGCCAGATGAAGTCCCAGAACCCTGACCAGAATGTACCTTCTGTGCGTAGTTCGTCGGCACGCGAGAGCATAGCTTCTGAATTGATACGGAAGCCCACTTGATCAGGGTTGAGTCGGATTTCTTGATCGCGGTACATGACCGTTATCGGTGCTCCGTAAATCCGCTCGATGGTTGCCTGTGTCTCCTCGCGAGCTTGTCCGCTGACCGGTACACCTGCCATGACCAGCCCGTAAGGCATCCGTTGCCGCTCTGCGCTAAATCCACTCAATTGGGTAACAAGAAGCACTGTCGCCGCCAGAATCATCGCACCACCTGCCATTTCTAAGATAGGTAGTGTGGCTCGACGTCGTGCGCCGGGTGCAGTTGCCATAATGTCCTAACCTCTTTACTTCACCTGATTAGCACGAGAAGCCCCTTATGCTGTGAGTAGCATTAGGGGAATGTACTGAATGCAGGGGCGATATATACCACCTCAGGAACTATCTGCCAAATGGGAGGAACAATTGGAATTTCCCTAACTCGAATAAGGAGGGAGGTGCTTCTCTGCTTCCTCTTTGGTTTTTCTGTTTTGCCCTACTATACTTAAGATTGTATAAGGCGGTATTAACGGCTTCAATGCTCATGCCTGCCGCCAGCCAATTCATGTTAGAGAGCAATAAGGAGAGTGCGGATTATGCCACAAAGTGTGCGGGAATTATTTGATGAGTTACCCCGACATTTTGATCCGGCGGCGTGGGGTGCGACAGATGCGATCCTGCAGTTCAATATCACAGGCCCAGAAGAGGGCACATGGAGGGCCGAGATTCTCAACGGCACCCTTGCGATGAAGGAAGGTGCCGCTGACAAGCCGGACCTGACCGTAACCTGTGATTCCCGTGACCTGTTGGCGATCGTCAACGGCGAGTTGAATGCTGTCAGTGCCTTTATGCAGGGACGGCTGAAAATTGACGGCAACATGTCACTGGCGATGAAACTTCAGGGTTTGCTGGGCTAAGCCCGGCAGAGAAGCTGACTCTGAAGACGAAAACCCACCTGCATCAGGTGGGTTTTCGTGCCAGTCGGGGCGGACGGACTTGAACCGTCGACCTCTACAACCCCATTGTAGCGCGCTAGCCAAACTGCGCCACGCCCCGAACTCGAAGCCTAGTGTAACATATCTGATGAGTCACTGCAAGAGTTTTCCTCTTTGTGCCCGCTTGGTTAGTTCCTCTGGATTGTGCATCTGAGTTCTCCAGTGCAATGCGGGTCGTAGCCAATATCAGGCCAATGAAGACCCAGAAGACAGCGACCGCATGTTGAAACTCAAGGTTGAAAAAGTAATGGTCGCCAATCCCATTGATCAGTGCTCCTATCAGACCAGCCGTCAGCCCAAGCCATATACTGTATAGCCCCGGCGTTTGATCAAGGTGCGGGCGTGCCTGCCATGCGTAGATCAGCACAGCGATCATCAGGGCCAGAAAAGCCCCCACCCCAAGCAGTCCCATATTTGATGCAATGGTCAGATAGACGCTCGATGCACCAAGATAGATGTCAATGTCGGGTGTGCCGGTAAATCCTACGCCAAGCAAGGGGTAACGCCCGATCAGGGTCAGTGCATCTTTGTATTCTCCTAGACGCATCTGGGTTGCCAGGTCGGCTCCCTGAAAGCCTTCAATGAACCGCTCAATGTAGAGCTGGCTCCATGGCAGAATCAGGAGCACCAGTGCTATGACGGCCAGCACGATCAGCAACTTCCTGTAACGTAGTATGGCGATGAAGATCAGTGCCGCACCAAAAGCCAGCATTGATCCGCGCGAAAAGGTTAGCACCAGACAGCTAACCAGCACCAGCAGGACCGGCCAAGCATGCCATCGTTTGCCGGTTAGAGTGTGCCGGGCAAAGGTCTGAGGGGCAACCAGCGCGGCAACCATTACCAGCAGGCCCCCCAGGGAGTTTGGGTTAACAGAAGTGCCAATAGCTCGTTCGGGGAGTTCCGGATTCTGCTCAATGTATTGGATGATGCCTGCGTCAGGGTAACCGATGATGGCCAGCCGTCCTAGGATACGCTCGGCCAGAAGGTCAGGCATCAGCCACAGCCCAATTGCGATGGCGGCCGCTAGAGTTCCTGCTACAGCGATCACCAGCACAAACCGGCGCAGTTGTTCATAGGTGCGGATCACGTCAACCAGCACCAGTGCTAGTGCCATCCCCAAGATCAGCTCGGCGAAGCGGCGCAGGGTGGTTGCGGTAAGGCTGGTGTAGCGCAGGCCGGCAATGAAACTGAAGATGGTCAGGATGATGAATAACACGATCAACGGGTGAACGGGAGTGGTTGTCAGCCTCCTTCGTTCTCCGATCATCCACTGCATCAGGTATAGAAAATAGACCGCACCAATTGCCAGATCAAGGAAGGTGGGAGTAAGGACGATCTTGAATGGGAGTGTGGCAAAGGGCAACAGCGTAATGATGGCGATCACGCTCCACAATGCGTTTTCCAGCCCTGCCAGCACCCAGATTGCCCCCGCTAGCGCGATCAGCAGGGCAACGGTATAGATCGGGCCGATCAGGGCCAACAACAACCCTAGAAGCGTACCGACCAATGCCAATGCTGTGCCCAGCACCAGCGTTGCCTTAAACTGGTTGGAGTTGGTGATGAAATCCTGTAGAGGGCGTCGGTTCAGCATCCGTTTAACTCCTCCGTTTGCCTGCTGACAGCATAACTGCAAGCAGCAGTGTCAGCACCGAGACCGCACTTCCTGCCGCACCCAGTGTTACACTGAGCGGGCGGTATACCATCTCGATCTGGTATTCCCCTGCCCTCAACGGTAATGCTCGCAGGCCGGCATCTGCCCTCCAAATGGGTACAGGCTCGCCATTGACAATCGCTTGCCAGCCGGGGTAGTCCATCTCGCTGATCACCAGTATACCATCGGTGGGAGTGCTGACGGACAAAACGATCTGTTCCGGCGTATATTGTTCAATCCGCACTTGCCAGCCAGT
This sequence comes from Anaerolineae bacterium, assembly GCA_034435015.1. Classification (GTDB taxonomy): domain Bacteria; phylum Chloroflexota; class Anaerolineae; order Aggregatilineales; family UBA3940; genus DAOTYH01. Next base: position 67,640 of record DAOTYH010000007.1, on the reverse strand, counting down.
TGGCGGCTCAGAAGGCAGGTCAAGGTCTGGCGCGGACTCTAGGATGACTGTTCCGCGTACATCGAATGCTGGGTCGGCCAGCCAGCCCAGAGCTTGTGCCTCATCTGATGTGACCATCACGCGGTAGGCCATCCACGCCCGTGGAGTGGGGTCTGTGATCTGATGCAGATACAGCGGCAATGTGCCGTCACTGCTTTCGGCGATGACCGAGCTGGGAACTTCGAGCTGTGTCCAATCAGTGAATACATACTTGACAGACAATAGTTGGTGAAGGCGGTACTGAGGCAGTGCCAGATAATGATCCAATGTTGTCAGACGTAGAGGACTAATCCCTCGAATATCCTGTAAACCGACTAATGTCCCATAGTTTTCGCCTAGACCCAGCCTCCCATCTACCCGGAACAAGCCTTTATCTGCTAGTGCCGCTGGCACTAGATCACTGAGCAGACGGCGTTGAGAAGCAGGCACTGGCTCCCAGTTAGTGCCCATCGTTGTGCTGAACAAATCAAACACCAGTAATCCTATCAGTGCCAATGACCACCACACTCGCTGGGCGGGCTGGCTTAGCCGTCCAATGATTATCCAAACCAGTGTGGCCAGCAGACCCAAGAAGAAGAAAGCTCGCGTGAATGGGAAAAGGTCTGTATCGGGGAATACGCGATCTAGGATGAGGACTTCAATTGCTAACACCCATGCTGTTGCCGCTCCGATCCCCAGTATCCGTGCCAGCCGGTAAGGTTTGACTGCGCTATTCTGGAGTGTTGCTATGCCCAGCCCGGCCATGATCGCCACACTATATGCGATGACGTAGGCGGCCCGTTCCTGCCCTCGGAAGAGAGCAAAGCCGGGCATGGTGAGATAGGCCAGCCGGTAGAAGATCGTTGCCCCTCCGAAGGAGATACCTAGCGCGATCAATGCCGCTCCCCCCCAGAAACGCGCCGATTCTCTGCCTTGCCATAGAGCTATACTTGCCAGTACCAGAGGCGCGATCCCGCTATAGAGAGGCGACCATACGGTCAGCACGTTAGGGATAAGAAATACCAGCACATCAGAAAATGGGAATCCGCCAGCCAATGCATCGAAGTTCATACCGGCTCGTGTTGTCAGGCGGGTGTATTCCAAGCCGGGTAGAAGTTGTACTGCCGCCACTCCAAACCCCAGCCCGACTGTCCCCAGCACAACTGCCAGCGTGGATTTCCAGTTGATCTGACGCCGGATTGCCCGATGAATCATGTAAGCGATCAGGACATAGGTAAGAAAAAGGCTGGTCTGTGGATGCCCCGCCAACAGGCTGAAGCTCAGCGAGGCGGTACTCAATGCCAGCCAACGGGGTTGCCATTGTGCTGGTGGTTCGCTCTCGGAGGCTTTGTATACGCCCAACAGGGCCAGCGGCAACCAGATACCCGCTTCCAGCACAGCTAGTTGAAGGGGAGGGTAACCTGCCATGTATCCGCCATAGGCTAGTGTGATGCCGCTCACCAGCCCTGCTGTAAGGGAACGGCTCACTGTCCGCACAAACAGGTACATGAACAAGGAAGCCAGCCACACATGGACAATCGTCTCGGCTTCAAGCGCGGCATAGCTCCAGCCGCCTAGCCAGTGGCTGATCACAATGGTGAAAAGGCGCGGGGGATAGAAGACCGCTGACTGGGTGTCGGCTAGAAAGGGATGGCCGGCATTGTTGTAAGGATTCCACAGGGGGATTTCGCCAGCCAAGAACCGTCTGGCCTGATAGTCCCCGAAGGCAAAAAACTGTCCTGAGTAATCTCCCTGGGGCAACGAGACCTGATTGTTTGGGTCAGGAGTCAGCACACGCCAGAAATAGAAGCCCCATAATAAGGTGAGCATGACCAATGCCGCCGCATCTGTTAGTCGTGGCCTGCGGGTAAACCATGCTTGCATGTGTTCAAGCCATTTCATGGGGCCTCCACACTGATGTTACCCAGCGGCACAGCATTATCGGGGTAGGGGGATCCGTCGGTGCGGGTTGCCAGTGCACGCCCATAAGCCGGGTCGGCTGTGTCATATAACCCCACCAAAATAGAATAGTCCCCCGCCGGCAGGTCTGCAGGCAGGTTGAGAAGATGGCTGTCCTCTATTTGGCAGTCTGCCCGCCACAGTGAGGTGGGATAATCTCCGTTCACAGGCGGTCCGTCGCCTTGAGCGAGGGGACGTCTATCTGTCCCGACCAGATGGACAAATACTGTCCAGTTGACAGAGGTGTCTGTCAACCTTTCCCAGTAAAGTGTGATTGGCACAGTGTCTCCCGCCCGGTAGCTCCCGCTGATCGGTCTTGCCCACAGACGAGCAAATCCACCAAAGTCGGCCTGTTGGGGGACATCTTCCGGGATAACCTCTGTACAGCCGGCAAAGTCGCGCGGGTAGGCAACTCCCGCTTCGACAATGACGTCCCCGTTGAGCGGCTGGCCGTCAGGGCCATTACCCCGTAAGACAATGTAAAGCTCTGGCTGCCACAACCCGACCCCTATGGCAACACGAACAATGGTTGGGGCTGTGAACTCCTCTCTCAGCCGGATAGAGTATGAGTCGCGGATGATTACTCCCGGTTGCATCAGTGTTGTGGGGAGTGCTCCTGCTCCGGGGTAGCTGTCTATCTTGCCAATCTCCTCGTATCCCCGCCCCAGTGCATGCAAATATAGGCTGTAGTTTTGTTCCAACGGCCTGTTGGCCCGCCAGTACAGCGTGATGGGGACACGACCGCCTGCTTGAACTGCCACGTCGTATGTCTCGACGGCCACCAGTTCCAGCCCTCCGAACTCTACCCCTACCGGCGTTGCGGTGGCAGGAATCTCTGAGACAGAGGGCGGCAGGGCATAGGTCGGCGCAATATAGCGGAAGGGTGCAATAGCGGCGACCACCAATAAGGGAATGGCAACTATGCCCAGCCCTGCCGTTCGCCACAGCAGGCGTGGTGGCAGCCAGTTCAGCAAGCCGTATGCCATCAGCCCGCTGATTGCGCCAATGACGGGGAACATCAGCCGGCCCTGCGAGGCATAGGTGATGGTTGTCCAGCGCAACACGCCAGCAAAAGTGATGGCTACCTGCAGAGCCATCAGGGCAGGTAACAGCAGATCGTTCCATGCTCTGCGCCGGATCACCTGGATTACCCACCAGATCAGCCCTGCGACTGCCAGCCATGAGATCACCGCATAGAAGAGATAGGCCTCCTGATCCGCGAGAATATCCACCGCGCCAAACAATGCCCAGTAGCTGACCCAGAAGCCGTACCATTCCCGCCGCAGTTCCCAAAGCCCGATCTGACGTCCTCCTACGATGGCAACATGAGTATTTGTGCCCAGTAGCTCTTGGTACAAGATCAGGTTGCGGGCATACCACCAACCTGCCAGGACTAACCATGCCGCTGTCAGACCCAGTCCTGTCAGGAGTACCTGCTTCCATTGCCGCGTCTTGAGTGCATGGATCAGCAGTGCCAGCCCTATCGCAGGCACAAGTGTCAGTCCACTGATCTTAGTGATCGTAGCCAGCGCCGTTACCACAGCCAGCGTGAGAGACCGACGAGCGGTCAGCCCTTCCTTGACGATCTTTGTGATCAGCACAAGCAGCCATGTACCCAGCATCACCATCAGATTGTCGTTGTTGACCGACCCGGTGATGAACAGAAACATCGGATTGAAGGCAACCAGTGCCATACCCAGCAGGGCTATCCGCTTGTCCTCAGGCCAGATCATTCGAATCAGATGGTAGGTCAGTGCCACTGTGCCTGTACCCAGTGCCACGCTGAAAAACCGGATCAGGTGCATTGCCAGTGCCGTGCCGCGCCACGGGAAGGCCTCAGCCTGGGTATGGATGACCATGTTTTTGTTGTCAGGGTCAAGGGGAATGCCCAATTTCGCATGAGGGTTACGCCAGCGGATGGTCTGGAGGTCGCTGGTATCAATCCAAGAAGTCAATGCCGCGCTAAGCAGGTAGTACAGGGGAGGCTGACTGCCTTCCTGTTCCCACAGTGTTTCAACGCCAGGTTGCTGTACGGGGAGTGTTCCGGTCGTGGCAATGTGTTGCACGACAGGATAGTGAGAGATCTCGTCGGAGGCTTCAAACAGGGGAGTCACTAGGCTATAGGTTGTTCCTAGTACGATAAACAACACAAGTATCACGACAGCACCGGTATGCTCGCGGAGCATCTTCTTCATGGTGATTATTCGTTTACCCGAATCTGTGTCAGCAAGATGAAGTCATCAACCAGCCGCCCATCTGGGGTGACCAACTGTAACCGGTTGATTGATCCTGTTTCGTCAATCCAATACACAACGATCTGCATGTCGTACACGCCGCTTGGAGCATCCTCGACAATGGAGAGGACATAGGTGTCCTCAATGATCTCATCCGGCCTCCAAGCAGTTGTTGGAAGGGCGCCATCAAGCGGCCAGCTATCCTTCTGGGCGGTGCGGGTTTGGTTGCCAAGTACTTGGACAGAGACAGTGTAATTTCGGGTCATTGGGCGCAGGCCGCGCCAGTACAGCTTCAGGGTGACTGTGTCGCCGGGGGCAACTGTTCGCCTGTCCAGTTGGTAACCGGCAAGTTCCATCTCGTTTTGAAAGTTAAATGAGACTGGATTAGGCAGGCCTTCTTGGTTCTCACGCGGTAACAGGTTGATATGACCCAGCAGGACGCTGTCATTCCCGTCTGGCAGGGTCATACGCTGGCAGGCAGGGCAGGTGCTATAGTCATATAGGCCAACCCAAACGGATAGCTCCTCTGGTGCGTAAGCCGACTCCCTTATCAACACAGCATATGTGTCGGACCAACGACGGCCTGCTTCTAGGTCGCGTGTTGCAATCAGACCTACGCCGGGGTAAGTATCCCGCTGTCCGGCTAGCAGTTCTGCACTGTCTTGCAAATGGACGAACACGCTCCAGTTCCGGTCCATCGGTGCAAGGCTTTCCCAATATAGGGTGACCCACACCAGCTCACCTGGCCGGGCTTCATCTGTGTGGAGTTCATAACCAAGGAGACGCATAGTCGGTCTGTCCGACCCCGGAGGGATGAAATCATAGACTTCCTCAGTTGCTGGGGGGGAGACGATCGGCGGGGGCGGCATATAGCGCGGCGCAATCCAAGAGAACGGTGCTACAGCCGTCAGACCGCCCATGAACCCTGCTACAATGCCGACCACCCATTTACCTATCCGCTCCGGCAACCATCCACCCAGCCCTGCCATGAACCACAGCCCCAGCACGCTGATGGCGGCAAAGACCAGTCTGCCCTGCGAAGACCATGTTGTTGTGGCCCATCGGATCAGCGGCACAACTACGCCCGGTATCCAGATCAGTGTCAGGAGCGCCGGGAACCACGCTGTGAGGTTCGCCTTATCCTGCCTTGCTTTTTGGATCAGCACGATCAGTGTTCCAATGACGCTTATGACCGCCAGCGTGTTCAGAATATCATAAGCCCAGCCCGGCATGGGAATGTTGACTCCGCCAAAAAGCCCCCAGTAACTCTGCATGAAGCCGACTCGCTCGCCCCATAGCTGAAGCAAGGAAGCGGGCCGTGCCCGTTGCCCAAGGATAGCGATGAAGGCGTTCCATCCAAGGGGGTCGCCGTATAGCCGCCAATTACGGAGATACCACCAGCCGGCAATGCCAGCCGCCAGCCCAATGATCACGGGGCCTTCTATGAAGAAAGTCTGCCAGCGCCGTTGTCTCCACGCGGCATAGGCCATTGTCAGTCCGGCCAGACCGAATAATCCCAGTGTGCTTTCTTTGGTCAGTGCGGCCAGCCCTAAGATAATTCCCAAGACGACGGACCAGCGCCATGTGGGACGTTTGGCATCGGCCTCACGGACAAGCCGCAGCATAGCCCAGATGGCCATTGCCGAGAGAAGTATTGCCAGGTTATCGTTGTTGATTGCGCCGCTGATGAATGCAAACATTGGCGTGAAAGCCACGGCTGTCGCGCCTGCCAGTGCCAGCCAGCGTTTTTCGGGGAAGACCTCGATCCCGATGCGGTATGTAAAATAAATGGAGGCTGTGCCCATCAGTACCGACATCAGGCGCACCAGATGAACGGCCAGTGTTGTACCATGCCAAGGCCAGCGTTCACGGGCGGCATGGTGCACCACAAGGTTGTTGTTGCCGTCCGGCGTGGTGATCCCGTTGTCTACATGAGGGTTAGGCCGCAGTACCTCCCCTACATCTGAGGTATCAATCCAGAAGGTCAGAGCCGCGCCAAGGTAATAGTAGAGAGGGGGCTGACTGCCCTCCTGTCTCCATGGGCCGGGGTTGGCCGGGTCCTGAACAGGCAGGCCATTTCCATCGGCGAGGGTCTTGACCATGGGGTAGTGCCACAGCTCATCGGACATTTCGAAGAGGGGGGTGGTTATGCTGTACAGACCTGCCAATATGGCAAAGGCCGCCAGTAACGCGATCAGGAGATGTTGCTCAGTCAACCAGGTCTTGAAGATTTTCATCAGTGCTGATTATAAGTGCCCGATGGGATACTGACCAAAGTTTGTCCTGAGAGGAGATAGGCCTCTACTGAAGGCCGTTCCCCCTCCGGAGCAGGTCATAGTAGAAGTCAAGAGTTTGCCGGGCGATATTCTCCCAGCTAAAGAGTTGTGCGGCTTGAATAGCCGCCTGTTCAAGTTGTTTGCGGCGGTCATGATCGTACCACAGTTGTTTGATGGCCTCAGCAAGAGCTTTAGGGTCGCCGGCAGTGACTGTTTCGACCACGCCGTCAAGCTCAGGGGCGCAGGTTTGCGGATAAGTAGTCACAATCGCCCGCCCGTGTGCCAGCGCCGCCATTAACGTCCCGCGCCGCAATGAGACGCCATCCAGATAGGGGAGGGCGGTCAGATCGCTGGCATAGAAATAAGCGCTGACTTGCGTATCATCTACGAATCCTGTCCAGTGGACCCGATCATTCAGTTGATGCTGTTCAATAGCGGTGTCTACCCGCTTGCCATATTCAAGATTGGTGGGATCACTGGCTCCAGCTCTCCCGCCAATCATGACAAGGTGTGCTGGTATGCCTTGCTCAACCAGATGGGACAACGCTTCGATCAGTACTAGTCCCCCCTTGCTCTCGTTCAGAAAGCCAAAATAGCTGATCAGTAGATCATCCGGATGGACGTTCAGCGCGGCGCGTTGCGCTGTGCGATCATGCATAGAAGGGGGTTCTGCTCTGACGTTACTGCCAATCGGAATCCAGCGTACACAGGGGATGTGCCATTCATCACGCAGAGTGGATTCATCGGCGCGGTCAGTGGCTATTACGCCCTCTGCGTCACGAGCCAGTTTCTTGACTACCCATTGGCGCAGGGAGCCGGCTTTTGGAAAAAGGTACGGCACACGCAGGTCATGGAAAGTTACCACTACAGGGAGATCAGTGATCCGTGCAGGGAGCCAGTGAATAGACGCATGCATGGCGTAGGCCGCTGTCTGAAATTGGATGTTGATGATGTCTAGGCGGTTCTCTCCAGCCCACTTCCGTATCTGAGGAATAGTCCTCCAGCCCCATCTCTGGCCTACCGCCGCCGTCACGAAAGGAGGGGAGGAGCCTGAGGCAGGACGAGCTTCATGCCTTGTAAACACAAACACCTGATGGCCTAGGGCTGTCATAGCCCGCGCTATTTCACTTGTGAAAGCTCCTACGCCGCCCTGCATGGGGGGGTATTCACCGGTTACAAATCCAACCCGCACCCTCTATCCTCTCAGCCCTGAACGGAGCACCTGCCAGTAAGTATGTACACGTTCCCGTCGCATCGCGCGTTTGTGGCCGGCTAGACCTTTAGCCGCCTCTAAAAGGAGTTGCCAGGCATAGTTCATCAGCAGAAAAATCCGCAGGGCGAATCCGGCTGTGGCCCCGTGATGTTTGCGGAAATAGCGTATCTTGCTGGTCTGAAAGTAAATATGGCGCTGGGCTGTTACCTGTTCACTGCTTCTGCCTCCATAGTGAACGATCTGGACCTGAGGGAAGTACACGATCTGCCATCCTGCTGATCTGATCCGGCGTTGCCAGTCTAGTTCCTCTGAGTACATGAAGAAACCTTCATCAAACCCGCCTACCTGCTCAATCACCTCCCGGCGGACGAGCATGGCGGCGCCGGTTACCCAGTCCACTTCGGCGATCTGGTTGTCAGGATGGTCGCGCATGAAGTAACTGTCGAGTATCCGGCGGGGAGCGTAGGGCTGAAGCCACGTGCTTTCAAAAAAAGCAGTCCACAGAGTAGGAAAGCGCCGCCGTGATGACTGGATACTCATATCCTCGTTGAGAAGTTGAGGGCCAAGCACGCCAACCTGCGGATGAGATTCCATGAAACTCATCATCTCGGAGAGTGCTTCACCTAAGAGTTTTGTGTCTGGGTTGAGCAACAATACATATCGGCCTGTGCTGACCTTGATACCCATGTTGTTGCCTTTGGAGAAGCCCACGTTGTGCCCTGCCTCGATGAGACGGATCCATGGGAATTGGTCGTGCACCATCTGTGGGGTGCCATCTGAGGAAGCCGAGTCTACAACGATAACTTCGGGGCGACTCTCACATTGGCTGGCCTGAATGGACTCAAGGCAAGCCTGTAACAGATCGCGTACATTCCAGCTAACGATCACAATTGAGAGGTCAGGCATCTTACTCCCAGCCAAACAGCACCTTTGCATTGCTTGTGGTCTGGCTGGCTACTGCTTGCACTTCTAGGTCGCGTATCTCAGCCAGCTTCTGTGCCACATAGCATACATAGGCCGGTTCGTTCCGCTCGCCCCGATGGGGGTGCGGGGATAGGAAGGGTGCATCAGTCTCAAGCAGAATGTGATCCAAGGGGACGCTGGCCGCCACATGCCGTAGCCGGTCTGCCCCTTTATATGTAATCGGGCCGGTGAATCCAATATAAAAACCCATTTCCAGCGCGGACTGCGCATCCTCCCAAGACCCAGAAAAGGAATGTAGAACGCCGGAACGGCTTTGTAACTCAGGGGGGAGGCTCTGGCTGACCCATTCAGACAGCAGGTCGAGGATATCCTCGCCGGCCTCACGGTTATGCAGGATCACAGGCAGATGTAGTTCGGCGGCTAGGGCAAGCTGACGTCCAAGCCACAGATGCTGGAGATCAGCCGGGGTCCTGTCACGGTAGTAGTCTAGGCCGATCTCGCCAATCGCGACCACTTTGGGATGCTGGGCCAGTCCATGCAGTTGTTGGATGAGGCTGTCCAACGATTCCGTATCCGGGGGTATATCGTTGGGATGAATGCCAACAGCGGCATAGACCGGTGGATAGCGTTCAGCCAGCGCAACTGCACGGCGGCTGGCTGGCAGATCAATACCAGGCACTACAATGTGTGTCACGCCTGCCTGAAGTGCCCGCTGGATGACCTCCTCTCGGTCGCTGTCAAAGTGGTCGAAATCGAGGTGGCAGTGGGTGTCAATCAGCATGTAGAACTTAGTTTCTCAGCCCAGCCCTGCGATCTTGAGGCCGTCGGCAATGATGGCATCCACCTTATCTTCATAGGTCGTCTCGCAGTACACGCGGATCAGCGGCTCAGTGCCGGAGAAACGAATCAAAAGCCAGCCGCCGTCCTCCATACCAAAACGATAGCCGTCCAGCGTGTTGATACCTGTCGTCTTGATGCCGGCAATCGTCGCCGGGCGGGCGGCTTCAACCTGTGCCCGGACGCGGTCACGTTGTTCCATGCTGGCGAGTGCAGTGTCCACACGCTTATAGTAGTGCGGGCCAACCTTGCTATACAGGTAGTCAATGAGCTGGGATGGTTTCATGTTCTTCTTGACCATGAAGTCAAGCAGGTACAGGCCAGCCAAGATGCCGTCGCGCTCTGGCACATTGCCCCGAAAGGCAAACCCGCCGCTCTCTTCTCCGCCGATCATCGCATTTGTCTCAAGCATCTTGGGTGCAACAAACTTGAAACCTACCCCTGTTTCATACACGGGTATATCATAGAGCGCACCCAGCTTGTTGAGCATCGTGGTTGTTGAGATGGTCTTAACGATGGCTCCTCGTTCACCTCGTACTTCCAGCAGATACAGCGCCAGCAGGGCGTACATCTGGAGCTGGTTAATGAAGACCCCCTTCTCTGTTCCTGCCCCAACACGATCAGCGTCGCCATCTGTGATGATACATACATCTGCGCCTAGCTCGACAGTCTTCTTTAGCCCTACGTCCACGTTGGGCGGAATTGGCTCTGGACGCTTCATCTCTGGGAAGATGGGGTTACGGACGTTGTGTATCTCGGTGATAGTCGTGCTTCCCCCCTCTAAGAGACGCGGAAACCAGCCGATGCCGTTGCCCCACATGGGTTCAACCACAATCTTAAGGCCGGCCTCTTTAATCGGCTGTATATCAATTAAGTCTTTCAGATGTTCAATATAAGAGGGAGCAGGGTCAAAGTAGGTCACCAAGCCCTTGCTGATGGCCGTATCAAGCGGCATCCTTTTGACACCTGATATGTCAGGAATGAGAGACTCGATCTGTTTGAGGCCGTCCGGATCAACAGCCCCGCCATTCTCGTCACGGACTTTAAAGCCATTGTCTGTTGGCGGGTTATGGCTGGCTGTAATGTTGATCGCCCCTGCCGCTTTCTGATGGACAACGGCGTAAGCGATCACGGGGGTTGGCGTGGCCTCTTGTGTCAGCCATACATGGATGCCGTTAGCGGCCAGCACTTCAGCCGCGGCGGCGGCGAAATGTTCCGAGCTGAAGCGGCGGTCATAACCGATAACAGCTCCCTTCTCGATGCCGCCATGTTTTGCCAAGTAGGTAGCAAAACCCTGAGCGCAACGACGGACGTTGTCAAAGGTGTAATCCTCGGCGATCTGGCCGCGCCAGCCGTCTGTTCCAAATTTAATGACACTCACTTTTTCCATTCTCCCTCACTGAGACGCTTGAGATCAGCTTCGACCATCATCTCGATTAATTCCTCAAAGGAGACCTTTGGCTCCCACCCTAGGCGTTCTTTTGCTTTGCTGGCGTCGCCCACGAGTAGATCAACTTCTGCCGGGCGCATGAAGCGGGGGTCTTGGGCGACATAGTCATGCCAGTCCAAACCCACTACACCAAAAGCTACCTCACATAACCGCTGGACGGAATGCGTCTTACCAGTGGCAATCACATAATCATCCGGTTCATCTTGCTGAAGCATCATCCACATGGCGCGCACATAATCACCGGCAAAGCCCCAGTCCCGTTGGGCATCAAGGTTGCCCAAGAGGATTTTATCAGCCAGGCCGAGCTTGATGCGTGCCACCCCGTCTGTAACCTTGCGGGTCACAAACTCAAGGCCCCGACGAGGTGATTCGTGGTTGAACAGGATACCGCTACAAGCGTGTAACCCATAGCTTTCACGATAGTTGACTGTGATCCAGTGCCCATACACCTTGGCGACACCATAGGGACTGCGCGGGTAGAAGGGGGTCGTCTCTTTTTGGGGGGTCTCGCGTACTTTGCCGAACATCTCTGAGCTGGATGCCTGATAAAAACGTATCTTGGGGTTGACCATACGAATGGCATCAAGCAAGCGGGTAACCCCTAGAGCGGTCACCTCACCGGTGAAGACGGCCTGTGCCCATGAAGTCTGAACAAAACTCTGGGCGGCTAGATTATACACTTCGTCTGGACGATGAGTATCAAGTACCTGCAACAGCGACGTTTCATCAAGCAGATCGCCCGAAACGAGGGTGATTTTGTCTTGGATGTGCCCGATCCGCTCGAAGTTAACGGTACTACTGCGGCGTACCAAGCCGATTACCTCATAGCCGCGCTCAAGCAAGAACTCAGCCAGATAAGAGCCGTCTTGGCCTGTGATGCCGGTAATGAGTGCTTTGGGCATAGCCGTGATCTCCTTGGTATCCCTCAGCCCTGAAAGGAATGCCGAGGGGCTTTTTAGCCGGAAGAGACGCCCAGACGGGTACGCCAGTCGGTCAAGACATCTGCTAGAGACTGCTCGAAAGTATAAGTGGGTTGCCAGCCTGTGATGGCTTTTACCTTATCTGCGTTGCAGATGATGACGGGCACCTCGACCGGGCGCAGGCGGGCAGGGTCAACCCGGACCTCGATGGCCGCCGTGCTCAGATTCAGGAGGATGTCTAACAGCTCCTGAATGCTGTGGTCCTCTCCACTGCCAATGTTATACACGTCGCCCGGCTCCCCGTGACTGAGAACCAGCCGGTAGGCACGTACCATATCCCGCACATCTGTGAAGTCGCGGCGTGCTTCAAGGTTTCCGACATAAACAATCGGCTCTTGCTCTCCCTTTTCAATGGCCGCGATCTGGCTGGCGAAGGCTGGTGCAACGAAGAGCTTGCTCTGCCCCGGCCCGATTTGGTTGAAGGGACGGACACGGATAGCCGCAACATCGTGGCTCAGGTAGTATTGCAAGCCCATCAGGTCCTGAGTCACTTTACTGACGCTGTACGGGCTGGATGGACGCAAGGGCTGGTCTTCATCAATTGGCACTTCAGAAGGGAGTACTAACCCGTATTCCTCTCCTGAGCCGACCACCAGTATGCGGGCATCAAGGTCAAGCTTGACCATAGCGTGCAGGATGTTCAGTTGGGAATGGATGTTGTTGCTAAGTGTCCGCCATGGATTCTCGAACGACTCTGGCACAAAGGTCTGGGCCGCTAGATGATAAATCTGATCGGGCCGGCTTTCCCTGAGTAACTTGGAAACAGCTTCTTCATCATTCAAGTCAACCTGATGCAACTGAATGCCAAGGGCCGCTATATCAGCGTGTTGCTCAGGGGGAAAGATGCTTACGCCAATAACTGTAGTGTCTGATTGCTCAAGCAAATGGCGGGCTAGATGCCCACCCACAAACCCGCCAATGCCGGTGATCAGTGCCTTCAATGGTCTCTCTCACGTCTTCTTGTGCTACTCTGAGGCTGGCCGAAGTATACCGTATGGCATACGACACGGCAATTGCACAGGACCGACACAAAAAAGGGCCGCCTTATTGGGCGGTCCTGCCAGATGTATATGCTGTTGGAGTCTGCTTACGTCCCTTCCTGCCACTGGCTGAGGTAGGCGGCCTGCTCTGGTGTGAGTGTATCTATTTTGATACCCATCGCTTCCAGTTTCAGACGGGCAATCTCCATGTCGAGTTCTTCTGGCAGTGTGTAAACTGTGTTCTGTAGTTCGCCGGCATGGGAACGCATATATTCTGCGCCCAGGGCCTGATTGGCGAAGCTCATATCCATCACACTCGCGGGATGTCCCTCAGCGGCGGCCAAGTTGACCAGCCGCCCTTCACCCAGCACGTTGATACGCTTGCCGCTCTTGAGGGTATATTGCTCAACAAAGGGGCGGACTAGTTCCGGTTCACCTATGGAAGCCTCCCTGAGGGCCTTCAGGTTAATTTCGACGTTGAAGTGCCCCGAGTTGCAGACGATGGCGCCGTCTTTCATGGCTTCCATATCATCTAGATCGATCACGTTAATATCGCCTGTCGCGGTGATGAAAATATCGCCCTGAGGCGCAGCTTCAGCCATCGGCATGACACGGTAGCCGTCCATGACAGCTTCCAACGCCTTGAGAGGGTCAACTTCCGTCACAATCACGTTGGCGCCATGTCCCTTAGCCCGCATGGCGATCCCTCGACTGCACCAGCCGTAGCCTGCCACAACGACTACTTTGCCAGCCAGCAGGATATTGGTTGCCCGGATAATGCCATCCAATGTGCTTTGACCCGTGCCATAACGGTTGTCAAAAAGATGCTTGGTCATTGAGTCGTTGACTGCCAGTACCGGGAACTTAAGAGCGCCTTCTTTTGCCATTGCTCTCAGCCGGATCACGCCGGTAGTGGTCTCTTCTGTCCCACCGATGACGTTGGGGATCAGCTCAGTGTGGCTTTTGTGTAGCTCACTGACGAGATCAGCTCCGTCATCCATTGTGATGTGAGGTTTGTGAGCCAGTGCCGCCTCAATATGTTGGTAGTAGGTTCTGTCATCCTCGCCCTTAATGGCATAGACTGGAATCTCGTAGTGCACAACGAGGCTGGCCGCTACATCGTCTTGGGTGCTGAGAGGATTTGAGGCTGTCAGAACCACATCTGCTCCGCCTAGTTGCAGTGTGTGGGCCAGGTTAGCTGTCTCTGCCGTAATGTGCAGACAGGCCGATATGCGTAAGCCATCCAGCGGACGCTCCTTGCGAAACCGCTCGCGAATAAGGCGTAAAACGGGCATCTCTTTGGCCGCCCACTCAATTTTGTAGCGCCCGCCCTCCGCAAGGCTGGGGTCTTTGATGTCGTGTTCAATAGTCATGTGTACTCCCCGCGAAAGTGTTGGTCTGTGTCTCAATCGAGCCGATTATACCGTGTGCATTCGCCCTGTCTAGCGGCGGCTGGCGGCCCCTTCAATGAAGTTACACCCCACTTTGTAGCCGAGCTTACGATAGATTTTGATGGCAGGCTCGTTATCCTGCCGCACGTTTAACACGATAGGATCAAACCCATCATCCAGCAATGCTTGGGTAACGGCGTGACTTACAAGGCTGCCTAATCCCTGTCGGCGCTCTTTGGGGTGAACAACTACGTTACCAACCGCCGCGATATTCGCCCGTCGTGCAACGAGGTGTACCCCCGCCAGCGCAATCAGCCTGCCTCTCTGATAAATCCCACGATAATATCCCGTCTGCACCATCTCTGGGCTGAAGGCGATATCGCGGATGTCACGTTTGTCATTGGTAGCGGCTTCAGCGATCAGGGCAGTCACGTCGGCAAGGTGATCCCCATCGAGCGGGGTAGGAAGGGGCATTGACTGGGCAGGCTCGAAAGGCACGAAAGTTTCGAGTGTGACAAGCATCCGGTACATCTGTTGCGAATGTTCGATAGAATAAAACGTGCTCAGAACCTCTTCTATGGCAGGTTGGATACTGAAGAAAACCCTGTCCGGCCCTATGCCATGCATAAGCAACGCGCTGATAGCCTTTGTCTCACCCATCAGGAATAGTACTGTGGGATCAAGGCCATTGTAGATAAGCGCCAGCCCCTCGATTATGCCAGTCTGTGATGCTCCTATCCAGATAGCATGTTGGGAATAAGGCGGTTCTAGATCACCCAACGCATAGGCCGCGTAGGCTGAATTAGTCATCAGATAGGTGCGGATCTGCTCCTCGTCTATCAATTGCGAGATAGCATACAGACCCATCATGCGTCAATCTGCTAACATGGAGTCAAGTAAACCGCCGTCGTCAAAATGCTGGCGGAAGCGCTCTATGAACTCGCGGCGCGTGTAGTAGTGGTTCTGAGTGCCCACCTGCTCAAGAACGTAAGTGGCGGCCAATGCCCCCACGCATCCACTGATTTCCCACGGCCACCCGCAGGCTAGCCCTTTCAGAAGGCCTCCGCGGAAGCCGTCGCCTACTCCCGTTGGGTCTTTGATGTCTTTGGCTGGCACTATTGGGATATGAATAATCTGGCCCTGCGTGAAGATGTCCGTTCCCTCTTCACCGCGTGTGACAACCAGAGTGTCTACCCTGTTTAGGATGTCTTGGTGGCTCAGGCCGGTTTTTTTGCCAAGCGCGGCGTACTCGTAGTCATTGACGATCAGAATATGAGCGCCATCTACCCCTTCTGCCAGTTCTTCACCGCCGACACGTGCTACTTGCTGGCTGGGGTCATACATGTAGGGAATGCCAAGGGATTTGCATTCATTGACGTAGTTGCGCATGGCAATAGGGTCATTGGGTGAAATAACGACCAAGTCAGCCTTACCGTCTACGGCTTCCCTTAGGCTGAGATCACGGGCCCGTGCCATTGCACCTGTATAAAATGAGGCGATCTGGTTGTTACAACAGTCAGTGCTGACGAAGAATGAGGCTGTAAAGAGATCGGAGTGAATCCGTGTACCGCTGGTGTCCACACCGGCCTGCTCTAGGAAGAGCCGATACTCATCAAAATCCTGGCCGGCAGTACCTACTACAATGGGACGTTCCCCAAGCAATGCCAATGTATAGGCGATGTTTGGCGCGACTCCGCCCCGATGGCGGCTCAGGTTATCTACCAGAAAACTGACACTGATATGATCTAGATTC
This sequence comes from Anaerolineae bacterium, assembly GCA_034435015.1. GTDB lineage: Bacteria > Chloroflexota > Anaerolineae > Aggregatilineales > UBA3940 > DAOTYH01. Next base: position 51,625 of record DAOTYH010000007.1, on the reverse strand, counting down.
TCGGCAATAAGCATCTCCTTGAACTCGCCGGGATATGTCATGATGTAGTCAAAAGCAATCGAGCCAGTGATGACTATCTTCATGGTGGTTTATCCTAAGTCATTTTGACTCATCAGCTCGGCCAAGTAACGGCATGGAACATCTCTGTTTCCACACCGGCGACAGGCCAAGTCGATCGCGTAGCATGATCAGGAAGGCTTGTAACCCGTCCTTGATAGTAATCTTCTTACCCTCTTTATAGGTGCGGGGACGATAGCTGATGGGTACTTCAACAATTGGGATGCCGGCTAGCAGAAGTTTATCGGGCAATTCAAAATCGAGGTCAAAGCCAGAGCCAACCAGATTGAGCGCCTTGAGTACATCTGAGCGTACCATTTTGGTAGCTGTGGCGGCATCAGTGAGATGACCGCCAAACAGCAGGTTCATGACGGCTGTGACCGCACGTACCCCTGCGTATGCATGGGCGTACTTGTAGATCGCCCGCCCCCCCAACGTTCGGCTACCAAACACTGCGACTGCCCCCTTCTCTGCTTCTGAAACCAACAGACGATGGTCTTGGGGATCATATTCAAGGTCGGCGTCTTGTATCACCGCATAATCGCCTGTCAAGTGTTCGATGGCAGTGCGGATGCTGGTTCCTTTGCCCATGTTGCGCGGCTGGTAGATGATGCGTGTATTAGGGTAGTTGACGGTTTGCAGTAACTCACGGGTTCCGTCAGTCGAGCAGTTGTCAACTACAATGATCTCTTTTTCCCACCCATCAATGGTGACAGCCTGTACGCGCTCTAGGACGGTTAGGATGGTGTCACGTTCATTGTAGGCGCAGATGATGACAGAAAGCTTCATGCTCTACCCGAAATTAGACGGCTTAAACCGGCGGCAAGTATACCCGTCCCTTTCCTAAGATGCCATAGGCTTGTCTCTGTTATGCAAGGGTCAGGTTCTGGGTCTTGATAAAGTCGTAGAAGGTCCCGATGATGTATTCCAGTTGGGCCTGTTTCAGCCCCGGATAGACGCCCACGAAAAATGTGCCTTGCATGACCAGATCAGCTACCGGCAGGTTCCCAATCACGCGATGAGGGATGCCCTGATAGCCGGGCTGTTTCAGAACATTACCTGCAAAAAGCAGTCGTGTTTCGATCAGACGTTCTTCCAAGAAGCGCTGTAGCATGTTGCGTCCAAAGGGAGCAGTAGGCCGCACGGTCAGCGGAAAAGCAAACCAGCTTGGGTTGGCCTTCGGACTCCACGTTGGCAGGATAAAAAACTCCTCCAGCGGCTTCAACCCCTCGTAAAGCACCTGAAAGTTGCGTCTGCGGGCCGCCACGAATTCAGGTAGCTTGTCCATTTGGGCCACGCCCACTGCGGCAAGAGGGTCTGTGATCTTCAGGTTGTAGCCGATCTCGGTGAACAAATAGCGATGATCATAGTGGATGCCATCCATACTTGGCACTGCCCAGTCGAAGCGTTTGCCGCAACGTCCATTGGGCGGGTTGACGTAGCCGCACCAGCAGTCGCGTCCCCAATCGCGGATGGTGCGGGCGATCTTAGCCAGACGGCGGCTGTTGGTATAGACTGCTCCCCCTTCGCCCATTGTGATGTGATGGGCTGGATAAAAACTGCTTGTCCCTAAGTGACCAAATGTGCCGGTTGGCTTTCCGTCGTAGGTACTGCCTAACGCATCGCAATTGTCTTCGATGACATACAGGTCGTGCGCTTGCGCAAAGTCCATCAGGGTATCCATCTCAACGGGGTTGCCCAGCGTATGGGTTATAAACAAGGCCCGCGTTCGAGGCGAGAGAGCCGCCTCAAGCTGATTAACGTCCAAGTTGTAGTTGCCTATCTGGCTGTCAACGAGGACAGGGACTAGCCCATTCTGGATGATCGGCGCCAGAGTAGTCGGGAAGGCAACCGCCGTTGTGATCACCTCGTCGCCGCGCTGGAGTGGCCGGCTGTGTAGCTGACGAGAGCAAAGTGTGGCCATAGCGACAAGGTTAGCCGATGAGCCGGAATTGACGGGGATGACCTCCCGCACTCCCAGAAAGTTGCCCAGCTTGCGTTCAAATATCTCGGCATAGCGCCCCGCAGTAAGCCAGAACTCCAGCACCGAGTCGGTCATATAACGAAGTTCCTGATCATCGAAGACACGGCCTGCGTACTGCACACGGGTACGTCCGCGCTCCCAGCGGCGCGGCTCGTGGACTAGCCGGTAGTATTCGCTTACTTTATCCAGTATCTCACTTTTCAACTTCTCAACGGGGGATTGAGAGGTAGAAGGTATCGGGGGTGTGATCTTTTCCGGTGTGTAGGGAAGCTTGTTCCTCAGCGCCGCGATAGTCTGCTCAAGTCCGCTGGTCAATGAGACCTTCGCCTGCCAGCCGAGCCTCTGTTGGGTCTGCTTGACGTTCGCTACTAGTGACCAGACCTCGCCGGGGCGGTAGGGCAGAACACCAATCTGGGGAGAAACACCATCGAAGTGGCTGAAGATTTGCTCAACCACCTCGCGCACACTGACGCCTTGCCCTGTGCCAATGTCAAAGGTTTCGCCTTCAATGCCTTCCGCCAGTGCGGCGTGCAAGTAGGCTTCCACGACATCGTCCACATAAATCCAATCGCGTACCTGTTCACCGGCAGTGGTGGGGAAGCTTTCTCCTTTCAAGCCGGCTTCAATAGCAGAGGGGATCAGTGTCCCGGCCTGTCCCGGCCCATAAACCTGAAACAGGCGTAGCCCTACAATAGGCCAGCTCATGGTGCGATGGTACATGCGGCAAAAAGCCCATGCCGCGGCTTTGGAAGCCGCATAAGGCGAGATGGGGTCAAGCTGGCCTTCACCGGCCCGATCACCATATTCGTAGCTTGTGCCTGTGTGAATGATTCGCCGGGCGCCTGACTCTGCTGATGCCCGAATCACGTTGATCGTCCCATCGAGATTGGTTCGTAGTACCCGGTCAGGTGCCAGAAATGGATCGCTAACCCCTTCTGCGGCCAGATGGAAAACAACCTCCGGGCGTAGCTTGCTGACGACAGCGTTGACAGACTCGAAGACCCGGATGTCTGCTTCACACAGTTCTACCTCATGGAGAATGTCCTGTATCCGTGCAACGTTGGCGGCACGGCGCTCCAAGACGGCGACCTTTGCCCCTTCGCGTATCAGACGCCGCACTAGATGCGAACCAATAAACCCTGCACCGCCGGTTATCAAGACTCGTTTGCCTGCCAGTGATGCCATTGCTTCCCTCACTGTGAGATGTATTCCAGTGTGATCTCGACCTCTTCATCAGCCGCGACGTGTTGTACCTGCGTCATGACCCCGATAATAACCTGTGCGATCTGAGAGGGGCTGGCCTGCCTGGGCAGGTTAAGCCGAGCGTAGACGCCGGCGGCCCAGTCAAGCACCTGCGCTCCTTTCGGTAAAGCGACCGCAGATCGCTTGAATTCTGCCTGCGGTTCAGATGCCGCCGGATAGCCCATCGTCAATGTCCACACCAGGTCTGCCCCTGTGATGGGGGATAGATGGATTGCTAGATATACCCAGCCGTGGTCTGAAGCCGGCACGTTACAGACTAGAACAGTGAGATCAGGGGCTGAGTCAACCATCTGCTGGATGGTATCTGCCAGTTTACGCGGATCGAGGCCACTGCCCAGCCTGACATGCCGCCTGCTGATAGCGCACCTCCTGACTAGAATCCATATTCGATCTGAACTGTGAGCTCGCTGTCGTCAGGTGCGCCAATGATCTTAGTGAAGATGTCTCCAATGAACAGTGCCAGCGCTACTAGGGGTATATCCGGCCTGATCCACATCATGGCGTGGCCGTCATCTTCCCATTCCAGTGTACGGGTATCAGGTGGAAGACTCAGCCCGACCGACTTCAGAGCTGATAGAGGATCGCCTGAGTAGTTCCGGTAAGGGAAATTCAGGACATAACCCGCCAACTGCTCGGCAATCTCTTGATCTTCCTCCGGCAACACCTGGAGCCATTTGGTGGCGTCTGCTTCAACTTCGATTGTCAGGCCGGGGTTGTATGCCAGTTCAGATGTTGCCTGCTGGATTAGCCCCGCCAGCCAGTTTGCGGTCTCTCTATCCACCCTTCAGTCCGCCTTCTAAATCTGCGAGGTAGTCTGCATACCAACGCATTGTTTCGGACAGTCCCTCATCCAGCGTATGGGCAGGTTGCCATCCAAGCAGACGGCGTGCCTTTTCGCTGTTGAGGTACTGGTCCTGAATCTCGTGCGAGGCTTCCCCCTTAATGATGGGGGTAAGTTCGGGGTAGGGGGAGAGTGCAATGATGCGCTCGACGACCTCCAGTGCACTCTTAGGTTGATCGAGACCGAAGTTGAATGCCTCGCCTGCCAGTGCCCCATTGAGCATAGCCTCGGCCAGCAGGAGATAGCCGTCTACGATGTCCAGCACGAACACGTAGTCGCGGCGCGGACTGCCATCTGAGCGGACGATAGGGCGCTCGCCGCGCAGTACTGAGCGCATTGTGCCGGGTACAATACGATTCCAGTTGAGGTCGCCTCCGCCATACATATTCCCGCAACGCGTGATTGCTACTGGAAGGTTGTAGGTTTTGGCGTAGGCTGTAGCTATTAGATCGGCACAGCTCTTGCTCACATCGTAAGGATGGCGGCCTTGCAACGGCGCTGTTTCATCGTAGGGAAGTGTCTCATGATCTCCGTAGGCCTTGTCTGAGGAGGCTACAATGACCCGCTGAATGCCCGGCCACAACCGTGCCGCTTCTAGTACTGTCCATGTCCCCCTGATGTTCGTCTCAAAAGTCGGGACAGGCATCCGGTTGGCGATCCCGACTACAGTTTGAGCGGCCAGATGAAAACAGGTGTCTATCTCGTATTCGCTGAAAATCCGGTTGATTGTAGAAGCGTCGGTTACGTCACCTCGTACAACCTTGATATGTTCTAGTGTGCCGCTGAGTACTAGTTCGCATCGCGGGACCCAGTCTCTTATCAGCCCTACCACATCTGCGCCCAGCTCGACCAGCGTCTTTGTCAGCCATGATCCTAAGATGCCGGTACAGCCGGTCACAAGGGTAGGACGATCGCGCCAGAAAGCACGCCTCTCCTCGGATGTTTTCATGGCCATACCTTCCATGGGGCTTTGCTGTGCCACAGACGGTCAAGCTCGCGTGCTTCTTTGAATGTATCCATGGAGCGCCAGAAACCCCTATGCCGGTAAACCATCAATTGCTTGTCATGGGCCAGCCTGACAAGCACCTCTGTTTCTAGATCAAGCGAATCGTCGCCCTTCAAATACTCGGCTATTCCCGGTTCGCAGATCATAAAGCCGGCGTTGATCCAGTCTCTCAGGCGGGGTTTTTCTTCAAACCCTGTTACCAGCCCATCTTCTTGGACCTGCATGACGCCATACTGGGAGAAGGGCTGGTAGCCGGTCAGGGTAACTAGTTTCCCGTGCTGACGATGAAAATCGGTCAACTCCTGAATGTTGATGTCACCCAACCCATCACCGTAAGTCAGATGGAAAGACTCACCGTTGAGATATTTGAGCACTTTTGCAACTCGTGCTCCCTTATTTGTCTCAAGACCGGTGTCAGCCAGCGTGACGTGCCAGTTGGCTTCGTTGTGGTTGGCATGGTATTCCAGTTGGCGGTGATCGCCCAATGAGAGTGTAAAGTCTCTTGTCATTGGCTCATAGTCTAAGAAGTACCGCTTAATGGCATTTGCTCCATGCCCTAGCGTTAGGATGAAGTCGGTACAGCCATAGGCGGCATAAATCTTCATGATGTGCCACAGGATAGGCCGCCCCCCAATCTCAACCAGCGCTTTGGCATCATACTCTGTGTCACCCATGCGGGTCCCTTTACCGCCGCACAGGATAACGACTTTCACAGTGCCCCCCTGTTCTCTACCATACGCCGTAAGCTGATCTCGAAAGGAGGGTAGGCAATGCCGTTCTCTGTGACAATGCCTGTTACATACTTATATGGCGTTACATCGAAGGCAGGGTTGCGGGCCGGGTAATCGGGCGGCACGATTGCCAGCCCAAACGGGGCACGCACTTCGTCAGCATTGCGCTCCTCAATGGGGATCAGGTCTCCACTGGCGAGGCTCAAGTCAATGGTTGAGGTAGGCACCACAGGGTAGAACGGGATGCCGTTCTCTTTGGCCAGCACGGCGATCTGGTAAGTGCCGATCTTGTTGGCGACATCACCATTTGCGGCTGTCCGGTCCGAGCCGACAAAAACAATATCTACCTGCCCGGATCGCATGAAGTAGCCGGCGGCAGTGTCTGCGATAATGTCAAAGGGGATACCTAGCTGTCTAAGTTCCCAGGCCGAAAGCCGTGCCCCTTGCAGGCGTGGGCGTGTCTCGTCAAGCAAAACATGGATGCGTTTTCCCTGTTCATGGGCCATACGGATCACGCCCAGCGCAGTACCCCAATCCACAGTTGCCAGCGCCCCTGTATTGCAGTGATGGAGAATGGTGTCGCCATCTTTGACCAGCGTCGCGCCATGTGCGGCCATGCGCTTGTTGAGAGCTACATCTTCATCGGCCAGTTGCTGGGCCTCGGCCAGCATGGCTGTGCGGATGTCTTCGACGGTTGTCAGCTCCTCGTTTAGTGCGACCCTCATCAGCCGGTCTACAGCCCAAGCTAAGTTAACAGCCGTTGGGCGGGCTTGTTTCATCATGGCGGCGGCCTTGTCTAGGTCTTGCAGTAATGCGGGACGGTCTTTGGCATTGCTTTGGAAGGCGGCCAGTGCCATCCCAAAACCGGCGGCGGCGCCAATAGCAGGTGCACCACGGACAACCATGTCGGTGATGGCTTTCGCAACAGCTTGATAATCATCGTAATCAACAAGGGAAAGTTCCCACGGTAGCTTAAGCTGATCAATTATGCGAACCTTACCCTTGTGCCATTCAACGGTTCGCATTCTGCCTCCTGTTAGTAGATGTGGGATGGCGATAGCTCACTGATCCGCTCTCTTTCGCTGAGGACGGGTCAGAGATGGAGCAAATTGAAGAATACCGCAGTTTAAGTAGTTTAGCGATTTTCTCGGTACTGTCCTTGCACTGTCCATTCCTTTCCAGAGTATTAGCGGCTGGGCAAGCCCTGTCGGAAAGCAGACTGATCGTCCTGGCCTAGAACTTCTGTGAGTAGCGGGGTATGATCAGGCTGGACACTACACCTCGAACTGATCATGAATGCCCCTCAGGAGGGCTGATGAGTGATTCTGATCTCAAACTGGAATATCGTATTGCTGGCATGGATTGTGCGGACTGCGCGCGCACACTGGAGCGCGGTGTGGCACAGCTTGAGGGAGTGAAGCAGGTCCGGGTCAACTTTTCGACCGCCACGCTGGAGGCTACAGGCCGGGTGAAGCCTGAGGCTATCATTGAACGTGTGCGCTCACTCGGCTATGAGGTTGTCTCTGACATGGCGGTGTCAGATAGTGAGCCTGCCTCTTCTGCTAGGCCGCAACTGACCGGGGTGGGTGGATTTGTGCGCTACCTGCTCTCGGATCGGCGTAATGGAGTGGTGGTAGCCGCGACGATTTTGTTGCTGGCTAGCTTCCTCTTGACGTTTGTCAGTGAGTCGCCGCAGGCTGTATGGGCTGTACGTAGCCTGCACCTTGCGGTCATTTTGTTGGCCGGCTATCCGATTATCCTGAAGGGTATACGTTCCCTGTTGCTGGCAGGCCGGGTGACCATTGATCTGCTCATGAGTATTGCTACTCTTGGCGCTTTGCTGATCGGTGAGACAGGTGAGGCGGCAACGGTTATCCTGCTGTTCACATTTGGTGAGGCGTTGGAGGGCTATGCCGCCGATCGCGCCCGCGACTCACTGCGTAGTCTGCTATCTCTGTCTCCTGATCGTGCTGTTCAGCTCCGCCCTTGTGTAGACTGTGAGGAGCATCTTGGCCGAGACGGCTATTCTGGCGGCCCCTGTCCGTACTGTGGCAGGCACGAAGTGAGTATGCCGGTTGACCAACTGACGATAGGGGACATCGTTCTAGTGCGGCCTGGTGAACGTATTCCGGTAGATGGTCGAGTGACAGCCGGTGTCTCGTCTGTTAATCAGGCTTCTATTACGGGAGAGAGCCTGCCTGTCAATAAGTCGCCCGGCGATGAGGTGCTTGCTGGAACGGTTAACGGCGAGGGGGTGCTCGAAGTTGAGGTGACGCGTGAGTTTTCAGACTCGACTATCAGCCGAATGATCCGACTAGTTGAGCAGGCCCAGAGCCAGCGTGCCCCTGTTGAGCGGTTTGTAGATCGATTTGCACGCTGGTACACACCAGCGGTTGTGGGTTTGGCTGTGTTGTTGGCGGTCATTCCTCCGCTGATGTTTGGCGCACCTTTCTTGAACATGCCTGACGGGACACGCGGCTGGCTGTACCGTGCCCTGGCGCTCCTGATCGTAGCCTGCCCCTGTGCTCTGGTCATTAGCACGCCGGTAACGGTGGTCAGTGCCCTTACGTCGCTGGCACGGCAGGGGGTGTTAGTCAAGGGAGGGGCATTCCTCGATGCGCTGGGGCGGATTAAGACGTTTGCCTTCGATAAGACAGGTACTTTGACAGAGGGGCGTCCTGTGGTGGTGCAGACCCGTACACCACTCTGCCAGCCCGATCAAAGCCGTTGCGGGGCCTGCGATGATATGCTGGCACTTGCGGTGGCAGTTGAGCGGCGCTCTGAGCATCCGTTGGCTCGCGCAGTGGTGGCAGAAGCAGAGGCTCGCAACTTGGCTCATCGCTATGTGCCGGCAGAGGCTGTCCAGGCGCTGGCCGGGCAAGGTGTATGCGGCATCTTAAATGGAGCGACTGTCATGGTGGGCAGTCATTCTCTCCTTCATAGTGACTCAGCGTCCTGTCAGAGCCTGCATCCTTACATCCGGGCCGCGGAGGAGGCCGGGCATACTGTTATCGTAGTGGGAATAGATGATGATGTACGTGGATTTGTCAGTGTGGCGGATGTGGCCCGCCCATCCAGCCGTGAGGCCCTTCGTTCGCTCAAAGCTATTGATCCCTCTGCCCGAACGGTTATGCTTACTGGTGATAATCTGGTAGTGGCACAGGTTGTGGCGGCTAGTATCGGGCAGATAGATGAGATACGGGCAGGTCTTCTTCCGCAAGACAAGGTGGAAGCGATCCGGGCGCTTGAAAGGCAGTATGGACCTGTAGCTATGGTTGGGGATGGGGTCAATGACACCCCTGCCTTGGCTGGGGCTACTGTAGGTGTAGCTATGGGAGGAGCAGGTACGGCTCAGGCTATGGAAACTGCCGATGTGGTCCTGATGCAGGATGACTTGACCCGCCTGCCTGATGCGGTGCGGGTCAGCCGCCGGGCCAATAGGATCATCCGCCAAAATATCTTTTTCAGCCTTGCCATTAAGGCTTTGTTCCTGCTGTTGACAATTCCCGGCTGGGCTACATTGTGGATGGCGGTCTTTGCGGATATGGGTGCCTCGTTGTTAGTGACCCTCAATGGAATGCGGATGCTCCGTATGGCGCGTAGCCAAAAGCCCGCAGACATTCAATAAACGAACTCGCGGATGTCGTAACGGCTAATGTGGGGAGTACCCCCTGCATGCGAGAATCTGAGGCCGCGCTCGATTGCTTCGCCCTGAGCAATGCGTTCTTCGGGTGAGAGGGGCTTCAGGCCAGCCTGATAGGCGTCCTGTGCGTATTCCAATCCCTCATCGACGACCAACTCTGAGAAATAGATGATGTCATCCATGCCGAGTTGCATGGCATTGAGAACAGCGATTGTGTCCTGAACGTGGCCTGAGGCATACTGTTGCCCGCCTGCTCCCAGCAGTATGATCACACCCACTGCCAGCCCGCCTGCCTTCATGGCCCGAACGGCTTTGATCGCATCGGCAGGTTCGCCAGGCTTTTTTAGGAATTGGAGCAGGGACTTGTTGCCGCTTTCCAGCCCTACGTACACACGCACCAGACCCTTTTGGGCAAGGAGAGCATAATCCTCGGTTGACTTCTTTTCCCCGCTGAAGCCATCCAGAAAGGCATATATGCCGCCTAGATTGGTGACATCGTATACATCGTGAACGATGTCCAATAGAGGCAGGAGGCGGGACATAGGGATCACAAGCGCATTGGCATCTCCTAGAAAGATGGTGCGGCGCAGACCTAGACCTTCACCCAGAAAGTCCCGTACCGCCTCGGCGTGGGCACGAAACTCATCGGGTGACTTGATACGGAAGGGTCGGTCCTTATAGAAATTGCAGAATGTGCAGGTATTGAAGGAACAGCCTTCGGTGGCCTGAAGCACGACCGCCATATATTGATCGGGCGGCAGAATACCGACCGGTTTATATATCTGGTGATAATGAGCCGCATCTGCCCGAGAACGCTTGGCGTCGAAGGCAATGATGCGTTCAAGGGCTGTCTGCCCCTGCGGGGGCAGGGGGGTGTGTAAGGTCGCTTCCCCCGTGTAAAGTGCTGTCTTGAGCGCTAGTACTGTCTGGCGGGCAGTTTCCTCGATCTGGAGCGCTTCAGCCGGGGAGAGCCAGCGGCGTTCGCGGGCGTCGCCTGGTAACCGCCACTTCGCGATCATCTTACCGTCTAATCCTCGCCGGTATGAGATGCTGTCGAGGTATGCCGTCCATAGACGGCCTGCGTAGTCATAGCTGAACACACTGGCTTCGGCGGGGTTGTCTATACTGAGCGTCAGGCAGTTAGGCTTAACGCTGATGGTAAGGGGACGGCCTTTCCATGTACCCAAAATGGCCATAGATTTTGATGAGCCTTTTTATAAAACCAGGTTCTTTGTACTCCTTTATGATTTTAGCGTGGGAAGCCAGCCCTGTCTTTGCCACGATGCCAATGTATCCAAGGCCTGACCGTTGGCTCTCTGTAACGAATGTGCAATCGCCTGCAACCAGCTATCGGGCACCTGCGCGGGCTGAAGAGGAATGTAGAAAGGCGCTTCGACTAGGGCGACAAGGCGTGTAGCAGGGAGGGGGATCAGCCTGCCTGTTGTGGCTGGCAGTCTGAGGGAGCGTCCTACCTTGAGCCCTATAGGCAAGAGCGGCGCACCAGCAATTCGTGCCAGATGTACAGCAGAGCCTAGCCCAGGGAGGGCCTGCTGGGTGCTCTCTCGAAACAGGATAAGGGCATCAAGTCCATTTTGTAAGTACTCAACGCTGACCCTGATGCCGTCCTCGCTTGACATAGCAGGGACAAACAACCCGCGTCTGTGGGGCAGTTGTCGGTATATGATCTGAAGCAGGGCGATCTGCTCTTGACGGACTATGAACAACGCTCCCTGCTCAGGGAGATGAGAGATGCCTATCAAGTGAATATTTACTAATGTACCCAGCCAGCGCAATAGAGCAGAGAGATGGAGGTGGGTTGGCTGTTCTGGAAGGTTGTTATTTTCCATGCTTTTGCTGGTTCAAGGCTGTGGTCATAGAGAATACATCTGCACTCTTATACGTGATACAGCCGTCTGCGTTGTGTTCTTGTTATGATGAGCCGCTGAGGATCACATCGTAAAACAGCGGCAGTCCGGGCCGTTCCGACCATGTGTGCGCGGCTAGGACCTGCCGAGTGGCTTTTTGAGCGGCCTCCTCAGTGCGCGCATGAACAGTGAACAGCGGCTCACCCGACTCAACGTATTGCCCCACCTTATGGTGGACTACGATACCAACGGCATGGTCTACAGGATCACCTTTCTTCAAGCGGCCTGCACCTAGGTAAAGGGCTGCCATGCCTATCTCTCTGGCATTGATACCCTCTAGATAACCGCTACGCGGCGCGGGAACTGTGACAATGAGGGGGGCTGTAGGCAGTTTACGGGGGTCTTCTACCTGTGTGAGGTCACCGCCTTGGGCTTTCACCAACCGCTTGAAAACTTCCCATGCCTCCCCGTTTCTCAGCTTCTCATGTAAGACAGGCCGAATATCAGATAGGTCATCGGTCTTTGCTTTGCCTGCCAAGCGCAACATATGTCCTGCCACGACGACACAGTGCTCGATGAAGTCTTCTGGCCCTTCGCCCCGTAATGTCTCGATTGCTTCGCGCAACTCCAAGGCGTTGCCTACCGCAAAGCCCAGCGGTTGGTTCATGTCAGAGATCAAGGCTGTCACCTGGCGGCCTGCTCTTGATCCAATATCTACCATGATCTGGGCTAGCTCTCGCGCATCTTCGAGGGTAGGCATGAAGGCTCCTACACCACACTTGACATCAAGGACAATGCCCTGTGCGCCAGCCGCGATCTTTTTGCTCATAATTGAACTGGCAATCAATGGTTTGCTTGGCACCGTGCCGGTTACATCGCGCAGAGCATAGAGTTTACCGTCCGCGGGAGCCAGATCAGCCGTCTGGCCACAAAGCACGATCCCGTGCTGGCGTAGCTGTGCAAAGAACTCTTCGCGGCTTAGCTCGGCTCTGTAACCACTGATGCTCTCCAGCTTATCAAGCGTTCCTCCTGAAAACGACAGCCCTCGCCCTGACATTTTCGCCACTGGTACGCCGCAGGCGACTACCAGCGGCAGGACAACCAGAGTTGTCTTGTCACCCACACCGCCAGAAGAGTGCTTATCTACTACATACCCTATGATCCCTGAAAGGTCGAGCACTTCGCCTGACTCAGCCATGGCCAGCGTCAGATCAGTGATCTCGCGGCGGCTCATCCCATTCAGATAGACGGCCATACACCATGCGGCGGCCTGATAGTCCGGAATGTCACCCTGAGTATAGCCCCTGATGAAAAAGCGAATTTCCTCCGGACTGAGTTCCTGACCGTCCCGCTTCTTTGCGATAATTGTCACTGCGTCCATGTGCTGTAAACCTTGTCTCTGGTTTGCATGCTGATTTGTGCTGGATACTAGGATACGTCAGAGGAAGGTTTTCTCAAAATAAAAAGGCTGTATGGTCGATCTTCCCATACAGCCTTCAGAGTTATCAAAAGGTACTAATGTGCGTTCTCAGGTTTGGCTAACTGCCTCAACCATCCGCGGATCCACTCATTAAGCGGTCCATAAGGTACGGCACCTACCGTTCCTTCTACCGGCTTCCCATCGTGGAAAAGGATCAGAGTCGGAATACTCATGATCCCGTAGCGCTGAGCTATCATCGGATTCTCGTCGGTGTTGAGCTTGGCGACGATGAGAGCATCCTTTTGCTCCTCCGCGATTCGTTCCAAAACAGGGGCAACCATTCGGCAAGGGCCGCACCACGGCGCCCAGAAGTCAACCAGGACGGGTTTGGATGATTTCAGAACCTTTTCGTCGAAGTCGTTGTCAGTCACATGAATAGGCTGTCCGGCCATTTTTAATCTCCAAAATTTCTTTTCTTAGAATTAGCTATAAGATAGATTGCTCTGGTAGAATTAATCTTACATTGCTGATGCACTATATCATGGTTCCCAGAGCGTCTTCTTATTCCATTGAGTTGGATGCATTAAGAGGCAAGTGGATTCATGTAGAGGGGAAAGCGTTTGTGAATATGATGTTTCGCAATATGATGCTAATATGGCTAGTCCTGCTGGGATTTGCGCTTGTCCATAGTCTCATGGCGGGTGCGGGGCTGAAGAGCCGCCTGCAGAAGGTTGTGGGCATGCGTCTGGTGGAGGGATGGTATCGCCTAATATACAATGTCCTAGCCGTCATTACCCTGTTTCCAGCCCTTGCCCTCATGGTCATTTTGCCCGATCAGGTAGTTTATTCGGTCAGCATGCCATGGGCCTTGCTTATGCTGGGAGTACAGTTTCTGGGGGCAGGCGGGTTGTTAGCGGCCCTTCTTGTGACTGATTTGCCGCGCTTTGTTGGTCTTAGTCAGGCGATGGCTTTCCTGTCAGGTCAGCCGCTTCCCCTGCCGGAGCAACCCCTTCAGCAACGGGGAATGTATGCATTTGTCCGGCATCCTCTCTACCTCTTCAGCTTGCTCGTGATCTGGCCGACACCGGTCATGACGGCCAATATACTGGCTTTTAACATTGGTGCAACCTTATATGTGTTGCTTGGCTCACTGATAGAGGAAAGGCGATTGGAGCGCGCTTACGGGGAGACCTATCGTCTTTACCGGCAACGTGTTCCATGGCTCATACCTTTGCCGCGCCGATGTCTAAGGGTTGAGCCTGAGGCCGAGTTGTAGCTTTCAGTACAGGGCATGGTAAACTATTCCCAACAGAGCGATTTGTTCCGCTGTTCTTGTTGATCTTGTCTATTTTGACTCATACGAGGAGAGATATGTCTCAACGATCTAGCCGGCAACAGCTTAAACAGAGGCATTCCCGCCGTCGCCGGCAACAGACAATACTGATTGTGGTTATCGTGGCCGCCGCGGTGATCCTTGCCGGATTGCTGATTTTCATCTCGATACCGAGAAATACTGAGTCCGCTGGTACCGGCGATGTCAATTATGAGGAACTTACTCAGGTGGCTGATCGGTCGGGTGCGCTAGGGTTTGCAATTGGCGATCCGGACGCGCCAGTGACGCTGGTTATATACTCAGATTTTAGTTGCCCTCACTGTTACGACCTGTCGTTCGTGATCCACCGTATCATAGGCGATCTGGCCGCTAGTGGCCAGGTGCGGGTTGTTTATAAGCCTATTGCCTTTGTGAACCCCCCCTATTCTGGGCCTGCCGCTACAGCGGTGATCTGTGCAGGTCAGCAGGGTAAGTTCTGGCAGATGCATGACCAAATCTGGGAACTGTATGGGCGGTATCGAAGCGCTGGCGGGTATACCCGGCCCGCGCTGTTTGGCTTGGCTGAGGATTTGGGCCTCAACATGGACGCTTTCGGTACATGTTTTGATGCGCCAGAAACTGCTACAGACGTACAGGCTATCATTGATGAGGCGCTGGGGATGGGAGTTTACGGTACCCCCACCCTCTTCGTGAATGGTCAGCAGGTTTACCTGACCACCATTGATACAGCCTACGATACCATCAAGGCCGCAATCGAGGCGGCGGCAGGGAGCTGAGGCCCTCTGCTTTCCTCTCGCTGTTGTGTGGGTAGGCGGGCACACTGCGTGCCCGCTTTTTGTCCATTGACAGAGGGGAGAGGTGGAATTATATTTTGTGTAATGGTAACACTAATGAAGGATTTTATTTAGAGATGGCCGCTGATGTTGATCCCAAAGGCGTTCGGCCTGCCTATAGCCTTCCGGCTGTCACAGTGGATGTTGTGGTTTTCATGGTGCGCGGGAGGGCGTTGCAGGTCTTGCTGATCAAGCGGCGCTCTCCTCCCTTTCAGGGCTATTGGGCTATCCCCGGCGGTTTCGTTGAGATAGACGAGTCGCTGGACGAGGCGGCTCATCGTGAGCTGGCGGAAGAAACAGGGATTACTGGTGCCTACTTAGAACAGCTTTATACCTTCGGTGACCCGGGGCGCGATCCGCGTATGCGGGTAATCAGTGTGGCCTATCTGGGTGTGATTCCCTCTGATCGGGCTAATGTAGTGGCAGGGGATGATGCGTCCGAAGCCGGCTGGTTCTCAGTGCAGAATCTCCCCCCTTTGGCGTTTGATCACAGCAGGATAATGGAATGTGCGATCCAGCACCTGCGTCGTAAAATCAGGTACACCGACACTGGCCTTCGCCTGCTTCCGGAATTGTTCACATTGAGCGAATTGCAAGCGGTGTATGAGACGGTATTAGGCGAAGAGTTTGACAAGCGCAACTTCCGGCGCAGGATATTTCAATCTAACATCGTGGAGGAGGCCGGCGGCTTCCGTACTGGAGAGGGACGCCCGGCCAAGCTGTATCGTTGCCGGGCGGGCATTCAAAACGAGGTCAGAGTAACCCGCCTTTTCCCCTGATTCTGGGCTATCCCTAGCAAAAGAAGCCAACAGCTTATATGGCCTACAGATGGCAAGCTACTCTATTTCTCAGGAGTATTCAAGATGAGTATCTTCAACGGCAAACGGCTAACCAATGCAACGTTCAAACTGGATATTGAGCGGATGCGTCGGGGCTGGTATTCGGACAAGTATTTTGAGAATGTGGGGCACATGTTGGATACCCTCAGCGCCCAGCGGTATACCTTTCAGGCTACTAGCCCCAGAGGATTGGATGGCCGTTTTAAAGGGATTCCGGTTGGAGATATGCAGGTGGAAATGCAGTGGTTCACACGCCGCAAACCTTATGCGTTGATTGCAGGTGTGGATAAAGCGCTTTCAATGTTGTACCACTGCACTGGGTATTTCGATGAGCAGGGCAAATTTGTAGAAACTTGGGATCAGCTTGAGGTAGAGGCTGTCCAAGATGGTGTGTTTGTGAGGTATAGCGGCGACCCCCTTGACGTTCAGCCAGTCATTAGGGTACGGGGCGTTTACAGGCACTTTGCTGTCCTTGAGACGCCTACACTGGGTATCCTTTCGCGGGCCAGCCGTATTGCCACCAATGTTTATAATACGCTGGTGGCGGCACAGGGTAAACCGGTGCTGTTCTTCCCGGCCCGTTTTGACGTGCATGAGGTTCAGGCCGCTGACGGGTACGCTTACGATATTGCGGTCCAGCGGTACAACATGGACTACAAACGTAGTCTGCGGAGCTTTGTCAGCACCGATGCCCAGGGTGACTGGTGGGGAGGGCCTGGCGGGGGCACAGTGCCCCATGCGGTGATTGCTTGTTTTTTCGCTAACACGACTGAGGCCATGATGTGTTTTGCCGCAACACAACCTCTGCATGTTCCACGTATTGCGTTGGTAGATTTCAATAATGACTGCGTAGGTACATCGGTCGCAGTAGCTGAGGCGATGTTTGGACGCTTCATGATGCTTAAATCATCAGGGCAGGAGGCTGAAGCGGAAAAGTTTCGCCTGTATGGCGTGCGGCTTGATACTAGTGCCAACATGCGCGATGTTGCGCTTGAGCCGCTAGGTGATCCTGCATTGGATATGGGGGTTAATCCCCGTCTGGTAGTGGCAGTCCGCAAGGCGCTCAACCGGGCATGGGAAAGCTGGGACATACCGGAGGCTTGGCGTCCGGAGGCAGAAGCCTATTGTAAGGCTATCAAGATTGTCGTGAGTGGTAGCTTCAACCCCGACAAGATCACACGCTTTGAGCAACTAGGGGTGCCAGTAGACATTTACGCCGTAGGCTCCAATCTGATGGTCAACGACGCAACGACCAACACGGACTTCACCGCTGATGTTGTACGGGTGAAGGTTAATGGTGAGTGGATTGACATGGCTAAGGTAGGCCGCCGGGCATGCGACAACCCTGATCTGGAGCGTGTGCCAGTGGACTATGTGCAGAGGCAAGGCGGTTAGAGCAAGCAATCTGGAGGCGCTCAGTGAAGTTGCGCAACGAGGTGTCGTTGGCCGTCTTCCCATATGTATAGGTATACGGGAGCGTCAACTTGGCGTCCGCTTGCGTCAAATTGGAGGGTGTCGGCAGGCGTCTCGCCTGCTTGGATGCCTTCTCTCTGGAGGGCCTGTGTGATCGCCAGCCAGGTAGCCTGATAAGCTCCTATCGCAAGGGGGCCGGGCGGTGCACCAAAGCTGCCGTCCTCATAACCTGCCACGAACTGACTTACCCGCTCAGGAGTCCAATAGGAGCTGGTCACATCGTGGGGCAGGGCCGCGCCGGTGACATAGCAGATACCTTCTGCACGGCCTCCTGAGAGGGCATAGAACTGGCTCAGCCCCCACACCGGCCCGCCCACGAGTTTGCCTGTAAAAGGATTATCTAGTTGTTCGAGGCTGGCGGTGACATCCTCCGGGTTGTCTAACCAGAGTGTAACGGGTGAGGCTTGGCTGACTGCCCATTGCTCTGCGGCGGTCTGTAGCTGATCCGCTGAGGGGGACAGATTGTACACTCCAGCCGGGCTGTTAATTGGCTGGATACTGAAGGTGATCATGGGTAGTCCGGCTTCGGCATAGACAGGCAGGGCGGCCCGTGTTGTCTCGTCTCGCCAATGGCCGATCACGATCGCAACCTGAGGATCGGCAATTATCCGGCGGGCCTGATCAACGGCCATTTCGGGGTCGCCCATATCGTCGTAAGCTACTAACTCAACTGCAATACCAAAGGCCCCTGCCTGAGATGCCCACTCCCTGATTGCTAAACGGGCGGCGGGGATCACATCGTACCCGATCTCGCGGTATCTTCCCTCAAAGGGAGCTATCAGCCCTATCTTGACAATACGCGGTGTAGTTCTGACACAGCCAGGGAGAAACAGCATCAGCAGGGAGGCAAAGAGACAGCAAACTGCCTGGACTGGCCACCGCTTATGGGCAAGCATTATTGACATGCTCCTCGAAAGTGGTAGCGAATAGATGCCGTCCGCTCCCATCACAGGCGGCACGAAAGAAGAAGTAAGGTGTCTGGGCCGGGTAAATCACGGCCTGTATCGAACTAAGGCCAGGACTGGCTATCGGGCCGGGCGGCAATCCGGGGTACAGGTACGTGTTATAAGGCGAGTCGACACTGAGGTAGTCACTCTGGGTTAGGCCTAGATTCCACCATTGGCCTGTGTCAGCCTGATAGCCCATCGCATACTGCACAGTCGGGTCGGCTTCTAAACGCATCCCGGCAAGTAACCGATTGAGGTAAACGCTGGCAATAATGGGCCGCTCGTCAGCGACAACGGCTTCCCGTTCCACAATGGAAGCCAAAGTAACGACTTGATAGAGCGTTAGGCCACGGGCGGCGGCATCAAGCCGCATCTGGGATGTGACCCGCGCGTCGAAGTTGGAAAGCATTTTACTGACAAGTTCATCAGCGGTGGCATTGGCAGACAGTCGGTAAGTATCTGGGAAGAGGAAGCCCTCCAGAGTAGAGCCGGGGGGTATCTCGCCTGCAAAGGTGATCTGAGAGGGTAGGGGGGCGCCGATTCCTGTGGCTGACAGAAATTCCGCCCCGCTGAAAGGGATGTCTGGCTGTTGGTCAATCCAATCCGCGATCTGCTCTCTCCGCCACCCCTCGGTGATACGTACTGTGATCTCGGCAGGCATGGCGTGAGTCAGTGCAAGCGCTATCTCTGGGATGGTCATGGTAGAAGCAAGCGAATAACTGCCTGCCTCGATCTGCACATCCAAGCCGTAATAGCGCAGATAGTTGCGGAATAGCGTTGTGTCACTGATCAGTCCTCGTGCCAGCAGGTTGTCGGCGATCTGGCTGGCGGTCTCGCCGGGATTGACCTCGAATGTGACACCAGTTGGATCATTGCCAGCGGGGGTTCTGAGGGCTTCTTGGCTGGACATCAGGTAAATACCCAGCACTGTTGCCTCGATTGGGTTCAGGGAGGGGTTAGTGCTCAAATTGAACTGGACAGCTACAGGGTCGCCGCGCTGGTTGAGGCTGCGTAACAACAGAATAGAAGCCAATCCCATCAGCCCAATCACTACTATCAGAATGATCAGCCGCATGGCGACTTCACGCAGAGACAGGCCTTTATGGGATGTCTGAGAACGTTTCAAGCGGCTGACCCGGCTCATGATCGGCTCCTCCTGCATCAAGATACTCCTGAAGAATGGCGGCGGCGGCGATGTCATCCAGCGGCTCTGATCTGTTGCGCTTGCTTTTGCTACTGCTCTGCCTTATGGTAAGTGCATCGGCAGATGAGTAACTCTCATCCCAGAAAACGATTGGTAACCTGACAGCTCGCGCCAGCTTGCGCGCCCAGCGGATGACAGCTTGCGCCTGTGAGCCAATTCTCCCTTGTGAATCAGTGGGCAGACCTACTACTACCCGTGTGACCTGTTCCTGCTCAGCAATTGCCCGTAGCAATGCCAGATCATCTTGTGTGCTGGTATGGACGATCACGCGGTACGGTCTGGCAAACAAGCCCAGCGGGTCGCTCAAGGCTACACCGATACGCGCCTCCCCATAGTCGATTCCCATCAAACGCCGCGACTCGCTCATGATTGTACTTCAACTTGGATACGCAGAGGCAGAACTGGCATGAACGGCCAGAATGAGGGCCATGTCTGAATAACCGGCGGCACAGCCAGCGGCAATTCACGGTTCAGCCTCAGAGCCGCCTCTTGCACTGTCAGCCCGCGTACCATTTGCTGTACTTGAGCCGGCTCAATGGCGGCTAACACATCACCAGCACCCTGCATGATCAGCGTGACCCTTCGCTGTTCATCGATCTGGGTTGCCTCTCCCCTTCTAAAGACTAATGAGGCAGGGCCGATCTGATAGCCCGGCCCTACCTTCTCCGCCAAACGGGCATAGACAACTTGACGGGCAAACAACTCGTTGATGGCGACCCCCTGCACAGTGGCACGCATGGTCAGGTTGACCTGTTCGGCGGCCTGTCCTACATATCCGCTATAGATTTCGTCCTGAATCAATACCACTGAGAGCGACTCAATGGGCACGAATTCGGTTTCCAGAAGGGCGATGTATGGATCAGTCTGCATCTCAGCGTAAGCCCGTTGTTGTAGCTGTTGGAGGACGAGCGCCCGCACCCGATCATGGTCTTCTTGAGAAACAGCCCGCACTTCGATCTCATCTCCTCCGCGTGTGGGCGTTGGATTGGTGACGGCCAGCCGTGTGGATAACACTCCCTCAATCTGGTTGATGCGATTGCTGGGAAGATTTCCTCCAAAGCCAGCCTCAACAGCTTCAACGGGGACTTCGACGGTCGCGCCAACCTCGCCAGCCAATGTAGCATCAACCAGAGTCACAAATCGCACTGGCTCGGCGGCGCTGGTTCGGACCACTGTGCCGGTGGGAATAGTTACCTGTTCAGGGATCAGGTTGGTGAACAGGGCCACGCCTCGTGCCTTTTCAGAGGGTTGTTGCCGGGTGCCTGTGGTGTCAATTGTAGCAGAGCCTTGTACTTCGACGCCTACTATCCGTGCTGGGATGATGCCGTTGCTCACATCTACCTGTGTAGCCGCCGGGTCGGCGATAACAGTTGTGAGCGCAGTGACCTGATTGGAAGCAGGCGTAAGGTAAATGGTAGCGCCCGGAAGGATGACGTAAATACCTGCCAGCAATGTTACTGCCACAATCCCGACCAGTAACACTGCGGCCACGCGATTCATGTGCCAGTGAGTCTCCGTGGGGGCTGGTTGCAGACGGGAGGCCGCTTCTACAAGACCCGGGTCGAGGGGCTGGGCTAACTCGGTACGCTGTACTTTCAGCCGAGCCATTTCGGTGTGCCAATAGTGCTTGCGGCTGGCCTCAATTGAGCGAAAACAGGCGATCCCAAGCTCGCGGGCGTTCTCGATGACGACCGGGTCACGGGTGATCAAAGCCAATTGTGTCCGAACGCGGGTTGCCTCGCGTTGTACAAGCAGTAGTTCAAGTTTGCTCTGCAAGATGCGCTGGCGTGGATCATCAGGGAAGATCAACAACGTTCGAGCGGCCCGCACCCATCCCAGCTTGTCACGGACTGAGGTTACGTCGTCATGCGGCTCCAGATAGATAAGCTGTTCTTTCACCGCCCTATCCCATCAGGGTTAAGCATATACCCTGCCGCTTTGTGGCCTGCTCCGGCTATTTCTGAAGAGACTCGGCTACCAGTTTGCCCACCTCTGCGAGGGCTTGGGGCAACGCTGAGGGGTCTTTGCCGCCGCCGGTTGCGAAGCGGGGGTTGCCCCCACCGCCTCCGCCCTTGACTAACTTGGCAATAGGGCCGATCAATTTGCCAGCATGTAACCCCTGTTGAACCAAATCGGGGGTGATGGCCGCAACCAGCAAAGCCCGTCCTTCTATCTCACTGCCCAGCATAACTACTCCTGCTGTTGCGATACGCTCTCGATACCAGTCGGCCATCTTGGAAAGCAGTTCGGCATCGGAGGCATTGACCTGAGCGGCCAGTACCTTGATGCCGTTGATTTCCTGAGTTTGGGCTAGCAAGTCCTCAAGCTGGGTTTGGGCTATCTGCTGATTGAGTTGAGCGATGGTTTGCTGGGCAGTTCTCAGGTCTTGTAGCAGGCTCTCTACCTTGATTTCCAGCGAGTCTAGGTCACTCCCCACCTTTGCGGCTACGCCGTCCAGTATGGATAGCCGTTTCTGAATGGCCTGTTGGGCGCCGCGCCCTGTCAGGGCAACCATACGCCGTACGCCTGCACTGCTGCTCTCTTCGCTGACGATCAAGAAGGGGCCGATCTCGGCAGTGGTGCGGACGTGTGTGCCGCCGCATAACTCATAGCTGTAGCGATGGGCGTGTAACTCGGGTTGTGGCACAGTGACCGTGCGTACAGTATCTCCATACTTCTCACCGAACAGGGCCATCGCGCCCTCACGGCGGGCTTCCTCCAAAGACTTGAACACGATCTTGACCGGCTGATTGGCCAAGATCATCTCGTTGACCTGAGCAGTAATGCGCTCCAATTCGTCGCGTGAGATGGGGGCGTTGTGAGTGAAGTCAAAGCGCAGGCGGTCAGGGGCAACAAGTGAGCCTTTCTGCCTAACATGTTCACCTAGAACGTTGCGTAGCGCCGCGTGGAGCAGATGTGTAGCGGTGTGGTTGCGCATAATGTCCCAGCGGCGTGCTATATCTACCTGTGCGGCGGCCCGATCGCCCTCAGTCACTACTCCAGAAATAACCTCGCCAATATGGACAATCAGCCCCCCAATCGGCTTGCGCATGTCATCTACGCGTATCTGCCATCCTTCGCCGATGATTGTGCCTGTATCGCTGACCTGTCCGCCCGACTCGACATAGAAAGGTGTCTCGGCCAGAACAACCTCAACCCTTTGGCCCTGTCTAGCCTGCGTAACCCGTTCACCGCCACTGATGATGGCCAATACCCGTGTGTTAAGGCTGAGATGATCGTAGTCATAGGGATTATAGATAACCCCCTGACTATCCAGTGCGCCGCCCTGCTGGAGTGATTCCAGCACGCCTTGATAGACTGATACATCGGTAAATGCGCCCGTTGTGCTCCCTGCTTCTTCGCGGTGGCGTTGCATCTCCTCACGGAAGCCCTCTTCGTCTACACTGAGGTTGCGTTCACGAAGCAGGTCGCGTGTGATCTCAAACGGCAAGCCGTGTGTCGCATAGAGGAAGAAAGCATCCCGGCCTGACATCTCGGATTGCTCATCAGCAATCAGGCTGTTGATCATGTTTTCGAGTACGCCCAGCGAGTTATCCAGCATGCGGATAAAGCGTTGTTCCTCGCTGGCGATCTGGTAATGGATGGCTTCGCGGAACTGAACCAGCTCTGGGTAGACATCCCCCATCTTTTGAATGACGGCCTCAGCAACCTGGAAGAGGAAGGGTTCTCTGACTCCCATGTCGTGAGCAAAGCGCCATGCACGACGGATCAACATCCGGGTGACATATTCGCGTCCGGTTGTCCCCGGATTAACGCCATCAGCGATTAGAAAAGCGGCGGCACGGGTGTGATCCGCAATCACGCGGTAGGCAACCTGATGTTCTGTGCGGAAATCGTTGTCATGCCCTAGGATGCGCTGGGTGGCATCCATGATGTCGGTAAACAGGTCTGTGTCGTAATTGGCTTCTACACCTTGAAGCACGGCTACGATACGCTCAAAGCCCATGCCTGTATCTACACCGGGGGCCGGCAACGGTTCATCATATTGGCCGGTGTGAGCCGGGTCGGGCTGGGTGCGATTGAACTGCATAAATACCAGATTCCACAGTTCGAGGAAGCGGTCGCTCTCAGACAGTAAGTCATCTTGAATAGAGGCAACACCACGCTCAGGCATCCTATCCCAATGGATCTCGGAGGTAGGGCCGCAGGGGCCGGTTTCGGCCATCTGCCAGAAGTTGGTTTTGGCCCCCATCCGGGCCACACGGGCAGGATCAACCCCTATGTCCTTTGTCCAGATGTCGTAAGCCTCATCGTCACTGGCATAGACGGTAAAAGCAAGACGTTCCGGCGGCAGGTTATAAACTTGAGTCAGTAATTCATAACCGAAGCGGATGGCATCGCGTTTAAAATAGTCCCCAAAGCTAAAGTTGCCTAGCATCTCGAAGAAGGTATGGTGACGCGGGGAGGGGCCTACATTCTCTAGGTCGTTGTGTTTGCCGCTGATGCGCATGCACTTCTGGGCGGTTGTGGCCCGTTTATAAGGGCGCTTGTCCAGCCCTAGAAAGACATCCTTGAACTGAACCATGCCTGCGTTAGTGAAGAGCAAAGTAGGGTCATTGCCCGGCACAAGAGAGGAGGAAGGCACCACCTGGTGTCCCCGCTGGGCGAAGTAATCAAGGAAGGCCTGCCGTATTTCAGCACTGTTCATTCGTTTCATTTCTGATGCTGACCGCTTTCATCATATTATTGGGATAATGTCTCTCGCTCGATACTGGGTGAGATTATACGCAATCGCCATAGGGCTGACAACGAAGATACACGGGGGCAGTAAGGGAGTCTGGGATCGGCTTGTTTGTGTGCATGGCCCTATTGACAAGCCTTTCACAGCTATTTACCATTGACGCAAAACGGGCGCTATGCTCTCACACTCTCATGAAAGGGCGCTGATTCGATGTTGTCAATAGACGAGCAAGTTGAATTGTTGATGCAGGGTACAGGCTACGGCGATACTCACACGGCTGAGGTGATGCGGGCTGAGTTGCGTGAGCGTCTCATCGAATGTGAGCAGACGGGGAAGCGGCTCAAGGTATACTGCGGCTACGACCCACGTACAACCGATCTCCATCTAGGGCACACGATCACCATGCGCAAGTTGCGTCAGTTTCAGGAACTGGGGCATGATGTGACCTTTCTGATTGGCACATTCACCAGCCTGATCGGTGATCCGTCGGATAAGGATAAGGCGCGTGCTCAGCTAACTCCAGAAGAGGTGGAACGCAATGCGCAGACCTACGCTGAGCAGGCGTTCAAGATACTGGATCGGTCAAAGACGCGCATTCGCTATAACGCTGAATGGCTGGCTGGCCTGACCTTTGCAGACTTGATCCGAATCGGCTCGAACTTTACAGTACAGCAGTTTCTGGCACGTGACAACTTTCATAAGCGGTTGGAAGCAGGTGAGCCGATCTACCTGCATGAAACATTCTACTCGCTGATGCAGGCTTACGACGCCGTAGCACAGGAGACGGACGTGCAGGTTGGAGGCGCTGACCAGCTCTTCAATATTGTCGTGGCAGGACGCAAACTGCAAGAGGCGATGGGACAGCGTCCGATGGTGGCAATTATCATGGGAGAGAGTCTGCCCGGCACGGACGGCGAAGTGAAGATGAGTAAGTCGCTGGGCAACCATATTCCCATTATGAGTACGCCGGAGGACATGTATGGTAAGCTGATGAGCGTGCCAGATAAGGCTATGCCTGTTTACCATAAATTGTTGCTGGGCTGGGGGGCTGAGCAGTTACGACAACTTGAGCAGGACTTACAGACACGCCCAATGGAAGTCAAGATGGCGCTGGCTCGCCAGATCGTGGCTATCTTTCATGGTGAAGAAGCGGCTCAGAATGCCGAAGAGCACTTCATCACGGTACATCGAAAGAAGGAAATCCCGGATGAGATGCCTGAACGGGTTGTTCATGGCAGAGTAGAGTTGGTTGACCTCATCGCTGAGGCAGGTCTTGTTTCCAGTAAGGGAGAAGGGCGGCGCCTGATCAAACAGGGCGGCATCCGTGTTGACGGGGAGAAGATCGGTGACATTCATTACCACCTTGAGCTTCCTGCCGGTCAGGACGTTGTTATTAAGGTGGGCACCCGTAAGTTCTTGCGCGTGCGCGGTGAATAGTTGTTAAAACACAGGGCGGCTTTCTGTAGCCGCCCTGTTCTTTATGTGCATTGTTTACTTCCTGCGCGATGGATCGGGGGAGCTGAAGAGAAGGGCTTCTATAAACCGCACCAAACGCAGTAGCAGGGAACGTACACGGGCAAGGATATACCACCCTTCGCGGAGGATGTCCCTTGCGTAGGAAATGGGGGTAGGCTTGACAGCCCACTCGATCAGGGCGGCGCCCCATGTCAACCCAGCGCCGAATCCAACCAGCAGGATTTTATCGTTCGGCTTGATCCGTCCTGACTGAACAGCTTCGACAATTGCAATAGGGATCGAAGCGGTAGAGGTGTTCCCATAACGCTCAATGTTGATCATAAACCGTTCCAGCGGCAGTTTGAGGCCGCGTGCCGCCGCCTCGATGATACGCAGGTTGGCCTGATGAGGGACGATGAGGGCGATGTCGTCTAGCTTTACCCCGGCACGGGCAATAACTTCCTGCGTAGCTGTAACCATCACGCGTGAAGCAAAGCGGAATACCTCCCGTCCGTTCATGAATATATTGACCTGAGGTGGGGGTGAAGCACCATCCCAGCCTGAGCGCATTCCCGAATAAGCATAGAGCAAGTCCCCGCCCGAACCATCCGAGTGAAGGACTACTTCGTGTATGCCTCCCGGTATGTCGCTGGCTTGTACTACAAATGCGCCAGCGCCGTCGCCGAACAGGATACAGGTTCCTCGATCGTTCCAGTCTACCAGACGGCTTAATGTCTCTGTGCCAATGACGAGCGCAGTGTCAATGGCACCTGACTTGATCTGAGCGGCGGCGATCCCTAGAGCATAGATGAAGCCGGTACAGGCCGCCAACACATCGAAAGCCCCTGCACGAGTTGCCCCCAGTTGATCCTGAATCAGGCAGGCGGTGGCCGGGAACAGGTAAGTCAGTGATGAAGTGGCCACTATGATCAGGTCCAACTCATCTGGCAGGACATTGGCCTGCCGGAGTGCCTGACGTGCGGCACGCAGTCCCAGTGTCACGGTGTTGTCGCGTCCATCAGCGAGGCGGCGCTCTTTGATGCCTGTACGTTCTGTTATCCACTCATCTGATGTTTCTACCATCTGTTCCAAGTCGTGGTTGGTCAGCACACGCTCAGGCACTTCAATACCCCAGCCGATCACATGAGCATAGCGGCCGTTATCTGGTTCCTTACGAGCACGGTGTTGCTCAGGCATTTGTGCTCCCACTGTTGTACTGCCCCAGTATCAGGCAGGCATTGTGTCCCCCAAAACCGAACGAATTGGACATCGCCACGGCGACCGGTTGTCGGCGCATCTGATTGGGCACATAGTCCAAATCGCAGTCTGGATCGGGTGTTTCGTAGTTGATGGTGGGCGGGATGTATCCTGTCTCAATCGTCTTGACGCAGAAAAGCGCTTCCAGTGCGCCGGCTGCGCCAAGCAGATGACCGGTCATGCTCTTGGTTGAGCTAATGGGCAGATGGTAGGCGGCTTCGCCAAATACCTGTTTGACAGCTTTAGTCTCCGCTTTGTCATTCAGAGAGGTACTGGTGCCATGAGCGTTCAGGTAATTGACTGCCTCAGGCTGAATACCTGCATCTTTGAGTGCAGTCTGCATAGCCAACACAGCACCCTCTCCTGTTTCGAGGGGGGCTGTAATATGGAAGGCATCCGCTGAGGCCCCATAACCCAGTACTTCCGCGTAGATACGTGCGCCACGGCGGCAGGCATGTTCCTCGCTTTCGAGGATGAGCACGGCCGCTCCTTCACCTGCCACAAACCCATCCCGATCCTTGTCGAAGGGACGTGATGCCCGTTGCGGGTCATCGTTGCGCTGGGATAGTGCGCCCATATTGCCAAAACCAGCTATTGCCAGTTTGTTAATGCCTGCTTCTGCCCCGCCGCTGATCATGACATCAGCAACTCCATGCCGGATCATGGCGGCGGCTTCCCCAATGGCATTGCTGGATGAGGCACAGGCAGTAGCGATGCTCATGTTGGGGCCGCGCAGACCCAGTTCTATGGCGATCTTAGCGGGGGCTGTGTCGGGCAACATCATAGGCACTAGGTGAGGGCTGACCCATTGCGGGCCTTGCTGGAGCATCTTTTCGGTCTCAACCAGCATAGTAGATACTCCGCCGATACCGCTACCCATTACCACACCGGCCCGGTCAGACTCTGAGGATGTAAACTGAAGGCCGCTGTCTTGAACGGCCTGTAGGGCCGCCGCCAGCGCAAACTGTGTGAATCGATCCATACGCCTTGCTTCGCGTGTGCCGAAAAGGGCCTGAGCGTCAAAGTCTTTGACCTCGGCGGCGAAGCGGGTCTTAAGGTCTGAAGGATCGAAAAGCGTGATCGGCCCTACACCAGATTGCCCTTCGAGAAGTGTCCGCCATGTGGTGTTGACCTCATTGCCAAGCGGACATACAACTCCAAGTCCTGTGATGACAACTCGTACCTTTGCCATTGGTCGTCTCTTTCTACAGTAACGCTTTAGTCTATGTAACCCCTGAGCGTTCAATAGGTTTTGCTGGCCTATAATATCGTTTTGGGAGGCTCTGAGCTGTGTATCTGTTGCGTATTTTTATGGAGACTTGGCAGGCGCTATAATTCCGCCATTGTCAATGGCTGTTCATACACAGGTGTCAATCCTCGACCCATGATTCTCATTACCGGCGCAACAGGTTTTGTCGGGAGGCGCTTAGTACGCCGCCTTGCCGGCGATGCCGGCCTGAAAGTGCGCGTGTTATTGCGCCCCGGCAGTGACACCGATCGGTTGCCTCGTGGGGTGCCCGTTCATATCATGATGGGCAACCTGGCCGATATGGACTCCTTACTGGCCGCAATGGAAGGCGTCCATACAGTTTTTCATCTAGTTGGCACAGAGACACGAGGGCGCCATGCTCAACTGAAGGAAGTAGATATCGCCAGCGCTCAGGCTGTCATTGAGGCGGGGTTATCTGCCCGTATAGGGAGGCTGGTTTATGTCAGCCGTGTTGGTGCGGACCGCGCCTCGGCCTTTCCCGTGTTGCGGGCTAAGGGCGAGATAGAAGATGCTATCCGTACTAGCGGCCTATCTCATACGATCTTCCGTTCCGGCGTTTTGTTTGGGGAGGGCGACCGCTTCAGTGAGCATATAGCGATGCTGGTGCGTACTTTCCCCTTCTATTTCGTTCCGGGGGATGGAGAGATGGTCTTTCAGCCGCTGTGGGTCGAGGACCTTGTGACGTGTCTGGCCATGTCGCTGGAAGACTTAGACCTGATTGATGCAACAATCAGTGTCGGCGGACCTGAACTGCTCACCTACCGACGGTTGGTCATGCGAGTCATGCATGCGGTCCGAAGTCCCCGCCCTATCATTGGCTTACCTTTACTCGCCCATCAGGCAGGCGCATGGTTTCTAGACGGGCTTTTTGCACGCTGGCCTTTTACCCAGCAGTGGGTTGAGATGTTGTCAACGCCGCAGACGGCTGATCTAGGAGCTATCGAGCGCCATTTTGGCTTTAGGCCATCGGCTTTTGACATTGGCTTGATTGATCGGTACATGCAGGGTCAACGTTATACGCTGAGGCTGTTGCGTTATATCTTTACAACGCGCTGGTGAGGCGAGGCACGGGGTAGGGGCATTGTTGCCCACTATGCCCTTTGCCGGGCGGGGTACGTTTCCGTAATGCAAAGAGCCATGCTATACTCTCATCATCAATGCCGCATGAGCAGAAGGGTGTATGTTATCAGACAAACAGTTAGCCTTTATTGGTAGCGGTATCATGGCTGAGGCCATGATCAAGGGGCTGTTGCGCCAGCAACTGATTGCTCCTGAACGTATGATGGCCGCAGGGCCGCGTCCTGAGCGGGGGCAGGCATTGGCCGAGCAATATGGCGTGCGGTGGACGACTAGTAATCGTGAGGCTGTACAGGATTGCGATGTTGTGGTCCTGTCGGTCAAGCCACAGATCATGCCTCATGTGTTACCGGAGCTTCGTGGTGTGATAGGGGCACAAGCACTGGTGCTGTCCATTGCGGCTGGTATTCCGATTCGGGTTATCTCTGATGGGCTGGCTCATGTTGCGGTGGTACGTGCCATGCCAAATACCCCTGCACAGATTGGTGAGGGTATCACTGTCTGGACGGCTACCCCGCAGGTAACGGATGAGCAGTTGGAGCAGACCGAGTCTATACTAGGGGCACTCGGCGAGGTCGTGCGTGTGGATGACGAGAATTATCTAGATATGGCAACGGCCCTGAGTGGTACCGGCCCAGCCTATGTCTTGCTTTTTATGGAGGCCATGATTGATGCGGGGGTACATCTAGGTTTCTCGCGCCGGATTGCTCAGAAGCTGGTCTTACAGACAATGCGCGGTACGGTTGAGTATGCCCGCCAGTCACCCCGACATCCCTCCACCCTGCGGAATGAGGTAACCTCGCCGGGAGGGACTAGTGCCGAGGCGCTCTACCACATGGAGAAGGGGGGCTTGCGGACAGTCGTCTCGCGGGCGATCTGGGCCGCTTATCAACGCTCAGTAGCACTCGGCGGAGGGAAGGTGTCCCCGCGCTTAGCTGGACGCTCGCCGGAGGATGCCTAGACACCCTCCCTCCCTAAATTATTCGGGTTTGCTGTATAACACGAGGAGGTCAGGCTCATGGGATTGAAACGTACACCGCGTGGCGCTCTTGTCGGCCTTGCGGCCGGGTTGTTGGTCTTGATAGTGCTCAATTTACTGGCACCTACTGGCGGTGTCGTTGTAGCTCAGGATCAGCCCACACCCCCTCCTGAACCGACCAGCACTCCCTTACCCCCTACGGCCACTTCTCTACCCTCGTTCCAGTTGCAGGCTACTTATGCGCTATTGCCGGAAGGGGACCTGAATGCCGATGGGATACCCAACCCTGGCGATACTGTAGTCTACACAATACGGGTGATTAACAGTGGTGGGGCTCCTGCTGGACCAGCCGAGCTGGTCTTCCTTTTCGACTCGAACTTCATCAGCGGGGTAGCGGCCATCACCGGCGGCGGCATCGCGGGAGAGGGCCAAGTTTTGTGGAATCTGCCCCAGGTGGAAGTCGGTCAGCAAATAGAAGTGAGCTTCACAGCCACATTGCGCGGCATCTTCCCGCCGGGCCGGACTCAGGTGGCCGGCACAGCATTGGTGCGTTCGGGAGGCATTGAGCTGGGGCGTACCACTACGCCTATCATCGAGGTAATCGGCCCAGATTTGCGTCTAGTTGATGTTGTCTCTGAGCTGGTCACCGACGTGGCCCAAAACGGGCGGATCGATCCGGGGGATACAGTGCGCTTTATTCTCTCTTATGCCAACTCTGGAGGGGGCGCTTCACAAGAAGCTTGGCTGGTGGCTGATTACCCTGACGAGTTGACTCGTGAGATCACAAGCAACCCGAATAACGCTCAAGACACAGATGGTACACTGGTATGGCTGATCGGCTCTGTTCCAGCCGGCGGAACGGTTAATGTTGTTCAATTCACGGTGACTTTTCAAGATACGTTTCCGCCCGGTGTGGTCACCTATGAGCTGAGGGCCTCGTTGCGTAGCAGAGCCGGCATACTGGATGAACGGGCGCTCTCTGTTCCTGTGTCCGGCCCCAGCTTGGTTGTAACTCCTACTGTTGAGTTCCTGGTTGATGCCAGCGGCGATGGGCTGGCTGATGCGGGCGACCAGATTCGGGTGACGCTACAGTATGCCAATGTCGGTACGGATACGGCTAGCAATGTGGTGCTCTCGGCGGCCTATGATCCTGCCTACTTAGAGGTATCTGGGGTTCAACCCGAAGGAGTACAGGACGCACAACAGGGTACCATTAGCTGGAACTTCCCTGTACTTGAAGCAGGGAGCACCGGGCAAGTTGCCTTTCAGGCACGTGTGCTGACCCTGCCCGCTGGGCTGGCCAATGTGAGGCTCGCGATCAATATAGCCAGCGACCAGACCCTCTCTACATCTCAAGAAGCTCAGATCGGGGTGACGGCGCCCACCCCTACGCCGGAAGCTACCCCTGCTACGCCTTTGGTATCTGAAACGCGGGTAGCGCAGGGACAAGGTATCCTCTCATCGTTCTCGATTGCCCTTCTGGTAGGGGCGTTTCTGCTTCTAAGTTTGCTGGCGATTGTTTACGTGGCCTCTAGAGTATTGCCTGCCACGCCGGCAGAGCGCGAGGCACTTGATACGGAAGAGGAGAGGACAGCTAACCGTCAATTGGTGCGCGAACTGCTCGAGGGCGTTGTGCTGACGGCTATCCTGTTTAGCGTAATGGTTCTGGGGTTGCAGAATGCGCTGGATCGCAACTCGATTAACTCAATCATTGCTGGGATTGTGGGGTATGTAGCGGGGCGTGTAACATCAGGGGGGCCAAGGTAAGAGAGTACCCCTCTCCCTTTGTGAAAAGTTGGGCAATTCGGACGAACTTAGGTAGAATTCAGGGGCACGGTTCGGCGTGCCCCTACAGTCTGGTGTGTTGAAACTCATTTGCAGTATGGCTCACAGTCCACCGGATGAACGGTCAACTGGTGGTACATGACGTTTACTGACGGTTGTACAGACCGGGCGGAAATTGTGGGAGACGACATGGCAACTAATATCTCCAAAGACCTGACAGAACAACTCAAAGAGCAGATTAAACAGTTTAAACCTTCCCTTGCGGTGACCAGCATCGGTGAGGTGCTGGAGGTAGGGGATGGCATCGCACGGGTATCCGGGCTGGCGGGTGTTCGCAGCCAGGAGCTGGTTGAATTTGCTAACGGCACATTGGGTGTTGCCTTCAACCTAGAAGAGGATCAGGTCGGCGTGATCATCATGGGGGAGTACGCCGACATTGCAGAAGGCAGCCGCGTGCAGGCACTGGGGCGTTTGTCATCGGTGCCGGTGGGGCCGGCGTTAGTGGGGCGCGTGATCGATCCACTTGGTAATCCGCTGGATGGCAAAGGGCCGATCGAAGCGGAGGATTACTTTGTGACTGAGCGTATTGCACCTGGGGTCGTGGAACGGCGCAATGTCTACCGCCCCCTCCAGACGGGTATTAAAGCTATTGATGCCATTACCCCTATTGGCCGGGGACAGCGCGAGTTGATCATCGGCGACCGTCAGACAGGTAAGACGGCTATTGCCATTGACACGATCATCAATCAGCGCGGCGAGGATGTGATCTGCATTTATGTAGCCATCGGCCAGAAGCGGGCCCAGATCGCCCGTGTGGTATCCACGCTGGAAAAGTATGGTGCAATGGCTCATACAATTGTGGTTGTTGCCTCGGCGGCTGATCCTGCCGCCCTGCAATACCTTGCCCCTTACTCAGGTTGTGCTATTGGTGAGTACTTTATGGAAAAGGGGCAGGATGCGCTGGTTGTCTACGACGATCTTTCAAAACATGCGTGGGCGTATCGTCAAGTATCTCTTCTGCTACGTCGTCCGCCCGGCAGTGAGGCGTATCCGGGCGATGTGTTTTATCTCCACTCACGTCTGCTTGAGCGGGCGGCCCAGCTCTCAGAGAAACGTGGCGGTGGCAGCCTGACAGCCCTGCCGATTATCGAGACTTTGCTGGGAGATGTGGCGGCCTACATTCCTACTAATGTTATCTCGATCACCGACGGCCAGATTTATCTTGAGAGCGACCTGTTCTATGCTGGAATCCGACCAGCTATCAACACCGGCATTTCGGTCAGCCGTGTGGGAGGGGACGCTCAACGCAAGGCTATGAAGAAGGTGGCTGGGCGTCTGCGCCTTGACATGGCTCAGTTCCGTGAGCTTGCGGCGTTTGCCCAGTTTGGCTCTGATCTGGACAAGGTAACTCAAGAACAGTTGGATCGAGGTTTGCGTCTGACAGAGTTGCTCAAGCAACCCCAGTACCAGCCTGTTCCGCTGGCTGATGAGGTTGCTGTGCTTTACGCAGGCACCCGCGGCTACGTGGATGACGTGCCGGTCGAGCGGGTGAGGGAGTGGGAGCAGGCCTTCTTGCAATTTATGGCGGCTCAACACCCTGAGTTTGCGAAAGCGATCAACGAGACGTATGACCTGACTGAAGAGATCGAGGAACAACTCCGCAGGGCTATAGAGGAGTTTAAAGCGGGCTGGAGTTAACTCTGGACGGCAAGGCAGGTGATAATGGCAACTGCGCGAGAAATCCGGCGGCGTATTCGGAGTGTTAGAAACATTGCTAAGGTAACAGGTGCATTGGAGGCAGTGTCGGCCTCTAAGGTGCGCAGAGCACAACAACAGGCTCTGGCGAGCCGCGCCTATGCAAGGGCGGCTTTCGAGATTTTGCAGGATATAGCTCTTTATCATGAGGGTGGGACTACCCATCCCCTGCTTGATCAACGGCCTTTTGTGAACCGTATTGGTGTGGTGCTGATTACCAGCGACCGGGGGCTGGCCGGCCCATATAATACTAACCTTGTTCGCACTGCAATTGACTTTGAGAAGAAGCAAACCGTGCCGGTGGTCTACATTGCTGTCGGGCGTAAAGGGCGTGATCTGATGTTGCGGCGCGGTTCAACCATTATTGCCGAGTTCAGCCACTTGCCCGGTACACCTTCCATTCTAGACATCACCGCATTATCACGGACGGTGATGGATGATTTCCTCAATGGGGAGGTGGATGAGGTCTACATCGCCTATACGAGCTTCGTCAATATGTTGCGGCAGGAACCTGTGGTTCAACGGTTACTGCCTCTGCAACCACATCGGACGGGCACTACTGCTAGAATGGGGGAAAGCACCAGAGAGGGGCCGCGGGCTGTCTATCTGTTTGAGCCTGATCCCCAGTCCATTCTGGACGAAATATTACCGCGTTTTACCGAACTGATAATCTACCAATCCTTGCTTGAATCGCTGGCGAGCGAACATTCAGCACGCATGGTTGCTATGCGTAACGCAACTGAGAATGCTCATGCTCTGGTGGAGGACTTGACGCTCAGCTATAACAAAGCCCGCCAGCTCGCGATCACCAATGAGATTCTGGACATTGTCGGCGGCGCTGAGGCGTTGGCTCAGGCCGAGACTGAGTAACTGCTTGAGGAGACAGTATGGCCGAACGAAGTAGAGGAAGGGTCGTCCAAGTTCTGGGCGCTGTGGTTGACTGCGAGTTTCCCCCGGATGGGATGCCGGAAATTTATGAGGCTATCCATGTACCGCGTGATGGGAAGCATCCCCTTGTGCTGGAGGTTCAGACCAATCTAGGGAATAACCGAGTCAGGACAGTGGCTATGGATACCACTGATGGTCTGCCGCGCGGCGTTACGGCTATCGCTACCGGCGCACCCATCCTTGTGCCGGTAGGGGAGCCTACCTTGGGCCGCATTTTTAACGTGTTGGGCATCCCTATTGATGGCAAAGGCCCGGTCGAAGCTACTGAGTATTACCCAATTCACCGGCCTGCCCCCAGCTTTGAAGAGCAGGCCACTACCACTGAGGTCTTCGAAACTGGTCTGAAGGTCATTGATCTGATTGCGCCCTTCACCAAAGGTGGCAAGACCGGCATCTTTGGCGGGGCAGGAGTCGGCAAGACAGTGATCATTCAGGAGTTGATCCGTGCTGTCGCGGCTGAGCATGGCGGTTACTCAGTATTTGCAGGAGTAGGGGAACGTACCCGCGAGGGCACTCAGCTTTACGGTGAAATGCAGGAGAGCGGGGTTATTGATAAGACGGTCATGGTGTTCGGGCAGATGAATGAGCCGCCCGGCGTTCGCCTGCGGGTTGCACTGACCGGCCTTGCCGCGGCTGAGTATTTCCGGGATGAGGGCCGGGATGTCCTGCTTTTTATTGATAATATTTTCCGCTTTTCGATGTCCGGTTCAGAGGTATCGGCCCTGCTTGGCCGAATGCCGTCGGCAGTAGGATACCAGCCGACACTGGCCGCCGAGATGGGGGAGCTTCAGGAGCGTATTACCAGCACCCGCAAAGGCTCGATCACATCCATGCAGGCTGTCTATGTGCCGGCAGATGACTATTCCGATCCGGCGCCTGTAGCGACATTCACTCATCTGGATGCGACCATTGCGCTGGAACGGTCAATTTCCGAGCAGGGTCTCTATCCGGCAGTTGACCCTTTAGCCAGCACCAGCCGTATCCTCCAGCCAGACATCGTCGGTGAAGCTCATTACACCACTGCCCGTGAAGTCCAGCGGGTCTTACAGCGTTACAAAGACCTGCAGGATATTATTGCTATTCTGGGTATTGACGAGCTGTCGGAGGAGGATAAACTTATCGTGGCGCGTGCCCGTAAGATACAACGTTTCCTCTCTCAGCCGATGTTCGTGGCGGCCCAGTTCACGGGTCGTGAAGGGCGTTATGTGCCCATCAGCGAGACGGTGCGCGGCTTCCGCATGATCTTGGATGGTGAACTGGATGACGTGCCAGAACAGTACTTCTACATGGCTGGCCCGATTGAGGACGTGCTGAGGCGCCATGAGCGCGGCCAGATGGACTGATAGGATCAAGAGGTGGTAGGGCAATGCCGCTGAGATGTGAGATCATTACCCAAGAGCGCCGGGTCTATGATGAGGAGGTTGATCTGGTCATTGCGCCGGGTGTGCAGGGCGAGATGGCTATCCTGCCTCAGCATGTGCCCCTGGTGAGTGCGCTTGACTTTGGAGAGGTTCGCGTGCGACGGGGGGGGATCGAGGAAACCTTTGCCGTCGGCGGAGGCGTATTGCAGGTTGCCCACGACCATGTGATTGTTCTGGCCGACTCAGCCGAACGGGCGGACGAGATTGACATCGCCCGTGCTGAGGCGGCGCGACAGCGTGCTCAGAAGATGATGGCTGAGGGTGCTCCCTCTGATCCGGCGCAATTTGCGGCGTTGGAAGCGGCTATCAAGCGGGCTAATTTGCGGCTGAAAGTCGCCAGCCGTCGTAGCCCTAGACGGAGAACCGGCCCCGGCACGTTCGATGAGTCCCAATAGTTGGGTGTTCTGATGGGATGATGTGCCGGAATCGGTTGGCTCAGGCTGGGGCGTGGGCCTGAGCTTTATGCGTGGCGGGGAATTGGAGGTTGCATGTTCGGAAAGAAGCTGGGCATTGACCTTGGTACGGTCAGTGTGACGATTGCCGAGCGCGATCAAATCCTGCTTCATGAGCCGGCTGTGGTGGCAATCACCATAGAGGAAGAAAAGATCGTAGCCATCGGTCAGGAAGCCAGAGATATGTATGGGCGTACCCCTGAGACGATTGAGGTGATGCGTCCCATGCGCGACGGCGTGATCGCTGATTATGAAGTCACTGAGGCCATGCTCCGCTATTTTGTGGATAAGGTGGTGGGAAGCTTCCGATTGTTCAAGCCTACCATCATGATGACTGTCCCCTATGGGGTGACCAGTGTGGAGCGGCGTGCCGTCCATGAGGCCGCGATTCAGGCGGGGGCACGTGAGGCCCGCCTGATCCCGGAACCGCTTGCCTCGGCGATTGGCGCCGGTCTACCAGTGGATACTCCCAGCGGAAACATGATCGTGAATCTGGGGGGCGGGACGTGTGAGGCCGCCGTGATCGCTATGAACGGCATTGTGGCCGCGGCGTCGGAACGGGTTGGCGGTGTGCGGCTGGATGAGGCGATCATCAACTACGTGCGTAGAAAGTATAACCTGATCATTGGCGACCTGACGGCTGAGCTGGCCAAGATTAATATCGGTGCCGCTATTGACATCGGCGAAGATTTGCGGATGGATATACAGGGGCGCGATCAGGTTGACGGCCTGCCCAAGATGCTCACGCTATCTACGGCTGAGATAGTTGAAGCATTGGCTGAACCCTTGTCCCTGATGGCAGGAGTGGTCAAGCGAGTGCTGGAACGGACCCCGCCAGAGTTGTCGTCAGACATTATTGATCGGGGAATGGTGTTGACGGGCGGCACCGCTCTACTGCGCGGTATTGACCAGTATCTAACCCGTGAGACAAATGTCCCCGCTTTCCTCGCGGATGATCCGGTAGGGGCCACTGCACTGGGGGCCAGCCGTAGTTTGGAGCGGCTTGAAGTTCTCCAGCGTTCTATACCGGATATTTAGTCCTGAGTGCTTGCAGGTTGCTTGGGATTAGAAAGGGCCGGGCGTAAGCCCGGTTTTTTTGTCACAAAATGTCCGAGAGCGGTGTTGTTGAGTCAGTCTAGATAATAGGCCATTCGCTGGAGGTGGGCTACAGGGTCAATGTATTGGACGTGAACATCTTTAGGAACTGAAATGGCAATGGGCGCGTAATTCAGAATCGCCCTGATGCCCCCTTCAACAAGCAAGTTGGCTGTTTCCTGAGCCGCATCGGCAGGCGTGGCGATCATGGCTATTTTCAGCCCATGTGCCCTGACTACCTGAGGAATCTGCTCGGCAGGCATAATTGTCATGTCATTGATGACTTGACCGATCTTCTCAGGGTCATTGTCGAAAAGGAGAGAGATGCGAAAACCCCTGTGAGCGAATCCGCCGTAGCGGGCTAGGGCGCGCCCAAGGTCTCCTACTCCTACTAGGGCAACCTGCCATTCACGATCGACATGGAGGATGCGTTGTAGCTCAGCGCTCAGGGTGGCAACATGGTAACCAGTTCCCTGCTTGCCGAATTCACCAAAGTAGGACAAGTCTTTACGTATCTGCGCAGAGCTGATTCCCAGAATCTGGGCTAACTCGTGGGAGGAGGTGATCTCGTGCCCCTCGCTGTGAAGCCGGATCAAGGCACGCAGGTAGATCGGCAGGCGGCCAACTACAATGTCCGGGACTTCGGAACGAGCCATAGAACCTCCAGAGTGGAATGACGCCCAATAGGAGAATATAGGGTCATAATACCATGATTGATACAGGTTGGGCAACTCATTCGATGGGGCATTGCGGTGTACGATATAATCTACTTCGTTGTAGCAATGGAGTTGTGATGGACTTCCCAAACAGTCTGTGTTGTGTAGGACCAGGTGAATGGTGACAGAAGGGTTTGGTTCTGGATATGCTCTCGTGGAGAGGCTCGATGCGTAAAAGACGTGCGAACGCCATAGCGGCCCTGATGACAATGGGGATTCTCCTTGCAGGTTGCGGCGGACGTCAGCCGGAGGCCGGCCAGAATTTGCGGCGCGGGGTTGTGGAGCGGGGTTCGATTGATTCAAGCGTGAGTGCCGCGGGGAGCTTGTTGCCTGCGGAACGGGTCAGCTTGAGTTTCGAACAGCCGGGGGTGGTCAGGGAGGTATTTGTCGAGGCAGGAGACACTGTGACAGCCGGCCAGCCTCTGGCTCGTCTCGATGCTGAGGCACTGGAGCTGGCAGTTGAGCAAGCAGAGTTGGCTTTTCAGGCACAGCAACTAGCTTATCAACGGCTCTTCCTGCCGCCCAGCCAAGCGCAGATCGCGGCGGCGCAGGCCGCAGTTGAGAGCGCTGTTGCGGCTTATAACCGTCAGAGAGAAACGGCTGACCCTGAGTCAATACGGATAGCCCAGTTGCAATATGAGCAGGCCTTCAATGCCTATCAGCAGGCTGATATGCAACTCCGTGCAGTGCAGTGGTATTTGTCTGGAGCGCCTCTGCTTTCGGTACAGGAGCAGGTTGATCAAGCCCTCTTTAACGTCGAGATTGCCCGCCTGCGTCTAGAGCAACTCCGTGCTGATCCTAATCAGTATGCACTGGGGGCGGCCCAGGCCTCTGTGTATCAGGCGCAGGCGGAACTAAATCGTCTTCTGGAGGGGCCTTCCGATTTGGAAATTACGCGGGCACAGATTCAGATCGATCAGGCTCAGATTGCGCTCGAACGTGCCCGCCAACGTCTAGATGCCGCTACGCTGGTTGCACCTTTTACAGGTGTTGTCTCGGTTGTCAACGTGCATCCCGGCATGGCCGCTCCGACTAGTTCGCCCGCATTTGTTCTGATTGACGACTCACATCTGCACGTCGAAGTGGATGTTGACGAGGTAGATATTGGGCGTGTTGTACCCGGTCAGCCCGTTCAGATCACTTTGGATGCCCTGCCGTCCGAAACAATTGAGGGGCAGGTGACTAGCATAGCGCCCTCTGCCACTACTACCGGAGGGGCAGTCACGTATCGGGTGCGTATTGACTTGGCACAGACCGATCTACCGTTGCGCGCGGGGATGACAGCTACAGCAAACATTATTGTTCAGCGTCTCGAAGGGGTACTGCTGGTGCCAAATTGGGCTATCCGCATTGATCGGACGACTGGTCAGGCTTATGTCAGCATTCTGACAGAGGATGGTAGCTTGCAAGAAGTCCCGGTTGTTCTTGGCTTGCGCGGTGAGGTAGCCAGCCAGGTAATTGCGGGGGTTGAGGAGGGGCAGGTTGTGGCTGTCAGCTTGGCTGGTCAAAACCTGAGCCTGTTTGGTGAGCAGTGATAGGGCGGAGATAAAGAGATGTCGGCCAGAAACTCTATTTTCAAGATCGCCGCAACCCTTCTTGTCGTATTAGCTGTAGCTGGTTGTTCGACGTTGAGTGGAACTACTGATACAAATCGGGGGGAAGCGGCCTATCGTGTTGCTGTTATCGAGCGCGGGGACTTACGCGAGACAGTCAGCGCTACAGCCCCTGTGTCTGCACATGAGCGCACAGAGCTAACGTTTCTGCTTTCAGGGCGTGTTCAAGAGGTAAATGTCGAGGTTGGCCAGCGTGTCCGCGCAGGTGAAGTCTTGATGCGTATTGACACTTCCCAGTATGAGCTTGATCTGTTGGATGCGGAGATCGCAGTTCAGTTGCAACAAGTTGCGCTCGAACAGCTTCTAAACGGAGTCAGCGAATGGGATGTGGCCGCGGCCAGCGCGGCAGTGCAACGTGCCCAGTATCAGCTTGAGCAACTCGCCCAGCCCCCCGATGAAAATGCGATTCGGATTGCCCAGGCCAACCTTGAGTTACGTCGTTCTGATCTGTGGCTGGCGCAGGTCAACCGTGATCAGGTCTACCAGCAGTATGGTGAGGGGTACCAGCTTGATCAGGCCAACAGTCAGGTTGCCAGCAACGAGCTGGCTGTGCAGATTGCTCAGCAACAATTGATCAATGCCCAGCAGGGCGCATCCTCGAATGATGTCGCCGCGGCACAGGCCGCTGTATGGCAGGCTCAGGCTACTCTGGCACGCCTGTTGGAAGGGCCTAACGATATTGACGTACAGATCGCGCGTTTGCAAATTCAGCAGGCTGAGCTGGCAGTCCAGAATGTGCGTGCCTCATTGGAAGACGCAAAACTAGTGGCCCCCTTCGATGGTATTGTGGCGCAGGTGCGTTATGCGGTTGGTGAGGAAGTCGTGCCGGGCCTGCCCGCTGTGGTGTTACTGGATGACTCTTCATTTTATGTTGATGCCCTGATAGACGAGGTTGACATTGCTAAGATTCGTGCTGGGCAACTGGTCTTTGTCAGCCTTGATGCGTGGCCCAATGCAGACCTCACAGGGCATGTCCAGCGTATTGCACCTGAGGGAGTGAACGTGGGCGGGGTGGTTAGCTACAGTGTACGTATCTTGCTTGACCCTGCCGATGTTCCTCTCCGTGATGGTATGACAGCCACTGTTGATATTGTGGTATCTGAGCTGACACGCGTATTGCTGATACCCAACTGGGCTGTCCGGTTTGACCGAAGTACAGGGGAAGCTTATACGAACGTGCTTCGCGATGATGGCACTATCGAAGAGATTCGGATCGAGCTTGGTGTGCGCGGCTCGACCATGAGCGAGGTACGAAGCGGCCTGCAGGAAGGAGATCGCGTGGTTGTGAGTTCTCAGCGGGAAGGTCTGAATTTGTTTGAAGGGTCGAGTTCAGGAGGCCAGTGAGCGTGGGTGATGTAGATACTATGCCTGATAATGGAAAGAGGGCAGGCTCTCCTTCGGTCATTGACGTACGCGATCTGCGCAAAGTGTACGTGATGGGCGAGGTTGAGGTGCATGCTTTACGGGGTGTGACGTTTAAGGTCGAGCAAGGAGAGTTTGTAGCGATCATGGGGCCTTCAGGGTCGGGTAAATCAACCATGATGAACATGCTCGGCGCGCTTGATCAACCCACATCAGGCACCTACTTTCTGGATGGAATAGATGTGAGCCGTCTGAAAGATCGTGAGCTGGCTGAAATCCGCAACCGTAAGATAGGTTTTGTCTTCCAGAACTTTAACTTGTTGCCGCGTACCAGTGCTGTCCGACAGGTAGAGTTGCCGCTGATCTATGCGGGGGTTCTCAATCGCCGGCAACGTGCCATTGAGGCGCTGGAGATAGTAGGGCTTGGTGACCGGTTAAACCACACCCCGGCTGAGCTGTCGGGCGGACAGCAACAGCGTGTTGCCATTGCACGGGCGCTTGTTAACTCACCCTCCATTATTCTGGCTGATGAGCCGACTGGCAACCTCGACAGCAAGTCGGGCACAGATGTATTGCGTGTCTTCCAGCAATTGAATGAAGAGCAGGGGATCACGGTTATCTTTGTCACCCATGACCCTTATGTGGCTCAGCATACACGGCGCATCATCGTTCTAAGGGATGGTCAGATCATTGCGGATCGACCGGTAGCTCACCCATTGCGCGCAGGGGAACAGGAGCGCCCCTCTGACCAGATGTTGATCGAGATGGGAGTGATTGATAAGGGGGCGGCATGAGCATCTTGGAGAGTTTCCGGCTGGCCTGGAACGGTTTGATGACCAATAAACTTCGCAGTGCCCTGACTATGTTGGGGATTATCATTGGTATCTTTGCCGTCATTGTTCTGATCTCAATAGGGCGTGGGCTGGAAGCGATAGTGAATGAGCAGTTTAACGCCATTGGCTCAAATCTCCTGTTTGTCTTTCCGGTCACGCCGGGTACCCAGATCGCGGGGGGACGGCCTTCCACACGTGGCAGTCAAGGCCTTAGCAACAGGGATGTCAGTGCTATTCAGGACCCTTTCCGCGCTCCTGATGTTGCCGCTGTGGCCCCTGTTTTAGGGCGTCAAGCGCTGGTGAGATATGGCCGCGAGGAGACGGCGACTGAGGTGCGGGGTGTCACACCTTCCTACCAGCAGGTGCGCAATGCCGAGATAGCTGAAGGTTCATTCATCACCGAAGAAGACATGCTCTCTGAGTCACGGGTGGCCGTGCTAGGACAGACGGTCGTAGAAGCCCTGTTCCAAGACTATGAGAACCCGATCGGCGCTACGATTCGTATTGAGGATACCCCTTTTCGGGTTATTGGTATATTGCGAGAGAAAGGCGGGGGTTCGTTCGGTGATGAGGATAATGTTATCCTGATCCCCTTGAGCCTGGCACAACGCCGCCTGTTTGAGGTACGAAACCGCCAGGGCGAGTACATGGTACAACTGATCTTTGTGCAGGCTGTCTCTGAGGATCGGATGGATGCCGCCGCCGAGCAAATCACCGAGATTTTGCGTGAACAGCATAACATTCGGTTCCGCAACGAGGACGACTTTCAGGTGATCACTCAGAAGGAGATTCTCTCTGCGGCAGGCCAGATCACAGGGGCAGTGACCATTTTTCTTGGCATCATTGCCGCTATCTCCTTGCTGGTTGGCGGTATTGGTATCATGAATATTATGCTGGTGTCAGTCACTGAGCGCACCCGCGAGATCGGGTTACGTAAAGCAGTAGGGGCTAAGCAACGGGATATTCTTCTTCAGTTTCTGATCGAGTCGTTATTGCTGGCGCTTGTAGGAGGGGCGATTGGAACAGTGCTCGGCACCGTCGGTGCGGCGGTCGCTGAGCGCCTGGTCGAGCAGTTAACGACCGTGGTAAGCTTTGATACCATTGCCTTGGCGACGGGTGTCTCAGCGGCAATAGGCATTTTCTTTGGTATCTATCCGGCTTATCGTGCCGCCCGCCTTAACCCCATTGACGCCTTGCGGTATGAGTAATGGCAGATCAGGGAAGCTTGCTGTGCCCAGAATATGGCTTGATTTTCTGAAGCGGCTTGGAATAGCGGTTGGCCTGCTCATTTTGGCCAATGGCGTGGTGATGATTTTTTGGTCGCCTGCTTGGTTTACTTACTGGCAGGTGCCAATTAGCTGTACTGTCTTTATCTGTCTGTTAGGCGTCTTGCTGTTTGATACTCTGATGCGCGACCGCCCCCGCTGATAGGTTTGACACACTTTGGGGGCGTCGTTATGATCAGGGTTGCATCTTTGCTTGTCTGCATTGGGACGCAAACTTATGAATCCAGACCTCCAAGCAGTGCGTGACAGCATGGTCAAGGGCTTGGGCGAGCTGACTGACTTCTTCGGCTTCAGCCCGGTCATGGGCCATCTATATGGTGCACTTCTCATGAGTCCAGTGCCTCTCTCCTTAGATGAATTGGAGGAGATCGTCGCCAAATCGAAAGCCAGCGTCAGTATGAACATGCGTGCTCTGGAACGCTGGGGAATGGTACGTGAAGTATGGGTCAAGGGTGACAGACGGAAGTACTACGAGGCTGAGAGCGACCTGTGGAAGATCGTGGCCTCTATTTTAGGGAGCCGTGAACGTCGTGAAGTGGGGGTTGCGCT
This sequence comes from Anaerolineae bacterium, assembly GCA_034435015.1. Lineage (GTDB taxonomy): Bacteria > Chloroflexota > Anaerolineae > Aggregatilineales > UBA3940 > DAOTYH01. The sequence goes on along the minus strand of DAOTYH010000007.1, from coordinate 7,631 downwards.
CAGTGTTTTAGAAGAGAATGCCCGCCGGTTGGAACGGTCTAAGCCGCATCTCAGCGATGAGGAACGCGAACTGGCTGAATACTATCTGGCCCGCGTGAAGGATATGCAGGCTTTCTTCCGCTTTGCCCAGGTTGCACTTGAGATTATCCTGACCCGTGATGGCCCTCCGCGTCTTGAACAGATTGTTTCCGCTCATCAGCCCAAGTCGCAAGAATAATGTGACAGGGGTATCTTTCCTCTCTGATAGGCTCAGAGAGAGGATAGTTGTGTATAATTTTGACGATATTAGTCTATTTTTGTATAATCTATTTAGAAAGTTCTAAAAGGAACAAATGAACCTTGAGACTGGAGAACTAATCCATGAACTTAGATGAGGCCCTGCTTGCCGTTGATAAATTAATGGTCGAGATTGTGGCCAGCGAGGTGGAGGTCTTACAGGAAGCTAGTCGTCATATCATTGGCGCGGGCGGCAAACGGATTCGCCCGCGTTTGCTTCTTCTTGCTTATCAGGCGGCTGGCGGGCAGGACCTTGAATACGCAATTCCCGTTGCGGCGGCTGTTGAGCTTGTTCATACAGCCACACTTGTCCATGATGACATTAACGATCATGGCAAAACCCGGCGGGGGCGTGAGACAGTTAACGAACGTTGGGGACGCACCTTTGCTCTCCTCACCGGTGATTTTCTATTCACCAAGGTCTATAAGCTGGTTGCCCCTTACGGTGATCTGAACATGACGTTTGCAGAAGCTACTACAGCGCTTGTTGAAGGGGAAACTCTCCAGGCGGCGGCGGCAAAGCAAAATACTCTGAACCGTGAAACCTACCAGAAAATCGTAGCCAAAAAGACAGCCTCTCTCTTCCGGGCGGCTTGTCTGTTGGGGGCACAATTGGCCGGAGCCGAGCCGCGGCTCGCAGAGACATTGGGTGAGTATGGATTCTACATTGGGCTTGCATTTCAAATCGTGGATGATCTCCTCGATCTCACCGGCGACCCCCGTTTGATGGGTAAACAGGCAGGTGTTGATGTTGCTCAGGGTAAAGGGGTGGCTATGGCCCTCGCTGAGGGAGGCAAAGGCGGTGTGGCTGTTCCGGCTGTCGTCGTAGAAGACACTGTGGAGGAAGAAGAGGGCGATCCTTTCCTGCCGATCAAACGACGTCTCATTGCAGGCGGGGCAGTCGAAGAAGGTCGTCAGATGGCACAGGCTCTTGCTGTGCAAGCCAATGCTGTCCTTGATAAACTACCCCAGAGTCTAGCTGTTGACGAACTGCGTAGCCTGATCAAGCTGGTTGTCGAGCGCGATCATTGAGTTAGGATTTCCGGAATCATGGTGGCGTCGTGTCGTCTGCGAGCGCCGCAGGCGAGCGACGCCTTTTGATCTTTAAGCGTCTACACGGTATGCTTGGCACGATATGTTTCTAGATGAAGCTAAGATTTACGTTAAAGGTGGAGACGGCGGGGCAGGGATTGTTGCCTTTCGTCGTGAAAAATACGTCCCTCTGGGAGGACCGTCAGGAGGGGACGGCGGCAGAGGAGGGGATGTCGTTTTAGTTGTTAATTCCCGCTTGAATACCCTGTCGCATTTTGAGCACAAGCGTCACTTCAAGGCTGAAGCAGGCAAACGCGGCGGCAATTCCAACATGACGGGGGCAGATGGGGCTGAGCTGGTCATTGAAATTCCACCGGGTACTATCGTCCGGGATGCTGAGACAGGTGCCCTGCTGGGCGACCTCACTCGGCACGGCCAGCGGCTTGTGGTAGCCCGCGGCGGGCGTGGAGGGCGTGGCAATGCACGGTTTAAGTCTCCGACCAATCAGGCGCCGCGTATGGCTGAAAAAGGGGAGCCGGGAGAAGAACGCTGGCTTGTGCTGGAGCTTAAGCTGATCGCCGATATAGGGATTGTAGGGGTGCCAAATGCGGGGAAATCAACCCTGCTCTCCGTTGTCAGTGCGGCGCGGCCCAAAATTGCGGACTACCCCTTTACCACCCTAACCCCTAACCTTGGAGTAGCAACAGTTGGTGATCGCGAGGTTATACTCGCAGACATCCCTGGCTTGGTCGAAGGCGCTCATGCCGGCGTAGGGCTGGGGCATAGCTTTCTGCGCCATATCCAACGAACACGCCTCCTGATCCACTTGTTAGATGGGGCAGGGAGTAACCCATTGGGGGACTATGTTCAGATCAACACGGAGCTGGCATTATTTGACGCCGAGTTAGCGGCTAAGCCCCAGATCGTTGTGCTTAACAAGATTGACCTGCCGCAAGCGCAGGAGAAGTGGCCCGCTGTTCAGGCCGCTATCAGGGAGCGGGGACAGCATGTGCTGGCAATCTCAGCCGCCACCCAACGCGGCGTGCGCGAGTTGATGAACCTCGCTGTTCAAATGCTCGAACAATTGCCGCCATCCACTTTGCCAGAAGAAGTTCCTGTCTTTCAACCCGAAGAAGAGGAGGATGCCTTCCAGATTGTCCGGGAAGGGGATGCTTTCAGAGTGGTTGGCAAGCGTGTAGAGCGGGCGGCTGCCATGACGTACTGGGAATATGACGAAGCTGTTGAACGGTTTCATCGTATCCTGACAGCACTCGGTGTCACAGAAGCGCTGAAGGATGCTGGTGTCTCGGAGGGGGACACAGTCCTGATCGGCGATTACGAACTGGAGTGGCTTGACTGATGCGGCTTGGGGTGTTGGGGGGGACATTTGACCCGCCCCATTATGCCCACTTGCTCATGGCAGAGCAAGCGCGTGAGCAGTTGGCACTGGAGCGTGTCTTATGGATTCCTGCCGCTGATCCTCCCCATAAGCGCGGGCAGATGATCACGCCGGTTAAGCATCGGCTGGAGATGTTACGGTTGGCACTGGCTGACAATCCCTATTTTGTGCTCTCCCTGATAGATGTTGAACGTCCCGGCCCGCACTATACGGCAGACACTTTGGCGCTGGTTGCCGCTGAGAACCAAGGAGCTGAGCTGTTCTTTTTGATCGGCTCAGATTCCTTGCGCGATCTGCCAAGCTGGCATGATCCAGCGCGGCTGATCCAGCAGGCCTTTCTGGCTGTGATCCAGCGGCCTGATGTCACCTATGATCTGGCCTCTCTTGAAACCGCTATCCCCGGTCTGAGCGGCAGGCTGGTCTTTATTGACATGCCTCCTATGGGGATCGCCGCGGCAGATATTCGCCGCCGCGTATCCGCAGGGCGGACGATACGTTACCTTCTGCCGGCTGGCGTGGAGGCATATATCTTCCAACAGAAACTCTATTGCGACCTCTGACGGACTAGAGTATGAGACAGGCTGTAACCCTCATCAAGATTGTAGCCGTCATGGCACTGGCTCTCGTTCTAGGGGGATGTGGTGGCGACAGCAATGGGGAGCCGATTCCCACAATGAGTCCTACCGTCGCCCCTACGCCTACCAGTCCCCCTCCCAGGCACGGCGATATCTATGAGACACCAGTCCCCGCGCCTGTGAGTGAGTCAGCCCTGGTTGAAATCCGGCGGCGCGGAGAGGTGCGGGTAGGTGTGTTGTATAACTATCCTCCCTTTGGTGTGCTCTCGGATAATGGTCAGGTGCATGGTTATGAGGTGGAGCTGGTCCGCCAAATAGCTGAGTTGTGGGGAGTCGAGGCCACGTTTGTTCAGGTGACACGTCAGACAAGACTACCTCTCCTCTACAATGGCGATATTGACCTAATCGCGGCCGCCATGCCCCATCGGCGGGAACTGGAGCAGTTCGTTGAGTTCTCTGACACCACCTTTCTGAGCGGGTACGGGGTGTTAGTGCTGGCTGATTCACCTATCAGCAGTGTGGCTGATCTTGGTGGGAAGGTCGTAGCGGCTGTTGGGGATGAGGCACAAACTGCCTTGTCTGAGCGCTCGGCCCAGCTTGGCATCTCACCGGTTATCCAGCCTTTTGGCACAGTCGAGGCGGCGGTAGCCATGTTGACGCAACAACAGGTAAGTGCAGTGGTGAGCCGCCGGGAAGATTTGATGTTGCCTGCCAGCTCCGATGGCGGACTTCAGATTCTAGGGGAGTTGGTCTCTAGCGAGCCTTATGCCTTTGCAGTACGCCGTGGCGACACACCCCTGCGTGACCTGCTCAATCTGACGCTTCAGCAGCTTGCCGGCGAAGGGCGTCTTGGAGAGATTTTCTCGAGCAATTTTTATGGTTACCCCAGCGATCTTTTCCCAACGATGCCGGGTGAACCTGCCTATACCTTTGGCACCTTCCCGACTGAGATTTCGGCTATGCCTTCTGTGGTCGAGCGTATACAGCGGGGTGAGGCGCTTCGTGTGGCAGGCTTAGACCTGTCTGCGACGCCTGCCTTATTTGACGGTCAGTTGATTGTGGATGGGTACAATCGTGCCATTATCAACGAGATGGCGCGTCGCTGGAACGTGCCCATTGTTGAGATTCCCCAATCTGTTGGCGAACAGGGCCTCAATCTTTTGCGTGGAGGCCAGGCTGATCTGGTGGTGGGTGTACGCCCCAATCAAGCTCTGATCGGGCAAGTAGCCTTTAGCCAGCCATATTATCAACGCGGCCTTCGGCTTATTCACATGCAAGATGTTCGTGTGCAGGGGATCGGTGATCTGGAGTTTAAACCTTCTGTGGCAGTGCCTCCCTTAGACGTGAGTGAAGACATCATTCGAGACAACAACGACTTTCCCGACATCCAGACGACTGAATCCTATGAGGAAGCGTTCCGTGCCCTTGTATCCCGTTCGGCCTATGCGGTCGTGGGAGATGAATTTGCCTTGATCCTGATGTCACAGGCAGATGCCGCGATCACAGTATATGATGCCCTCTATCGTCCAGTGAATTATGTGATGGTGTTGCCCAATTACGATGTTGACTTCCTCGCTCTGATCAACTTTACCCTGCAAGACATGAAAGCAGATGGGACACTAGATGCCCTGCGTCAGCAATATTTTGGCCCCTACTTGCCTGAGGGTGAGATACTTGAGCCTTTCCCCTTGGAGCTGTGGCCGGGGGATGGCAACTATCTTGGGGTAGGGGGGTAAGCACTAGTGCCGGAATGCCAGACAACGATCAGGAAAACGCAAGAGTCACAACCTCGTTGGGCCTAGCCTTGAAGGTATAGAGACCGGCTTTATTCTGGGTTATATGCCCGCCGGTGGGAGATTCATCCATGCGGACTCGCTGAGCGGAAGTGAAAGGTATATCCAATCGCAGGCTGACCTTTTCAGTGGCTTCGCTGATGTTGTAACCGCGCACAATCAGCCCTCTCCCGTTCGAAGCGATCTTTACGGTACTCACTACAAAGGCCGGGTTATCCACACTGACTAGACTGCCTGCCGGTGGCAGTGGACCGGAATGCGGGCCTCTGATTGCCACAGCACGCAGGGGGGTCTGGAAGGCCCATGCCTGTTGCCACGCAGGCCATGGGTCCTGCCCGTGCGGGATCAAGCTGTAGGCGAACCGGTGTTCACCCCAGCATTGAGCTTCCGGCGTTTCGATGGAGGGACCAGCGTTGCCTCGGCGGTTGGCGAGGTCCTCCCGGCTGAGCCAGCCTACACAGCGTAACAGTGTCAGGGCAATCTCTGCCCCATTATCCCCTGCTAAGATGGCCACTTCAGGTAGCCCGCGGTTAGCAAGCGTCAGGCCCGTTTCGTCTCCCAGCACAGTAACAAAGGCACGCTGAGGTTGCTCTAAAGCGGGTTGCTCGGCCCAATCACGTGTTTCTTCAGCATTGGGCAGTGCTAGGGGACGGCGTATTACTTCAAAATGGCCGTCGAAGAAAGCCTCCTGAGTCACTATACCAGTTGGGAAATGGACTCTGAGCCGATGATCAGAAGCGCTGTTGGTAACGGTGACCTTGACATCCAGTCGTGGCACACCTCGGTAAAGGTGAAAGGCGGTTAGGATCGAAATGGGTACGAACTGGGCGGCCAGAGGGAGCCGGGCACGGCGATCTGGGGTGAGTGTCTGAGGCAGACGGTAAATCTGGAACAAGTACAGTGTTTGTGTAACAGGCCCCCGGCGCCGCTCAACATGGAGGGGGGTATTGGTGGCAATATTGATCTGGGTATCGTGGTCAGGAGGACAATAAGTATAGCAGTCTCCGCTATCGCCTCCGTCAATGTAACGATTCAGGCCTGAAAACGAGCGCCCGGTGCGCTTGTCGAAGAGTGATAAGGTGCCATCAGTGGGGTTAACCTCTACGTTGAGGTACTCATTTTCGATGATCGTTCCCTCATCCATCTCGGTTGTCTGAGGTGCAGGCGGGGAGGACCGGGCAGGCCGCAATGCATAGACTCGGTATCCGAAGGGCGGCACATTGTCTGCCACAAAATGCAGGGTTGGAGCTGAAGGGGCTTGTTGATTTTCTGGGCTTCCCGCCTGCGTCTCAAGTTCGAGAGATTGGACTTGCCCTCTTTCATCTATGACTTCGGCAACTTCGAATCCAGTTGGATCAGGCAATTGAAAGGATACAATCCCTGTCTGGCTGTGTCCGGCGGCATTGAAAACTACTAGGGACATGGACTGAGGATCATCTGACAGATCGTCTGTGGCGATCTGACCTGCGATGTATTCAAGGTTTTGACTGGTTAGTGTCTCTGCAATCTGTTCGGTCTGATCGAAACGCAGGTCTACCTCGCGATGGACTTGCCCAATACTGCACCCCCGGATTGATTCAGGGGAATGGTTCTGAAGCAGAAGCCGCCATGCATAAACGATCAGCTCGGTTTGAGCACGTAAGGGAGCAGGGTGAAGGGGTGGATATACCTTCTCATTCAACAGGTGTACCCAAGCGCTGAAAGGCTCACACCACCGCTCCAATAAAGTCTGGATTTCGTGGTTGCGTTGTTTGATCTCGATGTGAGTGCTGAGCGTGCCGCTGTGCAGGGCAAAACGCTGAGGCGAGCGCAACTCCCCCACAATGACAGGCAGGTCAATCCCAGATGCCAGCAGATGTTCAAAATAGGAAGGCAGATTGCTGGGAATGACTTGTATTCCCCGCAAGCGTTTGGCTACATCTTGAAGAGGCAAAGGAGCTGATTGACAAGAGTCTTCGTGCATCAGCAGTAGTACCCCGCCGGTGAGGTGCTCCTTCACTTTGGCCTTGAGCTGAGCAAGCCGGCCTTTCAGCATCTCTGGCTCGGAGGGCAGGGGATCGGTGTCACTGCTGTCACGCAGGTAACTGACGAGTATCCGACTTCCATCCGGTGCCTCCCACCATAGTTCAGCGGGAGCCTCTCCCAGCCCCTGTATCAAAACTGCCCCTCGGACACCAAAACCCTGTAATATCTGGGGCAACTGGCCGATGTGTCCGCTTGAATCGGGCATGTAGCTGATATCCATGCACGGCCCCAGCTGATTTATTGAACGTATTCCTTGTAGCAGGTTGCGGATGAGTGCCTCCGGACTGACAAGAAACTCATCAGGCGTGACATACCATGGGCCGGCGTATAGTTGTCCGGTTTGTAATAATCTGCTGATGGCAGTGCGTTGCTCAGGCCTTACTTCGAGGTAGTCGTCGAGCATGACGGCTTGCCCATCCAGCATGAAGGAATGCTCTGGCCGTGAGTCACTTGCTTCGATCAAGCTGTCTATCAGGCTGACCAGTTTCAAGCGAAGCTTTTGGAAGGGGAGTACTCCCTCCCTTTTCCAGC
>DAOTYH010000006.1:0-1679 GCA_034435015.1 Anaerolineae bacterium | reverse complement strand
AGTCCCTTTGTGTTCACGGTACACCTCTGCTGGCAGGCTGGCTGGTGGTCAAAGAAACCGGCTTGCCTTCATTTTATCACAACTCTCTTACTGGCAAGTAGTCTGCTGTTGTCTGATGGCATAGACCGGATAGTTACGTCGAAATCGTAGAATATACATCCATAAAGTAGTAAAATGAGAACATCAATGTCAAAGAAGGATGGTTGAACGATGTGGCTTAAACGATTGCAATTGGCGCTGATCCATATAGCGGTAGCAATCACCCTGCTGCCGATCAACAGCACTCTGAACCGGGTGATGATCAGAGAGCTGGAGATCTCAGCAACGGTGGTGGCGATTTTTGTCTCGTTGCCTTATCTCTTCTCTCCGATTCAGATGGCCATTGGTTCATATGCCGACCGCCATCCCATTCTGGGCAGGCGGCGGATGCCTTATATTGCCTTGGGGCTGGTGTTATGCATCGGCGGAGCTATGTTGGCTCCCTTAGCGGCCTTCACGCTGGCGGAAGGCGGTCTGCTGGGCTTTCTGTTCAGCCTGCTGGCCTTTGGCGCTTGGGGGATGGGCTTCAACTTTGCGACGGTTTCCTATTTCTCACTGGCCTCTGAGCTGTGGGATGAGAAGGGGCGCACACGCACGATCTCGGTGATGTTCTTCCTAATGATCGTCAGCATTATTGTCATGGCGGTAGCAGTCAGCCGCATGGTGACTCCCTATACGCCAGAGGCGCTTCAGCGGGCCTTCTGGATGGTGGGAGGGGTTGCAACTGTACTGGGCGTGCTGGGCTTGATCGGCCTTGAAAAGCCCTTTGTTGCGGAGGGTTCTGTCACGCCGAAGCGTTATTCGTGGGGTGAGATGGTGCGGGCAGCAGCCGGCAATCGGCAGGCACGGCTGTTCTTTATCTACCTGATCCTCCTGCTGGCGGCCATTCTAGGGCAGGATGTGCTCCTGGAGCCTTTTGCAGGTGAGGCTTTTGACATGCCTGTCCAGACAACTACTCGTATCACCTCGATCTGGGGGCTGTGCGTACTGGCGGCGCTGATTGCGGCTGGCTTCCTCCAGACATCATTTGGCAAGCGCGGCGTGGCACATCTGGGCGGGATCGGGGCGCTGAGCGGCTTTATCCTGATCGCGGTGAGCGGGGTGTTGCGGCAAAGTGGAATCTTCTACGCCGGTGTTGTTCTGCTGGGAACAGGTACCGGGCTGGCAACTGTCTCTAATTTGTCCTTGATGCTGGATATGACGGCTGTCGGCAACGTTGGGCTGTTCATGGGTGCATGGGGGGTAGCTGATGCGCTGTCCCGGCTGGCCGGCTCGGTGATGGGCGGCGCTGTGCGCGACGTGATCACGCGGTTTGCCGCCAATTCGGTGGCTGGGTATGTGGCTGTGTTTGGCATTGAGGCGGCCATGTTGGGGGCTTCACTGGTGTTACTGCGATGGATAGACAGCCGAGCTTTCCAGCAGAGTGTCGAGAGAACAACCACGTTGGCTGAGCGTGCCGCCCTAATGGGTGAAATGCAGGGTTGATCCGATCCCCCTGCTGTCTGCAAACACAGGGCTTGGGAGTGTGTGCCTGCTGAGGCACTTTTCCCCGGCCCTGTGTTATAATCCCCCGCTGGATAAGTGTTGGCCTGCCTGCCTATGCCCTGTTAAGTTATAAAAGTTGCGTGGTAAGCTGGGTG
>DAOTYH010000005.1:0-2639 GCA_034435015.1 Anaerolineae bacterium | reverse complement strand
GGACACACCCGGTCCCATCCCGAACCCGGTCGTTAAGCCCGCCAGCGCCCATGGTACTGCCCTGGTAACGGGGTGGGAGCGTAGGCCATCGCCGCGAGACCTGTTTTGCTTTGTCGCAGATCTACGGTATCTTAGCTGGTAACCTTTTTCCTCATACTACATCTACATCTCTATCAACTTCGATCAGGAGCGGGCGGCAATGTTCTTTCGTCCTAAGCTGGGCCTTACGCTGGGAGGCGGGGGTGCGCGTGGCGGTGCTCATATAGGTGTCCTGCGTGTATTGGCTGAGTTGGGATACAAACCTGATGTAGTGGTCGGCACAAGTATCGGCGGCTTTATAGCCGCTATGCTCGGGGCAGGATGGGGGATCGATAAAATCGAGTCCTTTTTCTATGACGCGGATTTTGCCTCCATGATCTCCCCTGACCGGACGGGTAGAGGGTTGGTCAGTACGCGTAGTCTGGAGGCCTTGCTGTACCGCCACTTTGGAGATGCCGACCTGCGTGAGCTTTCCCCTAAGGTGGCGTTGATCGCCTCTGATGTGCGCCATCATCACCGCATCCTGATTGAGCGCGGGCCGGTTGTGAAGGCTATTCTGGCTACCTCAGCTATTCCTGGTCTATTCCCTCCAGTGGAATGGGGAGAATATTTGCTGGTGGATGGGGCTGTCACTGATAACTTGCCCACACAAGCTACCTATCAATTGGGTGCGCAACGGGTTGTAGCAGTGGACATCAGCGGGTATAAGGCCGGGATTGGGCTGACTCTTGGTGACTTTGGAACTGTAGCCAAGCAGGTCCAGCGTGCCTTATACTGGCTACTCAGTCTCTCCAAGCGGCAGGCCGCATTTGATACGTTGGTTGAGTCATCACAGTTAAGTTTCTCGATGCTGGTTCACTACCAGCTTGCAATGTTCCCGCCTGATGTGTTGATCCGGCCAGTGATACCCGACACTGTCAAAGTGCTCTCCATGGAGCGAATGCAGGAGGCGGCTAAAGCAGGGGAACGGGCCGCCCGTCAGATGGCTCCGCAGATCCGCGCTGTCATGAAGCGCCGCCGCTGGAAGCGGGCCGCACTTTATTCGTTGCCGCCCTTAATTACAGCACAACCCTATCCGGACGGTAACAGGCCCGCGTTGAGGGGTAATCAGCAGTGAACTTAAAAAGCAGGGAGCTTTACGCTCCCTGCTTTTTTGGTTGTGGGAATAGCCCTCTTGAAGAGGATGATTATCACCAGAGGGTCAGGCGACAGCGGCTGGATGTCTGCGGCGCCCGCGCCCCACTAGCAGGGCTACTAACATCACAATGGACCCCACTAACGAGGTGACAAGTGCAACCCCCGCTATGATCGAAAGGAAAGTACGGCGGGGACTGGCTATCCGGGTACGGGCCGGTAGTCTGCTTTGGAAACCCCGTCTGGCAGTCGAGAGGAGAGTCGAAGCCCTCAAGTTGGCCAAATTAGCCTTCAGCTCAGCTACAAACTGATGAGAGGGTTCGACCGGGACGAGCGCCTCATACAGACGGTTTGTCAGGGCAAAGAGATCGGCCACTACCCCTGATGTTTCGGGGTAACGCTCAAGTAGCTGGCGCGATTTGTCTTCACCTTTAAGTAACGCTTCAGAATACTCTTCAACTACATCAGCTACAACTTGCTTATTCACGGCGTTTCTTCTCAAGATACCGGGCATACTCCTGTTTCTACCTTTCCATTTCTTTTGCTTGTCCCGGTTAGGGTGTTTCCTTAGAGAGAGTAATTCTCATGATGAGGAAACACCGCCAGGGTAGTGAAGTTACTTCTCAGGCTGTTTAAGATTGGCGGCGGGACAAGTTGCGTGCTTTCCTTTCAGTTACCTTGTGTTGTTTCTCAATCTCGTCTCGTAGAGCAAGCAAAGTTCGGTGATACAATGATTTGATGGCCCCTTCGCTACGGCCCATGATCATCCCGATCTCCGCGTTGGAGAGCCGCTCGACAAACTTCAGGATCAGAAGCTCCTGCCGCTCTGGGGAGAGAGTGCGGACGGCTGATAGAAGTGCCTCTTGTTCTTCGCGGTGCTCAGTCACGTATTCTGGCGCTTCACTTTGCAGACCGGTCAGCACAAGTTCATCCAGTGAGACAACCTTCCGGCGCCGTTGATCGCGATGCCAGTTGACAACTAGATTGTGGGCAATGCGGTACAGCCAAGCCGAGAAGGGCAGACCCCGGTTGATATAGTTAGGTATATGCTGCATGGCCCGCTGGAAGACTCGTGCAGTCAGGTCTTCGGCATCATGATGGTTACCGGTGCGGTAGTAGACATAGTTGTAGATGCGGGACACATACCGCTCATAGAGTTCGCCAAAGGCCTCCTGATCGGTCTTGGCCAGTTCGACAAGCTTGTTCTCGTCTACCTCGCTTAGCGGTTGGTCTGCCATCTCGGAATACTTTTCGCTAGAGTGTTCGTTTATATGCAGGGCAAGTATACCACGCTGATAGCGGCATGGCATGTAAGGAAGTAGACAAAACAGACCGGATGTGCTATGATCAAGGCATGGGGATGACAGGCTTCGACGGGGAGGGCTGAAATCCCACTGCGAGCCGGGGAGCCTCAGCCCCGTTAACAAGAGGCAAAACAATAACTGCCAACGAGCAGACACCCGCTC
>DAOTYH010000004.1:0-10022 GCA_034435015.1 Anaerolineae bacterium | reverse complement strand
GCGTACGCCACTCGAATCCGTGTTATACTGTCCATCAGCGCTCCGTGATTCTGTTGTTGGTTTTGTCTCTACAACTTTATCACGGAGTCGCATTTTTATTGAGAATACTACGGGAGCGCACGCACGCTGTTTGCGTCCTTTATCAGGAGACAGGTATAATGGCAAGCGGGTGAGGGGTAGCCTGAAATATCCTGTTATCTTCATCTTCCATGCCGGCCAGCCCCAGTTCTTTATACCGTCGCATCAGATGACAGAGGGTATTTTATTCGCAAGGGTATCACGCGAGTTCATTATGCCTTGCTGGTAGAAGATGAGCATCACCGACGAAATCAAAGCCCGCCTGGATATAGTTGACCTGATCGGGGAATATGTCCAGCTCAAGAAGGCGGGCCGTAATTACAAGGGACTATGTCCTTTCCATAGTGAGAGAACCCCCTCCTTTGTGGTCTTCCCCGAGTCGCAACAATGGCGCTGTTTTGGTGCATGTGGCGAAGGCGGGGATATTTTTACTTTCCTGATGAAGCGTGAGGGCTGGAGTTTCTCAGAAACCCTGCGGTATCTAGCCGAGAAAGCAGGTGTGGAACTTCAGCCGTCCGCTCCCCAACAGGCTCAGGCTGGCGAGAAATACGAGAAACTACGCGGCTTGCTCTCGGAAGCCGCTCAGTTCTTTCACAGGCATTTGCTGGAAACCCCTGAAGCCCACATAGCGCGGAGCTACATCGAACGACGCGGCCTGAACGCTGGCACAGTGGAGCATTTTCTGCTGGGATATGCCCCTGCCGGCTGGGAGACAACACTCAACTATCTACAGGGATTGGGCTATCAGCGGGATGAGCTGATCGAAGCGGGACTGCTGATCGTGAAAGAGGATGGGAAAGTTTACGACCGCTTCCGCAACCGGCTGATGATCCCCATCCGCGATGTGCGTGGGAATATAGTCGGGTTTGGGGCACGCGGCCTGTCGAAGGATGCCATGCCCAAATATCTCAACTCTCCCCAAAGCCCCCTATTCGACAAGAGCAAACTCCTCTTTGGCCTCTCAGACGCACGCCGCAGTATCCGAGAGGGGGAGACAGCCATCATCGTTGAAGGTTATATGGACGTGATGCAGGCTCATCAGGCAGGCTATACTAATGTAGTAGCCCAGATGGGCACAGCCCTGACAGAAGCACAGATGCGGTTGCTGGCACGGTATGCCAAGCACCTCATCCTAGCCCTTGACCCGGATGCGGCAGGGCAGATGGCGACCGAGCGCGGACGGGAGGTCATTGAGCGGGTCTCTAAAGAGGCGGCAGAGCAGGCCAGCCAGGATGGGGTATGGGCATTTGATGCCGCTGAGCGGGAATACCGGGCTAAGTTCACGGCAGAGTTCGATGCGCGGGGCATGGTACGTTATGAGGATCGCCTGGGGTTTGACATCCGGGTACTGGTGTTGCCTGAAGGACAAGACCCCGACGACCTGATTCGAGATAACCCGGCAGTATGGCCTAGATTAGTAGCAGGAGCATTGCCTATCATCGAATATGTTATCCAGACTGCCACTGCCGGCCAGAATCTGGATGACCCCAAAGTCAAATCAGCCATTGCGAGTCGGATCGTTCCTCTGATCAATGAGGTCGCCGACCCTGTCGAACGCAGCCACTACAGGCAACGGCTAGCCCGTCTGCTGAGGGTGGATGAGCGGGCACTTTTTGCAGAGGAAGCCAAAACCAACCGCCCGCACCGGCCCACACCCGCACGAAAATCTTCTCCTGCTCAGGCTTCGGAAACCTCGGCAAAAAGCAGGGATGCATTTGAGAAGGTCTTCTCTCCTGATATGCCCCGCGAGGCTTTCTGCCTTGCCGCGTTGATCCGGTATCCACGCCTGCTCTACCAGATCAACCGTATTCTGGCTGAATGTTTGTCCCCTGATGGACTGATACGCACCCGGCCCCAACTGGCCGAGCGGGGGCAGTTGCCTGAGCTTGATATCCTTAAGGGGCAGGTCGTGCCAGGGGACTTTACGCACCCAGAGCACCGTGCTATCTTCATAGCATGGCAGTCCGCACTTGCCCAGGACGAGCTAGAACCGGTGCAGTGCCTGCATCGTTCACTCGATTCCGCAACCCGCACCCGCCTTGATATGTGGTTGAGTCAGCCTTTAGATACCCTGTTGCGAAATGTTGCTCCCCTCCCGGCTCAGCTTTCCGAGGATGCCATACAATCGGAGGCCATTGTCCGTCTCCTTGATATCCGGAGAAGCCGTTTTGATGAGCGCATTCAAGAACTGGGATTCCTAATGCAGGACACAGATGAGGCAGAGGATAAGCTAACAATTCAACAGTATGGGCATACGGTCGTGGCTCTCACAGCCGCCCGTAAACGCATCGAGCAGACCCGTGAGCGCTACAGCCTGCCTGGGAAGAGATTCCACGAGCACAGCACGAGCGCACGTCCGTCAAGTGGAGCTTGAGTCGAAGCACAGGACAACCTATGAGCCAAGATAAGTCGAACGAGTGGTCAGCAGAGGCACAGTCACTGCTGAACAAAGCTGAGCAAGAGAAGCAGATATACGAGGCGGATATCCTCAACACGTTCAGCGACCCGGATAGTGAGGCCGCCCAGCGATTCTATGACCGTCTACAAGAACTTGATATCGAGATCATCCCTATGGAAGAAGAGGAAGAGGAACTAAGCCTCGAACCTGAGAGCGAACTAGAGGAACTAGATACCGAACTAGAGACCAGCGAAGAGGAGCTGGAGGAGCTTGAAGAAGAGGAAGAAGAGGAAGAGGCCGCCTACTCCGACGGGATAGGGATTGGTGATCTGGAGTTAGCCAATGATCCTGTTCGCATGTATCTCAAGGAAATCGGACAGGTACAATTGCTGGACTCTGATCAGGAAATCTGGCTTTCGGTTCAGATGGCCGCCAGCCGCAGGGTTGACATGTTGCGTGCCAAGCTGGAAGCAGACGGAAAGCCTGCCAGTGCTCATGCCATATTGCTGGAACTCTTCACCCAACTTGAACAGGGCTGGAAAGATGTACAGGTCATGGTGCAGGGCTTTGATCTCGATCCCCCTGCCTTTGTGGAGCTGATCCGTGAGGTGAGACGTCTGCGTCAGAGCTGGCTGGAACAGCCTCCCTCTAGCCTGCACCGTTATCTGAATCTACGTGAATGGGGGCGGGATGAGGAGTGGACTCAGCTAGCACGCCGCATATTTGCCGTCTTTGAGGCCCTCTACCTGATGCCTGACGCTCTTCAGGAAAAGCTGGCCCAAGCCTTCCAACAGCACGGGCAGTTACCGTCTCACCGCACCTTTTCCCGCTGGGTCTCTGAGTTGAGCGAAGAGGTGATCGAGAACGAGTTCGCCGCCGCACGCGCCCGTGCCAGCGAGGCAAGTAGCATCCTGACTCGTGCCAATCTGCGCTTGGTTGTCAGTGTGGCGAAGAAGTACATGGGACGCGGCATCAGCTTCCTTGACTTGATACAGGAAGGCAATATTGGGTTGCTTCGGGCGGTTGAGAAGTTCGATCATACCAAAGGGTACAAGTTCAGCACCTATGCCACGTGGTGGATTCGACAGGCTATCAGCCGGGCTATTGCCGATCAGTCGCGCACGATACGCATCCCGGTCCACATGGTCGAAACCATCAATCGCCTGATGCGTGTACAACGCCGTCTGACACAGGAGCTGGGACGAGAGCCGACAGTCGAGGAGCTGACGCTGGAAATGGAGCTACTCGACCCGCAGGATGCAAGCGCCATCCAGCAGGCTTTTGCGCAGGGCGAGCGGCTCGATATAGGATTACAACGAAAACTGCGCCGAGCAACGGCCAAGGTACGCCGCATTATGCGCATCTCACAGGACCCCATGTCGCTGGATATGCCTGTCGGCCAAGAGGACTCCAGCCTGCTGGGAGACTTCATTGAAGATGACAAAGTACCCGGCCCGGTTGAAAAAGCCGACCGCCAGCTTCTCAAGGAACAGGTGCGCGGCGTTCTGGGTGTCTTGAGTGACCGCGAGCGCGAAGTACTGGAGATGCGCTTCGGCCTCAAGGATGGTCAAGATCACACGCTGGAAGAGGTGGGCAGACACTTCGGCGTGACGCGTGAACGCATCCGCCAGATCGAAGCTAAGGCATTACGCAAACTCCGGCATCCTACCCGTAGCAGGCAATTGAAGGATTACTTGAGCTAGGCGCTCTTAGACGTGCACCCAATTTCGGGACAGTAGTATGTGCCGTTCTGCTAGGGTACAAGTGGCCAGGATTCTGGCAATAGCCGCCATGCAGGGTTGCCTGCTATCCGCTTGCAGGCAACCATCACCCCCTGCCGTCTCTCAGCCGGAGATCATCACAGATGACCGGGCCGAGGAGCGCAATCGGATGGTGGACAGCACTATCGCAGCACGCGGGGTCAGCGACCCTGAGGTCCTCAGGGCAATGAGAAGCGTACCGCGCCACCTCTTTGTGCCTGAGGAATATCAGGATCAGGCCTATGCGGATCACCCTCTGCCAATTGGCTACGGGCAGACGATCTCACAACCTTTTATTGTAGCGCTGATGACTGAAGCACTGGAACTAGAGCCAGACGACAAGGTACTGGAAATCGGGACCGGCTCCGGCTATCAGGCGGCGGTGCTGGCTGAGATCGTGGAGTATGTCTACTCAATTGAGATCGTGGGGGCGCTCGCTGAGCGTGCATCACAAACCCTAGTCAGCGCAGGATATGACAACGTGGAGATACTCCACGCCGACGGCTACTTTGGCTGGGAAGAACACGCCCCCTTTGATGCGATCATCGTAACCGCCGCTCCTGATCACATCCCTCCCCCTCTGATGGCCCAGCTCACTGACGGCGGGCGGATGGTGATTCCAGTTGGACCTCCGGGCGGCTATCAGGAATTGTGGCTCGTGGAGCGGGCCGGTGACAGGTTCACGACGACCAGCTTGGGTGGGGTGAGCTTCGTCCCGTTCACACGCGAGGTGCGCGATGAATAGCGGCAACAGGCCCTAGCGCGATCAAGGCAATAAGATAAGCGCCGGCCCCCGCCCACAGGACA
The DNA here is from genome assembly GCA_034435015.1 of Anaerolineae bacterium. GTDB lineage: Bacteria > Chloroflexota > Anaerolineae > Aggregatilineales > UBA3940 > DAOTYH01. The sequence continues at coordinate 4,979 of DAOTYH010000004.1, read as the reverse complement.
ACCGAGAACCCCGCACTTAGCGCCAGCATCACAGCCGCCACACTGCTGATCACAGAGCAACTGCCATTAATAGCCCATGCCCATGCTGTGAGGCCGGGTGCAATCTGTTCAACGAACAGCGTTCCCCGCGCAAAAGGGATGCCCATCAACACACCAAGAGGGGCAACGCTGAGAGCTACCAGTATCACACGGGCGGCCAGCGGCCATCCAAGCGCAAGGACAGATAAACCATGCACAAGCGCAGGGGTCAGTAATACCACAATGATGAGCACCCCCAACGCAATTTCGAGACGCCACCGCGGGGCGCTCAGACTCCCCAAGCCGGAGAACAACAACAACGAGCACAACACAACCGCCAGCGCGGTTACGGGATGCCCCACAAACAGGATGAAGCGCTGTGCAAGGGGAAGCTCAATAAACATGAAGCCCAGCCCCAGCATCGAGTAGTACACGAGCACACGCCAGCGCAATCCAGGTGAGATTTTGCCCGCCTGTGTTCCTCTACGTCTTACCAGCAGAGGGCCAAAGATCGCCGCTAAAGCCAGCCCTGTCACCAGAAACAGCAGGGCTACCAGCACCAGATACCCGCTCCCCCCGAAGGGCTGCCAGCTACGACCTAGGCCGGCAATCACCTGAGGCGTCTGCCGCCAGCGAAAGTAATGGAAGAAGAAGGGGCGGTCGTCGGTGACGGGGCGGATGTCGTAGGCGTAGTCTGCCACAAAACCATGAGGGTCAGCCAGCAGGTCGCGGAACCCAAGATAGTCAACCGGCTGTGGTGAACGGAAATAGCGGTTAACCTCCTCACGGGAAATAGCAGGAAGCCATACCAGATCGTAGCCCCGCTGGGCGGCAAAGTCACGAATGGCATTCTGTTCCTGCACCGTAAACGGTTGCCTGCTGACTACAAATGTGATCGTGCGCAACGAACGCAGTGCCGCGATGTGCTCGGCTGGATGCTCAACGCCCTGCATCTGCAATGCCTGTTCGATGGTTGCCAGCATACGCAGCGACTCAACCGGTGGAGTCTGCACCCAGCGTGTCAATACCAGTATTCCGCCTGTATCAAGCCGATTCAGATAATCACCGACAGCCTCTACCGTGTAACGGTAGTCTTCGCTGAGGCTGTATGCCCCAGAGGTGACCGGATAAAAAGGATCGCTAAGCGCGATCAGGATAATCGGATACAATTGCCGCGTGCTCCGCACAAATGTACGCCCCTCCATCGTAACCACTTGGACACGCGGATCACGATAGAGGCCGCCGCTGAAATCAGCATAGGGACCTTGCAACAGGGCCGCCACTACCGGATTACGCTCCACAACCGTGACTGAGCGTACACCGCTGGCCAGCGCCATCAATACGTTCCATCCGCCGCCCGGCTCAAGCACAAGCATAGCAGGAACACCCGGGCGCAACACATGAACCACAGCCTCCGGAACGTTGTTGGCAAGCAGACGGGCCAGCTCGTCAGTCGGGGCAAGCGCTGTGATGGCTACCGCGCTGTTACCGTCCAGCATCAACCCAGCCTGCACTGGCGGATGGGGCATCAAAGTATTCTGACTGAGGCCGGGAAATTGATGGATACTGCTACTCTCCACGACGTCTACCCGTGCCTGCGTACTCCACTGCGAGAAGGTATGGCGTGCATCCGGTGCAAGCAGAGCCTGCGCCAGCCCCTTATAAGGGGATAACCGAAGGCCAACCCAAGCAGGATGCACCACAGCCAATATCACGAGGCCGCAGATACACACAACACCTGCGATTAGAAGGCCAATGTGTTTTCCTGACCAGCGTTTTTGCAAGGCAGGAAGCGAAAACAATCCTCCCGCCAGTAGCCCTGTAGCGGCGCTAAGAAACAAAGTTCCCTCGCCGCCGACACTGGCCAGCAACGGCAGTGCCAGTATGCATCCCGCCGCCGAGCCGGCTAGGTTGGCCGCGTAAATGCGATGCAGTGCAACCGGATGTGCGGCCAGCAGTCCTCCAATTGCCAGCCCGCTGAACAGGAAAGGGATCGCCGGCCCAACAAAGGTCAACAGGAGATAGAGTAACTGCCTGCGATCCCACGCAATGGCATATGAATCAAAGGGGATTAGATTAAGTATTGCATAACTTGCCAGCACAGAAAGGCCGAAGGCAGTCCCCCAGAGTGCCGGCCATTTTGCCAGTTCTGGCTGTACGCTCAGTAGCGAGCCTGCCGCGCCAGACCCAAGCAAAGCTAGGCTGATGACCATAAAGGCAAAATGGTAAAACTGGACAACCGCAAACAAGCGCGTCAATGCCAGCTCGAAAGCAAGCATGGCCGCTGAAAGGATACCTGTAGCCGCCAGCGTAGTAACCGAAGCAATCCGTTGGCCGTTCATCTGACTCTACACCATTTTCTCTAGGAGACACATGACATCAGGGCGGGTTAACCGAGAAGGTTACAATGTCGCTTCTGACCACCTCACCGCCCGCCGTTGTCCCGACGGCATACACCCTATGCTGTCCAACCTGTAAAACCCACCATGTCTCGAAAGGCGCCTCGCTGATCAATGCCAGGGGGGTCTCATCGAGATAGAATGTCACGTCACGAAACCCTGCCGGCGCGGCGGCTACAACCCGTATCCGCTGGGAGCTAAGGGGTAAACCAGCGTCAATTCGATAGACGGTGTGAGCTTCAGGCGAGATAATGAGCAGTCTGTCTGGTGTCTGGGAGGACTCTCGTGATACAAAATTATCTGGCAGGATCGGCAAGCCTTCGCGGCGCGCCCAATCTTGCGCCTCAGGCGGCAGAGCAAGGAAGAGACGCTCTGCGCGGCGTTCGGGAGGGGTTAGATCATTGGCTGGCAGACCTGTTGCCAGATCAATTTCGATGCGGCGGTAGAATGTGTCGTGATCTGTAGGCTCTGTGCCCTCAATAAACCACTCAAGGCGGGTATAGGGACAGTCAGGCGTCGGCAACAGGCCAGAGAGTGAACAGACTTCAACCTGCACCAGCCCATCCGGGCGCACGAACTGCATCTCTGGCTGGCCAAGTAACACGGCACGCATAAAGTCATGCCAGATCGGCCCAGCGCCGCTTACCCCGCTGATGTTGATCATCGGATCATTGTTGGTATTGCCCACCCACACTCCTACCACCAGGTTAGGCGTATACCCGACGGTCCAGTTGTCACGAAAGTCAGTAGTTGTGCCCGTCTTGACTGCCGCCGGGCGGCCAATCTGCAAGATGCTGTGTGTGGTGAAGGTCGGTGCACGGGCTAAGTTGTCGCTCAAGATATCGCTAATCAGCCAAGCCACACGCGGGTCCATGACTTGCTCACCCAAGCCGGAGTCCTGCCTGAAGATCACCTCGCCGGACGCATCCTTGATTTCGAGAATCATGATCGGGGTGACAGCACGTCCTCCATTGGCAAACGCGGCATAGGCGCTGGTCAGCTCCAGCAGACGCACTTCGCCACCCCCCAGTGTCACAGACAGGTCATAATCAGAAGGATTGGCAAAGGTGGTGATGCCCAGCCGTGCCACGAACCGGAATAGACTATCCAGTCCGATGGTGTCGAGGGCGATCACCGCCGGGATGTTGTAACTCGAAGCCAGTGCTTCACGGGCTAACACCGGCCCATGTTCACGGCGGTCATAGTTGACAGGCGTGTAGGCAAATCCCTCTTGGGTGACAAAGGAAGTGCGCACATCAAGGATCATGGTGGCAGGTGTCCAAGGATCAGGGCGCGTTGGATCAAACGCCACCGCATAAGTAAACGGCTTCATTGTCGAGCCGGGCTGACGTGGGGACAGCGCCAAGTTGACCGCCCCGCTGATGGCCGGGTCAAAATAATCCGGACTTCCCAGCATCGCCAGCACCTGCCCGGTATGCGGATCGAGAGCAACCAGCGCCGCATTATGGGCATTATGCGGAGGGTCGCCGGGCTGGGGGGTGTTAAGCCGCTCCAGTTGCCGCCGGGCAATGCTTTCTGCCGTATACTGCCAGTCCAGATCAAGGGTGGTTCGAACGACAAGGCCGCCGCCATACAAAACCTCAGGGGGCAGGAGCTGTTCAAGTTGCGCGTAGACTGCCATTACAAAATGCGGCGCCTCAATCGTATAACGTTCCGAGGCGAAGGCAAGCGGCTCACGACGGGCCGCTTCAGCCTGTCCGGCGCCGATGTAGCCATTCTCAACCATCAGGTTCAGCACAACAGCCTGCCGCTCTCTGGCCGCCTCTAGATCAGAAAGAGGATCATAAACAGCAGGCGCCTGCGGCAGGCCGGCCAGTAACGCACATTCGGCTAGATCGAGTTCCTCTACTGACTTGCCAAAATAAACCCGCGCGGCGGCGTCAATTCCGTAAGCCAGATTCCCATAATAAGTCTGGTTGAGATAGAGAGCTAGTATCTCATCTTTGCTGAGGTGTTGTGTCAGCCTGTAGGCTAGGATACTCTCACGAAGCTTGCGAGCCAATGTACGTTCGGCCCGCTCTTCAGGATCAAGGAGCAGGTTACGAACGACTTGCTGGGTAATCGTGCTCCCCCCAGAGATAACTTCACCTCCCTGCAAGTTGATCCAGATAGCCCGCAGGATACCGCGCAGATCAACTCCCGTATTGGTATAGAAATTGGCATCTTCGGTAGCAATAGTTGCCTGACGACAGGCCAGAGGGATTCTCTCCAGGGGCACAACTGTATTGCGCCCCCCTTCCTCACCGATGACCTCATACAGCCGCCTTCCATACCGATCCACAATCTGGATTGAGGGCGTATGCAGTCCGGCCTCCAGATTATCTAGGGAGGGCAAGCCTGCAAAAAGCGGGGTATAGATGAGTATGCCGGCTCCAGATGCCAGCAGGGCAGCCAGAATGACTATACCGTAGCGCAATCGGCGGATATGCTGTCTGCCTTTCATAGCCGCATTGTACCACCAACGGCCCTCTCCAGTTGCACCCAAGCTTGACATTCCCTCACAAGAATATACCCCGTTGTGCCCTCTGATGGGTTGTGGGG
>DAOTYH010000003.1:0-4222 GCA_034435015.1 Anaerolineae bacterium | reverse complement strand
TACACGACCTTGATCTCGACTGAAGAACTGGCTAGCCGTCTGGATGACCCCGACTGGCTCGTGGTGGACTGCCGCTTCCGGCTGAACGACCCGGCCTACGGACGGCGGGCCTATGAGCGGTCGCATATTGCGGGGGCAATCTACATGCACCTCGACGATGATCTGTCCGGGCCGATCATCCCCGGCCGGACGGGGCGGCATCCCCTGCCGTCCGTCGAGAGCGCCGCCCGCCGCTTTTCAGAGGCGGGGATTGACACGGCCACGCAGGTCGTCGCCTACGATGATGTGGGCGGGGCGCTGGCGGCGGCCCGCCTCTGGTGGATGCTGCGCTGGCTGGGGCATGATCAGGCGGCGGTGCTGGACGGCGGCTGGATGAAGTGGCAAAGGGAGAAGCGGCCTGTCCGGCATGGCGCCGAGCAGAAAACACCCCGCCCGTTCACACCGCGCGTCCGGCCTGAGGTGGTGGTCAGCACGGAGGATGTCTTGCAGTCACTGGGCGGTCCCCACTTCCGGCTGTTCGACAGCCGCACCGCTGACCGCTATCGCGGCGAAAACGAGACCATTGATCCGGTGGCCGGCCGCATCCCCGGCGCGGTCTCCGCGCCCTATCCCGACAACCTTGATGAGAAGGGGTGCTTCAAACCGCGCGAGGCACTGCGGGCACGCTTCGAAGCGCTGTTGGGCGGCCTGCCTGCCGGGCAGGCGGTCTTTTATTGCGGCTCAGGCGGGACGGCGCCGCTCAACATCCTGGCCATGTTGTACGCCGGGCTGGGCGAGGCGAAGCTGTATGCCGGCTCGTGGAGCGAGTGGATACTCGATCCGTCGCGGCCTGTCAGGGTCGGTGAGGAAGCATGACTCAGGAGGGCTTCGCTATGCGGGTACGGGAAGTGATCGTCAACGATCTAATGCAACAGGGCTATGTCTATTACCTGACCGAGCCGATGGGCAGAAACTTCCACCCGGACTTCAAGCCGGAGCTGACACCAGCGCAGATGTTGGAGATGGGCGTCTTCGGCGGAAAGTACATGACTGACTGCCGGGATGAGTTCCCGCCGGAGTGGTTCGAGCGGGCCAAGCTCTGTCATGAGTTCCATGACCCGGAGCTGAATTACTTTGGCGTGAACGCCTCCCAGCCGCTGTCTTACTGGAGGGCTAAAGGATGGATTTATCCGGAGGACCCGCGCGGCTGGTTTCAGTGGTACTGCCGCTATTACATGGGCAGGCGCTGTCCGGATGATGAGCGGCAGATCAGGCGCTGGAAGGCGATGGTCAGGCATATTGCGCAGATCAAGGCCAACTGCCTGCCGGGCGACGACAACTGCCGGCGCCGACAGCGGCAGGCGCTGTTGCACTGGGCATATGACAGCCGGCGCTTTTGAACTCCGGATGGGTGAGAGGATAAGAGGATATGGAGCACAAGAAGATTCCCATGTTGCCTGACAAGAAGATCGCGCTGGTCGCACATGACAACAAGAAGAAAGATTTGGTCGAATGGGCCAAATATAACCGCGACCTGCTGGCACATCATGAAGTGTATGCGACCGGCACAACCGGCGAGATACTGGAGCGTGTGCTTGGCTTTGAGATCAAGAAACTGCAAAGCGGCCCTCTCGGCGGCGACCAGCAGATCGGCGCCAAGATTGTCAGCGGGGAGATAGACTTTCTGATCTTCTTCTGGGACCCGCTTGAACCCATGCCCCACGACCCGGATGTCAAGGCGCTGTTGCGCATGGCGGTCGTGTGGAACATCCCGATTGCCTGCAATCGGGCTTCTGCTGACTTCATGATCTCCTCGCCGCTCATGGACGGGGAATACGAACGTCTGGTGCCCGACTATGACGCATACCGCGCCCGCAAGGTCGAGTGGGTTGAGGAGGTCGAACAGGAGACGGCTGGCGGGGAAGGGGAGAATGTCTAGGCAGGGGAAGGTCAGTAGGGAGGAGATACCCTCTGAGGCACTACGGCAATACGCTATGGGGATTAACCTTAGTCTCACGCATCCAGTCGAGATTACGTCCTATAAGGAGTTCCGTCATCTTGGCGTGATGGGTATTCTTCATGGCGACTGGCTGGGTATCAAAACCATATCTGGCCGCAAGTTCCCGTATGGCGGCGTTGTCCTCGTAGGTTAAAAGGAATTCACCTGCCAGCTTGCTCGTTACTTGAAATAGTTCCTCGTGATCAAGATTCCAGTGCGTGTAGAGGCGACGCCCAGCGCTCTTACCGGCCGCGGTGTAAGGCGGGTCTATAAAGAATGCTGTGTTACTTTGCCCAGCATTGTGACGGATCACTTCGATGCCATCGCCTTGTATGAATGTTAGGCGATCACGAATCTTGTAAATATCCATAATGCGTCTGTGCAGGGTCTTGGGATACCATCGTGAGGCAATGCCTTTGCCGCTCTCACCATTCTTGAGCATACCCGCCCCTTGTGCAAGTATGCCGCCTCGATTCACTCGGTTTTTGATGAGAGTAATCAATGCCTTCTCACGTAAATTGAGGGGGTCTCTTGCAAGAAGAGCTTCTACCCGATGGCGGGTAAGCTCAAATTCGATAACTTGTTGGGCAAGCCACTTGGCATCGTCACTTAGAATTGTTTGCCATACTGCTGCCACTTCATCATCCAGTTCGACCAGTGTCACGTGATTGGCCATCTTCTCGAAAGCAGCCGTCAGGCCCACAATAGCCCCCCCTGCGAAAGGCTCAATAAGCTTAACAGGACGCTCTGGCAAAGTCATCAGCCATCGCCTAATATAGGGCACTAGCCACGTCTTACCGCCCGGATATCGAAATGGGCTTCTATGCGGGACCGAAGCCACATTCACGATATGGGTGGGCAATAAGGGTGACATTCCGGGAAAGGGTAATTGGTGTGTCATGTTCCCTAAAGCTTCAATAAGTTACTGAGCGTGGGGGCGTCGGGAGGGTTTTGATCATCTCCTGACGTTGACAGGACTCTGTCCAACCTTTCTTGAAGATAGCCAATAAAATCCTCAACAGGTCCTGGCTGAGGCGTTGTGATCTGATCCAGGGCAAGCTCGAAAGGTGTGTATGTGACTCGTTGTAGCCTCAAACGATAGATATCCGCTTTCTCGTCCAGCACAAGGTCATAGACCAGCCATGCAACATCTGCTTCCTCAGGCTCAACTTCGGTCATTTTGGGTAAGGTTTGGTAGAAGCCGGTATGGATTGCAACTGCCTGTTTTTTGCCCCATGATTTGAGAATCCTACCCTTGTAAATGAGTTGTGGTACTAGCCGCTTCCGTGATGATGATAAATAGTCTGGGCGTGGATAATACTGATGCGGGCTGTTCCATTCTAAGTTCTGACTGCTGATGGGGTTTTCCATATAACGCTCGAATAGGCGTCGAATGTTACCAGAGATGTAGACAGCTTGAATCTCCAGTGCTCCAAAATCAGTCACATGGCCTTGGTCATCATAGGCAACCAGCACTACATCAATGTAGCCGGCAGAACTGCCTTCTCTGTCATTGAGCCGTACCTCGATAAGGGAGGTCCATTTAGTGCCGGCGGGAAAGAAGAAGGTAGCGGCATCCTCTACAACGACCCAATCTTGATGGAATCGGATAGGGCACACAATAGCGATGTTGTCCCCTTCAGATATGCTGCACACCCCTAGTGGATCGTTGGCTTTATCTTTTGTGCAGTTCGGTACTTTATTGTTGTGTGGGCAGAGTCGATACTTCCGATGACGTTGCGCCAGTTCGGAGTGATTCCAGTATGGGTAGCCGAATATCTCGTTGAGAGGATGGTTTCGCATTGAGCTCCCCTGGCCGTACTCCTTTTACCCTGAACAGCCGAAGTGTGTCACCTCCATTCTATACCCATAACCTGTTAGGTAGCAACAGTAGAATCAAAATAGCCCCCCTCTCAACCAACCGTTGGTCAGAGGAGGGCCTCTCAGATAGCGGGGGCAGGATTCGAACCTGCGACCTCCGGGTTATGAGCCCGACGAGCTGCCACTGCTCTACCCCGCATTGCAAGGTAAAGTGTAGCGTGTGGCTTCTCCTTTGTCAAATAGTGTGCAAACTTTTTTCTTACCCCCGCCGTCCGGTGACGTAGGCCTCTGTCAGCGCCTCGCGGGGCGTTAAGAGCATGTTAAGACAAGGGAAAAAGAAACAGGGGCACATGGCCTGTATGCCCCTGTTGTGCTCAGCGCGGCTGGAGGCCCTTAAGGCTGCCACATAGGGTTGAAATCTTC
>DAOTYH010000002.1:0-28624 GCA_034435015.1 Anaerolineae bacterium | reverse complement strand
GCGACTTGTGTATGTGCGGCCAACCGGCTGGGGGGTGCACACTTTTTCCGCACGCTTGTGAATCTTCTCTCGAATGCCCGCTGGTTTTTCATCTCTGTTTACAAAATGCTCCTATACTATATTGTATCAAGGTAAGGGTGTTGGTCGGAGGTAGCCTTACCTGAATGGGTCTCCCTATTTCCTCAGCCCAATCCAATTCGAAAAAACCCATCCCTTATCCCCTCCTTGTCCCTCCTGTGACCCTGCTCGGCACAAACCTGCTCTGCCCGCTGGGCTGTCGGCAGGCTGGATGCAGACCGACGCCGCCTGATCCTCGTTCTTATGCCTGCAACTAGTTGATCGTAGAGATGAGCAAGGAGGTTGCCTAGCTGAAGATACAACCTGCGTTTTTGACGCTTGTCACCATCAGCGCTGTCCGGTTCATTGTTTTTGCCGAAAGGGGATAGCTGTATGAAAACGGTTTTTGTGCATCCCGAACGCTGTATCGGCTGTAAGCAATGCGAGGCGGCTTGTGCGGTTGCCCACTCCCAGAGCAAGAATCCCTTTCTGGCTGTGTTTGAGAGACCCCTTCCTAAGCCCCGCATCCATGCTGAACCCGGCCCGGCGCTCAACACTGCCTTCCCGAACAAGTGCCGCCACTGTAACCCCGCCCCCTGCATGGGTGTATGCCCGACGGGGGCAATCACCCGCGCCGAAGATTACCCTGACATTGTACTGATCAACCAGCAAAAGTGCATTGCCTGCGGCATGTGTGCAATGGTCTGCCCGTTTGATGTCATTTCCTACTATGCCTCTGCCGATGCGCCGCAGAAGGTCATGGTGGCCACCAAGTGCGATCACTGCATCGCACGTCAACGTCAGGGGCAGATTCCAGCGTGTGTTGAGGCTTGTAAAGTGGGGGCACTCCAGTTTGGCGACATTAACGAGCTGGCGAAGGCGGCCCGCACACGTTACTCGGAGATGGTCTCAGTTGCAGTCGGTCAAATATCCACTCAGGTTGCCGCTCTGCCGCCCGTGATCGAAGGATGGCGGGCTTGGGGCGCTGCTGTTGCGCGGCTCAATGCCGACAGTGAACAGAAAGGAGCGTAGACAATGACCACGTTCGGCGGAAACGGCTATAAGAAGTTCAGTATCAACCCGGATACGCAGGCGATGCTGGAGATCGCCCGCCGCGAGGGCATCGAGACGGTGTGGGATCGGCTGGCCAAGCAGGAGCCGCAGTGCGGCTATTGCAACCTTGGCACGAGTTGCCGCATCTGCGCGATGGGACCCTGCCGTGTTGATCCGTTTGGGGACGGCCCGCAGAAGGGTGTCTGCGGCGCTGATGCCGACATCATTGTAGCCCGCAACTTAGCCCGCATGATCGCCGCCGGCGCCTCGGCACACTCCGATCATGGGCGCGACATTCTAGAAACGCTCCATCTGGTGGGCGAGGGCAAAGGCGGCGTGTATGGCATCAGCGACCCCGACAAGCTCAAGCGGCTGGCCGCTGAGTACGGCATCTCTACTGAGGGCAAGAGCGATCAGGAGATCGCGGCAGAGCTGGCATGGGAGATGATGGAAGACTACGGGATGCGCCGCAAGAAGCTCCCGATGGCCGCCCGCGCTCCAGCGGCCCGTCAGGCGGTCTGGGAAAACACGGGCGTGTATCCGCGCGGCATTGACCGCGAAAACGTTGAGATGCTCCACCGTACCCACATGGGCGTGGACAACGACTGGGTCAACATCCTGCTCCATGCAGTGCGGACCGGCCTAAGCGATGGTTGGGGCGGCTCACTGGTAGCTACCGAGCTGTCCGATGTGCTGTTTGGCGTGCCTGCACCGAAGGCTTCCAGCATGAATCTAGGGGTGCTGAAAGCCGATCAGGTTAACATCATCCTGCACGGGCACAACCCCATGCTGTCTGAGGTGATCGTTGCCGCCTCTCAGGACCCGGAATTGCTTGAGCTGGCCCGCTCGAAAGGGGCTAACGGCATCAACTTGGCGGGGCTGTGTTGTACCGGCAACGAGGTCCTGATGCGTAAGGGCATCCCGATGGCGGGCAACCATCTGATGCAGGAGCTGTGCATCATCACCGGCGCGGTTGAGATGATGATTGTGGACTATCAGTGCATCATGCCTGCCGTGACCGAGACAGCCAAGTGCTACCACACGAAGGTCATCAGCACCTTTGACAAGGCCAAGTTCCCCGGCGCCGAGCATATCACCTTCGACCCCGCCCGCGGGCTGGAGATCGGCAAGGAGATCGTGCGCAAGGCCGTCGAGAACTTTGCTAACCGTGTGCCCGAACGGGTTTACATTCCGGTTGAGCCTGTCCCCATGATGACCGGCTTCTCGGTCGAGGCGATCATCGGGGCGCTGGGGGGCACGCCCGAACCGCTGGTCAACGCCATCAAGGAAGGGACGATTCGCGGCGCGGTCGGTGTGGTGGGTTGTAACAACCCCAAGATCAAGCAGGACCTCGGCCACACCGAGCTGACCAAGCGCCTGATCGAGAATGACATCCTGGTGGTGGTGACCGGCTGTGCAACAGTGGCCGACGGTAAGGCAGGGCTGATGGTCCCGGAGGCGGCTGATCTGGCTGGGCCGGGTCTGGGCGCTGTCTGCCGGGCGCTGGGCATCCCGCCGGTTCTGCACATGGGGAGCTGTGTGGACAATACCCGGATTCTGGTGCTGGCCGCCGCGCTGGCGAACTATCTGGGTGTGGACATCAGCGCCCTCCCGTTGGCCGGCGCCGCCCCGGAGTGGTATTCCGAGAAGGCTGTCTCCATTGGCGCTTATGTCGTGGCCTCCGGCATCTACACGGTGCTGGGGACTGCGCCGCCGGTCTTCGGCAGTCCGAATGTGGTCAAACTGCTCACTGAGGGACTGGAGGGCGTCTTTGGCGCTACCTTCGCGGTTGAGCCGGACCCGAATCGGGCGGCAGTGCTGATCCGGCGGCACATCGAACGCAAACGCGCCGCACTGGGCCTGCCCGCCCTTGACCCGGACAGCATCGCCATGCCAGAGCCTGCGCTGGCGCTGTTCTAGCGCCGCCTCGCGGCAGTCGGTTATCAGGGCGCTGGGGCCGGCTCCGTCTGCCGGGGGCTTGTCTGCACGGCAGGCGGCGGGAGAGGCCCGGCGCCCCCTGAATGTAAGGAGGCGCGCTATGAAAATCGTCGTCATTGGCGCAGGGCCGGCGGGGGTGAGTGTGGTCGAGACACTGCGCCGGTATGACATCTCATCTGAAGTGGTCATGCTGTCTTCTGAACCATACCCGCCTTATTCACCCCCCGCCATGGTGGATCACTTCCTGCATGACAGCCGGGCGCATCTATGGCGCGGCACGGACTGGCCAGCCCGGCTGGGCGTGGATTACCGCGCTGGTGTGGTGGTCACCGGTATAGACCCGGAGGGTCACCGCATCACCCTTCAGGACGGGACGGTCGGCTATGATCGGCTGGTGATCGCGACGGGCAGTCGTCTGTATGCGCCGCTGGAAGGCATTGATCTGCCCGGCATTTACAATTTCAAATCGCTCAGCGCCGCCGAAGAACTAGTCGGGCATATACGGGCCGGCGAGGCGAAGTCGGCGCTGGTGGTCGGGGCAGGCTTTATCGGGATGGAGATCGCCCTGCTGTTGCGTGAGCTGGGCGTGACGGTCACCCAGATCGAGATGACCGATCAGGTCATGCCGCGCATGCTCGACCACGACACAGCGGCCATTGCGCTTAGCCTGATGCAAGAGCGCGGCGTGGATGTGCGTCTAAACACAAAGGCCGAAGCCTTCGTCGGCAACGGACGGGCCTCCGGTGTGAGGCTGGAGTCGGGCGAGGTGCTGGAAGCGGACATCCTGATCGCGGCAACCGGCGTCAAGCCCAACCTTGATCTGCTGGCCGGCTCCGGCATTGCCCATCAGTGGGGCATCACCGTAGACGACCATCTGCGCACCAACGCTCCCGACATCTACGCGGCGGGCGATGCGGTCGAAGCGCCCGACCGCATGACCGGCAGGCCGTTTGTCCATGCCATCTTCCCGAATGCGGTGGCGCAGGGGGAGGTGGTTGGGCTGAATCTGGCCGGTTATGATGTCCCCTATGAAGGCGCGGACAGCATGAACAGCCTCAAGCATCTGGGACTGCCCATCATGGCGGTAGGCATCAAAGAGGGGGATGAGGTACTCCAGAGCAGAGGCCCGCATTGGCTGCGCACCATTTACCTGCAGGATAGCCGGATCGCCGGCTTTCAGTTAGTCGAGGACATCAGCGCGGCGGGGGTTCTGCGTTCGCTGATGATCCAGCGTGCTGATGTAAGCCGCATCAAGCACAAACTGCTGGAGCCAGACTTTGGGATGGGTGTCGTCGTTTGGGAGGCGCTGGCCCCCTGAGCCGTCCTGCACCCGCTGGCGTACCGCCGGCCTCCCCCGGCTGGCTGACTAAAAAATCATCCAACTGACTACCCCCTGAATCCCTCCGGTGTCGGATGTGCCGGAGGGTTTCTTCGTTTTATGCTGGGAGCATGAGGGGCCTTCTGTTGTCAACAGGCCCGACAGGCATGATCACCCCTACTGGGGCAGGAGGTGTCTTCATGCGGACCAGCACAGGGTGTCGTGTTCTTCAAGGGAGCAGGATAGGGTGGGGGGTATTTCTCCTTGCCTTGATCGTGTTAGCAGGGGCAACAGCTCTGCCGCTCTCGTCTGTCCGTGCCGCCGCCCCCGCTGAGGAGGCCACGCTGATCATCCCTGCCATTGATGTCGAAGCGCCGATTGTCCCCATGCGGATCGCCGGGCACGGATGGGATATTCGGGCGCTGGATAACGGTCAGGTGGGCCATCTGGGCCTGACTGCTTGGGTAGGTGAGGGGAGCAATATCGTACTGGCAGGCCACTCCGAAACGGCGCTGGGCGCTCGTGACGGGGTCTTTGCCAGCCTCCATAAACTGGAGGAGGGGGATACAATTATCATCCAGACGGGCGGTCTCTCAAGGCAGTATTCAGTTGTCAGCCTGCGTTATGTCCGCTACAACGATGTCTCGATTGCCTACCCGACCCGCACGGAGCAGTTAACTCTCTTCACTTGCGCACTGGGCACTTACAGCCGTCAACTGGGGGATTATCGTCTGCGTCTGGTGGTGATCGCTGAGCCGGTTATACCTTAATATGCTTCGGGCGCTTATGGGGGGCGGAAGGAGCCGACCGATGCATGATACGCCGGTCGGCTCCTGATTTTTGAGGGGGCTTTCGCCCCGCCTGTCGTCTGCCTCTGTGTTATCTGGCTTTTTGGCCTTCTGTGCCGACGGTCTTATACTACTGCCGTATCCTGCCTAAGGAGAGAAGCTTATGACCTCCCTGTCGGATGCGGCATCCGCAACCGAAGCCCCGCGCGGGCTGAGGACTCTGCCGCGCAATGTGTGGGTGCTGTCTGCCGCCAGTTTCCTGACCGACATTTCCACGGAGATGATCGTCAACCTGCTTCCCCTCTTCCTCGCCAATGTGCTGGGCGTGCGCACCGGCCTGATCGGGCTGATTGAGGGCATCGCCGAGACGACCGCCAGCTTGCTGAAGGTCTTTTCCGGCTGGTTTTCTGACCTGTTAGGCAAGCGCAAGTGGTTGACGGTGCTGGGGTATGGCATCTCAACCGTCTCCAAGCCCTTTCTGTATTTTGCCGCTTCATGGGGCTGGGTGCTGGGCGTGCGTTTCGCTGACCGGCTGGGCAAGGGGATTCGTACCGGCCCGCGCGATGCGCTGGTGGCTGACAGCACTGACGAACACCAACGCGGGCTGGCCTTTGGACTGCACCGTGCCGGTGATACGGCGGGCGCGATGATCGGATTGCTGGTGGCGCTGGCCGTGGTATGGGCCGCACAGGCCGGCTCAATGACGCTGGAGCGTTCCACTTTCCAGCGCATCGTGTTGATCAGCATCATCCCGGCGGTGCTGGCTGTGCTGACGCTGGCTGTCGGCGTCAGAGACGTGCCGGCCAGAGAAAAGAGGGAAGCCCCCCGCCTGACCCTGCGGGGGTTCGATGTGCGCTTCCGCCGCTTTCTGGTGGTGGTTGTGTTGTTCACGCTGGGCAATTCCGCTGATGCCTTCCTCATCCTGCGGGCGCAGGAGCGCGGCCTGAGTGTGTTAGGTGTGCTGGGGATGCTGGCGACCTTTAACCTGATCTATGCGCTGGTATCCGGCCCGGCGGGGGCGCTCTCTGACCGGGTGGGCCGGCGGCGGCTGATCATCGGCGGGTGGCTGGTGTACGGCCTGTTGTATCTGGGCTTTGCGGCAGTGAACGCCGGCTGGCAGGTGTGGGTGCTGTATGCGCTGTATGGCGTTTACTACGGCGCCGCCGAAGGGACGGCCAGAGCCTTTGTGGCTGACATCGTGCCGTCGGAAAAACGCGGGACGGCCTATGGCGTTTACAACGCGGCCATTGGAGTTGCCGCCCTGCCTGCCAGCCTGATCGCCGGGCTGTTGTGGCAGGGGGCGGGCGCATGGCAGGGCTTCGGCGCAAGCGCACCTTTCCTCTTTGGGGCGGTGCTGGCTCTGCTGGCGGTTATGTTGTTCGTGGTGTGGATTCCGGCCCCACAGCCGTCAACCGGTCAGGCGGGGCAGTAAGATGATGGAGGGGATGAGGCGTGACGTTCTGCATACGCCGGGCTGTCCCCCATGACGCAGACGGCATATGTGCTGTGTTCTCCGAATGCGACAATCTGCACATCGCCGCCCTGCCGGCCATATTCCGTCAGCCCGACAGGCCTATCCGCACGCGCGAGGCCGTCTCAGATATGCTGGCTGACGAAAGAGCCGCCCTGCTGGTGGCCGAGCAGGACGGCGCGATCGTCGGGGCGGTACTGGCTTATCTCCATGAGATCGAAGGTCCTCTGCTGGTCTGCCGCCGTTGTGCCGTCGTGGATGTGCTCTCGGTCAGCGCGGCCTGCCGGCGCCGCGGCATAGGGCGTGCCCTGATGGAAGGCGTCCATGAGTGGGCGCGTGAGCAGGGCGCAGAGGAAGTCTTCTTGAATGTGTGGGCATTCAACCGGGGGGCAATTGCGTTTTACCGGCGCCTGGGCTACCGGACTGTCCTGCGGCGTATGGCACGCCGCCTGAGATGACCCCTCGCTCGTTCCGGCGATTCGCCGCACGGCCAGACGGATGAGATATAATCTGGTCATCTTGTTTTGGGAGTAGAATATGCCTGCCCTGTCCGGTCCGCGCCCGGCGACCCCGCCGGTACTCTTGATCATTGCCGTCCTGCTGTCAGCAGGGCTGTTCCTTGCCGCCTGCCAGCCGGCATCTGCGCAAGAGCCGGACACCCCGACCCCCCTCCCGCCGACCTCTACGCCAACTGACACACCTGCTCCTGCGCCGACTCCGACCGGCACGCCCACTCCCCGCCCTACGGCGACCCCCGCTCCGCCGCCCGTCATTGGCCCGGAGGCCTACCCGGAGGATGTCAATCCGTTGACCGGCCTGCCCGTCTCTGATCCGGCGGTATTGCACCGCCGCCCCCTGCTGATCAAAATCTCCAATGCGCCGCCTGTTGTCCGGCCGCAGAGCGGCATCAGCTACGCCGACCTGATCTTTGAACATTACGCTGAGGGCGGCTGGACGCGCTTCACAGCGCTGTTCTACAGTCAGGGTGCGCCGCATATCGGCTCGGTGCGCAGTGTGCGCCTGATCGATCTTCAGCTTGCGCCGGCTTATGATGCCCTGCTGGTCTTCTCTGGCGGCAGTCTAGGTGTGATTGACTCAGTGCGCGAGTCGCCGCTGTACCCTTACAATGTCATCTCGCCGCAGTTTGGGTATGGCGAGCCGTACTTCGTGCGCTTCCCGCGCCCTGACCTGCCGTTTGAGCACACCTTGTTCACCAGCTCGGACATCCTATGGCAGTGGGCTGATGAGCACAATGTCCGCAGTGAGCCGCGCTTCAGCACGCCTGGCCTTGCCTTCTGTGAGGTCCCCCCTGACGGCGGCGCCCCGGCTGGAGCCGCCCGTCTGGAGTATTCCCGTGAGAGCGTGCTGTGGCGGTACGACCCCCTCTCCGGCGCTTACCTGCGCTGGTCAGACGGCGTCCCCCACACGGACGCATTGACCGGCCAGCAGATCGCCTTTGAGAACGTGATCGTGATCAGCGCCTACCACGAAGAGGTGGACCTGTTCCCTGAGAAGTACTTCGGGACGGAGAAATCGCTCTACATTGAGTTGCAGGGAGAAGGCCCCGCCACGCTCCTGCGCGACGGGCAGGCGTTTGAAGGGCGCTGGCATCGGCAAGGCCCGCAGGACCAATTCGCCTTGACAGACATGAACGGCAATCCGCTCCTGCTCAGGCCGGGGCGCACCTTCTTTCAGATTATCCGCGCCGGCTTCGAACAACTGATCGTAGAGCCGTGAACGCCTAGTAGACCGCTTTTCGCAGGGTGACCTTCTCCAGACGGTCGCGCCGCACCTCGACTCCCAGACCCGGCCCGCGCGGCACATCCAGCGTGCCGTCCGGGTTGAGCGTAAAGGGCGGCTCGACGATGTCCTCATGCCAGTAGCGGTCAGAGGCTGAAATATCCCCCGGCAAAGTGAAGTTGGGGAGTGAGGCAACCGCCGCATTGGCCGCCCGCCCGACGCCTGACTCCAGCAGACCGCCGCACCACACCGGCACGCCCGCCTGCTGACACAGATCGTGAATCTGACGGGCGTTGGTCATGCCGCCTACCCGCGCCGGCTTGATGTTGATGACCCGGCAACTTCCCAGATGCAGGGCCTCACGCGCACGGCCCGGCGTGGTGATGCTCTCATCCAGACAGACGGGCGTCTTGAGCTGACGCTGGAGGGCCGCGTGGTCGAGGATGTCGTCGTAGGCCAGCGGCTGTTCAATCATCAGCAGGTTGAACTCGTCCAGCGAGCGGAGCATTGGCGCGTGATCCAGCGTGTAGGCCGAGTTGGCGTCAGCCATCAACGGCACATTTGGGAAGCGCTCACGTACCGCACGGACTGCATCGGCATCCCAGCCCGGCTTGATCTTGATCTTGATACGCCGATAGCCCTCAGCCAGATAGCCTTCGATCTGCTCCAGCAGTTCCTCCACTGAATCCTGTATCCCAATGCTGACGCCGCTCTCGATGCGCTTGCGCGTCCCGCCCAACAAGGCGGCAAGCGACAGGCCGGCTTGTTGAGCTTCCAAATCCCACAGGGCCGCCTCCAGACCGGCCTTGGCCATCGGATGCCCGCGCACCCGTGCGAACAGCGCCGGCAGGTCAGCGGCATGGGCGACCTCCCGCCCCAGCAACAACGGGATCAGGTAGTCACGCTGGATGTGCCAGCACGTCTCGACCGTGTCAGGCGAGTAGTAGGGGTGGCTGTCCACCGGTGACTCGCCCCAGCCTGTCAGCCCGTCGGCATAGACGGCGAGGATGATCTTGTCTACCGTGTGCTCGCGGGCGAAGCTGGTCTCAAAATGATGCTTCAACTGCATCTGAACCACATACTGCTCAATGCGTTCGATTTTCATGCTTCACCTGTTGCCAGCTTGGAGATGTCCATGTCCAGCTCAAGGATGTAGAAACTGCGCCGTTCCCCTTCCTCTGCACCGGAGGCGAACCACGCCGCCGTGTACCCTTGCTGGAAGGCCGCTTCCATCACCTCGCGCAGGTGCATCCGCCATGCCTGCGCCAGACCCATGTCGGCGGCTTTCAGGGCTGGGAAGTCACCGGGTATCTCGGCCATCAGGCGCGGCCCGCCGGAGAGATCGAATCGGTCGGCGGGAACACGCAGACCATCCTCGCGGCGGCTGGTTGGATAGGCGGGCACAGCCCCAGCCATGCGCCATGCCTGCGGCGGCAGGCTGATCGGCTTCTCGATGCATCGCCTGACCCGCTGGCTGGCGATCCACCATTCCACCTCGAAGCGGTCGGTGGGCAGACCGGCGTTCAGCCCCGGCAGTTCGCCGTAGATGTCACGGATGTAGTGGCGGCACACTCCCCCCAGACGGGTGATGTTAAAGTGGGCGTTGCGGCTGAGCAGGGGGTCAAAGGTCCATGTTGCCAGCCTGAACCCCTGCTCTAGGGCGGCTTCGCGTTGGCGTTTCTTCAACTCGAAGCCGATCCCGCTGTTCTGGTATTCCGGCAGGACGCCCAGCATCTGCGAAGCATGGAAGAACGGCGTGCCCATCCAGCCGGTGCGCTCATCGTCGGGCGACAGCATGCCCGGATAACCGAACAAGAAGCCGACGATCTCACCGTCTTTGTCCGCGCCCAGCACGATCCCGCCATGGAGGACAAATGCAACCAGCAGGTGCATTGGCACGATGTCGCTGTCAATCATGTTCCATGTCAGGCGCTGAACACGCTCACAGGCACGCAGTTCATCATGAGTGGATAAGGCTCGGATGGTAAAGGCAGTCGTATCTGATGTCATCGCTGACCCCTCGTGTGATGTGTTGCTCCTTCCTGCCTGCCGGTGCTACTATACGACCTGTATCCGGTTACGTCAATTTTCAGGAGGCGGCATGGCCCGTGTGGTATTTCTCGGCACACCGGATTTCGCTGTTCCCAGCCTGTTGGCGCTGGCTGAGCATCCGGCCTTTGAGGTGGTTGGCGTGGTGACTCAGCCCGACCGCCCCGCCGGACGCGGCCAGCAGATACAACCGTCTGCGGTCAGGCGTCAGGCGGAGCGGCTGGGTTTGCCTGTCTTTCAGCCTGAAACACTCCGCGACCCGGCGGCAGTCGAGCATCTGCGCGGCTGGCGGCCTGACGTGATGGTCGTGGCCGCCTTTGGCCAGATTCTGCGCCAGCCGGTGCTGGAAGCCGCCCCCTTTGGCTGTGTCAACGTCCACGCCTCTCTGCTTCCGCGCTGGCGGGGGGCGGCACCCATCCAGTATGCCATCCGCGCTGGGGACACGGAGACCGGTATCACGATCATGAAGGTTGATCAGGGGCTTGACACCGGCCCTATCCTTGCCCAACGGGCTATCCCCATCGCGCCGGATGAGACGGGAGCCAGCCTGCATGACCGGCTGGCGGCGCTTGGCGCTCAGATACTGCCGGATGTCCTGCTGGCCTATCTGGCCGGCGCGATCACGCCCCAGTCCCAGCCGGAGGAAGGGGTGACGCTGGCTCCCTCGCTGAAGAAGGAGGACGGCCTGATTGACTGGTCACAGCCGTCGGTGGAGATTGATCGGCAGGTACGCGCCTATACCCCTTGGCCGGGGACGTTCACCTATCTGAAGGGGGAGGTGTTCAAGGTGATCAGCGGGTTGCCTAGGCCGGATGAGACAGGCAACGCCCTGCCCGGTACGCTGATCCAACATGCCGGGGCGCTGGCCGTCCAGACCGGCGCAGGGCTTTACCTGCTGGGTGAAGTCCAGCCTGCCGGCAAAAAACGGATGTCCGCGCAGGCATTTTTGGCAGGGCATCGTGAGGTAGTGGGGCAGAGGCTCGGCTGAGCTGTTTGCCTGCCGGGACGGCAGAGGACGGAGAAGGCTACTCCTCTGGCCGGCTGACAGCTCCTTCCAGAACCCAGCTTTCGTCCGAGTCGAGCTGAGCCAGCAGATCGTCGCCTAAGCGGGCACATACACGTTGGGCGAACAGCTCCATCCACACAAACTGGCGGGCGATCAGCACCAGATTACGGTTGCTGGTGACGGTAGCGGTCATGTCGGGGCCTGTGTTGGCGATCAGGGCCTCCCGCTTGTCTGTCACGATCACCAGCACTTCTGTTAAACCCTGTATCTCGCTTTCCGGGCGGGGGTGGCGGGCAGTGCGTCCGCAGTCAAGCTCCCCATCTCCAGTCAGCAGGGCGCTGACGGTCACCCCGCGTTGGCAGGCTGATTGAATGTCGGCGCGGAGGGCGTCAAGTTCAGGATCGGCCAGCGTCAGGAGCACCTCACTGTGTGCCCTCTGGATCATCTGAGCCGCATAGGCGATCACGGCGTTGCGCCCGCTGATAGACCAGAAACGCCCTTCCTCCGGCGCGGCATAGAGAGCCATCAGCCCCGACCGGAGGCCGCCCATCAGATCACGGTATTCCTGTTCGTAGCGGTCGAGCAGGACATCAGGCGGCAGGGGACGGTACAGAGTCCCCCGCTTGTCCTCCGTGCTGAGCACGGCCCCGCGTGCGCTCAGGCGTCCCAGTGCCTCATACACCATGGAGCGCGGCACGCCAGCCGCCTTGCTGATCTGGTAGCCGGTGGCCGGGTTCTCGCGCAAGAGCGCCAGATACACCTTGCTCTCATACTCCGTGAAACCCATTGACATCAGGTCTGACACGAGGTCCATATGATCCTTCTAATGAGATAATTTGTCGTCTTGCAGGCGTTCAGGGGAGAGCGGCTTTGTCCCCAGTGCCGAGCGCCGCATGTGTGCCCGGATGGCCGGAGGGATGATCCGCTTGACGCCCTGCCACACCTGACGCATGGCCGCCAGTTGGCCCATCTTAGCTCGTGCCCGTTCGCTGGCGATCACATGCAGGTTGGTATCAGTGCATTGATCGCAGGCCCAGTGCTTTTTGTATCCTTCGCCGCCGCGCAGGAGATCGTAGCTGTGCAGACCCTGTTCGATGGCCGTGCGGATGCCGTAGGCAAAGATCAACTGGCCGGGGGCATAGCGCCCCCATTGCGGGTCAAAGCCGGTCTGATAGCCGTAGGCGACGCCGTTGTACTTGAAGCCGTACAGCCAAGCCGCGATGACACCGTCAATCTCTAGATAGGTCGCATGCAGCCAGCCGCGCCTTAAGAAGCGTTCCCCTGCCTGATAATGGAAGGCTTTCGCCTCAGGCGTCTCAAAGGCGTTGGGGGCATCGGTTTCTTGGCTGTGCCGTCTCCTAGCTTCGCAGATGGCGGTCAAAATACGCTTCAGGTCAGCTTCGTCTTCCACCTGACGGAAGCGTGCCCGTTCACCCAGTTCGCTTTCGAGGCGCTTCTCGTAGCGCCGGACCTCATGCCGGCGTGTCTTGTCGAGCACCTCGTATTCGTAGTCGTGCCAGCTAGCCGGCAATGGAAAGCACGGGCAGACCTCCCCCGCTTCCTCAGCAAACTCAGCGCCCAGCTCAGTGAAGTATTCCCGTGTGGGGGATTCGCACCGCAGTCCTATCAGGCTCAGAAGGTCCCACTCAGAGCGGCGGGCACACAGCTCACTGCGGAAGGCCTTCAGCACAGCCTCCTCACAGCCGCGGGCGACGATGAAGTCCATGTGGTCCGGGTCGCCCAGACCCGGCTCAGTGCTGACGAGCATAAGCTCATGCCAGCGAACCGGCCCCGTTACATGCCGGCAGAGCATCAGCGGGGCAAGCCCGACCAGCCGGCCCTCTTCATTGCGGGCCTGCATCAGCCAGAGCTGTCTCCCCCGGCCGTAAGCTCCCCACCATGCGGCCATCCATTCCCAGGTTAGGAAGATAGAAGTATAAATGCTGTTTGCCAGTAATTCTTCCCATTCTGCCTGCAATGCAAATAATACATCCGAGTTGTGCGATAACGTGACTGTCAGTGTGGATGCCCCCGCCATAAGCCTTCCTCACCCCCGACGAACCAGTCTGTCAGCCTCACTCCCAACGTTGTCTCTATGGTAGCCGTGAAAGGGTCTCTGCGCAATCGGGGCTATTCGGTGGGGAGTGGCTAACAGGGTGGATATGGAGGGCTAAAATCGCCTGACCCGTTAACACCATGTCCACCCTTTTGAGCACTCCCCACACATTGCGTCTTCTTGCCCCCTCTATCACCGATCAGGTATAATTTCCCTGACGCCACCCTAGCTCAACCGGTAGAGCAGACGCTTCGTAAGCGCCAGGTTATGGGTTCGAGTCCCATGGGTGGCTTTTCGCCTCGGAATGCTTGCCGGGGCGTTTTTTATGCCAGCAGGGAGCAGGTATGTCAGAACAGCGGGAACGTTCACGTCCTATCACCATTGGAGTAGCAGGAGGAAGCGGCTCTGGCAAAACGACAGTCGCCCGCTTTATCTTGGATCGGATTGGCGCTGACAAGATCGCTTATGTGCCTCATGACTCGTACTACCGCGATCTATCTGCTCTGCCCCGTGAACAGCGTGCCCTGATTAACTTCGACCATCCTGACTCGCTTGACACTGACCTCTTTATCCAGCATATTGAGGCACTGCGGCGGTATGAACCAATCCATATGCCGGTCTACGACTTTGCTACCCATTCTCGAACTGACGAGGTAAGGATTATACAGCCGCATCGCGTGATTCTAGTGGAGGGGATTCTCATCTTTGCTGAGGCCCGATTGCGCGATCTGTTCGATGTGCGCATTTTTGTTGACACCGATGATGATGTACGCTTTATCCGCCGCCTGCAACGTGACATCAACGAGCGGGGGCGCACGGTGGAGTCTGTGATCAATCAGTGGTTGCAGACAGTGCGGCCCATGCATCTGAAGTTTGTTGAGCCAAGCAGGCGGTACGCTCATATCATCATCCCTGAGGGAGGGCTGAACGAGGTAGCAATGGAAATGGTGATCGCCCGCATCCGGGCATTAAGGCAAGAGCTGTGAACAACTCTGCTTCCTCCCCGCCCGGACAGGCTGTGCCCCCCGAACAAACCTTTGGGTGGAAGCATCTTCTGGCAATCTTCTTTGCACTGGGTATTACACTGACGATCTTTCTGTTCCGGGACAAGTTACGCGAGCTGGAGCATCTAGCCTATCCCGGCGCATTTCTAGCTATGCTGTTGGGTAATGCCACACTGATCTTGCCTGTACCGGGGTTGATCTTTGTTTTTGCCCTGGGAGGGACGCTCAATCCTCTGCTAGTGGGACTGGCCGCTGGGCCGGGGGCAGCGCTGGGTGAGATGACAGGCTATCTTGCAGGTTTTGGCGGGAGTGTCATCATAGATGACTTCAGGCTGTATCAGGCCTTTAAGAGGTGGATGGGACGTTATGGGCTGTTTGTGATCATTGTTCTCTCATTCATTCCCAATCCCCTATTCGATATGGCAGGCATGGTAGCGGGAGCTATGCGCATAAAATGGTGGCAATTCCTGCTGGCGGCTTGGATCGGGAAGACAGCTCAGGCGTTGTTTGTGGCCTACGCGGGAGCGCTGTCGCTGGGGTGGGTGGAGAGGCTCTTAGAGTAGGCTCCCGAAATGACCGCTTTTTCTGACCGCCTGTGGCGGGACTAGGGCATGACTATCAAAATCTCATGAAAAGCATGCCCCCTAGTCATGGAGCTTGTTGCAACCTGCGGTTAGTCATGTAAACTTGAGATTGGAAAGTGTTGTTGTCATGCTGGGGCGTCAATGCTATAATGAACACAAATAGGGCGCGTAGCTCAGTCGGTTAGAGCGTACGGTTCACATCCGTGAGGTCGGGGGTTCGAGCCCCTCCGCGCCCACCTTATGTGAGTAGCAAGGTGCGGCAACGCTCTGGCAGGCCAGACGGATGCCGCACTTTGTATCGGGGGTGTGCACGACAGCATATCCCCGCTCAAGGGAGGGATGCCCGTGTCATCTGTTCGGGACAAGCAGAGAATCCCCCTGACGAAGCCAATCCCTATCAACCGGCGGGAGTGGGCTTTATTTGGCCTGCGCTGGGTGCTCCCGTTGACTCTGCTCTTGTTTCTGCTTCTTGAGCAACCAGCTCTCGAAGACCCGTCATCCCCGCCGCTGATTATTGGCAGTGCGGTAGCAGGCATCATCATCAACCTTCTCGTTGCAGTCTTGCTACTGAGTGAGCGGTGGTCACGCCTGCTGACTATTTTTACCCTCCTAGCTGACATTGTTCTTGTCTCAGGCAGTGTGGCGGTTACCAAGCCGGGGCTGAGCTGGCTAGGGTTGATCCCGATTGCTGTGGCTGCCTGCTACTTCGACTGGATCGCTGGGCTGGTAGTGGGAATACTGACATCAGCCAGCATAGCGGTTGTTCAGCTTGCTCAAGCCGGGCAGGGGCCCCTCAATATCTATATCTTTATTCTAACCGTGACAGCCTTGCCGCTTTCCGGCCCCCTGCTGGCGCTCTTGAGTAGCAAAGAGACGGAAATAGCTGTGCTGCGCGGTCGTCTGCATGAGGCAGGTGAGCGGGTTGAGCAGATCAGCAAGCTGGCAACTGAATATATGCGCGTCGTTTATGAGATGGCTGATGTGCTGAGCGCCTCAAAGCTTGACCCCCGGCGTGTTCTTGCGGCGGCCATAGACTTCGGCTTAAGCAGTCTTGAACGTGTGGGAGTTCATCCACCATTATTTGGCGCTGTGCTGTTGTTTGCTAAGGCGGATGATGGGCTGGGCGGAACAGACCTGCGAGTCTCCTATATCAGCAAGAATATCCCCCCACGTGAGAACCAGATCGTCCTGCCGGGCATAGGCGGAGTCATCGGGCAGGCACTGGCCGAGCGTTGGCCTGTTGTCTGCCACGATCCAGAAAATGACTCTGAGCTGCGCCTGTTTGGAACTTTCAGATCATGCAAGAGTGTACTATGCCTTCCTCTGCTCTCAGGAGTGGAGTCCTATGGCGTGATGTTGATTGGCAGTTATGAAGCCGATGCCTTCAACGAAACGCACAAAGAACTGATGCGGGCGGTTGCTAACCAGACTGCCGCCTCTCTTCAGGGGGCGCGCCTGTACAACTCACTGCTGGAGGAGCGTGATCGGATCGTTGGGATTGAGAACTCAGCGCGTGCCCAGCTTGCCAGCGACCTACACGATGGCCCGACTCAGGGAATCTCAACTGTGGCTATGCGCCTGAACCTTGCCCGCAAACTAGTTGAGAAGAAGCCGCAGGATGCCCTCAACGAGTTGTACCAAATCGAGGATATCGCGCGCCGCACGGCACGAGAGATTCGAACCATGCTGTTTGTGTTGCGGCCTAAAGCGCTGGAGCAGGGTCTTGGTGCCGGATTGGAACAACTTGCCAGCAGAGTGAAAGAAACCTATTCGCAGGATGTTGAGGTCATTATCGAGAATAACAGCGATCAGCTCCTCGACACTCAGGCCACTTATACTCTATTCTCCATTGCCAACGAGGCCCTGAACAACGTCCGCAAGCATGCCGCCGCCACACACACCACTATCCGGCTGGGAACACAGGAAGGTATGCTGGTGCTTGAGGTAGCCGATAACGGGCGCGGCTTTGATGTCCAGAAGGCGCTGGCGGAGGCGCCCAAACGTCAAGGGGAAGGACATCTGGGATTGCTGAACCTGCAGGAGCGGGCCGCGCTGATCGAAGGCACGCTGGACATCGACTCTGAGCCGGGCAAGGGGACCCGCCTGAGGGTGCTTATCCCGCTGGATATTTTGAGTGTACGTAAGGCGGCTGAACAAGAACATCAGCTTGAAGGGCAGGAATCCATTCCTTCGGGAGAGGCGCAATCAGGGCGATAGTCCCTCCCGCTGAGTTCCGCTGACAGCCGTCTAGGCGGCTCTAGGCTTTGGAAATGGCGGCTGTCCGTTGGCCGTCGGTCAGGAGTTCTCGGTTGTGCCTGCCCTGATCTGATAAAGGGCTATCGCATCAAAAAAGGGAGAAGAGAGACAATCGCTATTCTGTAAAGGAGTAGCGGTGAATGACCAGCCATTTGCGCCTGTTTTGGCAACATGCCCGATCCGCGTGTGCAAGGCATGGGAGTAAATAACACACAAAACCCCTGACACAGGCAGGGCCGGTTGAATAACCGAGAATACTGCATTCCCCTCTGCTCTGCTCTCTTTTGCCACAGAAACCAAGCGTGCTATAAAATGTATCCCACAATGTATCCTTCTTGGTAAGTTGTGTCTCTTCTGTTCTTGCACGTTAGGGAAGCCGATGGAAAAGCAACCCAATATTATAAGACGCCACCCTGTACTTGCATTCTACATTCTAGCCTTCGCGATCTCATGGCTGGGGTGGATCCCGGCGGCTCTATACGAACGTGGATTGTTCCCCTTCACCACTTTCCTGTTTAATCTTATAGGCGGCGTCGGGCCAACCCTTGCGGCCGTTATTGTCATCCTGATATGCCGGGAGGCAAACGGTGTCCGTAACCTGTTTGGTGCGCTATTCAAGCTCCGTGCCTCTGCTGGATGGTTTGTCATCACCTTCGGCTTCTGGGTCGTGGTAGCAACCTTAGCCTTGCTTGGCGTGAGGTTCATCTCTGGGAAGGAGCTTCCAGCAGCAGGTCAGCTTGCGTGGGGCAATCTGCCCCTGATATTTGTCACGATGCTGTTCTCAAATGTGTGGGAGGAAATCGGCTGGCGGGGGTTTGCACTGCCGCGTCTCCAAGAGCGCCACAGCGATCTCGCGATTGCTTTCATCATGGGCATTCTGTGGGAAATATGGCATCTGCCGCTTGCCCTCAACCCTGCTTCACCCATGTCAGGTGTGCCATGGTATGGAAGTGTATTGTTCAGCATATCTCTGACTGTGATCTACACGTGGTTATATGGGAACACCAGCCGGAGTCTATTCTTTGTCACGATTTTTCATGCCATGTCCAACACGGCGGCATTTGTTATTCTAGAATTAGGGGCTTACACCTCCTCGTATCTCTATGTGGTTGGCATCACAGTCATAGCGGCTACTGCTATCATCCTGATCTACGGGCCTCAGCGGTTCAGCAGAAAACAAACGGAAGAGACAACTGGGAATACAACGAGCTAGAGGGCGTGGGCATACCTTCAGGGATAAGTACCCAAGCCAAGGTACTCTCCTGAATGCGGCGGTATGCCGAGCTGGCTTGGGTGTGCATAGGGCAGCCATGGAACAAGCCAGCCGCCACTATTGCCCATGCCTCAACCCGTCAAACAGGAAGGAACTATGCACGTCGCAGAGATTTTCGAAACAATGGAGTATGGCCCTGCCCCCGAGTCGGCGGCATCTGCCAATGCTTGGCTGGATGAGCACAAACGCCGCTTCGGCTTATTCATCAATAACCGCTGGGTTGATCCAGCCAGTAAAGAGTATATCGTCAGCATCAACCCCGCTACTGGCGAGGAGCTGGCACAAACCGCTCAGGCCAATCAGGATGATGTGAATGACGCTGTCCGGGCGGCGCGGAATGCTTTTGAAGCCTGGAGCAGGACACCCGGCCACGTCCGGGCACGCTATTTGTATGCCATTGCCCGCCACCTCCAAAAACATCATCGTCTGCTGGCAGTACTGGAGACAATGGACAACGGCAAGCCAATTCGGGAGTCCCGCGATATTGATGTGCCCTGCGCCATCCGGCACTTTTACTACCATGCCGGATGGGCCCAGTTGATGGATACCGAATTGGCACATTACAAGCCAATCGGGGTGATAGGGCAGATCACACCATGGAACTTCCCGCTGTTGATGCTGGCTTGGAAGATCGCGCCGGCGATTGCAATGGGAAATACGGTGGTGCTCAAGCCTGCTACCTATACTCGTCTGAGCGCCCTGCTGTTCGCCGAGATCGTGGCTGAAGCGGGCCTGCCGCCGGGAGTGGTCAATATCATTACCGGGAGCGGCAAGGCCGGCAGTATGATAGCCGAACATCCCGATGTGGATAAGGTCGCCTTTACCGGCTCTACAGATGTCGGGCGCATTCTTCGGAAGGCGACAGCAGGATCGGGCAAGCGGCTGTCACTGGAGCTGGGCGGCAAATCCCCCTTCATTGTATTTGATGATGCTGATCTAGATAGCGCCATCGAGGGGGTAGTAGATGCCATCTGGTTCAATCAGGGGCAGGTCTGTTGTGCCGGGTCACGTCTGCTGGTGCAGGAAAACATTGCTGAGCGCTTCCTGACCAAGTTACGTGCCCGCATGGATCGCCTGCGCGTCGGAGACCCTCTCGACAAGGCTATAGACATCGGTGCCATTGTAGATCGGGTGCAATGGGATACGATTGACGGGTGGGTCAAGAAAGGGCTGGCGGAAGGAGCCGAGATATACCAGCCAGACATTCCCCTGCCGGAGAAAGGATTTTTCTACAAGCCTACCCTGCTGTGCAATGTCTCGCCGGTGGCCTCAGTAGCTCAGGAAGAGATATTCGGCCCTGTGCTGGTGGCGATGTCTTTCCGGACGCCCTCTGAGGCTGTTGCGCTGGCCAACAACACCCGCTTTGGGCTGGCCGCCAGCGTTTGGAGTGACAACATCAATTTGGCACTCGATGTCGCCCGCAAGATCAAGGCAGGCAGTGTGTGGATCAACTGTACCAACCTGTTTGACGCGGCCTCCGGTTTTGGCGGCTACCGCGAAAGCGGCTTTGGGCGCGAGGGCGGCAAAGAAGGCCTGTTTGAGTACATCCGTCCTGCTTGGCAGGCCCGCCCAAGACCACAGGTAGAGAAGAAGGAGACATGGGGAAGTCAGATACCCGGTCGGCCTGCCATGCCTGAGAACCCGACGCCAGCGGCAGAAGGGCATTCCCCTTCCATTGATCGAACGCCCAAACTCTTCATTGGCGGCAAACAGGTACGCCCCGATGGCGCATACAGCCGTCCCGTGTACGGCCCAGACGGACGGTGCATCGGGCAGGTTGGAGAGGGAAATCGCAAAGACATCCGCAACGCTGTCGAGGCGGCCCACGCGGCGGCAGGCTGGGCTGACCGCACAGCCTATAGCCGATCCCAAATCCTTTATTACATTGCTGAAAATCTGAGTTCCCGTGCGGATGAGTTTGCCAGACGCCTTGAGAGTATGATGGGTTGCCCGCTGGAGACAGCTAAAGCTGAGGTCGAGACGGCTATCGCCCGCCTGTTCACTTACGCCGCATGGGCCGACAAGTTCGGTGGGACGGTGCAGGAGACCACCCTGCGCGGGCTGACGATAGCAGTCTACGAGCCGGTTGGGGTCATCGGCATTGCCTGCCCGGATGAGTATCCTTTGCTAGCGTTTGTCTCGTTGATGGCCCCCGCTATTGCGCGGGGGAATACGGTCATCATCGTACCCAGCGAAAAATACCCCCTCAGCGCTACTGACTTCTATCAGGTACTGGAAACCTCCGATGTGCCGCCGGGTGTTGTGAACATTGTCACCGGCGACCGTGACCACCTCTCAAAGGTACTGGCTGAGCATGAGGATGTTGATGCAATGTGGTATTTTGGAACAGCCGAAGGGAGCTGCCACATTGAACATCTCTCGGCGGCCAATATGAAGCGCACATGGGTCAGCTATGGAGAGAGCCGTGACTGGGTCAGCGTGGAACAGGGGCAAGGTGAGGAGTTCTTACACGAGGCAATACAGGTTAAGAACATCTGGGTTCCAACTGGCGAGTAAGGGGACAAAGCGTCATATTTGGATGCCCGATGGGGAGGGGCATCATGACAGGCGAAGACTATCATACCCAGCGCGAGCTGGCCGCACTCTCGCGGCGGCTACTGAGCCTGTCTGAATGGGCACAACAGCTCTCGCCCGAACTCTCCGAGGAGGAGCTTGGTCGAGCCGCTATTCACGCCCTTCGGCGTGTGCTGGCCTTTGATACGGCCGCTATTTATATTCTGCAGGGGTCTCAGCGGCTACACCTGCTTAGCAGTACCAGCCCCACCCCTGCTCAGCGTGAGAGCACCGAACAGCAAGCATGGAACAGCTACCCCGGCCAGATCGTCCGCAACCTGGCCCCTGTCCTGATCCACGATGCTTTAGAGGATGTCTATCCTCCCGCCTTGCCCGACTGTGAAACAAAACCAGTTCGCTCACTTATTGGTACACCGATTATCCTAGCTGGGCGTTGTCTTGGGGTGATCGAGGTCACCAGTCGGAAACCGGATGCTTTTGGCTCAACCGATCTAGAATTGCTCAATGCCTTTGCGAATCTGCTGGCCTTCACCATTCAGAACCACAACTTGGTCAAGGCACAACGCCGCCGCGCCGACCGGCAACAGCTCCTGCTCAATATCGCACACGCCACAACCCGGTTAGAGAGCTTGAACAACCTGCTCCCGCGAGCGGCGGCACTGATCCGAGAGGCAATGGATTATCGCTTTGTCGAAATCTTCGTTGCCAGTAGGGAACACAACGAGCCTAAATTGGTGGCGCTCTCCAGCACCGCTCCCCTCACCCCTTTGGCTGAGGGGTATCGGCAGGCTATTGATCAGGGGATGGTAGACTGGGTGATACAGCACGGCCAGACCAAGATTATCAACGATGTGAGCCGAGAGACAGAATTTGTGCCAGCCGGGGATGTCTTAATTGCTTCCATGGCCGCTGTCCCGCTGAAGAGCGGCGACCAGGCTTTGGGTGCTCTAGCCGCTGGCAGTGAGCGGAAACAGGCTTTTGACCCCCTTTCAGTTGCTGACTTGGAAATTTTGGCCGATCAGCTCTCCATCGCAATTCAAAACGCTCAGTTATTTGACGACATTGAGCGGCAAAGCCGCCGCTTGGTGGATCAGATTGAACGTGCCCATGATGTGATCATCAACCTGGACACACAGGGGCGCTTCACCCTGTTTAACGCGGCGGCAGAAAGGTTGTTGGGATACCCCCGCAGGCAGATACTGGGGCAGCCATTTTCCACTTTGCTCAGGACGGGCAGGCTGTATCCGGGGCGAGGTACACACGAGGTTCAACTGGGATGCGCAGACGGCTCGTCCGTTACACTGGAGATCACTTCTACCCCTCTGTTGGAGGGAGATAAGCAGGTGGGGATGCAGCTCATCGGGCGGGACATCTCTGAACGGCGGCGGCTGGAGCGCCTGCGGGCTGAGTTTGTAGCAACCGTTTCGCATGAACTGCGCACGCCGCTGGCCTCGATCCGCGGATGTATCGAAACCCTTCTGACGGGGAAACCCGGCCCGCTGACAGAGGTGCAACGCGAGTTCTTAGGGCTGGCGCTAAACAGCTCACAGCGTCTCTCAGAGCTAATCACCGATCTTCTAGACACCGCTCAAGTTGAGGCCGGCTCACTCAAGTTGAAGTTGTCTACGCCGTCTCTAGACGATCTGGTCATCCCGTTGGTGGATGCCATCCGGCCAACGGCTGAGGCGAAGGGGCTAAGCCTTAGCTTTTTCTGTGAGCCAGGCTCATACAAACTGGAGGGGGACCCTCAGCGCCTTGAAGAGGTGGTCAACAACCTGCTTTCAAACGCCGTCAAATTCACACCAACGGGCGGAAGGATCGCGGTCCGGCTTAGCCATACCACAGAGGACGGGAGCAACTACCTGATCTTCGAAGTGGAAGATACTGGCATCGGCATCCCCCCGCAGGACATCCCGCATATTTTTGAGCGCTTCCATCGGGCTGAAAACGTGCTGGGGCAGGCTATCGAAGGGACAGGCATTGGCCTATACCTGAGTCGTGCGATTGTCAGGCAACACGGAGGGGAGATCCGCGTCACCAGCGAACTAGGCCGGGGCACATGCTTCACTGTGCGGTTGCCCGCCCTTAGAGAGACATGGACGCCTGACTGACGACACGATGCCCATTAGAGCCGTCGCCCGACAACGAGAGCCTCAGCACTTGTGTGAACGGATCACGATAGATGTTTACCTGCACACCAAAAGCTTCCGCCAAGTTGGAAGGTGTGAGCACAACCTCTGGGGTACTATCAGCCAGAATACGGCCCTCGTGCAACAGAACCAGCCGATCAAAGAAGCGGGCCGCCAGATCAAGATCGTGAATCGCGGCCACAATGGCCAACCCATGCTGATGTGCCAGTCTAGTGGTCAGAGACAGCACCTCTAGCTGGTGCTTGACATCGAGGTTAGCGGTCGGTTCGTCGAGCAACAAGATGCGTGGTTGCTGAGCCAGTGCCCGCGCGATCAAGACGCGCTGACGTTCGCCGCCCGACAGGGTATTAATAAACCGCTCGGAGAGGGCTTGCACGTTCATTGTGCGCATAGCCTGCTCAGCGACCTGACGGTCAAGCGGCTGTTCAAGCTGAAAGCGGCCCAGATAGGGACTGCGCCCCATCAGCACTACTTCACGCACAGTGAAGGCGAAATCCAGCGCTGTAGTCTGAGGAACATGGGCGACCAAACGAGCTACCTCACGCGGAGAGTACTCCCTCAGCAGACGCCCTTGCAACCAGACCTCCCCCTCTACATCGCGGATCAGCCCCCCCAATACCTTGAGCAAGGTTGTCTTGCCTGCACCATTAGGGCCGATCAGACCGACCGTCTCGCCTGCCCGCACTCGGAGGGATACCCCTCTCAGGAGGAACACACCATTCAAGCTGAAGCTGATCCGTCGTCCTTCGATCAGTGGAGAGGCCGAATCGGCCAAACTAGTTCCGTGTAGCGCCATCACAACCTCCTCTTCGTACCCTGTGGAGACTGCTCTCGTGGGGGGACAGCCCGCCCGGAGGCCGCCCCCCACTGATCAGGGAGAGGGTCACTAAAATTACGGCTCTAGCACTGCTTCAGGGTACAGGAGTTGTGCCATATCCTCTACACCCAGCACAATGTACTGAGAGGCGGCGCTCATGTGAGCGTCGTTGGCAACATATACCCGCCCATTCTGGATGGCGGCCAGGTCAGCAAAGACAGGATTATCTATGAACTCCTCATCTGTCACGAAGGGCGACAGGATGACAACATCCGGGTTCATCTGGATGATCTGCTCTTCGCTGACCTGATTCCAATCTACCAGATCAGCGGCGGCGTTCACGCCCCCTGCGCGGATGATAATGTCATCCAGCGACGTGCCCGCGCCGGCAACCCAGCCGTCGCTTGAGAGGTAGAGCACCGTTGGAGGCTCGTCTTCAACCCCTCCAATGGCAGTCGTGATCTCGTCAAGGCGGGCATCCATTGCATCAACCATCTCCTGAGCCTTCTCTGGCTCACCGACCAGCTCGCCGATGGTCAGGATACTTTCCTTGATGCTGTCAACAGAGCTGACAAACCCCATCACAAAGACCGGCAGGCCTGCCTGCTTCAATTGCTCGATCACCGCCGCATCGGTGAAGGCGGCCACAAGCACCAGATCAGGCTCCATGGCAATGATTTGCTCTGGGCCAGGGTTGGGCTGAACCACGTTGGGAATCTGGGCCAGCTCAGGCCGATCGGCAATGTTGCTCAAGCTGGCATCTGAAGCCAGATAGGTAATGCCAGCCAGCCGTTCCGGCCCCACCAGATCGAGCAGAATCTCGTCAGTGGCGAGCGTCATCGAGACAATGCGCATCGGTTTGGCATTCAGCGTGACTTCGTTACCCAGGCCGTCGGTCACCGTCACGTTGAATGGGGCTTCGGTTGCTTCTGGCGTGGACACAGGCCCCTGCGCACAGGCTACGAGAGCCAGTGCTACCATGATCATGAGAGCTATCAATCCCTTGCGCATACTATTTGTATTTGCCTCCTTTGCTTATTGAATTGAGTAGAGCAAGCGGCGGTTGCGATACAGTAAGAAGGTAAAGAAAGGTGCACCGACAAGGGCAGTGACTATGCCTGCCTGAAGCTCGGCAGGCTGAAGGGCCAGCCGAGCCACGGTGTCAGCTATCACTAAGAAGACAGCTCCTCCCAGCGCACTAGCGGGCAACAGCAGGCGGTAATCCGGCCCGATCACCAGCCGTAACATGTGCGGCACAACCAGCCCGACAAACCCAATTGGGCCGGTAATGCTGACCACCGACCCAGTGGCAAGCGAGACCAGCGCCAAGAGGATAAAACGGGTGCGAGGCACATTGACACCTAGTCCCTGCGCCGTCTCTTCGCCCAGCAACAGCAAGTTAATGTCGCGGGCAAAGAAGAACAACAGCCCTATAGACAGGAAGACAGGGAGAATCACGATCCCCAGGTGAGACCATCCGCGACCGCGCAGCCCGCCGATCAGCCAGCCAAGGATGGCCTGCACCTCCGGGAAGCGGTTGGTAAGCAATAACAGGGCTGAGATCATCGCGCCAAAGAATGAGTTGACTGCTACGCCGGCTAACAGCAAGGTGGCCGGCTGAGACTGACCACGTACCAGCGACAGCAGGTAGACAAGTGTGGCCGCCCCCATTGCACCCGCAAAAGAGAAGAGCGTGATCAGCCAGGCCTGCCTGACCACAAGACCAGTTGAGATGGCGATCACCGCCCCCAATGAGCCGCCCACACTCACCCCGATAATGCTGGGGTCAGCCAGCGGGTTGCGGAAGATGCCCTGCATCGTCCCGCCGCTACATGCCAGCGCCGCGCCGACTACCGCCCCGACCAGAATACGCGGCAGACGTACCTGATTGACAATCGTGGCTTGAGCGTTGGGAAGGTCCAGCCCAACCTGGAAACCTATCCCACGCAAGATCAGCCGAGCGACATCATCCCAAGGGATCGGTGCCGCCCCGTATGCCAGCGAAATAAGACCGGCAAGAATCAGCATGACCATCAGCGCACCGCAGATGATCGCCATGCGGCGGCCTATTGGCAGAGAGGCAAGCAAGAAATGGCTGGAGGTTGACGAAGAGAGCACCTACCCCGATCCTCTCGCAGAATGAGTAACGCCCTAATGGATCGGGGGAAGCAAAAAACCTTGGCCTCGGCCAAGGTTGGGGAACTAGCGCGGATCGCTCGGAGCAATGCTCCAGTTCCCAACCCCTCTCCACGAAGGCTGGAACTCCATCAAGGCGGGCGACCTGGCTCCCCGTGTATACGGGTTACAGTTGCGGGGCAGCGCCGGACTCTCACCGGCTTCGCCATTTGTGCCCTGCCATCCGGGGCAGTGGGCACCTTGACGGGAGTAACAGATACAATAATTGGTAAACTGCGTCTACACTATAACAAGCAAAGCCTAGAGCTGTCAAGTAGCCGGAAGCATCATCTTCAGCCGGTCATTCTATGGCCCGCCCGGCGTAGGAGTAGGGCCAACCACTCCCGCGTTGCGTGTACAACTCTGATAGTTCTGCCCTAAAATGACCAGGTAGTCAAACGCACGATTGGGGTCAGGCTGGACGATCACCTGTGCATCAGCTACACGCAGGAGACGTTGCATCATTAAAAGCTGGCTGGTCTTCGTACGCCCTGTGAAATCATAGATCACTGTCTGAGGGTAGTCCCTCCGATCAGCAAAACCTGTCGGGGTGGCATCCATCCCAGCCCAGATCAAGCGGTCAGCCGCCACCTCGTCCAAGCGGGCCAGGCTGGTCCCATTACGTACCTCAACAGTGACCATGTTAGCTGTCAGGTAGTTCCGGGCAGGGGGTTGCATGGCCGCCGCAATCAACGGCTCAATCGCTCCAGGGACAGGCAAATACACCGACTGCTGTAACTGCGGATCCATCCATGCCACAAGTTGGGCTGAGTTGAGAAAGTAACTGCTAATCTCGACGTTATCCACGTTGGCCGCAATGGGGGCAAACTGGAGGAGATTGCCTAACCCCATGTCAGTCTCAACCAAATCGCCATACTGCCGCCACATCTCCCCGATTGTCCTGACATCGAGCAGGCCAAGTGTTCTGACCCGTGTGAAGATAGCACGGAGTACCTGTTGTTGACGATAGGCGCGGTCAAAGTCGCTGGAGCTGAGACGATAGCGGGCATACCAGAGCGCCATGTAGCCATCCAACCGATGGACGCCTACCGGCAGGGTATACATCTCCCAGTTGCTTTCGTCGGCTGTATAGGCTACATACTCATCATAAGTAGCAAAGTCTTCTGGCTCCCGGACGGGGCTTCGCAACCGCCAGCCTTGTAGAGCGCAATCAACCGGCACGTCAATGCCGTCCAGAATATTCACAATCTCCTTGAAACCGCTGAGGTCTACAAAGGCATAATGGCTGACAGTGATGCCCAAGTTATACAACAGAGTCTCTTGCAACAGTCCAAACCCGCCCCCCGGCCAGCCGACTGCCTCGCCGTGCTGGAAGGCGGTATTGAGCTTGGCCATTGTCCAGCCGGGGACATAAACCATCAGGTCACGGGGCAACGATAACATGTTGACCGTGTTCTCTCGTGTGTTGATCGAGACAATAATGATGGTGTCGGTGCGAAAGCCGGGAT
The DNA here is from genome assembly GCA_034435015.1 of Anaerolineae bacterium. Classification (GTDB taxonomy): domain Bacteria; phylum Chloroflexota; class Anaerolineae; order Aggregatilineales; family UBA3940; genus DAOTYH01. The sequence goes on along the minus strand of DAOTYH010000002.1, from coordinate 885 downwards.
CGTCAGGCCGTTTGTCACTGCCAAGCAGCACAACATTGATCACGCCCTGTGGAACAGGTATCGGCTCAACCGGCGTTGGAATGGCCGTTGAAGGGGGGGTCGAGGGCGTGGCATAACCACCCGTGTCAATGGAGACACGGCGGGGGGGGACAGGTGTCGGCGAAGGTGTAAAGGTCAGCGTAGGAGTGTCAGTGGGCGGCAATGTCCCTGTCGGAGTGCGCGTAGGGGTAGCAGTTGAAGTCGGTGTGTCAGAGGGAGTAGCGGTCAGAGTCGCCGTCGGAGTAGGTGTATCCGGGACAAGCGCTGTCTGAGTAGCCCCAATTGCTACTTCAACCGCCTGAACCTGCCGGGCACGTATGGCCACACCAGCCGCGATCAGCACTATTCCAATGCCCAGACCGGCCAGTAAGGCGGGGAGTCGTTCACGTGAGGTATTATGTTGAGAAGGATTTTCCGACACAAGTCACTCCAACCAAGCGCTAGAGTCAAAGCGGGGTGGATTATACCATCCTGATCAAGATGAAGCACCTAGCCCTGCCTTCTCTCGCAGTAACTTTACCCCTCCACTGCCCAACGCCGAAGCGGCAAAGATCGCCGCAAGGGCTATCCCCATCCGCCAGCCGCTGTTGCTCGGAAATGTCAGGCGGGGGTCAACAGCACTGATGGCGGGGTTATCTTCCCGCATAGTCACGGGCACAGGTGTCCCCGGCCCGCCTAGTTGCTCAAAGAACCTTCGTGTGACAACCTGTTCACCTGTACGCATCTGTCCCTGCGGCGTTGGATAGGCATACCGTATCACAAAGGCAGGTACGCTGAATGGGAGCAGGCGATCATTCTGATACTGGACCAACTTCTCGGTAATGACCCCCTGCGCCACTACTGCCT
>DAOTYH010000001.1:0-10481 GCA_034435015.1 Anaerolineae bacterium | reverse complement strand
GGTCCTGAATGGCGATCCGCAACAACCCGTCGGCAGTCAGCTCGCCGCGCACGATGAAGAGCGAATACTGCAAATTGACCTGATCTTGGTAGGTGTCCCACTGATTGGTGAACTCGCAGAAGGTGAACACCGCGATTCGGCGTGTGCGGCTGCTTTCGTTGGTGACCTTGAGAAGCCAGTATTCGAAGTTCTGATCGAGCGGGACGAAAAAAGTAGTCTCGCTCAGGATGCCGGTATAGCGTGAGGTGATCGTCGTATAGGCCGTGCCGTGACGGCAGGTGGACTGATACTGCTCAAGCGGTTTGCCCACCGGTTGCCATGAGGCTGACCAGTAATCGCCGTTTTCGCAGTCGCGCAGGTAGAAGTAGCGTCCGGGCTGATCCATGGGGACACCGTTAAAGCGCAGGCGCAGAAAACGCCCGCGTGCGCCTGACTGGTAAAAACCGTAGCCGCCGGCGTTGTTGGTGATGACAGCCCCGTAGCGGGTGCTTCCCAGATAGTTGCTCCATGAGCGCGGCGTGTCCGGGCGGGTGATCACATATTCCTTCAGCTCGTCGTCAAAGTAACCGTATCGCATGAGCTTGCTCCTTCAGGGCCGACCGGTGCACAGACACATCAGCCCCCCGCCCCTCTCTGGAATGGGGACGAGGGGCTGTCAGCTTGTATCAAACAGACAAGGGGGAAGGCACGTTATACTTCGGCTTTGCTCTCCAGCAGAGTCACAAGCAGTTTGACGCCGTTTTCGACATCGTTGATGTCCACCGTTTCGCTGGTGGTATGCACATAGCGGCACGGGATGCTGAGACAGCCTGACTTGACGCCCGCCCGCGAGAGCTGTATGGAGGCGGCATCCGTGGCACCGGCGATCAGCACCTCGCGCTGGTAGGGGATTTTCGCCTTGCGGGCGGCCTTCTCCATCCACTCGACCACTTCCGGCGCGGCCAGCAGTCCGCTGTCCTTGATCTTGACAGCAGGCCCCTTGCCCAGCGCCACTTCCATCGGCTGGCACTTGGGCGTGTCTCCGGTGCGGGTTACATCAATGGCAATGCCAACCTCTGGATCAACCGCATAGGCGGCGGTCTTGGCGCCGCGCAGGCCGACCTCCTCCTGCACGCTGAAGACAAAGGTGACATCGTTGGGGCAACTGCCGAGACGGCGCATCACCTCGATCTGTACCGCACAGCCGATGCGGTCGTCCATGCTTTTGGCCACGAGCCGTTCGCCGCGCACGGCCAGCCCGCGGTCAAAACATGCCGCATCGCCGACCTTGATGGTGTGCCTGCCGGCGCTCTCAGATACATCAATGTACAACTGGTCGAAGGTCGGGACGGCGTCTGTGTTGTCGCGTTTTTCCACGCCGATCACGCCAATCGTGCCGTCCGCAAAGCGCACCCGGTTGCCGATCAAGGTGACTGCCGCCACTCCGCCAATGGCCGTGAAGCGCAGAAAGCCTTCCTTGTCCACATGGGTTACCATGACACCGATCTCGTCCATGTGGGCTGAGAGCATCACTCTTGGAGCGCCCTGTTTGCCGCTGGCGCGGCGGGCGATGATGTTGCCCAGCGCGTCAACGGTGATGTCGTCTGATAGGTCTTTGATCTCATCCAGAATGAGCGTTCTGATCTGGTCTTCATGGCCGCTGGGGCCGTAGGCTTCCACAAGTTTGCGTATCGTCTCGATCATGTTCTGCTCCAATCCCGATGATTCTGGTGGTGTCTCCAAAAACTGCATCTCAATATGACCTGATTGCAAGCGTTGCTTTCACACCCTTAGTGTATGCCAGCATCAACCACGTATTGAGCTGTTTCCTTGCCTCAAAATTCTTGTCCGTATGCTCATCCTCTTCTGACTTCCGGCTCCCTGTAGCATCCTGCTTAACAAGGCTCAGGTCCAGAACACGAGTCAGTCATGCGAGTCCTCAACGTACCTTGTCCTGTCTACCTCAAGCGCTGATAAGCTACCGACACCCAAGTTACATTCCTATCTTACGGGCTAACACCTGGTAAGAGCCGCTGGCTCTTAATTGCAACCTACGTACACCACTCTCACCCATGATGAGGCGATAGACCCATTCGAGCATTGCTTGAAGTCTGTATCCCAGCCGGCGAAAGTGTCCTGGGATTAGTACATGATGGATTAGTGCCGGAATTACTCCCCACCCAGGCCATAGGTCCTCCATCTGCATACCTGCGTGCTGTAACAATGCATTCCAACCATCTGGTGTCAGATGAAAGTAAGAAGACCCATGCCAGCTTTCCCAGAAACTGGCGCCCCCTAAGAAGTAGCCGCCAGCTTTAAGAACGCGCCCGATCTCGGTCATCGCAATAAACGGATTGTAGAGGTGCTCAAAGACGGCTGTTGAGATGACTACCTGAAACTGGTGATCAGCAAACGGCAGGCGATGTGCGTCAACCAGCATGTCTGCACCTTCAGCCAGCCAATCCACTGTCAGCACCCTTCTGAACCCAATTGAATACAGGTACAGGCGGTTATCGCCGCTACCACATCCAAGGTCAAGGATGGGGCAGTCGGGGCCATACTCATTTAGGATTTTCTCACAATAATAGCGGTGTCCATTGGTCAGCTTAGTCCGAATTTTCTGGCGAAGCGGCGCTATCCTCACTTGATTTGCCAGAAAGCAAGCTTCTACCAGTCGGTCGCGTTCAAGTGGTCTGGTTGGTATTGAGAAGGACAGTTGGACAGTCTGAGGAGTGTCTACAGCACGGAAGTCCGGGATAAGCCTGCTAGATACAGTTTGTATTTCCGTTCTGAATGTACAGGCAGTACAAGCCCATCTCTGCTCTGCTTCTAGGTACATGAGTGGAGCATGGTCTATCGGACAGATGAATATTGCCTCCCATTCTGCAAGAGGATTCATTGGGGAACCTTTCTGTTTCGCTGGGGACAAAGCATCTATTCTATGACATGCATATAGTTTCGGAGCGGCAGGGCAGTGTAGCCGACTGTCACTTTTTACTGTTCAGGGTCCGGATGCTTCCTGCATTGTCTGTCGGTCGCGTTGGAACGAGGGCCACCTCAGACAGCCATGATGAGGCCTGATCACTTTGCCAGTAGCATTGAGGAGCTCCCATCTCCCATTTTGAATCATTCCCTACCGTGTGATGACGCTCCGATCCACCCGTGCCAGCGTTTCGCGCAGGAGACGGATGGTGTTCTGATAATCTTTCTTGCTCAGGATGGCCGCCGGGCTGTGGATGTAGCGGCAGGGTACAGAGAGCGCCGCGACCGGCACGCCCGCTTCGCTGAGGTTGATGGAGCCGCCGTCCGTCCCGCCGATGCCCGGCTGTTTGAATTGGTAGGGAATGCCTAACTCGTCGGCGGTCTTGGTGATCAGGCGGTTCAGGCGGGCATCATAGATCACACTACGATCCATCACGCTCAGGGCCGGGCCTGCGCCGAGCACGGTCGTTGGGGAAACATCGTCTTTCTTGGGCAGGTCGTCGCAGATCGTGCCTTCCAGCACGAAGGCCATGTCCGGCTTAACAGCATGCGCCGCCACGCCTGCCCCTCTCAGCCCGACCTCCTCCTGTACGGTAAACACCGCCGCTATGTCAAAGGGGAACGGCTCGCCCTGCAAAAGATGAACCAGTACCGCGCATCCAGCCCGGTCGTCGAAGGCCTTGCCCCGCACGGTCTGCCCTAAGTCTAGGAAAGGGGTATCGAAGGCAATGCGCGTGCCGATGGGCGCTTTGCTCTGTGCCGCTTCCTTGCTGGATACCCCTATATCTACCCGCACGGCATCCAGCTTGATGACGGTGTCCCGTTCGCTGTTCTCCAGCAGATGGACGGGTTTGACCCCGATCACGCCGGGAAGCTTCTGAGGCCCCACCAGCACGCGGATGCCCGGCAGGATGCGTTCATCCAGCCCGCCGATGGCCTCCACTTTGAGCATCCCATCGCCGTTGTAGCCGGTGACCATCAGCCCCACCTCGTCCATGTGGGCATCCAGCATGACGGTCGGCCCGCTGGAGGCGGTCCCCTTCTTGAAAGCCAGCAGGTTGCCCAGCGTATCGGTCTGGATGTCATCTACGTAGGGGCGGATCAAGTTAAGGATGACGCGGCGTACCTCGCCCTCTGCGCCGCTGACGCCTATTGCTTCCGAAAGCTGTCTGAGGATTTTCATTGTCGGTTGCCCTGCTTGAACGATGACTCGGCATCCAATGCTAGTTTGTCCAGCGTAGTGTCGTCCAGCGTGACGATAAACTCTGCCGCCAGCCGGGCTACCCGCTCAATGTCACGAAGGGAGACGATCTCCACTGGCGAGTGCATGTTGCGGATGGGGATGCTCAGGATGGCACACGGCACGCCGTCCCGGCTGACCTGAATAGCCCACCCCTCTGTGCCGCTATGACGCGCCGCCGGCTCAGGATGCACATCAATCTCTAATTGGGCGGCCAGCTCGCGCATCATGTCGAACAGCTTAGGATGTGCGTTGGGGCCGATGACCAATGTCGGCCCGCCGCCCAGCTTAAAGCCCTTGTCCTCTGTGACGCCTGCGCCGATTGCCCAGCCAGTGTCAATCACAACGGCTAGATCAGGCTGTGTGAACCATGCTACTGTGTGCCCGCCGGCCAGCCCGGTTTCTTCCTGTACGGTGGCGGCGGCCAGCACATCCCAGCGATGGGTTCGGCCCTGAAGGTTAGCCAGAATCTGGGTCACGGCGGCCACTGAAGCCCGGTTGTCAAGCGCCTTGCCGGTCACCAGCCCGTCGCCCAGGGCGACAGCCCGCTGGTCAAATGTCACCGGCGCACCGACCGGCACCAGCTTCTCAAGCTGGCGGGCCGGCAGGCCGGTATCCACAACCAGATCATCGAAGTCCGGGTAGCCTTTGCGTGCGCCTGCCCCCAGCACGTGCGGGGGCCGACTCCCGATCAGCCCCGGCAGAGGTCTTACCCCATGCACGATCACCGGCTGGGCCAGCAGAACGCGCCTGTCTATCCCCCCGACAGCGGTGACGCGCAGGAAACCTTCCTCGATCTGGGTGACCATCAGGCCGATCTCGTCCATGTGGGCGGTGACCAGCACACGCCGGCGCGGCTCCGGGCCGTTGCCGTGCCGAATGGCGATCAGACTGCCCAGCCTGTCTGCGCTGAACTCGTCGGCCAGCGGCTCCCAAGCCCGGCGGATCACGTCGCGGATAGGCGCCTCATGGCCTGACAGGCCGGGCGTGTCAGACAGCTCGATCAGGTGTTGCTCTAAATCCATTGGGGGTGTCTCCCTGTCAATCGAATAGAGGACCGCTGGGAAGCCGCCCTGCGGCGTTGATGGCCGCCAGAAGCCTCACGGCGTGGTGGCAGTGGCCTCCGGTGCGGGAGGCGTGATCTGGGCCTGCGCGGTCTGGGTGGCCGCCGCTTGAGCTGTGGCTGTCTGGCCGGCTTCTGCGGTGGCCGTCTGGCCGGCGACAGCCGTCTGGGTGGCCGCCAGCGCAGTAGCCGTAGCCGCATTGTTGGTCGGCGCCAGTGCCGTCAGAGTCAACTGGAGCGCCGCCTGCGTCAGCACGTTGCCGATGCTGGCTGTTCCGGTCAAGTCGGGGGTGTTGGTGATGGTCGGCGTGAGGGTGTCGGTCGGCGTGAGGGTGATGGTCGGCGTCGGCGTGTTGGTGGGCGGGAAGAACTGCGTCGGGGTGTAGGGCAGAGTCACGGTCGGCCCGCCTGGCGTGTAACTGGGGGTGATGGTCGGGGTGCTGGTGCTGGTCGCCGCGGAAGTCGCGCTGGCTGTATATAACGCGGCGGCGGTCTGGGTCATCGAGAAACGGCTCGGCGTGCGTCCGCTGAAACCGACCAGCAGGACAATGCCGCAGAAGTAACAAGGCAAAGAGGCCAGAATGACGCCGATCAGAATGCGGTGAGTGCGGCGGCGGCGTTCTTGTAACCCCAGAAATCGTCGGCTCATGGTGAAATATCCTCATTCCCGTGGTATGCGAGTCTGACCGGTGTAGCCAGCGTACACCGGCTCAGTCTAGCACGAGGCGGGGGCTGTGTCAAAAGTGAGGGGGAGATGGAACGTCGAGAAGTGCCCCTGAAAGGCTTGTGCGGGATGAGCAGTGACATATAATGGGACAGTAAGCCCTCTAGTTCTCAGGAATATAAGGACATGATCTTCCAACATACTTGGGCTTCTGTCATAGATAGGAGCAAAACGCAGACGCGGCGGGTGATCAAGCCCGGTGAGCAGGCTGTACGAGGCCGTCATAACCGTATCCAAGCGATCAAATACAATGGACGTATCAAGTGGGAAGTTGGGAGGACGTATGCTGTCCAGATAGGGCGAGGCACCGCCCAGGTAGCTCGCATCCGAATAGTGCGCATCCGAAGCGAATATCTCTCACGGATCTCGTCGGCAGAGGCTCTGGCAGAGGGTTTTCCCAGCCGCCAAGATTTCTTGCGTGTTTGGAAGCTTATTCACGGCCCCCTTAGCACTAGAGTCCGGGTCTGGGTGTTAGAGTTTGAACTAGTGGCCGTTTATACTGGTTTGACAACATCAGCTTTCTCTGTACAGGCGGGCGAGCAGGCATGGTCATTGAAGACCTGATCATCATGGGGCGTGCCTGCCCAGAACCTCTTAGAGATGGCCGCGTGACGGTTTGCCTGGCAGGCTGGTCGGAAAGATACGGTTTCATACGCCTCTATCCTGCCCGCCCTGATATGCCTCGGCGGCAATGGGATATAGTGCGGGTTAGTGTTGAACGGAATCCGCGAGATGGGCGCCAGGAAAGCTGGAAGATCGCTGGGGCACGCTCTGAGTGGAACGATCTAGATAAGCGCGTTGAAATTGTAGGCCGCTTCGACAATAAGGAGTATAGGCACAGCTTGGTAGCCAGCCTGGTAGATGAGGGCCTCCACGTCATTAAGGAGCAAGGACGCAGTTTGGGGATCATTAGACCCCAAATCATCAGGGCTTATTTTCGGGAAAACCCACGCTATATCGAAACATGGCAGATGGGGTTACCAGACCTGAGCGACGTGAGTCACTATCAGGTCAAACGTAATTTCCCATATGAACCGCGAATCAAATATACCTACCCTGGCTGTCGGAACAAGACGGGTTACCATGACCACCAAGTGCTTGAGTGGGGATTCTACGAGTGGTTTCGAAAAAATCCCGGCCTCAGTGTACTACGCTTCAAGGCTGGGCCGACTACTTTGCCGCTCTTGCCTTACCGCAAGCTGCCGGATGGTTAGACGGGGTATAAGACGCTCAACTTCCCAACCTCTTATGCTCTCTCCTGCCAGAAAAACTAGGGTCTTGAAAAAACTCAAGCCGTTAGGAGCGCCTGCACCGTAGGGGTATAATTAGCGGCAGGTAATCCAACAGCCGCACTATTTAGGGAAAGCCCCTCTATGCTCAAACCTGTGCCTGTCCTGATTGCGCTGTGTCTGTCCGCCGGCCTGTCTGCCTGTGCGGTGACTGCCGTCCCTGCCCTCACGCCAACGGCCTCTGCGCCGACCATCGGGGCGCCGCTTTATACCCCCACCGCAACGGACGGCACGGTTGGGCCGGCCCTGCCTGAAAGCTCCCCTGTGCTGACCGTCTGGACCACTGAGAGGGTGGTCCCCTCTGAAGACACGGTCAGCGGTGAGGAGCTTTTAGCTCAGTTGGCCGCCTTCGATGAGAGCCATCCCGACATTCAGGTTGAGTTTTACGTCAAGCGGGTCAGCGGGCCGGGCAGTACGCTGGCCTATCTGCGGAGTGCCCCGCCGGTCGCGCCCGGCATTCTGCCTGATCTGGCGCTGGTCGATCGGGATACGCTGGTACAGGCCGCCGCAGAGGGCCTGATAGTGCCGATTGAGACGCTGGTTGACCCCGCTATTGTCTCAGCCCTCTATCCGGCGGCCAGCCAGCTTGGCACGGTCGGCGGGCAATTGATGGGCCTGCCCTATGTCCTGGAAGTCCAGCACGTTGTGTACCGCGAAACAGCCTTTGAACAGCCGCCCGCCTCATTTGAAGCGGTGCTGGCCAGCCCGATCCCCTACGTCTTCCCGGCGGGCACGCTGGGCAGTGTGAGCCATACCCTCCTGCTTCAGTATATGGCCGCCGGCGGCAGGCTGTCAGACGAGGCGGGTGTGCCGGTGCTGGATGTCGTGCCGCTGACTCAGGTGCTGGATTTCTATGTGCAGGCTCACGAGGCCGGCAAAGTAGATACCGCCCTGTTCCAGATCACCGATCCAGCGGAGACATGGCACATGTATCTGGAGCGGCGGGCCGGCCTGGCTGTTGTCACCTCGACCCTCTATCTCGCTAGACGCAGTGAGGCCCGCTCCACCGGCCTGTGCTGGATACCTACCCCGACCGGCGAGCCGTTCGCGCTGGCCAGCGGCTGGTCGTGGGTGGTGGTCACCTCTGACCCTGACCAGCAGGCCAGGGCTATGGCACTCGTCAACTTTCTGATGAATCCGGTCAATCAGGGAACTTACACGCAGGCGGCGGGCTGGCTTCCTTCTCAGCAGGCGGCTCTGGCGGTGTGGGGGGACGATGACCCCTACCTGTCGTTTGGCCACCAGCTTTTGAGCAACGCCCGTCCCCTGCCCGACGCCTCTCTGCGGGCTGTGGCAGGGCCGGCCATTCAAGACGCGCTGGAGGATGTCCTCCTGAACGGCGTTGCCCCTGCTCAGGCCGCTACCCGCGCCGCTCAGTTGGTGAATCCGCCCGGCACCCCCCAGCCCTGAACAGCAGAGCAGGCCTCACCCTGACAGGAGGCCTGCTGATCGGTGAGCGTTTTGCCGGTGATCGCTACCACCGCTCGTAATGCACCAGCTCATCGAGCGGTTTACGCCGTTTCTCGCCGCCTTCCTCGGCAGGATACCCCAGCGGCGTGAAGGCGATTGGCTCGACATTGTGCGGCAGGCCCAGCATCTCGCGGACGGCTTTGACATCGAAGGCGGCGATCCAGCACGTGCCCAGCCCTAGATCGGCGGCGGCAAGGGTAAGGTGGTCCATCGCAATAGCGGCGTCTATGTCGGCGTAGTTCCGCCCGTCTGAGCGCACCCATGCCTCAGCCGGCACGGCGCAGGCGCAGATCACAATAGGGGCCTGCACGAACCAATCGCGGTTGTAGATGCGTTTCAGCTCCTGCTGGCGGCCTGCTGTTCGGATCACGATCAGCCGGAACGACTGCCGGTTGTCGGCGGTCGGGGCCAGCCGGGCCGCCTCAAGCACCTTCTCCAGCAGTTCATCAGGCACCTGATCGGGCTTGTAACTGCGGACACTGTAGCGGGTCTGAACCAATTCAAGGAAACTCATAGCCTCCTCTCCTTAGACAGTCAAACATAAGACCGGATGGTCAGGCTGGTGCGGCCGTCAACTCCCTTCATGTGACATTGTACAACAGACAGGCCGACGGCGGAATATCCTCACGGGCGGGCATGATTCACCCCTCAGCGCCCAGCGCGTCCCGCAGGACTCTCAGCCAGTTGCCGTTCATCACGGCCTCAACTTGCTCTCCTGTGTATCCCCATGCCGCCAGCGCGTCAGCGATCTGTTGGAGATCGGCTATGGTATCCATCCCCTCCGGCAGAGAGGCCGCGCCGAACCCGCCGTCAAAATCCGAACCCAGCCCCACGTTCTCCACACTGCCTGTCAGTTGGACTACATAATCAACAGCCCGTACTACCGTCTCGACCGTCACCAGACTGCGCGGATCGCCCGCTTCCCAGCCCGGCATCAGGTAGCTGTTGTAGGGCACAATCCCGATCACGCCGCCGCGCCCCGCCAGCCGGCGGATCATCTCATCCGAAAGCCCGCGGTCGGTGGGCAGAAAGGCGCGGGGATTGCTGTGGCTGGCGATGATCGGGCCGGAATAGCTGTCTGCCGCTTCGAAGAAGGCTTCTTCAGCGCTGTGGCTCAAGTCGAGGATCATCCTGAACTCGGCCATCGCCCTCAGCAGGCCGCGCCCTAGTTCGGTCAGGGGGCCCGGCTCGCCCGTGCCGCCGGCGTAGCGGGTTGCCGCCCATGCCGGCCCGATGATCCGCAGGCCGCGGGCATACCATTCGGCCACCTGATCAGGCGTTTCGATGGGGTCGGCCCCCTCCATGGCGATCACCAGCCCGATTGGCGGCGGCTGTGACCGCTCCGGCGACCATGCTGTCAGCACATCGTCCAGCGCCTGCCGCGAGGTGATCAGCCGGAAAGCATCCCCAGCCGCCAGCTCATGATAGCGATCCATCTGTTCGACAGCCCGCTGATGGGCCTCCTGCGGCGTGGAGTACACCTGAGTCAGGCTGGAAGTCCAAGCGTGGCTGTGGGGCATGACAAACAGGGTGGCAAAGATGATCCCGACCCGCCCCTGAATCCACTGAGGCAGGCCGGTTGTGCGCTGGCCTGCCGCGCTGATGATCCATGTTCCGCTTTCGCGGGCGCGCACATCGTAGGCGCTCTCGCGGGGGTCGCGCCCAAACTCCAGCCAGTTCCAGGCGATGTCTTCGTGGGCATCCACGATCAGGGGAGGGAACGGCGGGCTGGGC